>CACGGX010000001.1 GCA_902572735.1 uncultured Alphaproteobacteria bacterium
CAACCAGGGAAACAGCTGGATGTTTTGCAACAACATTCTCCACTTCCACAGATGAAATATTTTCTCCGCCAGAAATTATAATATCTTTCGATCTATCTTTTATTTGAATATATCCGTCAGGATAAACAACAGCTAAATCACCAGAGTGAAACCATCCTTTTTTCATGGATGTTTCAGTCGCCTCTTTATTTTTGTAATATCCTTTCATCACAACATTTCCTCGAATTAAAATCTCTCCCATGGTTTCTCCATCCATTGGAACTTTTTCATAGGTCTCTGGATCTGCGACACAAACTTCTTCAGTGTTTGGATAACGAACACCTTGTCTTGCTTTAATATCAGCTTTTTTAGATTTTGATTGTGACTCCCATTCTTCATTCCAAGCGCATTGAAGAATATGGCCGTATGTTTCAGTTAATCCATATACATGCATAACTTCAAAACCTAAGTTATCCATCTTTTCAAGAATTGCACTCGTTGGTGGAGCTCCAGCAGTTAATACATATACTTTATGATTTATTTCTTTTTTATCTTTCTCATCTGCATTAGCAATTAAACTTAAAACTATAGGAGCGCCTCCGAAATGAGTTACCTTATATTTATCTATTAAGTTATAGATATCTTTTGCAACAATATATCTGCAGCAAATAATCTTTGCATGTATTAAAGCAGCTGTCCAAGGATAGCCCCATCCGTTACAGTGGAACATTGGAACGGTATATAGAAATGTTAATTTATTGGGCATGTTCCATGCCGTAACACTTCCTGTTGACATTAAATATGATCCACGGTGGTGATATACAACACCTTTTGGTTTACCAGTTGTGCCTGATGTATAGCTTAGTGAGATTGCTTGCCATTCATCTTCAGGTAAAGACCAATTAAAATTATCATCACCGGTTTGTAAAAATTCTTCATATGTCATTTCTCCAATTTTTTCACCCTCACCATCTTTAAAAACTGCCTGATCATCATGAATATCAATAATAGGAATATTCTTTCCATATATTTGCAAAGCTTTTTTCATTGTAGGTGAAAATTGAGTATCAGTTATAAGAAGTTTTGCATCACTATGATCTAGAATATACGCAATTGTTTCTGCATCAAGTCTGGTATTGATCGTATTAATAACGCCACCAGTCATTGGGATAGAATAATGTGCTTCGAATAATTCTGGGGTATTTGCCGCTATGATTGAAACGGTACTTCCTTTTGTAATTCCTTTTTTTGCTAATGCACTAGCAAACTTGGTACATCGATTATAGGTTTCAAGCCAAGTGTAACTTCTTTTTCCATAAACTAAAGAGTCATAGTTTGGATAAATATCTTTCACGCGAGTTATAAAACTTAATGGTGATAGTGGAACAAAATTGGCTGAATTTTTATCTAGGTTTGTATCAAAATTACTCATCTGTTTTCTAAAAGGATCAAATACTACAAGAAATTAATTTAATTTACTAATGGTTTTCCAGTTTCAAGTGTATGTTTTATTCGCTCTTGAGTTTTAGGCATCTGGATAAGTCTCATGAAAGCTTCTAACTCAAGATTATAAAGATCATCTTCGCTTAATTCATTATCAATATTTGTATTTCCACCACTAAGTACA
Source organism: uncultured Alphaproteobacteria bacterium (assembly GCA_902572735.1). GTDB lineage: Bacteria > Pseudomonadota > Alphaproteobacteria > HIMB59 > CACPNW01. The sequence continues at coordinate 1,607 of CACGGX010000001.1, forward strand.
AAAGCAATTTGCTTACCTACTTCTAATCCGTGGTCTAAAATTTTATTTTCATTAAATAGTGCTTCAAGTTTTTCAAACATTTTATCTCTGACAGCACTACCGCCTAAATTAAATTTAGGTTGAGATGGTTTTTCATACCCTCCCTCAATATTATTTAATAAATCGATAGCCGTTGATAATTGTCTATCTCTATTTATTACCACCTTATCCTTTTCTAAAAAGAATTGATTTGGCAGCGCTTCATTTGGTGAGGTAGCTGTAATAGCATAACCAATAAGATCAAAAACTTTCATAGACGCATGTTCAGAATTTTCTTTACCTTCTGGAGTTTGTAACCAGCGCCACAGCATTTCTTTACAACCCCCACCAGCAGGAATGAGTCCAACTAAAGATTCAACTAGTCCAAGAACAACATTTGTATGAGCAACGTTATAATCACAATGCAATACCACTTCAAAACCCCCGCCAATAGCAAGCCCTGATGGCGCAGCAATAAAAGGCTTTTCTGCATATTTTATTGTTTTACACGTTTGTTGGAAATCAATTATAAATTTTTCAATGTTAGACCATTCATTATTTTTAGCAAATTCCATGACATAATTTAAATTTACACCAGCAGAAAATTGCATTGCATCATTAATCACAATTGTGCTTTTATTATTTTGAGCAGCTTCTTTTAAAGCTAACATAGAGTCAGTATCTAAAGCGTTTGCCTTAGTAGTAAATTCAACAACCTGATATGATGAAGCATTTTTAATATTAGCAGAAGGGTTCTCAAAAGTTTTTTGTAAATTTAACGATCTTAAATTATCAATACTTGAATCTAAATATCCAGGTCTTTTATTAAATTCAAAAACTCCCTTTAGATCTTTAAAGAAGTTAATATCAGTATTTTGATCAATAAAATTTTTTGTATCAATATTTGAAAGCATTTCAAAAGGGCCAACAGTCCAATTAAAACCTAATCTTAGTGCATCATCTATGTCTATATATTTTGATGATACATCAGGGATTAAATATGCAGCATACCTAATTACTTTTGTCAGAATTGATTTTGCATATTCACCGTATTTGTCTTTTCTTTGAATGAGTTTATTTATGTCAATTTTATCTCCCATACCTAAATTAATTTTCTGACTTGGGTGATACTCGCCAGTTTCTAAATTAATTGCTTCAAGAATTTTTTTACCATCAGATTTATTCATTCTATAAAAACCACCCTTACCTTTTCTTCCTGTATACCCAGTTTCAATAAGTTTTGTGACCAATGGAATTTCTTGTGCAACCTCGTGGAAAGGATCTTCTTTTGGGAGTTCTTTGATAAAACTTTTTAGAACATCAGCCATCAAATCAATACCGATTAAATCGTATAGTCCAAAAATTCCAGTCTTTGGGATACCCATAGGTCTTCCAAATACAGCATCGGCCTCTTCAATTGATATCTTCATTTTAAAAGCTTCAGTCATAGCAACTTGCATTGCATAAACTCCAATTCTGTTTCCGATAAATCCTGGAGTGTCGTTACAAATAATTACACCTTTACCAAGCTTTTCATCACAAAATTGTTTTAATAAATTTATTTTTTCAATGTCATTAACTTCTTCAGTTACTATCTCAAGCAATGCCATATAACGAACTGGGTTAAAAAAATGAGTAATGCAAAAATTTTTTTTCATTTCATCTGACATATTTGCAGATAAGATTTTCAATGGAATTGTAGATGTATTAGATGAAATTATAGAATTGTTCTTTCTTGTAGTCTGAATTTTATCATAAATGTTATGTTTAATATCTATTCTCTCAACAACAGCCTCCACAACCCAATCAGCTTCTGCAACTTCATTAAAGTCATCCTCAATATTTCCAACCTTAATTAATTCTGCTTTGTTTTTTTCTACTAAAAGTGGGGGTCGTGATTTTTTAATTCTTTCTTTAGCGTTTTCTGTAATTTGGTTTCTAGATCCTTCTTTTGAAGGTAAGTCTAGAAGTGTAACATCAATATTAGCATTTGCTATTTGGGCTGCGATTCCACTGCCCATAGTGCCAGATCCTATTACTACTACTTTTTTAATATTCATGTGAGTTCTATAAAGGTGAGCTTATATAAGAAAAATTTGCCGTATGAAAATAATTTAAGCATAAGGGTGGAAATTAATATAAATATCTCTTATAGGCGCGCAAAATGAAAAAAAATCCTTCAAGAAATGTCCATTTTTCAAAAGGACCTAGTGAGATTTTAGATGCAATTAATACGTCTATAGATATCGATCAACGTCTTTATAAAGAAGATATAATTGGGTCAATAGCGCATGCTAGAATGCTCGGTAAACAAAAAATAATAAATAAAAAAGAACAAAGTGCAATAGTCTCTGGACTTAAAGCAATTGAAAGAGATATTGAAAAAAACAAGGTCGTATTTTCAAAAAAACTTGAAGATATTCATATGAACATTGAAAGTTTATTATTTAAGAAAATTGGAAAAATTGCAGGAAAGCTACATACTGCAAGATCTAGAAATGATCAGGTAGTAACTGATTTAAAATTATGGGTTAAAAAAGAATCTAAAATTTTAGATAGTGAACTAAAAAAATTTCAGAGAACTTTAATTAATATTGCAACAAAAAATACTGAAACAATCATGCCAGGTTACACTCATTTACAGATTGCTCAACCAATAACATTGGCTCATCATGTTTTAGCTTACGTTGAAATGATTGGTAGAGACAGAACAAGACTTGAAGATTGTTTATATCGTCTTAATGAAAATCCATTAGGTGCAGCTGCACTTGCAGGGACTTCTTTTCCTATTGATAGAAAATATACAACTAAAGAGTTGGGATTTAGAGAGCCAACAAAAAATGCTATGGACACTGTCTCAGATAGAGACTTTGTAATAGAATTTTTATTTGTTCTATCACTAATTGCTGTTCATTTATCAAAAATAGCAGAGGAAATAGTACTGTGGTCAAATCAACAATTTAATTTTATCAATTTACCAGATGATCTTTCAACTGGTAGTTCAATTATGCCTCAGAAAAAAAACCCAGATGGTGCAGAGCTTGTTAGAGGAAAAACAAGTATTATCATTAGTAATTTAAGTTCAATGCTTAATATTATTAAAGGGTTACCACTTTCTTATAGTAAAGACTTACAAGACGATAAACAAATAACATTTAATTCATACGACAATGTTTCTTTGTGTATAAAAGTTATGAATGAAATTTTATCAAAATCTACATTCAACAAAACTAGAATGAAAGAGTTGATTGATAATTCAAATGCAACCGCTACCGATTTGGCTAATTGGTTGGTTCAAAATCTTAGATATTCATTTAGAGATGCTTATGTTGTTACAGGAAAGATTGTTTCTTATTGTTCAAAACAAGATAGAAACATAGATTCATTATCTCTTGGAGAATTAAAAAAATTTGACAAAAATATAACAGCTGACGCAAAAAAAGTGCTATCAACTACTAACAGTGTTAAATCAAAATCAAGTTTTGGGGGTACGGCTCCTGAAATTACTAAAAAAATGATAAAACTTGTTATAAAAAAATACTTATAATGATCAGATTAATATTATTATCATTTTTGTTGTTTACTTTTAGCTGTGGTAAAGTTGGTCCTTTAAGTTTACCAGAAGATCAAGTAGACAAATCGGTAATTACATATCCATGTGATGAAGCCTGTTTAGAGAAATTAGAAGAAGAGAAAAAACGTCAACAATCCGTTATTATAAACACTGAATAAATGCTCACTTATAAAAATAATGAACCGTATATTGAGGGTACTTCTTTATATGACTTAGTTAAAGTATGTCAGACACCTTTTTATGTGTATTCACAAGAAAAAATTATTAATCAAGTTAATAAAACTAAAGAAATTTTAGGTAACAATATTTTTTATTCAATTAAGTCTAATTCAAATCAAGCTATTTTGAAATTAATGAACTCGTTAGATATTGGAGCAGATGTAGTGTCAGTTGGTGAATTAAAAAGAGCTTTGGAAGCTGGTTTCAATCCAAATAAAATAATTTTTGAAGGTGTTGGAAAATCTGATCAAGACTTACTCTATGCTATACATAAAAATATACGTTTAATTAATACTGAATCTTTAGAAGAAATAAAACTTCTCGATAATTTAGCAAATGAAAAAAATAAAATCGTTGATATTGGTGTTAGACTTAATCCAGATGTTGATGGTGAAACTTTAAGTAAAATTTCAACAGGAAAAAAAACTGATAAGTTTGGTATAGAATTCGATAACATAGATAAAATTATCAAATTAGTTAAAAGTTGCAAAAGTTTAAATTTAATTGGTATTAGCTGTCATATTGGAAGTCAAATTAGTAAAAATGAGGCTTATAAAAATACATTTTCTCAAATGAAAATGGCTGCAGATAAATTTATTGAATCAAGCATTAATATTAAACATGTAGATTTGGGAGGGGGTTTTCATGTTAAATATGAAGATTCTGATCCTGACTTTAATATCAAGAAGGTAAAAGAAGAGCTTGATAATTGTTTTACGCAAACAAACTACGAATTATCGTTTGAGCCTGGTCGGTATTTAATTGCTGAGGCTGGAGTTACAGTTACCTCTATTCTTACAATTAAGAATAATGGAGGTATAAATTATTTAATTGTTGATGCTGGTATGAATACATTGATACGTCCAGCAATGTACGGTGCACATCATGAAATATCAGCGATAAATGTAAACTCAGAGGAATTTATGGATTATGCTATTGCTGGTCCTATTTGTGAAAGTTCAGATGTTTTTTTAAAAAATATTAAAATGGCTAAACAAAAAATTGGTAATCTACTAGTTATAAAAAATACTGGAGCCTATGGAAAAGTAATGTCTTCAAACTATAACTCTAGACCACTGCCCTCTGAAATTTTAGTACACAATGATAATTATGCAGTTATTTATTCTCCAGAGAAAATTGAGAAAACAATTGAAGCTGATATTATTCCTAGCTGGTTGTAACTAATTTAAAGTATTGTGTATAATTTTCGCTAAGTCTGAAATTATCAAATTTAAATTAAAGAAGAATTCCCTAATATAGAAATCAATAATAATAAAAGTATTTACACCGTAGGATCGATAAATCCATATTGCTAAAATTACAACTATAGCTAGAATAATTACTATAGTTGAATTAATAACACTTGGTTTTTCTTGTCTTACAACTGTACTTGGTAAATTTCTGACTGGACCTTTTTCTAATTTTTCTTTTTGTTTATTATTATTTAAATTTTGATCTAATTCTTCTTTTTTTGTAGATGGGACTGATGATGTAATGTCAGTATCATCTAATTCTTGAAACCATTGATGATTACAATTTGCGCATTCAACCATTCTACCATTTGGTTTAAGATCTGCAGAATTTACTAAATACTTGAACTCACAATTAGAGCAAACAATGAACATAAATTATATATAGATCAGTCAGGCTAGTATATAAAACAAAATCATTAAGTATGTTAATTTTAAAAAGTATAATATTTTATATTTCCTTGGTTATATGGACTGTGTTGATGGGTATTGTATGTTTACCTTTTCTCTTATTACCAAGTTATTTACTTAAATATCCAACAAAACTTTGGATACGTGTTATTTTTGTTTTTCTTAATCTTATATGTAATATTAAACATAAAATTGAGGGTTTAGAAAATATTCCAAATGAAAGTGTCTTAATTGCGTCTAAACATCAGTCCGCATTTGAAACACTCGCACTCTACTACTATTTAAAAGATTGTTTCTTTGTCCATAAAAGAGAGCTTTTCTTTATACCAATTTTTGGACAATATTTATTCAAGTCTAATATGGTTGCGATTAATAGAGATGGTGGAACAAAAGCTATGAGAGATATGTTGCAAAAAGTTCAATCAAAATTATCTTTTGGATCTTCAATTATTATTTTCCCCGAAGGAACAAGAAAGCTGCCTGGTAGTAAACCTGATTATAAGACAGGTTTTATTGGAATTTATAATCATACAAAAAGAAAAATCCTTCCTGTAGCTTTAAATTCAGGTTTATGTTGGCCAAAACAATCATGGGTATTAGAAAAAGGATTAATTACTATAAAATTTTTACCGACAATTGATGAAGGTTTGGATAAAAAAGTTTTATTAAACGAAGTTCAAAATAGAATAGAAACTGCTTCAAATTTATTATTGGATAACTAATTCTTTTCTGTGGGATCAAAAGTTCCTGCTTGACCAATCTCTTCAATAATTTTTCTAATTTCTTTTGATTTTATAAATTTTTCTTCCAAATATTTTAAATCATTATTTCTTATTGCTTTTTGATAAGTAAGCAGATCTTCACTGAAACGACCAAGCATTTCTAAAACGGCTTCTTTATTTTTTTCATAAACATCACGCCACATTACTGGATCACTACCTGCCAATCTTGTGAAATCTCTAAAACCTGCAGCTGAATACTTAATTACTTCATCTTTCATTTGAGATTCAAGCTCTGTTGCAGTTCCTACGACAGAATATGCAATGAGTTGTGGAATATGAGATGTCATAGCTAGTACTCTGTCATGACGTTTAGGTTCCATGATTTCTATATTCATTCCAAATGACTCCCAAATATCTGAAATTGATCTTGTTATCTCACTCTGAGTTTCTATTGGGGTCAAAATACAATACCTATTCTCAAACAGCTTTGCGAAACCAAATTCTGGTCCACTTTTCTCTAATCCAGCAATAGGGTGAGCAGGAACAAATAAAATTTTTTTATTATTAATTGATTCTTTAAAATCTTCTATAACACTTACTTTTGTTGAACCAACATCTGTTACTAGTGTTGTTTCATTAACATAACTATTCAATTGCTTAAATATATCCCTATATGAACTCAAAGGCGTACAAATAAAAATAATATCAAATTGTTGATTATATTTATTTAAATCACTCTCTATTGCATCCACAAGATTTAAATTTTTTGAAATATTTACTACCTCAATATCTCTATCAATAGCAAAAATTTTTTTTGATAATTGTTTTTCCTTTAGCGCCCTCGCTATGGATGATCCAATTAATCCCATACCAATGACCAGAGCTGAATCATACGTTATTTTAGACATTAAATTTCTTCAAACTTTCAACTGTCAAATTCATTTCTTCTTTTGTACCAATACTAATTCTCAAAAAATTGGGCAGATTATAACTATTTAAACGCCTTATAATAATGCCATCATTCATAAGATGATTACTAATTTTCTCAGCTTCTTCTTCTGAAGTTTCAATTAAAGTAAAATTACCCTCAGTTTGTCTGGTTTTAATATTTAGAAGTTTGAGCTCTTTTTCAAACCAATCTTTAATTTCAGAATTTAATTTAACAGAGTTTTCAATATGTTCTTTATCCTCCAAAGCTTTAATTGCAAGAGACTGTGAAATAGTTGTCGTATTAAAAGGAGGTTTTATTTTATTAATTATATCAGCTATTTTTTGACTAGTATAACACCAGCCTACTCTTAAAGCTGCAAGTCCATATGTTTTTGAAAATGTTCTTGTTAAAATAATATTCTCATATTCATCCGTTAAACTAAATCCTTTATCATAATCGTCTTTTTGCACATATTCGACATATGCCCCGTCTATAACAACTATAATATTTTTAGAAATACTATTCATTAATTTAACAAGTTGGTCTCTAGACAAATAAGTTCCGGTTGGATTATTAGGTGATGCAATATAAATTACTTTAGTAGCGTCATTTGTTTGATCTATGAGATTTTCAATATTTAAATTGAAATTTACATCTTCCATAATTTTTTTTGGAACTGCACCAACTACTTTACTCACAATTGAATACATCTCAAAGCCGTGGTTTGCGTGAAGAATTTCATCGCCATCTTGACAAAATGCCAAAGCTGCAAATAATAAAACTTCATCTGAGCCAGAGCCAAGAATAATTCTATTACTATCAATAGAAAAATTTTTAGCTATTGCTTCTCTTAATGATGATCCATCAATTTCTGGGTATCTATGTAAATCATGATTAAAATTTTTTGTTTCTAACATTTCAATTGCTTTCGGTGAAGCACCATAGGGATTTTCATTTGAAGAAAGTTTTATAACTCTTTTATTGTTATTTAATTTTGCCTTACCACCTTTATAAACATTAATGTTTTCTATAGATCTTTTTGATTGAATATTTTCTTTAGTTAACTTCTGAAGTTTTTCAGAAGATTGAAAAATTTCTCTCCAAAGTCTAACAATGGTATCTTTCGGATAAGATCCTGTAAATTTAGAGCTTAATCTGTCGAGAATTTTTTGTTCTCTATCTAGATCAACAACAGAATTATCTTTTTTGTGTTTTCCTATTTCTAAAACAATTTTAGATCGATTAGATAATAAATATAAAATTTCATCATCAATGTTATTAATTTTGCTTCTTAAATTGTCTAATTCTTTATTTTTCATAATTTTGGACGTTTCTTTACAAACTATCTTACGATAAATCAAAATAAAGTAGTATTTAATTTAAAAAATGACGATTTATTGACTTAGAAAGATATATAAATATAAGACCGATTATCACCGATTTGAGACAGCTTGCGGGTGGAGCAATAATCAGCTAAAGCGTTTACACTCCCCCTTCATTCTTTCAAATAGTGTTAAACTAAAAAGATATGAAAACAAGATTTACTACTGACACAAAACTTGAAAGCGAAATAGCCTATTTCGAGAATATTAATTTAAAAATAGAATCAGGAGATATAATAGATAGTTTTAAACTAGCATTCAAAACATATGGCAAATTAAATGCTGATAAAACTAATGCTATTCTTGTTTGCCATGCTTTAACTGGAGATCAATATGTTGCTGGGAACAATCCCATTACTGGGAGAGAAGGTTGGTGGTCTAGAATGGTTGGACCTAATAAACCAATTGATACAAACAAATTTTTTGTAATTTGCTCAAATGTACTAGGCGGTTGTGCTGGCTCAACTGGTCCTAAAGAGTTACAAAATGGCAGTGATGTTGCATATGGTGGTAATTTTCCTTCCGTAACAATAAAAGATATGGTGAAGGCTCAATCTTTATTGATTGAAAGTTTAAATATAGAAAAGTTATTTTCTGTCATTGGTGGTTCGATGGGAGCAATGCAAGCACTTCAATGGGCAATCGATTTTCCAGATAAAATTTTAAATATAATACATATTGCAGGCGCGTTAAAACATTCAGCTCAAAATATTGCATTTCATGAAGTTGGGCGACAGGCAATAATGAGTGATCCTATTTGGAAAAATGGAAAGTATTTTGAAAATAATGAAGTGCCTGAAAGAGGTCTATCAGTAGCAAGAATGATTGCGCATATCACATATTTATCCGAAAATGCGATGCATAGAAAATTTGGAAGAAAACTTCAATCAAGAGATATTATTTCTTTTGGATTTGATGCTGATTTTCAAGTTGAAAGTTATCTGAGATATCAAGGTAAATCATTTGTTGAAAGATTTGATGCAAATTCATATCTTTATTTAACAAGGGCTATGGATTATTTTGATCATGATGAAACATTTAGAAAAAATATTGAGTTTAGTCATAATCCCAATAACCATTTAAAATATTTAATTGTCTCATTTACCTCGGATTGGTTATTCCCTACAATAGAAAGTAAAATGATTGTAAATCAATTAAATTCTCTATCAAGAGAAGTAAGCTTTCTAGAAATTGATACTGATAAAGGACATGATAGTTTTTTATTAGAAGAACCGCAGTTAGATGATGTAATAAAAGGTTTCCTAACAAACAACTTTGCGAAGATAGATGAATAAAATTAATAGCATAAGAAAAGATTGGTCTCTTATTGAAACACTTATCGCAGAAGATAGAAAAATCCTAGATATTGGATGTGGTGACGGCGGTCTTATGGAACAATTAGAAAATAATCGTAACGCGATAACTCATGGCATTGAATTAAATAGAGATCTAGCTGCAAATGCTATCGCAAGAGGTTTCAATGTTGTACATGGAAATGCCGAATTAGATTTGTCTCAATATTCAAATAATAGTTTTGATTATGTAATTTTAAGTCAAACTTTACAAGCAATGATGAAGCCCAAAGATATTCTGTATGAATTATTAAGAATAGGATCAAAAGCAATAGTTTCTTTTCCTAACTTTGGACATTGGAAAATAAGATTACAGCTTTTAATATCTGGAAAAATGCCAGTAACAGAAAGTTTACCTTATACATGGTATGACACACCTAACATTCATTTTTTTACAATTAAGGATTTTTTGAATTTGTGTAATGAAATGAATATTATGATTGAAAAAAGTATTGGATTAACATCAAAAGGTAAGCAATTTGATATAAGTGAATCAGTTACTGGAGTTAATTTTTTCACTCACGAAGCTATCTTTTTATTAAGTTATAAAAATTATGAACCAATAAAAATTAAATCATCAAAAAAAGTTTTTGCAAAAAATTCTGTTATTGCAAATTAGTTATTAGATGAAAGTTGAAATTATAAATCAATTAAAAGATAACTACTCTTTTGTTTTATATAATGACACACTTAATAGCTGTGTTATAGATCCTGCTGATAGTAATCCTATATTAAATTTTGCTCTTGAAAACAATTTAACCATAGAAGATATATTTATTACACATCATCATAAAGATCACACATCAGGTATAAAAGGAATACTTAATGCTTTTCCAGAAGTTAATATACACTCTCCAAGTGCTCAAATTGAAAATACAAGATTCGTTTTACGTGATGGAGATGAAGTCAACTCCTGCTTAAATACATTTAGAATAATAAAAACACCCGGGCATACATTAGATCATATAATTTACTATGATGAAAACAATGGTGTTTTATTTTGTGGTGATACACTGTTCAGACTTGGTTGTGGTCGTGTGTTTGAAGGAACATTAAATGAAATGTTTAACAGTTTAAAAAAAATCAATGAGTTAGGTAAAAATACAATTATTTATTGTGGTCATGAATATACAATAAGCAATTTAAATTTTCTTGAGAAAACACTCAAAAAAGAAAGTGCTTATTTGACAGTTAGAAACAAAATTAATGATGATTTAAATAATAAAGGAAAATCCGTACCTTTTTTATTAGAAGATGAAAAACAATATAACTTATTCCTGAATCAAAATTCAAAATTAGGTACTATAATTAAGAAAGAGCTAGGTTTTACAGACTTTGAATTGTTTGCTTATTTGCGAAAAGCAAAGGATAGCTTTTAAGGTCTTTATTTCCAGTATTTACGCCATATTTTTAATTTGACTATTAGCATAGTTCACTATAAACCCCGCCATCAAAAGATATGTTAGCAATTTTCAAAACTGGTGGGAAGCAATACTCAGCAAGAGCTGGTCAGATACTTAAGGTAGAAAAACTTGAGGGATCCAAAGGTGATAAAGTGTCTATTACTGATGTATTAGCGATCAGTGATAAAAGCACAAATAGCTTAGGAGAGCCATTACTAAAAGATGCTTCAATTGAAGCTAAAATTGTTGATCAAATCAGAGATAAAAAAATAATAGTTTTTAAAAAAAGAAAAAGACAAAATTACAGACTAACACAAGGTCATAGACAATATCTAACTGTATTAAGAATTGAATCAATTTCTTATGGTGGAAAAAAGTCTACTGCTGAACCTGAAACAAAAAAAGTTAAAAAAACTGAAACTAAAGTTACTAAAGAAAAAATTGAATCTAAAGAGGTAAAAGTTGTAAAAAAGAAGACAGTTGCAAAAAAAGCAGTAAATAAAGCTTCACCTACTAAGAAAAAATCAGTAAAGAAAACTGTTAAAAAAACTGTTAAAACTAAAAAAGAAGATAAATAATGGCAACGAAAAAAGCAGGTGGTAGTTCTAGGAATGGAAGAGACTCGGCGGGTCGAAGACTTGGAGTTAAGAAATTTGGCGGTGAAAACGTAATAGCAGGAAACATTATTATTAGGCAAAGAGGCACAAAGTTTCATCCAGGTGATAATGTTGGCATAGGTAAAGATCACACAATATTTGCTACAATAAATGGAAAAGTAGCTTTTAAAAAAACAAGAGTAAGAACTTTTGTATCAGTTGTTCCCACAGAACAATAATCCCAATTAATTAAAAATTTATTATGAAATTTTTAGATCAAGCAAAAATATATATTGCATCTGGTAATGGTGGAGATGGCTGCGCTAGTTTTCGTAGGGAAAAATATATTGAGTTTGGTGGCCCTAATGGAGGCGATGGAGGCAAAGGTGGAAATATTATTTTTAAAGTGGATGATAATTTAAACACACTAATTGATTTTAGATACCAACAACATTTTAAAGCAAAAAAAGGTGAAAATGGAAGGGGAAAAAATCAAACAGGAGCGAATGGAAGCAACATGGTTATTAAAGTTCCACCCGGAACAGAAATTTACAATGAAGATAAAACAGTATTGCTAACTGATCTAACAAAAATTGATGAAGAATACATTCTATTAAAAGGTGGTAATGGCGGTTTAGGAAATAATCATTTTAAATCATCAGTTAACCAAGCTCCAAGAAAATTTACAAAAGGTGAATTAGGAGAAGAACGATGGATATGGTTATCACTAAAATTATTTGCAGATATAGGAGTAATAGGCTTACCTAATGCAGGTAAATCAACTCTGTTATCAACAATTTCTAATGCTAACCCAAAAATTGGGGATTATCCATTCACAACCTTACATCCTGTGCTTGGTACCGTTAAGCGCTTTGATAAAGAAATTGTGTTAGCAGATATCCCAGGGTTGATTGAAGGTGCGCATGAGGGAAAAGGTTTAGGAGATAAATTTTTAGCACATATTGAGAGATGTAAATATTTACTTCACTTGGTAGATATAAATGACGAAAATTGGTACGAAAACTATATTACAGTAAGAAATGAAATTTCAAAATATAGTGAAAAAGTATCTTCAAAAAAAGAAATAATTGTTTTAACCAAAGTTGATTTACTTCATGAAAATTTAGAGGAAAAAAAAATTAAGATCAATCAAAAGTTGAATTCTGATATTCTTTTTATATCAAGTTTTAATAATGAAGGTATAGATGATCTAATTGATTATTTATTCAAATATAATGAAATCACAAATGATTAAAAAATATAAAAAAGTAGTTGTAAAAATTGGTTCAAATTCAATTGTTGATTCGAAAACAAAAAAGATCAAGTCTAAGTGGTTAGATAATTTATGTAATGACATTGCGGAATTGAATAAAACAAAAAAAATTGTGATTGTGTGTTCTGGCGCTATTGCTTTAGGTGCGAAAAGTATTTCAAATACAAAGTTAAGAAAATTAGAAGATAAACAGGCAGCAGCTTCAGTTGGTCAAATTGAATTAGCCCATCAATGGCGAAATAAACTAGGAAAATACAAGATAGGTGTTTCTCAAATTTTATTAACATTAGAAGATAGCGAAGAAAGGCGACGATATTTAAATGCTAGAAATACAATATCATCATTACAAAGTAAAAACATAATCCCAATCATTAATGAAAATGACACTGTTGCTACTGAGGAAATTCGCTATGGTGATAATGATAGACTTGCAGCCCGAGTAGCACAAATGATTGAAGCTGATTTATTAATTTTATTAAGTGATGTTGATGGTTTATATCAAGGTAATCCAAAAAAAGATAAGGATGTCAAAAAAATTTCAGAGGTATTTAAAATTGATAAAAAAATTGAAGAACTTGGTAATTATCAATCTTCTGAATTAGGTAGTGGAGGAATGGCCACAAAGATTTTAGCAGCAAAGATATGTGCTGGAAACGGTTGTGCTACAATAATCACTAATAGTGATAAAAATAGACCAATCAGTAATATTAATAAGAAAAATTCAACAATTTTTTATCCCTTAACTTCTACCAATTCGTCCAAAAAGAAATGGTTATTAAATCATTTAAAACCATCAGGATCGATTATTATTGATACAGGAGCTCAAAATGCAATTTTGAAAAATAAAAGTCTTCTTCCTGCAGGTGTAATAGATATAAAGGGAAGGTTCAAAAGAGGTGATGTAATATCTATCTTAGTTGAGAATGGTCAGAAGGTAGCAATAGGTATATCTGCTTATGATTTTAATGATGCAAAAAAAATTATTGGAAAGAAAAGTAAAGAAATTTATAAAGTTTTAGGTTTCGAAGGAAGAGAGGAAGTGGTACATAAAGATAATTTAGTTAAGCTTTCTACATGAGTATTGAAAATAATATTATTGAATTAGGCAAAAGAGCAAAATCTGCCTCTCTAAATATGAAAGTCTGTAGCAGTGATCAAAAAAATCTTGCTTTAACAAAACTCACTAAAAATTTAGATAAAAATAGAAATAAAATTCTTGAAGCAAATAAAATAGATTTAGAAAATGGTGAAAAAAAATCTTTAGCTAAGCCTTTAATAAATAGACTTACATTAACTGAAAAATCTATTGATGGATTGATTACATCAATTGAAGATATAATCGAAATACCAGATCCAATTGGCGTTACGTTAGAAGAATGGGAAAGACCTAATGGTTTACAGTTTCGTAAAATTTCAACACCACTTGGTGTATTAGGCGTGATTTATGAATCCAGACCGAACGTCACTGTTGATGCGTCTTGTCTTTCCATAAAATCTGGTAATTGTATAATTTTAAGAGGTGGTAGTGATAGTTTTCATTCCTCTAAGGAGTTAGTAAATAATATTACAAATGCTTTCACGGAAGCTGGCCTCCCAGAACATTGTGTCCAAATGATTAATACACCTGAAAGAGAAGCGGTTGATCATTTACTAAGCATGAGAGATTATGTTGACGTCATTATTCCTAGGGGTGGCAAAGGTTTGATTGAAAAAATTAATTCAGCAAGCAAAATACCCGTTATCAAACATTTAGACGGTATATGTCATGTGTATGTAGATAAAGATGCTGATTTAAGCATTGCAGAAAAAGTAGTTTTTAATAGTAAAATGAGGCGTCCTGAAATTTGTGGTGCTGCAGAAACACTTTTAATTGATGAAAAAATTAAAGACGAAGCAATGAAAATATTAAAACCTCTAAAAGAAGTAAATTGTGAAATTCGAGGTGATGAATATATTCAGTCTTTAGATAGTGATTTTAAAACTGCAAGTGAAGAAGATTGGTCATTAGAATATTTAGATAAAATTTTATCAGTAAAAATTGTTTCAGGAGTTGATGAAGCGGTTAAGCATATAAATAATTATTCTTCTGGTCATACAGAAAGTATAATTACAGAAAGTAAAAAAACCTTTGAAAAATTTTATAATAAAATTGACAGCGCAATAATACTTAAAAATGCATCTACACAATTTGCTGATGGCGGTGAATTTGGTTTTGGTGCTGAGATTGGAATCTCAACAGACAAAATACATGTAAGAGGACCAGTGGGAACAAAACATTTAACTACATTTAAATATGTAGTTAACGGTAGTGGTCAGGAAAGACCCTAATTGAAAAAGATTGGACTTCTGGGAGGATCTTTTGATCCGCCACATCGAGGGCATCTATTTATTTCAAATGAAGCTAAAAAAGTATTACAGCTAGATGAAATTTGGTGGCTAGTTACACCTCAGAACCCTTTGAAGATTTCAAAACCTGCAACATACGAAGAAAGATTACAAAATTGTAAACAAATTACAAAAAATTTTCCTATAAAAATATTAGAAGTAGAAAAAAAAATTAAATCTCAATATTCTTATCAAACAATTAAATTTCTTATTCAATATTATAAAAATATTAAATTTTTTTGGTTAATGGGTGCAGACAATTTAGTTAATTTTCACGAATGGGAAAAATGGCAATCAATTTTTCAAATTATCTCTATTGTTATTTTTAGAAGACATGGATATAATACAAATGCTTTGAAAAGTGTTGCAGCAAAAAAATTTATTCATCATAAATATATAGCGCAAGACATAGAATATTTTTCAAAAAAAATTCCTGCATGGACTTTGATACAAAATAAAGAAATTAAAATTTCATCATCTGAAATTAGAAATCAAAGAAATAAATTAAGAGGCAAATATTAATAAAATTACTTCATTGACAGAAAATATTGTATCAATACTAAGTGATGCAAAAGCTGAAGATATAAAAGTTATTGATTTATCAAACAAATCATCCGTTGCTGATGCTTTTGTGATTGCTACCTGTAGATCAACTAGACATTCAGATGCTACAGCAGACGAAATGGTAAAAAAATTAAAAAAATTAGGGATAAAATGTCCAAATCCTGAAGGAAGACCTCAATGTGACTGGATAATTGTTGATGCAGGTGAGATCATTGTTCATTTGTTTCGACAAGAAATTAGAGAATTATACGCATTAGAAAAATTATGGGAAGTAAGCTTTGATTCTTCACAAACTAAACTAGCTTAAAGTATATGATAATTTCAAAAAACGTATTTTTAAAAGTAATACTACTACTCACGCTCATTACACTTCTTGCACCTAAAACATATGGATCTTCTTCAGATGAAGAAAAATATAAATATTTAGATCTATTTGGTCAGGTATTTGACAGGGTAAGATCATCCTATGTAGAAGAGGTTACGGATCAAGAATTAATTGAAAAAGCGATTGATGGAATGTTGTCAGGTTTAGATCCTCATTCTGGTTTTATGAATGAAGAAGTATTTCAAGAAATGCAAATGGATACAGAGGGTAAATTTGGTGGATTAGGTATAGAAATTACCATGGAAGAAGGTTTTGTAAAAGTCATTGCTCCGATTGAAGATACACCAGCATATGAAGCTGGAGTTCTTGCTGGTGATTACATTATTCAAATAGATGAAACACCTGTTTTTGGTCTAACTCTAAATGAAGCCGTTGAATTAATGAGAGGTAAAAAAGGTGAGCCAATTTTAATTACTATTTCGAGAGCAAATACTGAACCCTTTGAGATTGAAATTATTAGAGATTATATAAAAATTAGATCAGTAAAAAATGAAGTACTTAATAATATTGGATATTTAAGAATAACATCTTTTAACGAACAAACAGAAAGTGGACTTCTTGATGCAATAAAAAAAATTGAAAAAGAAAACCAAATTAAAGGTTATGTTTTAGATGTACGGTCTAACCCAGGCGGTCTTCTTACTCAAGCAGTTAAGGTAACAGATATATTCTTGGAAAGAGGAGAAATTGTTTCAACAAGAGGTAGAGATAAAAAAGATATTAGAAGATATCGTGCAAAGAAGTCTGATAGAACTAATGGTAAGCCACTTGTTGTAATTATTGATGGAGGTTCTGCATCTGCATCTGAAATTGTTGCAGGCGCACTTCAAGATCATAAAAGAGCAATCATTATAGGTACACAATCTTTTGGAAAGGGTTCAGTCCAAACAATAATTCCTTTTCAGGTTTCAAATAGTGATAATCTAACTGGTATAAGACTAACTACTGCTAGATATTATACTCCCTCAGGTGAATCAATCCAAGGTAAGGGCATTGTACCAGATATAATCATTGAACAAGGAGAATTTGAATCTTTTAATTATAAAAGATTTTCTGAATCAGATTTAAAAGACTCGCTTGATAAAAATAATGAAGAAAATGTAGAAGAAATTGAAGATAATGAGTTAAGTGAGTTTGAAAAACGATTGGAAGTTGATTATCAACTTCGCAGAGCTTTTGATCTTGTGCAAGGTGTCAGTCTCTTTAATGAAACTCAAGAATAGTATTGAAAAAAAAATATAGAAAATGCGTGGGAATGATGATTCTCAATGCTAAAAATCAAATTTTAGTAGGTCGAAGATTAGATCATCCAAGTGGATATTGGCAAATGCCTCAAGGTGGTATCGATGAAAATGAAAATCCTGAAGAAGCAGTTTGGAGAGAAATGATGGAAGAGATTGGTACGAATAATGCATCTTTGATTAATTCATCTCAAGAATGGATCTCATATGACATACCTACAGAAACACTCAAGACATTACCTTGGGGTGATAAATACATAGGTCAAATTCAAAAGTGGTTTTTATTTCGTTTTACAGGAATTGATAACGACATAAATGTAGGAACAGAAAATCCTGAGTTTAGTGAATGGAAATGGATGGACTATGATGAAATTAGCCAAAACGCAGTACCATTTAAAAGAAATGTTTATATAAAAATTCAAAAAGAATTTAGAAGTAATTTGGTTAAAGTTTAATTTAGAAAGAAATTAAATTTTATCGTAATAATTTACATTTATTGCTTCTAATTTTGCTTTAGCTGCAGAAAGTTGTTCCTCTGATTCTTTACCTTCCTTATTTTCTAATTCTTGTATTTCTTTTTCAATTGATGTTTTTTCTAAAGAATTAACTTCAACAACACTTTCTGCAAGAACAATACATTTTTCAGGATTGATTTCTACAAAACCACCAGAAACAAAAAAGGATTTAATTAAATTTTTATCTTCACTGTATACCATTACTCTTCCTGGTCTAAGAGAGGACATGACCTTACTATGTCCTGGTAAAATACCTAAGTCGCCATCTTTACCAGGGACAATTACAGTACCAACTTCATCATTGAAGACAAGGTTTTCTGGAGAAACTAAATCAAAAGAAATTGTTGCCATTATGCGGCTTCAGCTTCTAATTTTTTAGCTTTTTCAATTGCCTCATCTATGCCACCTACCATATAAAATGCAGCTTCTGGCATATGATCATATTCTCCTTTTACCAGTCCATCAAAACTCTTAATGGTATCTTCAAGATCAACATATTTACCTGGTGAACCTGTGAAAACTTCTGCTACGAAAAATGGTTGGCTCAAAAACTTTTCTATTTTTCTTGCTCTAGCAACTGTTAGCTTATCTTCTTCTGAAAGTTCATCCATTCCTAAAATAGCAATAATATCTTGAAGACTTTTATATGTTTGTAAGACTCTCTGCACTTCTCTGGCTACTCTGTAATGGTCATCACCAACAACTTGAGGGTCTAAAATTCTTGAAGTAGAATCTAGTGGGTCAACTGCTGGATATATTCCTTTTTCAGAAATGGCCCTATTTAAAACTGTTGTTGCATCCAAGTGTGAAAATGATGTAGCAGGTGCGGGATCCGTTAGGTCATCCGCAGGAACATAGATTGCTTGCACTGATGTGATTGATCCTTTTTTTGTAGTTGTTATTCGCTCTTGCAGGGCACCCATATCAGTTGCAAGTGTTGGTTGATATCCAACTGCAGATGGAATACGTCCTAGGAGAGCTGACACTTCAGATCCAGCTTGAGTAAATCTAAAGATATTATCTACAAAAAATAAAACATCCTGTCCTTCTTCGTCTCTAAAATATTCTGCTTGGGTTAATCCTGATAGAGCAACTCTTGCTCTTGCTCCTGGTGGTTCGTTCATCTGACCATAAACAAGTGCAACTTTTGAGTCCTTACCTTTTAGATCAATAATTCCTGACTCAATCATTTCGTGGTACAAGTCATTACCCTCACGAGTTCTTTCACCTACACCAGCAAATACAGAATATCCTCCATGAGCCTTGGCAATGTTATTAATTAATTCCATAATTAAAACTGTCTTACCAACTCCAGCTCCACCAAATAATCCAATCTTACCACCTCTTGCATAAGGTGCTAGTAGATCAACTACTTTAATTCCTGTTACTAGAACTTCGGTTTCTGTAGATTGATCAACAAACTCTGGCGCCGGTCTATGAATAGGATAAGATTTACTTGTTCCAATATCGCCTCTTTCGTCAACTGGCTCTCCTACAACATTCATAATTCTACCTAAAGTTTCTGGTCCTACAGGCATTGAAATAGGGGCGTCTGTATCAGTAGCTGTTTGACCTCTAACTAGTCCATCAGTTGTATCCATAGCAATTGTACGAACAGCATTTTCTCCTAAATGCTGAGCAACCTCTAGCATTAATCTTGTTCCATTGTTGTCAACTTCTAGAGCGTTCATGATTGCAGGAAGTTCACCATCGAACTCTACATCAACTACAGCCCCAAGAACTTGTGATATTTTTCCAGTTAAATTGTTAGCCATATATCCCCCTTTATATTGATTCAGCTCCAGAAATAATCTCTATTAATTCTTTTGTAATAAACGCTTGTCGCGTTCTATTATACTTTAATGTTAAACTATCTATCATTTCACCTGCGTTTCGGGTTGCGTTGTCCATTGCGGCCATTCTTGCACCCTGCTCCCCTGCATCACTTTCTAAAAGTACTTTAAATATTTGAATAGAAACATTTTTTGGAAGTAAATCCTTTAAAATCGTTTCTTCATCAGGCTCATAATCATAAATTGCATTTGAAGAATTTTCTTTTTCTTCTTCCTTTTCAGAATTTGAAACGTCTAATGGTATTAATTGTTGTTGTGTTACTTCTTGCGAAATAGCTGATTTAAATTTGTTAAAAACTAATATGCATTTATCAAACTTACCATCAAAGTATAATTCTTGAAGCTTATTAGAAATGTTTAATGCAGACTCATAACCAGTACTTGAAATATTTAAGTCAACAAAACTCTCTATAATTTGATCCTTCATTACCCTATTAAAAAAGTCTCTACTTTTTTTACCAACTGGCATAAGTTGAACTTTTTTTCCATTACCCTCAAGTGATTTAACCAACTTAAAAGTTTCTCTATTTATGCTGCTGTTAAATCCACCGCATAAACCTCTATCAGCACTTACTGGAACTACGATATAATTCTGATCATTGCCAGTGCCTGTTAAGAGTTTAATTACACCTTCCCCAGATGCGGCAGATGATGCAAGAGAGGAAAGCATCTCCTCCAGTCTTGATGAATACGGTCTTGCCGCTTCAGCTTTTTCTTGTGATCTGCGTAACTTACTTGCAGCAACCATTTTCATTGCTGATGTAATTTTTTTTGTAGATCCAACTGAATTGATCTGAGTTTTGATATCTTTTAAACTTGGCATAGATTAGTTACTTGCAAACTTTCCAACCAAATCATCTAAGATTGATTTTAATTTATCATCATTATCTTTAGATAATTCTTTTTCATTGGCAATTGCATCTAATAAATCACTATGCTTAGTTCTAATCTCATTTAAAACTTCTGTTTCAAACTTGACTACATCGCCTACTGCAACTTTATCAAGATATCCGCGTACACCTGCATAAATAGATACAACTTGCTCTGAAACCGTTAGTGGTGAATATTGACCTTGTTTTAAAATTTCAACTAGTCTTGCACCACGATCAAGTAATTGTTTTGTTGAAGCATCTAAATCTGATGCAAACTGTGCAAAAGCAGCCATTTCACGATATTGAGCTAATTCTAGTTTTACAGGACCAGCAATTTTTTTCATTGCTTTTGTTTGCGCAGCAGAACCAACACGACTTACTGAAAGACCAACGTTAATCGCAGGTCGAATACCAGCAAAGAATAGGTTGGTTTCTAAGAATATTTGTCCATCAGTAATGGATATAACATTAGTTGGAATATAAGCAGATAAATCCCCTGCTTGAGTTTCAATAATTGGAAGGGCGGTCAAACTTCCACCACCATGTTCATCACTCATTTTGGCAGCTCTTTCTAAAAGACGACTATGAATATAAAATACATCTCCAGGATATGCTTCACGTCCAGGAGGTCTTCTTAATAAAAGAGACATCTGTCTGTAAGCAACAGCTTGCTTTGATAAATCATCATAAACAATTAATGCATGCATACCATTATCTCTAAAATACTCGCCCATTGTACAGCCAGTATAAGCAGATAAAAATTGCAATGGTGCAGGCTCTGATGCAGTTGCAGATACAACAATTGTATATTCCATTGCACCATTATCTTCTAGCGTTTTTACAATTTGAGCAACTGTTGATCTTTTCTGACCAATTGCAACATAAATACAATATAACTTTTCTTTTTCATTGTCTGATTGATTTACAGATTTTTGATTTAAGATTGTATCAATAGCAACAGCAGTTTTACCTGTTTGTCTGTCACCAATTATTAATTCACGCTGTCCTCTTCCAACTGGAACAAGAGCATCAAGTGCTTTAATACCTGTCTGCATAGGTTCAGATACACTTTGACGAGGAATAATACCTGGGGCTTTTAATTCAATTCTTCTCTTTTCAGAAGATTGAATAGGACCTTTACCATCAATAGGATTTCCTAAACCATCAACAACACGCCCTAACAATTCTTTCCCAACAGGAACGTCAACAATTTCTCCTGTACGTTTAACTGTGTCACCTTCTTTAATTCCAGTATCATCACCGAAGATTGAAACACCAACGTTATCCATTTCAAGGTTGAGGGCCATACCTTTAATGCCGCCTGGGAATTCTACCATCTCTCCAGCTTGTACTTGATCAAGACCATATACACGTGCAATTCCATCTCCAACACTTAATACTGTTCCAACCTCAGCAACATCAGCTTTAGTTTCAAAATTAGCTATTTGGTCTTTAATTACAGACGATATTTCTGCAGCTTTAATTTCCATTATGCCCCCTTCATTGCAATTTTAAGTTTATTAATTTTATTCGCTATAGATGTATCAATCATTTTGGAACCAACCTTAACAATTAAACCACCAATAATGTCTTCATCAACATCAAAATTTAAAGATAATTTTTCACCTAAAGATTTTTTAAGTTGATTTGTAATATTATTTTTTTCATCATCAGATAATATGTTTGCTGATATTATGTCAGCAGTAATATCACCTCTTTTTTCAGAGTTTATTTTTTTAAACTGTAAAATAATAGAAGCGATATTTGAAATTCTTTTATTGTTATCAAGAACTTTTAAAAAAGTTGTCGTAAGATTATGTAAATTTGCTTCATAAAATAATTTTAATAAAATATTAAGTTTCTCATCTGAATTTACCAATGGACTTTTAATTACCTGTCTTAATTCTGAACTTTCTTTCAATGCTTTTTGCACTAACTCAAAATCTTTTAGAATATCATCAATGCATTTTTTTTCAGAAGCAAGATCATAGAGAGCAGCTCCGTACCTTTCCGATATAAGATCTCCAGATAATGTATTAGATGCCATAAATTAAGTTCATAAGATGTTTAGAAATAGGCTATTAACACATCAGAAAAAGTAGGTAAACTGTCAGTTTGTGCGTCAAATGAGTTAAATCGAAAATATTTTTAAAATTGTGGGTAAATTACATAAATGAGTAGGGATCGACATCAATAATTAACTTTACAGAAGAAGGTAATTTAGTCTTTTCGACAATTTTTTTTGTGAATTTATTCAGATTTTTTCTACTATTGCTCTTCAATAATATTCTGTATCGATATTGTCCTCTAAGCAAAAAAATTGGAGCTTCAACTGGACCTAAAATTTTAATATTTTCACTATTTTGATCTTGTTGAGCAAGTCTTGAAGCTTGTTTAAGAACTAAAGCTTTTGTATGACTAGAAAGAATTATTGAAGTCATAAAACCAAAAGGAGGAATATTGAAATTCTTTCTCTCTTCTAAAGCTCTTTCAATAAAAGCTTCTCTTTCTCGAAGTTGAATCGACTTAATTATTTCTTGGTCTGGAAAATATGTTTGAAGAAAAACTTTACCAATTTTTTTTCCTCTACCAGCTCTTCCTCCAACCTGCTGAAGTAGATTAAAAGTTTTTTCTATAGCTCTAGGATCACCACCAAATAAACCTGCGTCCGCATCAACGATTCCCACTAATGACAAATTTGGAAAATCATACCCTTTTGCCATTATTTGTGTAGCTACAATTATATCTATATCTTTGTTGTTTATATCAGTAATAAATTTTTTAATTTTGTTTGGCGTGTTAACGTTGTCGCTAGACATTATGGAAATATTTTTCCCAGGAAAGAATTCTTTTAGCTCCTCTGCAACTCTCTCAACTCCAGGACCAACAAATTTTATACTATCTTTTTCATTACATTGAGGACAATCTAAATTTAATTTTTTTATAGTTCCACATTGATGGCATAAGAAAACTTTTTTGTGTTGATGCATAACCATCCATGATGAACATTGATCACATTCATATCTGAATCCACAACTGTTACATAAGGTTAATGGAGAATATCCTCTACGATTTAAAAAAATAAGAGTTTGTTCTTTATTTTCTAAGCACTGAAAAATAGAATCTATAATTGATTGTGATATCCATTTATCTTTTCCAAGTTTATTTTTATTTAAATCAATTATAGAAATTTCAGGTAATGGAGTTCCAGAAAATTGTTTTGATAAATAGACTTGATCATATTTTGTAATTTTAACATTATTTATTGTTTCTAAAGATGGCGTTGCCGAAGCTAATAATATAAAATTTTTTTCAATTTTAGCTCTTACAACTGCAAGATCTCTTGCTTGGTAACGTATATTGTCCTCTTGTTTATAACTAGAATCATGTTCTTCATCGACAACAATTAATCCTAAATTTGTAAAAGGAAGAAACAAACTTGAACGAGCACCAATAACAATTACTGGATCTCCAGCAAAACATTTATGCCAAATTTTTTGCCTATTTTTTTTTGTAATTTTAGAATGCCACAAACACACTTCCATTCCAAAACGCTTCTTTACTCTTGTTTCTAATTGCGGTGTTAGGCTAATTTCTGGAACCATTATTAATATTTGTTTTTTTTCTTTTAAAAATTTATCTATTATTTCAAAATATACTTCAGTTTTACCAGAGCCTGTTACACCTTCTAATAAAACAGGTTTATTTGATTTATTAAATGATTGGGTAATTTCTTTGAATGAATTTGCTTGCTCTTCACTCAAGGTCACTAAAGAAGGTTTGGTGTTACTGAAACTATCTAATTTTTCTTTATCAAATTCAACTATATCATTATTAATAAGAAATAATTTTAAAACTGCTCCAAGTGGGGCTAAAGTATAACTTGCGATCCAATTTATAAAATCGATTAAAGAATTCTGAAGGATGAGATCATTACAAATTTTTGTAACCTCTTTAATTTCGTATCCAGGATTTTTAACATTCTTCTTCCAAATAATTCCAGCTTCTATTTTATTTCCAAATGGGACTAAGACTACTTGACCAATTTCAAGTTGCTCATTTGTTGAAGAATAAGTGAAAACTTTGTCGAAAGGTCTTGTTACTACTACATCGTACAACATTATATTTATCTATTTTTTATATGTTAACTTTCTAAATAACTTGTATATGGTATACAACAAACAATGAAATTTTTTATAGACACAGCCGATATACCTCAGATCGAAGAGTTAATGCCAAGTGGATTAATAGACGGTGTTACGACAAACCCATCTCTCATTGCAAAAAGTCGTAAAGATATGGGTGAAACAATTAAAACAATTTGTTCCATAGTATCTGGTCCAGTAAGTGCAGAAGTGACAGCAACGGAATATAACAAGATGCTTGAAGAAGGTGAATACTTAGCATCATTAGCTAAGAATGTTGCTGTAAAAGTTCCTCTCACACCTGCTGGTCTTCAGACATGCAAAACTCTTAGAGAAAAAGATATCATGGTAAATGTAACGTTGTGTTTTAGTGCTGCTCAAGCATTACTAGCTGCTAAAGTTGGTGCAACATTTATTTCTCCATTTGTGGGAAGACTCGATGATATTGGTGAAAAAGGTATGGATCTAATTTCAGATATAGTAATAATGTATGAAAATTATGGATTTGATACGGAAGTATTAGTTGCTTCGGTAAGAAATACTCAACATCTTATTGATGCTGCTGTGATTGGTGCCCATATTTCAACTCTACCACCTAAAGTTATTCACGAATTATATAAACATCCTCTCACAGATAAAGGGCTGAAAGCATTTCTTGATGATTGGGCAAAAACAGGACAGCAAATCTTGCCAAAATAATCGTCATGGCGCATGAAGATGAAATTAGTGAAAAACAAATAATAAATTTTTTAAAAAAAAATAAAAATTTTTTTATTAAAAATTCAGAATTAGTTAATGAACTAAATTTTCCAACCCTCGATAATAGTTCAGATAAGGTGGTTGATTTAGAGGCTTACAGATATAAAAAAATATCTCAACAAAATATAGATCTACAAAATCAAATGACAAAAGTACTGTTAGCAGGAAAAAGTCATTTAAACGCACAGAAAAGAATTCTTAAATCTACAATTAGAATTCTAAATGTAAAAAGTTTACAAAAATTAATAAGTTTAATTAAAAATGATCTTAAGACAATTCTAGGTTGTGATGAAATGAATTGTTTTGTTACAAATGAAAATATTAAAGCAGAAAATTTATCACAACTGGATATTAAAATTGCAAATAGTTATTTTAAAAACAAAATGGTTACAAATTTAAATCAAAACCCTAAAGGTTTACTTTTATTTTTTCCTAATAAATCAGAAACGATAAAATCATATATTTTATTAAAAGTTAAAATGCGTGAGGATAGTATTATCTTGGCTATGGGATCAAAAGATAAAAATAAATTCACAATTGATATGCAAACTGATCTTGTTGAGTACTTAATCAGAATTATAGAGATTAATTTATTAATCATAAAATGAAAATTTTGCTAATAATTTTATTTTTATTAGTTAATTCTCAAAATATATTTGCCAATTCTCAAATATGTAGTTGGATAATGGACGAACCATTTAAAGAATATCAAGAAGAGGAAAAAGATCAACATGCTGCGTTTTATGTTGTAGTAAGTAATGGTGAATGTGAATACGGAATGTCTATTGGTGAAAAGTCAGAAGAGAAAGCAAAAAAAGCAGCTTTTAAAAATTGTGAAAAATGGAGAAAAGAAAATAATATTTCAGGAAAATGTGAACCCTTTGCTCTTAATGACAAAGTTATTTGGGAAAATGTTGCCTTTGTTACAAATGATGAAGGAGAAAAAGAGTATGACAATTCAGCCAATATGGTTGAATATGAATATAGAACACCTGACTGGTATGGACAGGAAAAAATTATATTTCCTAAATATAAAGGAGTCCCTGATGATCTCCATAGTTTATTTATGGAAACCCTTGAATATTCCTACCTTGAGCTTGGTGAAAAACCCATTGCGGAAACTCATATTATTATCTGGAATGAAAATAAATCTAATCTAAAAAAAGTTGCTCAAAATTGGTGTGAAGTAAATCGTGGCGAAAATTTCAATGAAGAATGTTTAAAAGTAGGTGGGGGTGATAACAAAAAATGGTTCAAAGAATGTGTAGCTTCTGCCTATTTTTCACCTGAAACATTAAAAGGAAGTATTGAGGGTAATAAATGTTGGTGGAGGGATTATAAGAATGAAGCGTGGAGTGTTTCAAAAATAGTAGCACATGAATATTTTCATGTTTATCAAAATATGAAAAAAATTTTTTTTGAAGATGAAAAACGATTTGGTGTTGCTCAGTATAAATTTAATGATGATATGCCAATGTGGATTGAAGAAGGTGGGGCAGAATATTTTGGTTATTATATTATTGGAAAAAATAATTTAGCTGATTATAAAAAAATTATGAAACAAACACTAAAATCCTTTCGCAAATGTGCAAAAAAAGGAATTAAACTTAAGGATGTAGAAAGAGAAGAAGATGCCATAAAACTGCGCAGTAAATGTGATCAAGGCTTCGAGTATGATGGTGGTATGTGGGCAACAGCGTACCTTGCTTCTTTAAGTGGATCTAATCAAAAAATATTCTTTGATTTTTATGAAGATATTGCTGAACTTGAATTAGAAAAAAGGAAAGAAGGAGAAATCCACCAAGGATGGAGAGAATCTTTTAGGAAAAATTTTAATATGAGTTATGATGATTTTCTCCTAGAGTTTGAAACATTTATTGGTTTAAAATCAAAAGAACAATTAAAAATTCTAGAACAAATAAATTAATACAAAAAGGAGCATACATGAAAGGTTATAGATTTATTACTGATGATGATACTGTTGATTTTTGTCAAAGAGTAACAGAGGCATTATCTAATGGTTGGAAATTACATGGAGAGCCAAAAATGACATTTGATTATAAAAGAAAAGTTATGAGGTGCGGTCAAGCAGTTGTAAAACAGTCATCAAAAAAATATAAAAAAGGTATGGATTTAGGAAAAGTATAATTTTTTAAATTCAAAATTTAAACAAGTAGTTATAATTATTTCTTATTCATAAGATAAATAAGACATAAACCATTAAATCCCCAAATGACACAAAGTAGATACATGTTAAATGTTAAACCAATATATTGAGCGGTATAACCTACAATTGCAGGGCCAAAAATAAACCCAGAAAAACCCAAAGTTGTCAGATTTGAAACTGTTAGCGAAATTGGATCTGAAGAAACAATTATCGCCTGTCTAATTACAATAGCTATAAAATTTGCGGTAAATAAACCAAAAATTACTAGAGAAGGAATTATAAAATATAAATTACCAGTTAGAATACTTACAAACAGAATTGTAGCACCTAAAATTGATAAATAACCGCCAACTATTTTTTCTCCTAATTTATTAATGAAAAAACTAGCTGTAAGCCGAGCTATGATTTCTCCGGTATTAAAAAAAACTATAACTAGACCACCTAAAAAAAGTGGGGCCATTAAATCTTTTGTTAACCATAAAGAAGACCAATCTATAATAATTCCTATTGTTGCAAAATTAAACATTAATAAAATTCCGAAAATTAAAATTCTTTTTTTTGGAAATTTGAATTTATCTATTGGATCATTCATATCCTCACTTCTTGGTAAGCTAAAAAAAAATATCAAAGTTATTGATAGAATAATAACAATACCCATTACAAGGAAAGTATCTTCAGGTTGTATTTCATTACGTATCAAATATGCTGCAGCTAATGCACCTGAAAGAGAGCCTGCACTAAAGAATGCTTGGTACATTGGTGTATAAATCTTATTTGTTTTATTCTCTATATTTGAAATTTGAGTTTGATTACTTGGAATCATAAACCCAATTCCTGCACCAAATGGTAAAGCTACAAGCATAAAATTTATATATGAATTTACAGTAAGAAGAAAATACGGACAAAAAGCAAGAACTGCAGTGCCTATCATTATTATATTTTTAGTGCCAATTTTAGGTACAATAACTCTGCCTGTAACTTGATTACTTATCAGATTAGTTACCCCAAAAATAAACAACCATAATCCTAGATCAGTTTCTTTTAGATTTAAGCGATCTAAGTTCCATGGCACATAAACAAAAGCTATACCAAGTGTGAAAAAGAAAACATATGCATTTTGAAAACAAGAAAAAAGTGCTTTAAAATATGATTTTTCGACTGGCATAAAATATTTATATTAATACTTTTAAATATTTTTAAACTATTTGAATTAAATAATATTAAATATGAATTGCTCTACCATCAACACTTAGAGCTGCTTCTTTTACCGCTTCACTAGTTGTTGGATGAGCATGACATACTCTAGCAATATCTTCTGCACTACCACCAAATTCTATTGTCGTGACAATTTCAGCGATCAGTTGTCCAGCATCATGACCAATTATATGAGCACCTAAAATTTCATCTGTTTGTTTATCAACCAAAATTTTAACAAATCCTTCTGATGCGGAAGTTGTTAAGGCACGGCCATTTGCCATAAAAGGAAATTTTCCAACCTTGAAGTCTTTCTTTTCTTGCTTGAG
Source organism: uncultured Alphaproteobacteria bacterium (assembly GCA_902572735.1). Classification (GTDB taxonomy): domain Bacteria; phylum Pseudomonadota; class Alphaproteobacteria; order HIMB59; genus CACPNW01. The sequence goes on from CACGGX010000001.1 coordinate 31,147, forward strand.
TTGTTCCTCTGTTTTTCCAACTGATGCTATCTCTGGATTGGTATAAACTATCGCTGGTATAGCGTCATAGTTTATATGAGGTTTTTGTCCATTTATAAATTCAACACAAGCCACTCCTTCTTCTTCAGCTTTGTGTGCTAGCATTGGTCCAGGCGCTACATCGCCAATGGCGAAAATTCCCTCAACAGAAGTTTGAAAATTATCTTTTATTTCAATGGATTTTTTTTCGGTTAATTTAATACCAATTTTTTCGAGACCCAGTCCCTCTGTGTTTGGTTTTCTTCCTACTGACATTAAAACTATTTCGTAGTTTTCTTTTATTTTCTTTTTATCTGATGTTTCCATCTCAACATCTACACCAGACTTACCAGATTTTGCAGAACTAACTTTATGAGATAATTTAAATTCTAATCCTTGTTTAGTTAATATTTTCATAAACTCTTTTGCAATTTCGCCATCCATAGTTGGAACAATTCTATCAAGAGCTTCAACAACTGTTACCTTTGAGCCTAATCTACTCCATACTGATCCCATCTCTAATCCAATATATCCACCACCAATAACTAGGAGTGATTTTGGTATTTTAGATAGAGAAAGAGCACCTGTTGAAGATACTATTTGTTTTTCATCTACAGGAATATTTGGTATCTCAATCGAAGATGATCCTGTTGCGATAATAAAATTTTTAGCACTGGCAGTAATTTCATTTTTTCCATTTGTAATAGAAATAGTATTTTTATCTACAAATGAAGCCATGCCAGGAATATGCGTTATTTTATTTTTCTTAAATAAAAAACCGATCCCTGTTGTAAGTTTTTTTACAATCTTAGTTTTGCGACCCATCAAAACATTTAAGTCTAAATCTATCTTTGATGTTTTTATGCCATGCTCTGAAGCATGATTTGAAATTTCAACAAATTTTTCAGATGAATTTAATAATGCTTTAGAAGGTATGCATCCAATGTTCAAACAGGTTCCACCAAGTGATGGTTCTTTTTCTATACAAGCAACCTTCATTCCAAGTTGAGCTGCTCTGATTGCAGCTACATATCCGCCAGGTCCGGCACCAATTACTATTAAATCAAAATCTTCCATTTTATATTCCTAATACTAATTCGGATGGATCTTCTAGAAGTTCTTTCACTTTCACTAAAAATCCAACACTTTCTTTTCCATCAATAATTCTATGATCATAACTTAATGCAACATACATCATTGGCCTAATTACTATTTCATCATTTACAACTACTGCTCTTTTTTGAATATTATGCATCCCTAAAATTCCAGATTGAGGTCTATTGATTATTGGAGTGCTGAGCATTGATCCGTAAACGCCACCATTTGAAATTGTAAAAGTTCCACCAGTCAAATCGTCCATGGTCAGCGTTCCATCTTTGGCTTTTGTACTAAGATCAATAATTTTAGTTTCTATTTCTCCAAAACTCAATTGATCAGCGTCTTTAAGTATTGGTACGACTAATCCTTTTTCAGTTCCAACAGCTATACCTATATCAAAATGATTTTTATAAATTATATTTTCATCTTTAATTTCAGCATTCACAGCTGGATACTCTTGCAAACTTTTTACTACCGCTTTTACAAAAAATGACATGAAACCTAATTTGACCTCATACCGACTTTGAAATTCTTGGTTTTTTGATTTTCTAATTTCCATAACTTTGGACATATCAATTTCATTGAAAGTCGTAAGTATGGCTGCTGTATTTTGAGCCTCCTTTAAACGTTTAGATATTGTCTGTCTGATTTTAGACATTTTAACAACTTCTTCTCTTTCACCTTTGTTAGTGGTTTTTTTATTTGAAGAAGAAAGATGAGAAACTACATCTTCTTTATTAATTCTTCCATCAGATCGGGATGAGCTTACATCTTCAAGTTTAATATTATTTTCCTCAGCAATTTTTCTTGCAGATGGTGAAGATTTGGTAGGCGAAGATTTTGTTTCAATCTTAACTGCTTTTACTTCTTCTTTTATTTTTTCTTCTTTAGTTTCAGTTTTTTTAGGACTTGATGTTTTGCCTTTTGATTCATCTAAGATTCCTAAAATACCACCAATTTCAACGTCAGTGCCTTCTGAAACTTTTATTTCTTTTAGAGAGCCTGCATGAGGTGCTGGTACTTCAACTGTTATTTTGTCAGTCTCAATTTCAACTAAAGGTTCATCTGCTTCAAAATTATCACCTATATTCTTAAGCCATTTTGAAACAGTTGCTTCCGTAATTGACTCTCCAAGTGTTGGAACTATTAATTCTGTGCTCATTAATTAAATGCTTAATAACATTTACGTCAATTTATTCAATTGGCAGATTAGTCTTTAATTTTGTTGAAATACCTGCCCAAGATTTGATAATTTTGCTAATCGAATCTTCAGTTGCCATTTTTATAATAGTTTCTTGGTTACTTAAGTGTCTTTCTAAAGAACCAGCGGCAGGAGACGCAGCTGGACTTCTACCAACATAGAATATTTTTTCTTGTTTAACTTTGGCTTCCTGCATAACACTTTCCAATCTACCTTTCACAAAACCCCATGCACCCATATTTTTTGGCTCTTCTTGTGCCCAGATAATTTCAACATCCGTATAATGTTTTAATTCATCTCTAAAGTTTTCATAAGGAAATGGATAAATCTGCTCCAATCTTATTATGGAGAGATTTTTAATTTTATTTTTTGCTATGTGATCTGCAAGTTCAAAATATATTTTACCAGAGCAAATGATTAATCTTTTATTTTTCCTTTTTTCTTTAATGGATAATTTATCAGTAAGAATTCTATGGAAAGTTGATCCATTAATATAATCCGCAATATTAGAAACATTAGATTTATGTCTAAGTGTAGATTTTGGTGTAAATATAATTAGAGGTTTCCTAAAGTTTCTATGTAGTTGCCTTCTTAAAACATGAAAATAATTAGCAGGACTTGTGCAATTAACAATTTGCATATTATCTTCCGCACACATCTGTAAAAATCTTTCTAATCTTCCACTTGTATGCTCAGGACCTTGGCCCTCATGTCCGTGGGGAAGAAGCATCGTTAAACCAGACATTCTCAACCATTTTCTTTCTCCAGAACTAATGAATTGATCAATCATAATTTGTGCGCCATTTGCAAAATCACCAAACTGCGCTTCCCATATAACAAGTGTTTTAGGATCAACTTGTGAATATCCATATTCAAAACCAAGAACACCAAACTCAGATAAAAAACTATCTATAATTTCAAAGTAACCTTGCTTGTTTTGAAAGTGTCTTAATGGAACAAAACGATTTTCGTTTTCTTGATCGTATAGAACACCATGTCTATGACTAAATGTTCCTCTTCCAACATCTTGTCCAGATATTCGAACGCCGTATCCCTCATCTAGAAGTGTTGCTAAAGCTAAACTTTCAGAGGTTGCCCAATCAATACCTTTTCCGTTGATGACACTTGTTAATCGATCCCCATAAATTTTTTTTATTCTTCTATGAACATTAAAATCTGCAGGTATTTCATGAATTTTTTTTGCTATATTAATTAATGTTTTTTCTTTTACAGAAGTTTTTCCCCTTCTTGCATCAAATGTTGCAGTAGATAAACCTGTCCAAGTTCCCTCTAACCAATCTACTTTATTTGGCTTATAATTTTTAGTTGATTCAAATTCTTTATCTAAAAAATTTTTAAAAGAATCTACAATGTCTTTAGATTCTTCTTCTGAAAGAGTGTTATTCTCAATTAATTTTTTTTCATATTTTTTTCTTGTTGTGATTTGTTTTTTGATAGCCTTATACATTAGTGGCTGAGTAAAAGAAGGTTCATCAGCTTCGTTATGTCCTGATCTTCTGTAGCAAAACATATCTACAACAACATCGACTTTAAATTTATTTCTAAATTCCGTTGCAAGTCTACAAACATGAACTACTGCTTCTGGGTCATCACCATTAACATGAAATATTGGTGCCTGAACCATTTTTGCAATTTCAGTACAATAAGGTGCTGATCGTCCATATTGTGGCATAGTTGTAAAACCTATCTGATTGTTAATTACAAAGTGAATGGTGCCACCTGTTTTAAACCCTCTTAATTGTGACATAGCAAATGTTTCGGCCACAACTCCTTGTCCAGCTATTGCTGCATCTCCATGAATTAATAAACCTATAACTTTATCTGTTGTTTTATCTTTAGCTAAAGTTTGTTTAGCTCTTACTTTTCCTGCCACAACTGGGTTAACTGCTTCCAAATGGGAAGGGTTAGAAGTGAGCGATAAATGAATTTTCTTTTTTTCAAATTCACGATCAGCAGAAACTCCTAAATGATATTTTACATCACCCGAACCTAGGACCTCATTTGGATCGTTTAAAGATCCTTGGAATTTTGATAATATTTTTTTGTAAGGCATTTCCAAAACACTTGATAGAAGTGTTAGTCTACCTCGATGAGCTGTTCCAATAATAATATCTTTAATTCCAGACAAACATGCTTGTTTAACAATTTGCTCTATCCCAGGTATCATCGCTTCACCACCTTCGATACCGTATCTCTTTGTACCTAAAAACTTTTTATCTAAAAACTGCTCAAATAGTTCTGATTCAACTAATCTTTTATAGATTGCTTTTTTTCCCTCATTTGTAAAATTTGTTTTATTTCTTACTTCTTCAATTCTTTCTTGGACCCATTGTTTTTGATCAGCTTGTTGTATGTGTAAAAATTCAACACCAATTGAAGCAGAATAAGTTTCTTTTAATATTTTAATAATATTTTTTAATTTACCTTTTTCTAAACCCAAACTTCCATCAATGAATATTTCTTTTTCTAAATCTGATTCAATGAAACCATAGCTTTTATAATCTAATTCTTGAGGATACTCTCTTTCAGATATTCCTAAAGGATCAAGATCTGCAATTAAATGTCCATTAATTCTAAAAGCTCTAATTAATCTTAATGCTCTAATTGAATCTAAAGTTGAAATTCTAAATTCCTCAGAATTATAGTTCGCATTTGATTTTATGACCTTGGTTATGTAATTTTTATCAATTATACTTGATGGACGTTCTTTCCATTCTGGTCCTCCAAAATCTTTAAGAACAGAATAGTCATCTTCATTTAAATTATTAAAAAAATCTTTCCAAGTTGTGTCCACACTTTCAGGATCATTTCTAAATTTAGAATATAGTTCGGCTACATATGGCGCATTAGCACTATTTAAGAAAGTATCATTCATAGATTTCTATTAAACTAAAACCATTTCGCATAACAATCATACTAATGGAAACTAATTATTCCCATTTTGCATTGCTAATTTCATAGTTTTTCCCAATGATGCCGGGGATTTTGACACCAAAACTCCAGCATTTTCTAAAGATTTAATTTTGGAATGTGCTGTACCTTTTGAGCCTGAAACGATAGCACCTGCATGACCCATACGTTTTCCTTTTGGTGCCGATTGTCCAGCTATAAATGCTGAAACTGGTTTTTTTCTTTTTGAATTTAAAATAAATTCTGCCGCATTTTCTTCTTCCTCGCCACCAATTTCACCTATCATTAATATTCCCTCGGTCTCATCGTCTTCTAAAAATAACTTTATACAATCTACAAAATCCATCCCATGTATTGGGTCTCCACCAATACCAACGCATGTTGATTGACCTAATCCTACCTCTGTTGTTTGTGCAACAGCTTCATAAGTTAATGTTCCTGATCTACTCACTATACCTATTTTACCTTTTTTATGGATGAAACCAGGCATGATACCAATCTTGCATTCGGAAGGTGTTATTAAACCTGGGCAGTTTGGCCCAATCAAATATGTTTTATTGTTAATAATTCTTTTTTTTATATCAATCATATCTAAGACTGGAATACCTTCTGTAATGCATACAATTAATTCAATGTTTGCATCTAAAGCTTCGTGGATTGCTTTAGCAGCAAACTTAGCAGGCACATAAATTACTGTTGCATTTGCTTCAGTTTGTTTCACTGCATCAGCAACGGTATTAAACACCGGTAAATTTAAATGTGTCTGCCCTCCTTTACCAGGCGTTACACCACCTACAAGGTTTGTACCATATGCTATAGCTTGTTCAGAATGATATGTTCCTTGTGAACCAGTAAAGCCTTGGCAAATAAGTCTTGTATTTTTATTAACTAAAATTGACACTATTCTGATAACTCCACAGCTTTCTGAGCTGCATTTGAAAAATCATCAATTGAAATTAATCCTAATGATGAATTATTTATAATGTCTCTTCCCTCTTTAGAATTTGTTCCTTGAAAACGTACAACAACAGGAAGTTTAAAATCTAATTCTTTAATTGCATCAATGATGCCATTAGCAATCATATCACAATGGATGATTCCTCCAAAAATATTTATGAAGACAGATTTCACATTTTTATCTGATTGAATAATCTTGAAAGCTTTAATGGCTCTTTCTTTATTTGCTGTACCACCTAAATCTAAAAAATTGGCCGGCTCCATTCCAAATTGTTTAATAATATCCATAGTTGCCATAGCTAGCCCTGCTCCGTTAACCATACAGCCTATTTTTCCATCAAGCTTAATGTAAACCATATCGTTTTCAGAAGCTTCAAGTTCTAAATCATTTTCTTCTGAAGTGTCTTTTAATTTTTCAATATCAGCCTGTCTATACAGAGCATTATCATCAATATTAATTTTAGCATCTAAAAGAATTAGTTTTTCATCTTTTGTCACAACAAGAGGATTAATTTCAATTAAAGAAGCATCTATTTCGACATAGGCCTTACATAAATTTGAAACAATTTCTTTAAATTGGTTAAACTCATTTATAGAAAAATTTAATTTATTTTGAAGACTATCACTAATTGTAAAATCTTCTAAGTTATCAAAATAAACATATTGAATTCTTTCTGGTGTTTTCTCAGCTACATCTTCTATGTCTACACCACCAGCATCAGATACCATCATCATTAATTTTGATTGATTCCTATCAAGAAGAATACTTAAATAATATTCCCTATCAATTTCACATCCAGCTTCTATATAAATTCTATTTACTAACTTTCCCTCATTACCTGTTTGTTTTGTAATCAATATGTTACCTATCATTCCTTTTGCAATTTTTTGTGCATTATCAATTGTTTCTGTTATTTGTACTCCACCTTTTGTATTAAATGGTTTTAAAAATTTCCCTGCTCCTCTTCCTCCAGCATGTATCTGTGATTTGATGACCCAAGGTGGTCCTTTTATGTTTTGTAAATCTTTTTCTAAATCATCAACATTTCCAATGTAACTTTTGCCTTCAAGTATAGGTAGATTGTACTTTCTTAGTAGATCTTTAGCTTGGTATTCATGCAAATTCATTTTGATAAAAAGGTAATAGTTAGATTAGATGAAAAATACAATTATTTTTTATTTTTCTTATTTAGAAGCTTGTTAGACAATGCAGTTAATGATTTTACTGCTTTAACGGAATGATTAAATTCTTTCTTTTCATTATTATTAAGTTTTAATTCAATAATTTTTTCAACACCTTTTTTGCCAATGATAACTGGAACTCCAACATATAGTCCTTTTACTCCATATTCACCATTAAGATATGCAGCACATGGTAATAATCTTTTTTGATCTAACAAAAATGACTCTGCCATTTGTATAGCTGAAGAAGCTGGTGCATAATACGCAGATGTGTTCATGAGTTTTACAACTTCAGCACCACCATCACGTGTTCTTTGAATAATTTTGTCGATATTTTTTTTTGTTGTCCACTTCATCTTTATTAATTCAGGTACAGGAATACCTGATACTGTTGAGTATCGCATAAGCGGAACCATCGTGTCTCCATGACCGCCTAAGACAAAAGCGCTGATATCATTAATTGACACATTAAATTCCTTGGATAAAAAGTATTTTAATCTTGCACTATCCAAAACACCTGCCATACCAATACACATATTTGTTTTAAGGCCTGATGATTTCTGAAGGACACTTACCATTGCATCGAGTGGATTAGTAATGCATATAACAAATGCTTTTGGACAATATTTTTTAATATTTTTCCCTACATTTTGAATGATAATAGAATTTTTTTCTACAAGATCATCTCGGGACATGCCTGGTTTTCTTGGAAAACCTGCAGTAACTATTACTACATCAGAATTTTTGATATCTCTAAAACTTGAAGTACCTCTAAAATCTGCATGAAATACCTCAATAGAAGATGACTGAGCAAGATCTAAAGATTTGCCCTTAGGCATCCCTTCAAAAATATCTAATAAAACTACATCACCTAATTCTTTTAAACTAACAAGTTGTGCTAAAGTCCCACCGATATTGCCTGCTCCAATAAGAGCAATTTTTTTTCTCATTTAAGTTTTATACTTTAATTACAATTCTGTAACAATAGCCTTTTTAAGTCCAGCAATTTCTTTGGCTGGATTTAGACCTTTAGGACAAGACCTAGTACAATTCATTATTGAATGACATCTATAAAGTTTTAATGAATCATTTATTGCTTTTAATCTCTCTTTTCTTTCTGAGTCTCTAGAGTCACTTACCCATCTTGCTGCTTGTAAAAGGACTGCAGGTCCTAGATATTCATCTCCATTCCACCAATAACTTGGACAAGAAGTAGTGCAGCAAAAACATAATACACACTCCCATTTACCATCTAGTTTTTCTCTATCTTTTGGTGATTGTTTTTTTTCGTCTCCTGAGTTTTTTTCTTCATTTGTTTTTTCACGATGCAACCACGGTTTAATGGAAGCCAGTTGCTCATAAGCCTTACTAAGATCTGGAACTAAATCTTTTACTACACGCATATGTGGAAGGGGGTAAATTTTTATTTCATTCTTAACATCAGACATACTTTTCAAACATGCTAATGTGTTAACACCGTCAATATTCATAGCACAGGAACCACAAACTCCTTCTCTACAAGATCTTCTAAATGTTAAAGTTGGATCAATTTCGTTTTTTATTTTCATAAGTGCATCTAATACCATTGGGCCACACTTTTCTTGATCTATCTCATAATTATCTATCCTAGGATTTTTATCATCTTCGGGATCCCATCTGTAGATTGCAAGTTTCTTTGGATCGTTTGCAGGTTCTTTTAGTTGGTGAGTTTTCCCTTTAGTTATTTTTGAATTTGCAGGAAGTGTAAACTGAGCCATTAGTAAACTCTTCTTTTAGGTGGTATTGGTTGAACATGATTAGTTAGAGTATTCATATGAACACCTCTGGAACCCATACTCACATCTCCCTTACCGTTTAACCAGGCTAAAGAGTGAACTAACCAATTATTATCATCTCTTTCTTTATAATCTTCTCTTGCATGTGCGCCTCTACTTTCAGTTCGATTTAACGCAGAATGAAGAGTAACTTTTGATTGTGCCATTAAATTGTGTAACTCTAAAGCTTCGACCAAGTCCGTATTAAAGATTAATGATTTGTCTTTAATATCTATGTCATCCATTGAGCTCTCAACTTTAGAGTATTCTTCAATACCTTTTGATATGAGATCATGTGTTCTAAATACTGCGCATTTTTGCTGCATTATATGTTGCATGGATGTACGAAGTTCTCCAGTTGTAGAGTTTCCTTTGCTGTTTCTAATTTTATCAAATCTCTCAATAATATTATCTGTTTTTGATTTACTAATTTCAATTTTTTTAGAATTTGGTTTTACTTTTTCTTTACATGTTAGACTAGCTGCTTTGCCAAAAACAACAAGATCGATTAATGAATTTGTTCCTAATCTATTAGCACCGTGTACAGAAACACATGCAGCCTCACCAACAGCCATTAAACCTTCACATACATTATCTGGATTTTCATTTGTTGGCCTTAGAACTTCTGTTCTATAATTTGTCGGTATACCACCCATATTATAATGAACTGTTGGAAGAACTGGTATTGGATCTTTAGTTAGATCAACTCCAGCAAATATTTTTGCAGTTTCTGAAATACCAGGTAATCTTTTATGTAATGTATCAGCATCAATATGCTCAAGATGAAGTAGCACATGATCGGCATTATCTCCACAGCCTCTATTTTCACTAATTTCAATAGTCATAGCTCGGCTTACTACATCCCTTGATGCTAGATCTTTTGCATTTGGAGCATATCTTTCCATAAATCTTTCACCATCACTATTAGTTAAATATCCACCTTCTCCTCTTGCTCCCTCAGTGATTAACACTCCTGCACCGTAAACTCCTGTTGGATGGAACTGGATAAATTCCATATCAGAAAGAGGTAGGTTTTGTCTTAAAGCCATTGCACTACCATCACCAGTGCAAATGTGAGCACTCGTGGATGAGAAGTAAGCTCTTCCATATCCGCCAGTAGCTAGAATTGTTTGATGAGATAAAAATCGATGGATTGATCCATCCTCTAAGCACCATGTTACCACACCAATGCAATTACCTTGATCATCAGAAATTAAATCTAAAACAAAATATTCAATATAAAATTCTACATTATTTTTAAGTGATTGCTGATAAAGTGTATGGAGTAAAGCATGTCCCGTTCTATCAGCTGCTGCACAAGCTCTCATAGCAGGAGCACCCTCGCCATTATTGGTTAAGTGTCCGCCAAAAGGTCTTTGATAGATCTTGCCATCATCTGTTCTACTAAAAGGCATGCCATATTCTTCAAGTTCAATTACTGCTTCAGGGGCTTTAGAACATAAGTATTCAATTGCATCTTGATCACCAAGCCAGTCGGAACCCTTAACTGTATCATACATGTGCCACTTCCAATTATCTTCACCCATATTACCTAGTGCTGCTCCAATTCCACCTTGTGCTGCAACAGTATGACTTCTTGTTGGAAACACTTTTGATATACACGCTGTTTTTAATCCAGATTCAGCACATCCAAGCGTAGCTCTCAGTCCTGATCCACCAGCTCCAACAACTACAACATCATAATGGTGATCAATAATTTTGTATGAATTAGTCATTTAAAACACCATTCTCACTAAATTTACAGTAATTAAAATCATGATAAAATAAACAAGATAATTAATTAATACTTTAATAAATTTGGCGGTTTTTTTCGATGTGACATAATCTTCAATAATTGTTTGTAGTCCTAATTTTGAATGCAGAAGCATAGATTGCATCATCACAAAAAATAAGAATGCATTAACATAGGATTGAAAAAAAATTTCTATTTCAGAATAAGTCATCTTTGATAATGATATTGCAGAGTATATAAACCAAAACGTCAATGGTATTAAAATTGAAGCAGTAATTCTTTGGGTTAACCATTTAAAAGCATAATTTTTCATGCGAAGTACCAGACAGCTAAACTAGAAATTAAAGTTAAACATATAACAGCATAACCCGATTTATATACTTGAGATAATTCCATTCCAATACCGAATGACCAATATAATTTTCTACATCCATTAAATAAATGGTAAAAAATGCCAACAGTCCAAATCATTAGAACTAGTTTAAACAAAATACTCTTAGAAAAAGTTTCAAAATAAATATAAAATTCGGGACCAAAACTAATTAAAAAAAACCAAATTGAAATTAATAGTGCACCCACACTTAATCCTATTCCAGATATCCTATGAAAAATTGAAAATACTGCTGTAAGTACTCTTTTGTGAATAGATAGGTGAGGTGATAATGGTCTATTATCAGTCATTTTTTTCATTTTTTTTATGTTTCATAAGTAAGTATTTTTCTTCAAATTTCAAAATATTAATGGTTTAGTTTTTTTTTCTTACTATCACGGAAGTTTGTAAAATGTTGATAAAAAGTGCCAAATTTTATGAAAATCACCGAAATTTAATGACAAATTTAACTAAAAATCTTGAATTTTAAATAGATAGATATTACTCTTAATAAGCCGGATAATACTCGTTTCTTAGCTTCGGAGGAACGCCAAGAATTTTAATTATCTTACCCGCCGTTTGATAATTAGTTGAGTTTCTTATTCTAGAGAGGTGTCTGCCAAGGTACAAACTAGTTTTAGAGTCCGGCCTACTTTAAATTTTTATTAAAAAATTCTTCCAACTTTTTAGAGTATACTTCGGGATATTTAAACATAGCATCTACATGATAAGAGTTTTCAACTAACCAAAACTCAGCATTAATTTTATTTTGATTTGTATAATCTTTAAAATAATTAAAGTGTCTTGTTAAGATTCTTGTATCAGAGTCGCCATGAGTAAAAAAATAATATTGGTTCTTTGATAATTTTTTAGCTGGAGATAATTCTCTTGGATCTGTTCCAGTTAAGATTCTTCCAGCTAAACTAACTACTGGCCCAAATTCTATAGCAAGACCATATCTTGCTATTTCATCTTTTAAAATCATATTAAATTCAGCAAGTGAACTATCTGCCCACACTGCACGTATTTCCGGTTCAGCATGTGCTGCAAAAATAGAGGTGCTTGCACCAAGAGATATTCCATGTAATCCAATGCTATTAGACTTGAAACCAATTTTTTTTAAAAAATCAAATGCACCAAGAATATCATTATATGACTTTAAACCTAAATCATCATAACTACTTACAGTATCACTTTGGCCGTAGTTTCTTAAATCTATCGTAAGAACATTAAATTTTTTATTAACTAAAAAACTTGCAATAAGATTTGCTTCAGACTTACATTTACCATTCGGGCTTATACCGTGTGTTACAATTATAATTGGTCTATTTGGAAAATAATTAAACAGCCATCCATTAATTTTAATGTCAGGGTCACGAGATTGAAAGTATACATCTTGCCATTCATCTAAATAATAGTCTTTAAAGTTAAAATTTTCTCTTACTTTTTGTCGTGCAAGAATAGAATATTCGTGTGAGTCAACTGTTGTACTCCATGAATTAGGAAGAGATCCTTCGTGTAAACCACAAGTTGGATCTATTTTTAAAATTTGATAAGCAACATAAAAACCTGCAGTAAAATAAACTACTGTTAATAAAACTACAGTGCTTACTAAAAATCTGATTATGTATTTCATCAATCTGGTTTTACTATAGTCATTTCATATAATCTGCTAGCAGTTCTTTTAAATTCTTCTGCTAGAGTATTTATATTATTTAATGAATTTATAGGTTTTGAAGCTAAAATTACTATTGAACAATTATTTTCATATAACATATCAATTAATCCAATAAATCTTCTGCACGCATCTTTTTTCTGATTATCAAATTCAGGAACATTTTTTAAAAATACCAACTTAAATTTATCTGCAATATTTTTGTAATCTTCATTACCAAAATTTACTTCACAAAGATTTTCAAAATCTATCATCATTAAATTTGATGTACATTTATCAAACTCTAGTTCACGACTTTTAGATTTTATTTTTACAGTTGTTAAATGGGAGGGATCAACAAAGCGATTAAATAATTTTTCAAATTCATTTGATGTTTCAGTTGTTATAGGTGTGAAATATGTCTTTGATTGATTTAACGTTTGTCGACGAAAATCAGTTTTAATACTAATATCATAAAGAAAAAAATTTTTTTTAACTAAATCAATAAATGGCAGAAAGTCATTTCTCTGCAAACCATCTTTATATAAATTATCTGGATGAAAATTTGACGACAGTAATATAAATATTTTATATTTAGAAAAATAATTAAATATTTTTTTTATTATTAGTGCGTCAACAATATTAAAAATATGTAATTCATCAATAAATATTATTTTGTAATCTCTACTTAAATTTTTTACATAGTTTTCGATTGCAAGTTCTTTATTTTCTGATTTTTTAACTTGTTCATGGATTTCATTCATTAAGTTATTAAAATGAATTTTTTTTCCAATCTTAGTATTTTGATAAAATAAATTTAATAAAAATGTTTTTCCTGTTCCAACTTGACCATAAAGATAAATTCCTTCGAAAATTTTATCCTTAAAAAATAACTTTGTTTTACTAAAAGATGACCATACATTATCTGCTTGTTTTAAAAATTCAATTTGATCTTTATTTTTTTTAATAAAATTATTTTCAACAAAACTATTGTATTGATCAATAACATTAAACATTATTTTTTACCTAAGTACTGTTCAAGTTGTTTTAAAGTTTCTAGTTCACCACTGCTGATGCTTCTATTTTCTTTTTTCTTTTTTAATCTTTTATATTCCTTGATTAGAAAATTAAGACTCTCCATTATTTGTTTATTCATGTTTTATAAATTATAGGTAAAATTGATGATACAACAATCATAATGGAGCTAATTAAAAATATAACTGATATTCCATAACCCCAATCAATAATATAACCAAAAACTACAGGCGATAAGGCACTCGCAAAAACCCCAACTGCATGCAGCAAAGCTTTAGCAGTTCCAATACTTTTCACTCCGTAAATTTCTGCCCAGAGTGATCCCATAAACGGTGCTGATAAACCTAAGTTAAATCCAAATAAAGACATGTAAAGCACGAATGACCAATGATTATTAAAGAAAAAAAGAATAGTGATACAGAGTAACAGAGGTAATAGCACAAAAGGTATTGCTTTCTTTGTATTTATCTTATCTATTAAGGGTCCTCCTATTAATAAACCTAAAATAGAAAATAATCCAAAATATATATAACCGTTCCCAAGCATTTCCATTGTCCACCCTTTAGCATCAAAAATATAAATCTGATGAAACATTAGCCCAGTACCAATAAATGGAAAGGCTGCAGCTAATGGAAAGTAAATGAAAAAAACTCGGTCTTTTAAAATTTCTGTAATGGTCCAACTTTTATGTGTTTTCTCATTATCAATATTTTTTTGAAGAGCAGAATCCCTACTTTTTTGATTATGAAGAATAAAGTATATTATTGGAATTAAGATCAAAAGAGTCAAAGTTGTTAAAAACCAAAGAGTTTTAAAATTAAAGTATGAATCCAAATTAACGATAATCTTTGGTAAAAACATTATACCTAACATTCCTCCAAGTGTTGCAACAGATATTGCCTTACCTCTATCAATTAAAAAATATCTTGCCATTGAAGTTGAGCCGGCATGTGTCATAGCTCCCTGTCCAAAAAAACGTAATAAAAATAAAATAAGAAAAAGATGAAAAATATTATCAAAAATAAAATAAAAACCAATGCAAGCAAAAGCTAAACCAAAAATAATACCTATGGAGTATAATCTTAAATCAATTTTATCTATTAATTTAGCAAAGTTTATAAATAAAAATGAACTTACAAGGGTTGCTATGGCATAAACTAATCCAAACTCACCATCTGTTATTTTATATAGATTTCGAATATCGTCGTTAAATAATGCAATGTAAAAAGTCTGTCCAAAACTTGCAAAGAAGACCATGACAAACCCATATACTAAGAGATTAGGATCATTTAAAAAAAATTTTTTCATTATCAGTTTAAAGCAATTTTTTGATACTATTTAAAAGCTTTACCATTTTACTTTTATCTATTCTTCCTGTGTTAACATTTCGTGGGCTTGGATGATAACTACCAACTAAAATTTTCTTATCGGGTAAAATATTCATAGATCCGTGAGAAAAAATAAAATCTTTATTTCGTATTTCATATTCTTGCTTATAATAATTTACACAGGCGTCATGACCAATTTTACCAAGGGCAACAATTACTTTTATTTTTTTTAAGAAAGCAATTTCTTGATTAAAAAAATTAAAACATGTTTTCAATTCTTGTGAAGTAGGTTTATCTTCTGGGGGTACACATTTAAGAGCAGTAGTTAAGTACATATTTTGAAGTTCCAAACCATCACCTCTATCTACTGAATCTGGCTGGTTTGCAAATCCAGTTTTATATAAACATGAAAATAAAAAATCTGCAGATTTATCACCTGTAAAAACTCGACCTGTTCTATTTCCTCCATGCGCTGCTGGCGCAAGACCTACCATTAATAATTTAGCTTTTTCATCTCCATAGCCAGTAATGGGCTTACCCCAATAACTTTGATCAATATATTGTTTTCTTTTTTCTTTAGCAATTTTTTCACGGAAGTTAACTAAGCGTTCACACTTTCTGCAATGAATAATGGATTTGTTTAAATTACTTAATGTCATTTGGAAGATATATATTTATATTACAGCTCTGTGATTAATGAAAGAGCTAAAGCTATTCTAGAATTTTGTTTCATCAAAACTCCACTTGAGCAGTGGTTTAAAAAAGATGATGAATTTGATAATATATTGAAAAGTAGTTTTATGGATGATTACATTAAGGCTATTAATAATGAGTATGATAGTTGGAGAAATGATGCTGAAGAATGTGTAGCTTTGATTATATTACTTGATCAACTATCAAGAAATTTTTTCAGAAATAATTTAAAAGCTTATGACCAGGATACTAAGTGTGTTTTAATTGTTAAAGAAGCAATAAATAAAAGATATTTAGATAGCCTAGAAATTGATAAAATACATTTTTTATTACTGCCATTAATTCATAGTGAGGACATAATGGATCATGAACTTGGTCATAAATTAGTCGATCAATATTTAAATAATCATCCAGAATATACTAATATAAAAAAAGCTTGGAATGATCATAGCGTGGCAATTAAAAAATTTGGAAGGTATCCGCATAGAAATAAAATACTAAATAGAAAATCTACAAATGAAGAAGAGGTATTTTTAACACAACCGAATAGTTCTTGGTAAATTAAGATATGCTCTTAGAAAGAAATTTTTCAGATATTTTAAAACAACTTAAGTTTAAAAAAGGGAAAATTAAAGCAATTCTTGATACAGACACCTACAATGAAATTGATGATCAATTTGCTTTAGTGCAAATGTTGTTTTCAAAAGAAAAAATAGAAGTGCAAAGTATAAATGCCGCTCCTTTTTCAATGAATAATCGTTCAGATAATCCAAAGAAGGGAATGGAGCTTAGTTATGATGAAATCTATCGATTGTTAGAAAAAATAAATTTTAAAAAAAATAATTTTGTTTTTAAAGGCTCAACAAGATATGTAGGTTTTGAAAAAAAACCAATTAATTCGCCTGCAGCGGATAATATAATTGAAAGTGCTTTAAAATGTTCTGAGGAAGATCCTCTATACGTATTGGCTATAGGCGCTATTTCAAATGTTGCCTCTGCTTTGTTAAAAGAGCCAGAAATTATAAAAAAAATTGTTGTAGTTTGGTTGGGAGGTAACGCGCTTTATTGGCCACAAAATATGGAATTTAATCTAAAGCAAGATATTGGAGGTGCTCAAGTTTTATTTGATAGCGGCGTTTCTCTGGTTATGGTTCCTTGTAAGGGAGTAACTTCACATCTTATTTCAACAGTTCCAGAAATAGAAAAATACATAGAACCTCATGGTGAAATCGGTAAATTTCTTGCAATGCGATTTAAAGAGTACAATAATATCCATAAAGGTTGGTCAAAAGAAATTTGGGATATGGCAGCTGTTGGTTATGTCTTAAATGAAGACTGGGCACCAACTAACACAATTCCATCTCCAATTCTTTTAGATGATATGAAATGGGCTTCAGATAAAAATAGGCACCCAATTAAAATTGTCTATGAAATAAAAAGAGATCCTATTCTCAAAGATTTCATTCAAAAATTAGAAAATTTCAATAATAAATAATTATAATAAATGGTCTCGTGGTGAAATGGATATCACACGTGTCTTCGGAACATGGATTTGGGGTTCGAGTCCCTACGAGACCGCCAATTAAATATTTATTTTTTCTGAATACCTTGAAATTATTAACTCAGCAATTTGAACAGCATTAAGCGCTGCTCCTTTGCGCAAATTATCCGAGACCACCCATAAATTCAAACCATTGTCTATTGATTGATCATTTCTAATTCTACTAATATAAACTTTATCCTCTCCTGCAATTTCAACAGGAGTCACGTACCCTTCATCTTTTCGATGATCAATTACTGAAATACCTTCAGAGTTAGATAATATTTCGTTAGCTTCTTTTTCATCTAATGGTGAGTCAAACTCTATATTTACAGCTTCTGAATGGCCAATGAATACAGCTGTTCTAACACAAGTTGCTGAAACATTAATTCCTTCGTCTAGAATTTTTTTTGTTTCATCAATCATTTTTTGCTCTTCTTCAGTATTACCATTTTCTAAAAAAGCTCCAATGTGTGGAATGGCATTAAATGCAATTTGTTTTGTGAACTTTTCTTTTTTTAATTCTTGGTTTGCATAAACATTTTGAGTCTGATTAAATAATTCATCCATACCTGTTTTACCTGCTCCAGAAACAGCTTGATATGTTGATACAACAACTCTGTTTATAATTGCTTTTTCATGAAGTGGTTTTAATGCAACAACCATTTGTATAGTTGAACAGTTAGGATTTGAAATAATATTAGTTCTGTTTTCATCATCAAAAAATTCATCAAGTGCATTAGCGTTTACTTCAGGAACGATTAAAGGAATATTTTGTTGCATTCGAAAATGAGAGGTATTGTCTATAACAATACATCCTTTTTTAGCTGCTTTTGGTGCATATTCTGCAGAAATTTTACCACCAGGTGAAAATAAACCAATGTGAGCTTTTGAAAAATCAAATTCTGATAAGTCTTCTACAACAATTTCTTTATCTTTAAACTCTACTTTTTTGCCTTTTGATTTTGACGATGCAAGTAAATATAAATTATCTATTGGAAAATCCCTTTGCTCTAAGATTTGAACTATTTCTGTTCCTACCGCACCTGTTGCTCCTGCTACTGCTATGTTGTATTTTTGAATCATTTAATTTCCAGATAGAATTTTTAATTCTTCAATAACAGCATTGCCCATTTCTTGAGTTGAGATAATTTTTTCTGCTCCATCTTTTATATCAGCTGTTCTTAAACCTTTTAGTAATACATTCTGTACAGCTTTCTCAATCATTTGACTGTCTTCTTGCATATCAAAACTATATTTCAACATCATAGCAAAGCTCATGATCATTGCTAAAGGATTTGCTTTAGATTGCCCAGCTATATCTGGCGCACTACCATGAACGGGCTCATACATTGCTGCTCTAGTTCCATTTTCTTTAACTGGTCCGAGAGCTGCTGAAGGAAGCATTCCTAAAGATCCTGTTAGCATAGCTGCAGTATCACTTAAAAGATCCCCAAATAAGTTATCTGTAAGTATGACATCAAATTGTTTTGGATAACGAACTAACTGCATTGCACAATTATCTGCAAGCATGTGTTCTAAATTAACATCAGAATATTCTTTTTTATGTAAATCTGTTACAGTTTGTTTCCAAAATAAACCTGTTTCCATTACATTTGATTTTTCTACTGATGTAACTTTATTATTACGCAACTTTGCTAAATCAAATGCCACTCGTGAAACTCTATTAACTTCTGATGTGGTATACAGTTGAGTATCAACTGCCTTACTTTCAGTCTCACTAATTTTTGATATACCTCTTGGTTGTCCAAAATATACTCCACTTGTTAACTCTCTTATTATCAAAATATCTAATCCTTTTACAAGATCAGATTTTAAAGATGATGAATCTGAAAGAGCATCTAAAACAACCGCTGGTCTTAGATTGGCAAAGAGATCAAGGTCCTTTCTTAATCTTAATAAGGCTGCTTCAGGTCTTTTATCTCTTTCTACGTTATCCCATTTAGCACCTCCTACCGCACCAAATAATACTGCATCACAATCCATAGCTACTTGCATTGTTTCATCACTTATAGAATTACCTTCTTTATCGTATGCCGTACCACCAACTAATCTTTCAGAAATATCAAAAGATAAAGATTTAGTTTTTTCCATCCAATCAATGATTTTTAATACCTCAGCCATAACTTCATTGCCAATTCCATCACCAGGTAAAATTAAAATTTTTTTATTACTCATTTTTGACTACACTATCCAAGGTTGGATACTGTGTATTTTTTCTTCGTGAACATCAATTTTTTTATTTTTTTGGAGCGTCAAACCAATATCATCCAAACCCTCTAGCAAACATTTTTTTCGAAATGCATCAATTTCAAATTCTATTGTTTTATCATTTTGATAAGTGATTTTTTGATTTTCTAAATCAACTGAAACATCATTTTTATTTTCTGCTTCGTTCATTAATATATCTACCTTTTGTTGATCTAACTTAATTGGCAGTATTCCATTTTTAAAACAATTATTATAGAAAATATCTGCGAAACTTGGTGCAATTATTGACTTAAAACCAAAATCTAAAAGTGACCATGGTGCATGCTCTCTACTTGATCCACAACCAAAATTTGCCCCAGCAATTAAAATTTTTGAAGTTTTATAAGGGTCCCAGTTTAGAACAAAATCATTCTTTATGTTACCTTGAATATCGTATCTTAATTCATGAAATAAGTTTTTTCCTAAGCCAGATCTCTTTATTGTTTTCAAAAATTGTTTTGGAATAATCATATCAGTGTCGACATTAATCATTGGTAGTGGTGCAGGGATTCCAATTATTGCTTTAAATGATTCCATTTATAAATCCTCTACTGTTGCAAAAGAACCTTTGATTGCAGAGGCAGCAGCTATTGCAGGACTAACAAGATGTGTTCTACCTTCTCTACCTTGTCTGCCTTCAAAATTTCTATTTGATGTTGATGCACATCTTTCTTGCGGTTTTAATTGATCTGGATTCATAGCTAAACACATGGAACAACCTGGCTCTCTCCAATCAAATCCTGCTTCAATAAAAATTTTATCTAAACCTTCTTCTTCAGCTTGTTTTTTAACTAGACCTGAACCAGGAACGATCATTGAGTCTACAGAAACTTTTTTGCCTTCTACAACTTTAGCAACTTCTCTTAAATCCTCAATTCTTCCATTGGTGCAAGAGCCAATAAACACTTTATCAATTTTAATTTTTTGTATTTCTTGTTTGGGTTCTAAACCCATATATTCAAGAGAACGCTCCATAGCCTTCTTTCTATTTGGATTACTCTCTTCTTGTGGGTTTGGCACTATACCATTTATAGCAACAACGTCTTGTGGGCTTGTGCCCCAAGTAATTTGTGGTGAAATATCTTCAGCATTAATTAAAATTTCTTCATCATATTTTGCACCCTCATCAGAAGGAAGAGAATTCCAAAATTCTACCGCTTTGTCCCAATTATCTCCTGATGGAGCGTACGGTCTACCTTTAATATATTCAAAAGTTTTTTCGTCAGGAGCGATTAAACCAGCTCTAGCACCTGCTTCAATACTCATATTACAGATTGTCATTCTTCCTTCCATAGAAAGAGAGGAAATTGCACTACCACCATATTCAATAACATAACCAGTTCCACCAGCTGTTCCTATCTTTCCTATGATATGAAGGATAATATCTTTTGCTGTAACACCTAAGTTTAATTTACCTTCAACAGAAATTCGCATATTCTTTGCAGGTTTTTGAATCAAGGTCTGAGTAGCTAATACATGTTCAACTTCACTTGTGCCGATACCAAAAGCTAAGGCACCAAATGCTCCGTGTGTTGCTGTATGACTATCACCACAAACTATTGTCATACCTGGCTGAGTAATACCCTGTTCTGGTCCAACTATATGAACTATACCTTGTCTACTATCTAATAATGGAAAAAGTGTAACATCAAAATCTTTGCAATTTTTTTCTAGTGTTTCAACCTGAATTCTACTTTCTTTATTTTCTATACCCTTAGATCTATCTGAAGTTGGGACATTATGATCAGCTACGGCAAAAGTACTTTCGGGTCTTCTAACTTTACGATTATTATTTCTCAAACCTTCAAATGCTTGAGGACTTGTAACTTCATGAACAAGGTGTCTATCAATATATATAAGACAAGTTCCATCTTCTTGTCTATCGACAAGATGATGTTCCCAAATTTTATCGAAAAGTGTTTTAGGATTATTTATTGTCATCCGATTTATTTTCGGCTGCTTTTTCCTCTTCTTTACTAGATTCATCTGCAGCTTCTGCTTTAGATTCTTCTGCTGGTTTGGCTTCTGCTTCTTCTACTTTTGTCTCTGCTTGTTTTGCTTCTGCCTCTTCAGCTTTTGGTTCATCTGCAGCATTTGTATCTGTATCTGCAGTTTTTGTTTCTTCTACTGGAGGAGCCTCCTCTATATATTCATATTGATCAGCTTCATCGCCCCTATCTTTATCTGCGATCCTTGCTTTCTTTCCAGATAATTCTCTCAGATAATATAGCTTAGCTCTTCTTACATCGCCTTTTCTAACAACTTCAATTTTTTCTACTAATGGACTGAATAAAGGAAATACTCTTTCAACACCCTCGCCATGAGATATTTTTCTCACAGTAAAGTTAGAGTTTACTGAATTATTTTTTCTTGCAATACAAATACCTTCAAATGCTTGGAGTCTCGACTTACTTCCCTCTGTAATTCTTACAGTAACTTTTAAAGTATCACCTGGACGAAAAGCAGGAACTCTTTTTTTTGAAGTTAACTTTTCAATCTGTTGTTTTTCAAATGTCTCTAATAAATTACTCATTTTATATTTCCTTTTTATAAAGATCTGGTCTTAATTCTTTAGTTTTTTCAACCGATTTTTCTTTTCTCCATTTATCAATTTTTTCATGATGACCTGATGTTAAAACATCTGGAACTTCATGTTTATTTCCGTGAATATCTTCCCAGGTTTGTGGTCTGGTATAATGAGGATATTCAAGAAGATTATTAGAAAAAGATTCTTCTAATAAACTTTGTGGCTGCCCTAATACTCCAGGAATGAGACGAATACAACCTTCAACTAACACCTGGGCAGCAATCTCACCACCAGATAGGACGTAATCACCGATACTTATTTCCTGAAAATCAAGAATTTCTATAGCTCTTTGGTCAACTCCTTCAAATCTACCGCATAAAATAAGCATTTCATCATGTTTTGATAAATTATTAAGTTTGGCTTGAGATAATTTCTGACCTGACGGTGTTAGAAAAATTTTGCAGTAATTATCGGTTTTGAAAGTGATTGAATTTAATGCTTTTTCAATCACATCTGGACGAATAACCATTCCAGGGCCTCCCCCAAAAGGTTCGTCATCAACACTTCCTCTTTTGTCAATTCCAAAATTATGTAGATTGACTATCTCGAGAGAAAATTTTTTATTGTTTAATGCATTTCCGATTATAGAATATCCTAGTGAACCAGGGAACATCTCAGGATAACAAGTTAAAATTACTACTCTCATTTTAATCAAGAATACCAGGTATTGGATCAGCTATAATTTCTTTTTTATTAATATTAACTGATAAAATATTTGTTTTATCAAAAGGTATAAGAATAAGTTTGGTATTATATTTGACTTCTAATAAATCACCTGCCCCAAAATTTTGAACACTTAAAACTTTTCCAATTCTAGTATTGTCTTTCAAGAAAATCATGCATTCGATTAGATCATTTATGTAAAACTCATTATTTTTTGTTTTTGGAAAAAATTTCTTATTTGAAAAAATTTTTTGACCTTTAAGCTCTAAAACATCTTCTCTAGAAAAGTATTTTTCAACTTGAACAACACACTTATTATTTTTGAATAAAATATTTTTAAAATTCCAAGCAACTGAACCATCAAAATTATAATAGTTTTTTAAATTTTTAAAAACTTCAAACGAGGTAGTCATCATATTAACTTTTATTTCACCTTTTAATCCTACAGGAGATCCAAACTGACCAACAAGAATAATATCTTTATTACTCAAAGCAAAAATTGATTTTATTCTTTTTTAGCTTCTGCTTCTTCTGCTTTTGGTTCTTCAGCAGGTTGCGCTTCTTCAGCTGGTTTAGCTTCTGCTTCTTCTGCTTTTGGTTCTTCTGCTGCAGTTTTCGCAGCTTCTTCTTTTTCTTTAGCAGCAGCCAAACGTTCCTGTGCTTTTTTCTTAGGTAGATGTTTTTTTGTTTTTTCAGTAATAACTGGTTTTTCCATCACACCAAGATTGCTAAGAAAAATAGAAATTCTATCTGATGGCTTTGCTCCTTTTGCAATCCATTCCTTAGCTTTATCTAAATCCATTTTAACTCTATCAGCGCTATCCTTTGGAAGCATCGGGTTATAAGTTCCGATTTGATCTATAAATTTTCCATCTCTAGCTCTTCTAGAATCAGCAACTACTATTCTATAAAATGGTCTTTTCTTTGCACCACCTCTTGATAATCTTATTCTTACTGGCATTTTATTTCCTTTCTAATTTATGTTTGGAGGAAGATTTCCTTGTAATTTTTGCATTAAATCACTGGGAATTCCTCCTTTGCCCATTGATTTCATTCTCTTCATCATTTTTTGTGATTGGAGAAACTGTTTTAATAACCTGTTAACGTCTTGAACTTTTGTTCCAGATCCTTTTGAAATTCTAATTTTACGTGAAGCCTTTATAATATCTGGATCAGCTCTTTCTTTTTTTGTCATTGAACTGATTATAGCTATTTGTTTATCAATCATTGAATTAGAAATTTTATTTTCTGCCATTAACTTCTGTGCCTTTGAAACACCTGGCATCATAGAAAGTAAACCGGAGACTCCACCCATTTTACCCATTTGCTTTAATTGATTGGCAAAATCTTCAAGATCAAATTTTCCTTTAGCGATCTTTTTTGCCATATCTTGCATTTCTTCTTTATCAATATTTTCAGCAGCCTTTTCGACGAGAGATACAATATCTCCCATACCTAAAATTCTTTGTGCAATTCTTTCAGGATGGAAAGGTTCAAAATTTTCTACTTTTTCACCTAGTCCTATAAATTTTATAGGAGAGTTTGTTATTGATTTAATTGATAGTGCTGCACCACCTCTGCTATCACCATCTATTCGAGTTAAAATTGATCCAGTAATATTTATTGCATCACTAAAACTTTTAGCTACATTTGCAGCGTCTTGTCCTGTTAGAGCATCTGCTACTAATAATGTTTCATCAGGTTTAAACTTATTTTCAATTTCTATTAATTCACTCATTAACTTTTTATCTACAACTTGTCGTCCAGCAGTATCTAAAATAAGAATATCAAATAAATTTTTTTGAGCATAGTCTATGGAATCATCAACAATCTTACTGGCTGATGATAGATTGTGATTAAAGAAATCTGAGCCGGTTTCTTCAGCTAATACTTTTAATTGTTCTTGTGCTGCTGGTCTATAAATGTCTGCTGATGCTAGTAAAATTTTTTTCTTTGAAGACTTCTTTAACAAATAGGAAAGTTTGGCAATTGTTGTTGTTTTTCCAGATCCCTGTAATCCACAAAACAATATTTTAGTTAATTGAGACGAAGATAAATTTAGAGATTTATTTTCTGATCCAAGAATTTTTACAAGCTCATCTTGCACAAGCTTTATGATCATTTGATCTGGCTTAACAGATTTGAGAATTTCTTTTCCTAAAATGTTTGACTTGATGGAATTTATAAATTCTTTTACTACAACTAATGAAACGTCTGCCTCTAACAGAGCAATTCTAATTTCACGTAATGTAACTTCAAGATCTGTTTCTGATATAACAGCCTTACCACGAATACTTTGAACAATTTTTTCAAATTTTGTGTTCAGTGTATCAAACATAAATCTCCAATAGCCTTTTAACTCCAGGGCACGAAACTCGTGGGCTAGAGTACCTATCACAATTGTAACAAGCTCAATTCATTTACAAATATAGGATTTCTTGATGACCCTCTATTAGCTGAATAATTGAAAGTCAAGTATTCTTAAATTTCCCATATTTACTGAGATTTATCGATAAATTAGGTTATAAAACAAATATGCAAAAAGTAGACTTTATAAAGATGCATGGACTTGGGAATGATTTTGTTATCATAGATAAAAGGTCTAACAATATAGCAATTACTGAAGATATTATTAAAAGACTCAGTGACAGAAGAACTGGGGCAGGATGTGATCAATTAATCACAATTAATAATACAAGTAATCAAAGTGCTGATGCTGAAATTGAAATTTTTAATCCTGGTGGTGATAGAGCCGAAGCTTGTGGTAATGGAACACGCTGTGTGGCAAAAATACTATTTGATGAAGATTCAAATAAAGAGATTTTAAAAATTCAATCTGATGCAGGTATATTAGAAGCAAAAAAAATAGATAACAATATAAGTGTCAACATGGGTTCAATAAAAAATACTTGGGATAAAATTCCTTTAAGTAAAGAAGTCGATACAATGAATATACCAATTTCAATTGATGGATATAGTAATGGGGTTGCTGTTAATGTAGGTAATCCACATGTAGTTTTTTTTGGGAAATCGATCAAAGATACAGATCTTGAAAATATAGGTCCTAAAATAGAAAATAATGAGCTCTTTCCAAAAAAAACTAATGTTGAAATAGTTGAAGTTATTAATTCAAAATTAATTGAAATGAGAGTTTGGGAACGTGGAGTTGGAATCACGTTAGCTTGTGGTAGTGGTGCCTGTGCGGCTGTATATGCGGCATGGAAAAAAGGGTTGATTGAAAATAACGCTGAAGTTAAACTTGAAAAAGGTTCACTGTACATAAATATAATTAATAATGAATCTATTATGATAGGACCTGCAGAAATAAGTTATCGGGGTAGTTTAGAAATATAATTTATGAAAAATAAAAATTACGTAGTCAATCTAGGTTGTAGATTGAATATTTATGAAGGTGAAATTATTAAAAACCATATTAAAACAAATAATTTAAATAATGTTACAGTCATAAACTCATGTGCAGTAACTGAAGAAGCTGAGAAAAAAGTTTCTTATGAAATTAGAAAGGCAAAAAAAAATTTTCCTAATAATAAAATAGTAGTTACAGGATGTGCGGCTCAAATCAATCCATTAAAATATAAAGACTTAAAAGAAGTAGACTCAGTAATTGGGAACACAGAAAAATTAGAAACTTTAACATGGAAAAATATCGATCAGTCTAAAAATCTTAAAGTAGGAAATATATTAGAAGAAAGTAAAACAGTACCTAATTCAATTGAAAAATTTGAAGGAAAATCGAGAGCTTATATTGAAATACAACAAGGTTGTAACCATCGCTGTACTTTTTGTATTATTCCATTTGGCAGAGGCAATAATAGAAGTGTACCTGCTGGAGAGATAGTAAATAAAATAAAAAAAATTGTTAGCAATGGATATAATGAAGTAGTCTTAACAGGAGTAGATATAACTGATTATGGAAAAGATCTTCCAGCAAAACCTACTTTTTCTAATTTAATTAAAAGAATTCTAAAATTAGTACCTGAATTAAGACAGCTGCGTTTGTCTTCAATTGACTGCGCTGAAATAGACGAAAATTTTTGGGATGTTTTAAAGGACGAAAGATTGATGCCTCATTTTCATATAAGTTTGCAGGCTGGAAACAATTTAATTTTAAAAAGAATGAAAAGAAGACATTCAAGAGAAATGGCAATTAATTTTTGTAAAAAAGTTTTATCCATAAGGAAAGATGCAACATTTGGTGCTGATATAATTGCCGGTTTTCCAACAGAGACAGAAACAATGTTTCAAGATTCAATTAAACTAGTTGATGAGTGTAATTTAACTCATCTTCATATTTTTCCATATTCACCAAGAGAAAACACTCCTGCATCTAGAATGCCTCAAGTTCAAAAAAATATTATCAAAGATAGAGCAAGAAGACTTAGAGAAAGAGGTATGGAAAAACTAAAACAACATTTAAAAAAAAATATTGGAAAGAAGGAACAAATTTTAATTGAAAGTAGAAAAGAAAATTTTTCACTTGGAAAAGATCAGCATTTTTTAAAAGTAAAACTTGAAGAAGAGTTTAAAGAGGGGAATATAATTTCCTGTATATACACAGGCGTAGAAAATGATACGTTATTAGCAAGAATAGCATGAGTTTGTTCTCAATATTTAAAGATAAGTTAAGTAAAACTTCAAATAAACTTTCTTTTAATATTTTAGAGATTTTAAAAAACAAAAAAATAGACGATTTAACTTTAGAAGAATTAGAAAATGTTCTTATTTCATCTGATATTAGTTTGGATGTTGTAAATCAGCTAATAGATTCAATAAAAAAAATAAGAATTTCAAATGATGATGGAATAAAAAATGTATTAGAAATCTTAGCTCAAAATATAGAAAGTATATTACTTCCAAGAGAACATGTTCTGATAAATGAAAAAAATGATGAAAAAAAAATATTAATATTCATTGGAGTAAACGGAAGTGGAAAGACAACTACTATTGGTAAAATTGCAAATAAAATTTTATCAAATAAAAAAATTCTGATTGCGGCTTGTGATACATTTAGAGCAGCAGCTGTTGAGCAGTTGGAAAATTGGGCGAAAAAAAATAATAATGGTTTTATCGCTGGAAAAAGTAATCAAGATCCAGCAAGTGTAGCGTATCAGGCAACTGAAGAATTTGAAAAAGAAAATTATGATTTTTTACTTATTGATACTGCTGGAAGATTATCAAATAATACTAACCTCATTAATCAGCTAATTAAATTGAAGAATGTTATCTCAAAATTTAATTCCTCTTTTAATATTGAAACTGTGTTAGTTTTAGATGGAACAAATGGTTCGAACATGATTAAGCAAGTGGAAATCTTTGGAAATGAACTTGATGTATCAAGTCTTATAATAACTAAATTGGATGGAACAGCAAAAGGTGGCGCATTAATTTCAATTGCAAATAAATTTGAAATCCCTATAAGTTATGTTGGTCTTGGAGAAAGTATTGAGGATCTTGTAACCTTTAATTCTCAAAACTTTGCTAGATCTATTTTAAATCTAGAAGAACAAAAATGAAGTCAGTTTATAAATTATTAATTGATATAGGACCGCTTGCAGTATTCTTTATTTTTTATACAAGAAGTGGGCTTAAAGAAGCAATACTTCCTCTTATGATTGCAACTGTAATTTCAGTAATCATTTCATATATACTTGAGAAAAAAATACCAATTATGCCAACTCTCGGGGCTTCGATTGTATTAATATTTGGAGGTCTAACAATTTATTTTGACAATGAAATTTTTATTAAAATGAAACCAACAATAATAAATATGGTCTTCGCACTAATTTTATATGGAGGAGTGATTGTTAAAAAACCTCTTTTAAAGTATCTTTTAGGTGCTGCACTTAAACTAGAAGAAGATGGATGGAGAATATTAACTCAAAGGTGGATTGCTTTTTTTGTTGCACTTGCTGTTTTAAATGAAATTGTTTGGAGAACACAAAGTACTGATGTTTGGGTAAATTTTAAAGTTTTTGGTATATTGCCAATTACGTTTATTTTTACGATGACACAATTCCCTTTAATTAAAAAATATCAAATTGAAGATTAAGTTAAAAATTGTTTTCTCTTAATGCTATAAATCCTGGTGATTTATTTCCCTCAAGCCACTCTAAAAATGCACCCCCAGCTGTAGATAAATATTTAAATGCATCATTGGCTTTAGCTTTTTTTATTGCCGCAAGTGTATCTCCTCCTCCTGCTAAAGCATCTAATTGAGACTTACTTGAATAATTTTGTATAATATTTGCAACTGAAATTGTACTTTTATCAAATGGACTATACTCGAATGCTCCTAAAGGCCCATTCCACAATAGTGATTTAGATTTTAATATTTCATCTGAAATTAATTTTGTAGTTTGTTCACCAACATCTAATATCATTTGGTTATTTGGAATATTATTGATTGAATAAGTCTCAACATTTACTGTTTCTTCTATTTTTTTTGAGCAAACAGCATCAATTGGCAAAAGTATTTTGCAATTTTTTGATTCTGCTTTTTTTTGTATCTTTTTTGATAGTTCAATAAAATCATTTTCTACTAGAGAAGAACCAACGTTATAGTTATTTGATAATAAAAAGGTGTTAGCCATTGCACCTCCAATTACTAGAGAATCAAAAATTTCAACTAAATTTTCTAAAACTTTTATTTTTGTTGAAACCTTTGAGCCACCTATAATTGCTAGATTTGGTTTATTTGAATTTTCTAAAAATTTATCTAAATTTTCAATTTCTTTTGAGAAACTTAATCCAGCGTATGAAGGTAAGTATTTAGTAATACCTGTTATAGATGCATGATTACGATGAGATGCAGAAAAGGCGTCATTAATATATATGTCAAAACTAGAAGCTAATAGTTTTGAAAAATTAAGATCATTTTTTTCTTCTTCAGCATTAAAACGAATATTTTCTAATAGACAAATTTCCCCTAAGTCCATTTCAGCAATTTTTGTCTCAATTATTTTTTTCTCACAATTAGCTAAAAAATGAATTGTGTTTAGATTTAAAAATTTTTTTAATTCTGAACATAAAAAATCAATAGAATATTTTTTATTAACTTCACCTTTAGGTCGGCCAAAATGAGCAATTAAGAATACCTTATTTTTGTTTTTAATTAGTTTTTCTAATGTTGGCAAAATAGCATGAATTCTTGAATGATCTGTAATTGTCCCTTCCAAAACTGGTACGTTTAAATCAACTCGAACAATTATTTTTTTATTTTTACAGTCTAGATCTCTTAATTCTTTCATTTCTATTCACATTTATATAAAAAAAATGCTGGAAATCATTGATTTTTTTTAAAAATTTACAGTTTTATCTTTTTTAATACATATATTTAGTATATTAAACCTTTTTTGAGCTACTAAATGTAGTAATGGAGTTTGATTATGCCTTGGGATGATAGTAATGTAGCAAAACTTAGAGATTTATGGGACCAAGGTCTACCAACAGCTCAAATTGGAAAATTATTAGGTTTCACCAAAAACGCAGTGGTTGGAAAAGCTCATAGAATTGGACTCGAGAGAAGACCGTCACCTATAAGAAGAACAGCTGTTAAGCCTGATCGAAAAAAAGCTAGAACTCCAGTAATGCCGAAATTAAATTTTGAAAACAATAAAGAACCAGAGATTGTCTCTGATGAGCCCGCTGTTTTCCAACCAGTGGTTAAAAATTTATTCTCTGGAGCTCCAAAGAGAGGTTGTGAATGGCCTGAGGGTCATCCTGATGAAGCTGACTTTCGTTTTTGTGGTAAAGATAGATTTGAAGATAAGCCTTATTGCTTAGATCATTGTGCTGTTGCATATGTTGTTCCTGAAAAAGAAGATAACGAAAAGTCAGAATTAAATAATACGATCTAAAAATAATTAAAATTCTAGAAATAAAAATTCTTCCTGCTATCAATTAAAATATGAAAGATGAGAGAATTAATTCTGTATTAACTCCTATTCTAATTGGAGGAAGTTTAATTCTTTTAATAAGTTTTGCAATTCGTTCAACATTTGGACTATTTCAAATTCCTATTGCGTCTGATTTTTTATGGAACCGTTCGGAATTTTCTCTTGCTATTGCTATTCAAAATTTAGCCTGGGGTGTAGGCACTCCACTATTTAGTGCTTTTGCCGAAAAATATGGCGATAGAAAAGCAATAGCGATAGGCTTAATTCTTTATGCAATTGGAATTTTTATAAGTAGTACTGCTACAACTCCAGAGGCGCATCAAACTTTAAACTTTTTAATTGGTTTTGGGATAGCTGGTAGTGGTTTTGGTCCAATTTTAGCAGTAGTTGGAAGAGCCACGTCTCCAGAAAAAAGATCTTTAGCACTAGGTATTACAACTGCTTCAGGATCAGCTGGACAAGTGGTTGGGCCACCACTTGCTTCTATTCTATTATCATTTTTACCTTGGTCTTCAGTGTTTGAAATCTTTTCAATTATATTATTAATAACACTGATCCTTGTTCCAATTTTAAAAACAGAATCAAATACAAATATTAATAATGAAAATGAAAAAATTTCTAATGTTGTATTTGTTGCATTAAAAGATCCAACATATTCAATGTTGTTCTTTGGTTTTTTTTCTTGCGGTTTTCAGTTAGCATTTATCACTGCACATTTTCCAGCATTTATTGTTGAATCTAGTAGTCCAATTATAGAAGGAAGTTTAATAAGTTTGGTTTGTAGTTCTGTTGAAGGTTTAGGGGCATTATCTATGGCTCTTATAGGTTTGTTTAATATAATTGGTTGTTTGATTGCTGGAGCCTTAGGAAAGGGACATTATAAGAAATATCTTTTATCTTTAATTTATACCGGAAGGACTGTTGCGGCAATTTTATTTATCTTACTACCTATTACACCAACATCTATTGCAATATTTTCAATAGTTATGGGTGCTTTATGGTTAGCAACAGTTCCTTTAACTTCAGGAATTATAGGTCATATTTATGGATTAAAATTTATGGGTACATTATATGGAATTGTATTTTTTTCTCATCAACTAGGATCTTTTGTAGGTGTTTGGTTAGGCGGTCTATTTTATGATATGTATGGAAGTTATGATATTGTATGGTGGGTTGGTATAGGGGTAGGTGCCTTTTCTGCAATAATCCATTTACCAATTAGAGAAAAACCATTATCTAATACAAATATACAAACAGCATAATTATATGGATGAAAAAAAAATTATACGAAACTTAATTATAGTAATTTTTTTCTTAGTGATTATTTATTCATTAGCTAGAGTTGGTGTAGGTTTAGATCTTAGCTTTGGACCTTATTTAAAAGAATAGTAGATTTAGTTACACCATTCTCCTTGTTTAAATATTGGCGTTACAGCTCCATCCTTATCAACACCGTCAACATCAATTTTACCTGAGCCAATCATCCAATCAATGTGTATCATACTTGAATTGCCACCTCTTTGAGTGATTTCATCTTTCGATAAATCTTTTTTCGATTTGAAACATTTTGAGTAACATTGACCCAAAGCTATATGAGAAGCAGCATTCTCGTCAAATAAAGTGTTATAGAAAGTTATTCCTAATTGCGAGATAGGTGAACTATTTGGAACTAAAGCTACTTCACCAAGTCTTCTTGAGCCCTCATCTGAATCGAGAACTTTTAATAAAACATCTTGTCCTTTAGAAGATTTTGCTTCAACAATTTTGCCTTCTTCAAAGCGAACATTAATATCTTCAATTAGTGTTCCTTGATACGATAGAGGTTTGGTTGAGCAAACTTCCCCACTAACGCGACTAGCATGAGGAGTAGTGAATACTTCTTCAGATGGGATATTTGGATTACAAATAATACCATTTTGGGCTTCTGACGCGCCTCCCATCCACTCATGGTCATCAGCAAGACCTACAGTTAAAGATGTTCCAGGACCAGAGTATTTTAAAGAATGAAAATTTTTAGCATTTAACCAATCTGTTTTATCTCTTAAATTTTTATTATGTTGGTCCCATTCAGCTACAGGATCATCATTGCTAACTCTTGAAGCATGAAATATTGCATCTCCTAATTTTTTAATTGCTTCACTATCATCAAGATCTGGGAAGACTCTTTTTGCCCATGCTTTTCCTGGCCACGAAATTATATTCCAGTTAATTTTAAATTCAGTAATTCTTTCTCTAGCTGGTTTGTATGCAACAGCATTAGCTTTATTTGCGCGCGAAACTTTATTAGGATCAATTTCAGATAGTAGCATAGGATCATCACCAGCAATAGCCATTCTAGCTGTATTATTATCAAAAGCTTCACCCATCCCATTATAGAGCCAATTTGCTGCAATATTGAAAGATTCATCATTTCCAAACTTAAATCGAGATAATGTAATATCAGAATCATTGAAAAGTGGGGTCACAAGTCCAGCTCCTTCTTTATAAGCATATTCAGCTATTTTTCTAACTAGAGGTAAAGATTCTAACGGTGCTGTTATTAAAAGGTTTTGACCTTTTTGAAGTGCAACTCCTCTTTTAATAGAGAGATGAGCAAGTTTATCAATATTTTTTGTATCTACATCGTAAAACATTAATATCATAATTAGTTTTTAAATTCTAAAAAGTCTAGAGATTTTAACTTTAAAATTTATTTTTAAAATCTTTCCACAAACACTTGTTTTTTTTCAGATATAAAAATATCAAATCTAAGCAAAAATAGTAAAATAAATTATGGATTATGATCTTTTAGATAAAATTAATTTTCCATCAGACTTAAGAGAATTTAACAAGAAAGATCTAAAGCAAATCTCAGAGGAATTAAGAGCTAAAACAATTGAAACTGTTTCAAAAACTGGCGGTCATCTTGGTGCAGGACTTGGTGTTGTTGAATTAACTGTTGCAATTCATTATGTTTTTAATACCCCTCATGATAAATTAATTTGGGATGTTGGGCACCAAGCGTATCCTCACAAAATTATAACAGGTAGAAAAAAAAATATCGAGACACTGAGAAAAAAAGACGGTGTGTATGGTTTTGTTAGAAGATCAGAAAGTGAATATGATCCATTTGGTACTGCCCATAGTTCAACAGCAGTTTCAGCAGGATTGGGAATTAAAGCTGCAAAAGATATAAATAAAGATAACTCAAAAGTTATATGTGTTGTTGGAGATGGTGCATTAAGTGCAGGTTTAGCTTTTGAAGGATTAAATAATGCGGGTGCACAAAAAAAAGGTTTAATTGTCATTTTAAATGATAACAAAATGTCAATAGACAAACCAGTTGGTGCTATGAGTACTTATCTAACTAGGTTACTATCATCTAAATCTTACTCAAGTTTAAGAAATATTATTAAAAAAATATCTAAAACCTTACCATCAAATCTATCAAAGACTCTCTATAGAACAGAAGAATATTCTAAAGGACTTATCACTGGTGGAACTCTATTTGAAGAATTAGGTTTTTATTATCTTGGTCCTATAGATGGGCATAATATAGATGATATGGTTTCAGTTTTAGAAAATATAAGAGATAACAAATTTGATAAACCAGTTTTTCTCCATTGTATAACCAAAAAAGGTAAAGGATATAGTCCTGCAGAAAAATCAGAAGATAAATTTCACGGAGTTGAAAAGTTTGATATTAACACTGGCAACTCAGTTAAAAAAACAAATTTAAAATCCTATTCAAATGTTTTTGGTGAAACACTATCAAAACTTGCCGAAAATGATGAAAAAATTGTAGCAATAACAGCCGCTATGATGTCTGGAACAGGATTAAAATTATTCCAAAAAAATTTTGAAAAAAGATTTTTTGATGTTGGTATTGCTGAACAACATGCTGTTACAATGGCAGCTGGATTGGCGACAGAGGGTTTCAAACCATTTGTTGCAATTTATTCAACATTTTTGCAAAGAGCTTATGATCAAATCGTACATGATGTGGCTATTCAAAAATTACCAGTTAGATTTGCAATTGATAGAGCGGGGCTAGTAGGATCAGATGGTCCTACTCATGCCGGTTCTTTTGATATTACTTATTTAGCCACATTACCAAATTTTATAGTTATGGCGCCTAGCAACCAAAGAGAGTTGTCTAATATGATAGAGTTGTCTTGTGAGATTAATGAAACACCATCTGCATTTAGATTTCCAAGAGGAACGGGATCAGATGAACTATTCAATAATCAACCTGCTAAAATAAATATAGGCAAAGGCTATATTCTAATTGAAGGAAACGATGTTGCTATCTTAAATTTAGGCACAAGACTTGAAAAATGTATTGAGGCAAGTAAGTTTCTTAATCAAAATAATATTTATCCTACTATTGCCGATGCAAGATTTGCAAAACCATTAGACACAAATTTAATAGATAACTTATTAAACAATCATAAGTATATTCTAACAATTGAAGAAGGTTCTATAGGTGGATTTTCATCACATGTTTTACATTATATTCATAATATAAGATCAAAAAAGGACAATGTGGTTATAAAAAATTTAATCTTTCCAGATCGGTTTGTTGAACATATGACGCCAGATGAACAATATAAAGATATTAAAATGGATACAGAATCAATAATAAAAAAAATTAATAATTTTTATGAAAATAAAATTGTTGATATAAAGAATTTTAAATTAAAAATTTAATTCTTAATAAAAATTAATTGAAATTTAGAAATGAAGAAAATTAAAATTTTAAATAAAAGTTTTTGTAGACCTATAAGCTGTTTGACTGCATATTCTCCATCAATTGCAAAGATTTTAGATGGAAAAATTGATTTAATACTAGTTGGAGACTCTTTAGGCTCAACACTCTATGGTATGAAGAATACTCAAGGAGTTACTATGGATATGATGAAAAATCATGGGGCGGTTGTAAATAAAGAAGTTAAGAGAAGTTTAAAAGTTTTAGATATGCCATATAAAACATATGATAATAAAATTGATGCATACAAAAATGCTAAATTACTTTTAAATCACTGCAAACCTGATTTATTAAAGATTGAAATTAATAAAAAAAAATTAGTTGTTTTAAAACACTTAGTAGATAAAAAAATAAATGTCATTTCTCATATAGGAGTAACACCACAGAGTTATAGGAATTTTAATAAAATTAAAGTTTTAGGAAGAACAAACATAGAAAAACAAAATTTATTAAAATTAGCAAAAGAGTCTGAAAAGCTTGGAGCTAAAGCTGTATTGTTAGAATGTATAACAGCCGATACAGCTAAACTAATTACAGAAAATATTTCGATACCTACAATAGGTATAGGTGCTTCAAGATATTGTGATGGTCAAGTTTTAGTATTTGATGATTTAATAAATCTAAGCACAAATGATAAAAAACCGAAATTTGTAAAAAATTATTTTAATTTTAATAGGATTGCTAGCAATATAGTTAAAAAATATAATAGAGAAGTTAAGCTTAAAAAATTTCCTAATTCTAAATTTACTTATATTTAATCTAAATCTATAAAACTGTTGTTATTATCTAAAAACTTTATTAAACCAGAATCTATTTGGTACCACAAACCAATTACATTAAGTTTATTTGCATTTATTAATTTATCTATAAAATCATATTCATTTAAATTTTTAATTGATTGTTTTATATTTTCCTGCTCAAAAAAAGTTATTTTTTCAGTTTCTGAAAAATCATTAGGGATATTGTTGTAAGAATTTTGTAAACAACCTACCCATTTATTTATGTATTCAAAATCATTAATATTTTCTTTATCTGATAATGTTTTGTAAGAATACTCAACCCCACCACAATTAGAATGGCCTAAAATAATTAAGTTTGGAATTTTTAGAACTTTTAATGCGTATTCTATAGCAGATAATGTTTGTATATTTTGATCGTTATTATTTTTGGAAGGTACTATATTTGCAATATTTCTATGTACAAAATAATCACCAACATCTCCACCAAATATAGTATTTTCAAGAATTCTTGAATCACAACAAGTAATAATCATAGCAATAGGTTTTTGTGGAGTTTTAGAAGCTTGCTGGTAAATGTCTTTGTAATCTTCAAAGGTATTCTTTTTCCAGAATTGATATCTTTCAATTAAAAATTTTGGTATTTCCATAATGTTATTATTTTAGTATTTATTTATATATCAAAATTAAATGAAAAAGGAAATTAGTAGAAAATTCTGCGTAGCTCCAATGATGGGTTATACAACTCCGTATGCTAGAAAACTTTACAGAATTTTATCTAGTAATAGTTTTTTATTTAGTGAAATGATAGCAACAAAATCACTGATTTATTCAAAGAGTAGAGAAAATATTATTGATAATGACTTTAATAACCCTGTTGCTCTTCAGGTAGGTGGTTCTGAAATAGACGAATTAACAAAAGCTTCAAAAATAGCAATAGATTACAATTATGATGAAATTAATTTAAATGTTGGTTGTCCAAGCAAAGCAGTACAAAAAGGAAGTTTTGGTGCATGTCTTATGAGAGATAAAATTCTTGTTAGAAATTGTATGGAAGCTTTACAAAATAATAAGATTGAAGCTACATTAAAATGCAGATTGGGATTAGGTAAAGAGTTAAACTATGAATTTTTTGAAGAGTTTATTGATGAGATATCAAAAACTGGAATTAAATTTATTTATGTGCATGCTAGAAATGCAATTCTAAATGGTATTAGCCCACAGGGTAATAGAACGATACCCCCGCTTAGTTATGACTTTGTAAAAAAGATTAAAAAAAAGTATCCCAGTATAACATTTATCCTAAATGGAGGTATTAATAACCTTGATCAAGCAGAGAGTCTATTAAATGAATTCGATGGAGTAATGATTGGAAGATTAATTAAGAATAATCCTTTTGTATTAAAAGAGGTTGATAAAAAAATTTTTAAAGAAAAAGAAAAATTAATTGATGAATCAATAATTAATAATTATTTTGAATACATAAAACCAAAATTAGGTTTTGAGTCAATATTTAGATTATTAAGTCCTCTGCTTAATATCTTTTTTTCAGTTCCTCATAGTAAAAATTATAAATCTAAAATTAACGATTATATGAAAGATAAAAAGATAAATTTAATTGAAGATTTATTAATAAAATTTGTTAGTGAGAAAAATCTAAGTTAAATTTTTTAGTAAGGTATATGATAAGAAAAAGTTAAAATTTCAGCTCCAGGATTTTTATCACCTAAATTTGCGTTTGAAATGTGACTGAATGAAATACCAATTCTATTTTTATTCTTTAATTCATAACTCACTTCAAATGAAGTTCTAAACTGCAGATCATTCCCTAATTTTTTTCCAGAACCATCATCGTAAATACCAGCTCCAAAACTTGGTGTAAAAAAAAATTTACTTTTATCTCCCTCAAATAATTCGCCTAGATTATCCTCAAAATAGATACCAGTTAAAAAATAAGAAGCAGAGTCGTTAGTATATTCAACACCAAAAAAAGGTTTCAAGAAAAAAAAATTGTCTTCTTCTGGCCCGATATCTAGAAACGATTTATCACTTCTATATTCATACCTAAAATCTAGAGCTTGATTTTTTTCTGAACCATCAAATTTTACATCATATAAACCTAGCCCAAATACGTTTGAACCTTTACTAGCTAAAGAGTTTGAAAAAAAAATGATTATTATTGAGATAAAAATTCTCATCATATAATTATATTATAATTATTTTATTAAGCTATCAAATGAAAAATTCTCTATTTTGTTGAGATATGTCTAATAAAGCTTTTTTTAATTTTTCTAGTGCTTTAGTCTCAATTTGTCTTACTCTTTCTTTACTTATTTTTAATTTTTGCCCAAGTTCGTCTAAGGTAATGCTTTTCTCTCGGAACTTTCTAAGACGAATAATTATTTTCTCTCTATCATTTAAAGTATTAATTGCTTGGTTGATAAAATCTTTTTTTATATTTTTATCATTGAAATCTTCATATGTTTCTTCAGGATTTTGGCGTTCATCTGCTAACAAACTCATTAAATCATTTTCTGTTTCGTTGTCAACTTTTTGATTTAGATGTAAATCTCCACCTGTAAGTCTTGATTCCATATTTTGTACTTCTAAAGATTTTACATTAAGGATATTAGAAACTTTATTTATTTCTTCTTGACCCATAAACTCCCTAGAAACATCATTAATTTGTTGTTTAATTTTTTTAAGATTAAAAAACAGAGCTTTTTGAGATGCAGTTGAACCAGTTCTAACTACAGACCAGTTTTTTAAAATGTAATCTTGTATAGATGCTCTTATCCACCAAGATGCATAGGTGGAAAGTCTAAAATCTTTGGAGGTATCAAATTTTTCGAGAGCATGCATTATGCCTAGAACGCCCTCGTGAATAAGATCGTCTATTGGTAAACCATAGCTAGAGTATTTTCTAGCGTAAGAAACTGCAAGCCGTAGATACGAATTAAGAATTTTTTGAAGTGATTTTGGAGTTTTATTATCTCTCCAATCATTAATAAGAAAAAATTCTTCATCTTTTTCAAGGATTGCGGCTTTTTTTGATAATTCTATAAGATTATTAGAGAAAAAATGATTTTTTGATAACATATATTATTATACGTAAAATTATTAGATTGGATCAGTTATTTTCAAATAAATCTAAAATTTCACCATTTTCTGCGAAAATTCCACATAGAATACTTTTATTTGATAATGGCTGTTTAAATAAAGTACAGACTACATTATTTTTTGATATTTCTAATTGATTTGAATGTTCTGATTGATATCCTCTCACAATTCTTAAAAAAGTTTTATAAGGTTTTTCTATTTTAGAAAAATTTTGAAAACCCCACCAAAAGCAATCATTTTGAGCTGATAGAGGTCTAGTTATATCAACACCTCTGTTAACAAATAATATTTTTTTTGTATGAGAATACGCAGCATGCTTTAAATTTAGAAAATATTCAGTATGACCTGGATTTTTTTGTAAAACTTTATTCAAATTAGAAGTCCATTTTGAAATATTAATTGTTCCGGATGAGGCTATATGTTTTACCTCTTGTTCTGAAAAACCATATGATTCAATTGTTTTATTTACTCCATGATCAAACATCCAGTCTATGATTTCAGTAGGATTTGGGGCAAGTTGTAATTGTAACAATTTACTAAACATTTCTTCCTGAGCTCCTCTTAGAAAAATAATTGAATCAGGTTTAAGTTTAAATTTTGACATTAAATTAAATCTTAAATCAATAACACTAGTTAA
Organism: uncultured Alphaproteobacteria bacterium; assembly: GCA_902572735.1. Classification (GTDB taxonomy): domain Bacteria; phylum Pseudomonadota; class Alphaproteobacteria; order HIMB59; genus CACPNW01. The sequence continues at coordinate 71,399 of CACGGX010000001.1, forward strand.
TGTTTCCTTTGAATTATCGCCAAGTCCTATTATGTTTCCAAGAAAAATAAGTTTGTCACCTAATTCAAAATTATTTAAAATAAATTTTTTTATTGAAGTAAAGGATTTTAAGTTTGAATGAATTGAGCCTATAGCCCATATTTTGTTAAATTTTTTTAATTCTATAAAATTACTACTGGTTTCCAAAATATTATTTATTACTCAATATTTGTTCTATTTTTTCTGTTGATTGAAAATAATCAGTTTTTTCAACAGCAGCTATTTCGCGAGCTAGACGCTCAATTGCAATTTGAAACATTTGTCTTTCACTATAAGATTGTTCCGCTTGACTACTTTTTCTAAACAAATCTCTTACAACTTCAGAAATTTTTATAGGGTCGCCAGAAAAGATCTTTGTTTCATATTCTTGCGCTCTTCTACTCCACATAATTCTTCTTATCTTTGGTTTAAGTTTTAAAGTAGAATAAACTTGTTCTATAATTTTTTTTGAGGAAATTTTTCTTAACCCAACCTCATCTTTTTTATCGAGAGGTACTCTAATTATTAGTTTAGATTGCTCCATTTTAACAACATAAAAGGTCGTCTTAATATTTGATATTTCCATATTTTCAATTTTTGCAATCTCTCCAACACCATGCTTGGGATAAACTACAGTTTCACCTATTTTAAAATCAGAATTTTTTTTTGTTTTCATTTATCTTCCTGGTTTTTCACTAAAATGTTTATTAAATTTATCTTCAACATTTTGCCATTTTTCTGCATCAGAAGGTGGGTCCTTTTTTTCACTTATATTTGGCCATATTTCTGAATATTTTCTATTAATTTCAGCCCACTTTTCTATTCCATCTTCTGTATCTGAGAAAATAGCATCTACTGGGCACTCTGGCTCACAAACTCCACAATCGATACACTCGTCTGGGTGGATTACAAGCATATTTTCACCTTCGTAAAAACAATCTACTGGGCAGACTTCTACGCAGTCCATATGTTTACATTTTATACATTTTTCATCGACTATGTAGGTCATATTATTTAAATATTTTATTTAGAGCCCTTTTCTTAGCATTTCCAGAACTCACATCATTTATATACAGTAATCCAGCAAGTCTTCTAATCAAATTTGACTCAAAATCATGTATTTCTCCATCAGATAATACAATTTCCCATAAAGCTTCAATAAGAAGCAATTTTTTATCATCAGTGAAATTTTTATTAATAAATGAGGTATAGTGGTGAAGAGATCTAGAATTATTTTTATTCTTTATAGCTTCATCCAAAACAAAATTTACTTCATTTGGATCTTCTTCAAAAATATTTATTAAACTTAATTTAATTTTATTTAATTCATTTTCATCAATTTTTCCGTCAGTATATGCTGCCTCAATCATCAATCCGCATAATAATTCAAGATTTTTATTATCTCCTTTTTCTTCTATAGAATTTTGATTATTTAAAATATTTTTTAATAAATTTATCAATTTTTACCTATTATTCATTTAAAGAAGTTTTTCTAAGACTGCAAACGGAGAATTAGGATCTCTTTTAGTTTCATTTATTTTAGTTTCTTTATTATTAATTTTTACTTTATTTTTTTTTGTAATTTTTTTAATTTCTTTTTTATTATTTTTTAAAAAATATAATTTTTTTTCATCATATGTAGTTAAATAATCGTAACCGCAAAAAACCATGATATCTTTAAGTTGATCACTATTACATCCAATTGGGTTCATCAAATCGGAAGACTCCAAAAAAGGACCTTTTTTTATTTTTTGCCTTGCTAAGAAAAAAATTTTTTCAAATACATCGATTCTAAAAACGAAATCTTTAATATTGATATAACCAATAGATTGCCAATAATTCTCTGGCATTTTAAACTCTGATTTAAAAGATACTCTTCCATTTTGTGGTAATGGTAAAAAATTATCTAATGCATTTTTGTAAAAAGTTTTCCATAAAATGGCACAAAACTCCAAAGGTTTTTTTTTCAATAAATTTGGTATAAAAAAATATTTTGCTCCAATCCTAATACCAAGTTTCGAAAGTTGAAGTTTACTCTCTTGTGAAATTGTTTTTAAGTTGTGTTTAAATGTTTCAACTGGATAGTTTCCAAAATTCTCTAAACAATTAAAAACAATTGCTCTTATTTCTGAATTAATTTCTTCATCTAAGTTTTTTGTAAGAGGATGAATTGTATCATTTATTTCATTTTCTAACCATTTTTGAAGTTTTGCAGATATCAATAATTTATTTTCTGAAGATAAATATTCAGAATTTAAGGCTTCGGCAATTGGTTTATAAATTGATCTACCTTTTTTTATTTTTCCAATTGCTTCTTCTCCCCAACAAATTAAAGTTTCATTTTTAATTTTTGATTTACTAATATCCTCAAATCTAATCGATTCTAATGGTGCATCCAAAAAATTATTTACTTTTTCATCAATCATTTTTCTTACAGATTTTTTTATATTACTAATCGAAAAAAGAGATTGTGAAAATATTTTTTTATCCTCAATAAGATCAAAACCCACAATAATTCCATATTTTGTATTATCGAGATAAATTTTATTGTCATTTTTAATGAGAATATCTTCAGTATCTTGAAAAATAGGTTTGCTAATGAAATATTTAGATGAGTAGTCTATAAATTTTTTTGTAAGACTTTCATGCAATTGGTCTGATAGTTTATTTTCTATTTGATGTGTTTTTTCTTTCCAAAAATATTTCTTTTTGAGCCAATTATGATTATTAGAAATATAAGTCCATGTTCTTATTTGTGAAATTTTTATTGATAACTCTGGTATACCTCCGCCAAAGTTATCAAGTCTACTTACTTTTTTATCTATCCATTCTTCAGGTAGTTTGTAATTATTTTCTATTAATGTAAGAAATATATCTTTTAACAATAATAAGTAATTATCATTAAATAATTTTTCAAAATCTGGTATTTGGCAAATATCCCAAAGTAATTTTAAATTTAATTTTGATTCTAAATTATTTCTTATTTCTTTATCATCAATTAAATTACGAAAATTAATTTCATCCAAAGCATTTTTTTTATGAATAAAATGACTCTGTATTGGGTATTTTTTTAATGATAATAATAATAAATCAATAGATTCAAAATTAAGATCGCTATTTCTCCAATAAATCTTTTGAATACTATCAAAGTTATGATTTTCTATTTGCTGTATTATCAATGGATCTAAATTACCTGCTTCTTTTGTGTAACTAAAAGTTCCATTTTTTTTATACCTACCTGCTCTACCTGCTATTTGACCAATTTCGTTAGGAGCAAGATTTCGATTATATCTGCCATCAAATTTTTCTAATGATGAAAAACTTACATGATTTATATTTAGATTCAAACCCATACCAATAGCATCCGTAGCTACCAAGTAATCAACATTATTATTTTCATATACCTCTACTTGAGCATTTCTGGTTCTTGGGCTAAGTGAGCCTAAAACAACTGCGGCTCCACCTTTGTGGGTTCTAATATTTTCAGCAATTTCATAAACTTTGTTTATATTGAATGCAATTATTGCAGATCTAGGTTCAAGTTTAGAAAAATTTTGCTTCCTTAAAAATGTAAGTTGTGAAAATCTACTTTTTTTTTCAATAATAATATTAGGGTAGATTTTTTTTAATATATTTTCTATGTTTAAAGATCCTAAAAATATAGTTTGAAAATTACCTTTTTGATTTAAAATTCTATCTGTAAAAATATGCCCTCTTTCATAATCAGCTGCTAGCTGAACTTCATCAATTATTAAACAATCTACAGAAATATTGTCAGGCATTGACTCCACGGTGCAAAAAAAATATTTGGCTTCTTTAGGAATAATTTTCTCTTCTCCAGTTATTAATGCTACCTTGCTGATCCCAATTCTTTGTACCGCTTTGTCATAATTTTCTCTAGCAAGTAATCTTAATGGAAAGCCAAAAACTCCTGAAGAATATGTGAACAGTTTTTCAAACGCTGTATAAGTTTTTCCAGTATTGGTAGGCCCAAGTATTGCTAATAAATTTTCGTCTGCATTAGACATCAAATTATGCAGCTTCTGATATTATTTCATTTAAAACGTAATTTAAAATTCCTCCTGCTTTATAATATTCAAGTTCTTTATTAGTATCTATTCTACACTTTAAATGTATTTTTTTAGTCTCTTTAGAATAAATTTCACAATTAAGAATAGCTCCTGGTTTTATTTTAGACAAACCAAGAATAGAAATGATTTCGTCACCTAAAATATTAAGATTTTTTTTGTTTTCATTATTAATAAATTCAAGAGGTAAAACTCCCATTCCTATTAAATTTGATCTATGAATTCTCTCAAAACTTTCAGCAATTACTGCCTTAACACCTAAAAGTCTTGTTCCTTTAGCTGCCCAGTCCCTAGAAGAACCTGTGCCATATTCTTTACCTGCTACTATAACTGTATCAATATTATTCTTAATATATTCTTGAGCCGCATCATATATTGACATTTGTCTATTTGAAACAAAGGATTTTGTGTAGCCTCCTTCCACATTATTTAGAATCTGGTTTTTAATTCTTATGTTCGCAAATGTACCACGCATCATAATTTCGTGATTACCGCGTCTTGATCCATACGAATTAAAATTTCTAGAATTAATTTGTCTATCTGTTAAATAAAGACCAGCTGGACTATCTTCCTTAATATTTCCGGCAGGTGAAATATGGTCTGTTGTTACACTATCTCCTAGTAAAGCTAATATTCTCGCTTTTTTTATATCTTTTAACTCAAATTTATTTTGTGTGTCAAAAAAAGGAGGGTGTTTTATATAAGTACTAGTATCATTCCAATCATATGTAGTATCTTTGGAATTGTTAATTGATTTCCAATTATGATCACCTTTGTAAATTTCTTTATATCTTTCTTTAAACATTTCTGGTGTCAAACATAAACTTAGTGTTTGATTAATTTCTTTATTTGTTGGCCATAAGTCTTTTAAAAATATCTCTTTTCCAAATTTAGATTTACCTAAAGAGTCAGTAGTAAGATTAATATTAATATTACCTGCAATTGCATAAGCAACGACAAGGGGTGGTGAAGCTAGAAAATTAGCTTTCACTTCTTGGTGAACTCTTCCCTCAAAGTTTCTGTTTCCAGATAAAACGGAACAAACAGTCAAATTATTTTTTTTAATTTCATTAGATACCCATTCATCTAAAGGGCCAGAATTGCCAATACAAGTTGTACATCCGTAACCAACAGTATTGAAACCAAGCATATCTAAAAAAGTAGTTAAATCAGCTTTATCTAGATAATCACTAACAACTTTACTACCTGGTGCTAAACTTGTTTTAACCCAAGGCTTAACTTCTAAGCCCAAATTAATCGCCTTTTTAGCAACCAAGCCAGCAGCAATCATTACATTTGGATTTGAAGTATTTGTACAACTAGTAATTGCAGCTATTACAATATCACCTGTATTTAAATTATTTTTAGTTTTATTTGAGCTATTATCTATCTTACTAAATTCAATCGGAACCTCTTTCAAAAGTATTTTATCTTGTGGCCTTTTTGGTCCAGCTAAACTTGGTTCAATTAAATTTAATTCTAATAATATTTTATCTGAATATTCAGGCGCATAATTTGCATCTACCCATAGAGTTTGTTTTTTTGAATATTGTTCAACAATATTTAGATGATCATTATCTTTGCCAGTTAACTTAAGATAATCAATAGTTTCTTCATCAGTCGGGAAAAAACCACAAGTTGCCCCATACTCTGGAGCCATGTTTGAAATTGTAGCTCTGTCAGCTAATGATAAACTTTTTAGACCTGTTCCATAAAATTCTACAAACTTTCCAACCACTCCTTTATCTCTAAGAATTTTAGTTATAGATAAAACTAGATCAGTTGCAGTAATTCCCTCATTCAATGACCCTTTTAATTCAAAACCAATAACGTCTGGAATATTCATAGAGATTGCTTGACCTAGCATTGCAGCCTCTGCCTCTATGCCTCCAACACCCCATCCTAAAACAGAGAGTGAATTAACCATAGTTGTGTGACTATCTGTTCCTACAACTGAATCTGGAAATAAATAATTTTGATTTTCAATTTGTTTAATCCATATTGTTTTAGCGATATTTTCTAGATTAACTTGATGACAAATTCCAGCTCCTGGAGGCACAAGATAGAAGTTATCAAAAGAACTTTGTCCCCATTTTAGAAATTCGTATCTTTCTTTATTTCTATCAAATTCTTTTTTTACATTTTCTTTTAAGGCATTTTTATCTTTATAATTATCAACCATAACTGAATGGTCTATAACTAGGTCTACTCTAGAAAGTGGATTTATTTTTTTTGGATCAATTCCTTTTAATTTTAATGCATTTCGCATTGCTGCAAGATCAGCAACGGCTGGGACACCTGTAAAGTCCTGCATTAAAACTCGTGTTGGGAAAAAAGCTATTTCAATTTTTTCATCTTTTTTATTCTTTTCTTTTAAGTAAGAGATCAAATTAGAAATCATCTCTTTACTAATGTTCTCTCCATCTTCATTCCTTAAAAGATTTTCAATTATTATTTTAATTGATATTGGAATTTTATTAAGATCTATATCAAAGTATTCCGCTAATTTATTCAAATCAAAATATTTAAAAGTTTGATTATTTATCTCAATTATATTTTCAGAATTAAAAGAATTTATATTTTTCATGTTAAATTGATTAATAATTATAATATTTAAATAGTATGAAGATAAATTTTTGTATAGCAAAATGTTTATTTATTATTAGTTTTCTGCCAAAAATATAAAATTTAGTTCGTAATTTTTTTTCTTAATTTTTAAAAAGATGTTTTACCAAACTTAAATTAAATTAATTTTAAAATATTGGTATATTGTTGACTTTAACCGTAAGTTTTGGGAATAAATACACAGCCTTTTATAATTATCGCTTAGGCGATAATGGAGGGAGGTTCCTCCGGGGTAACAAAATACAAGGAGTATTTTATGGCTAAGAAGAAAAAGAAAGCTGCTCCAAAGAAGAAGAAGAAAGCAGCTCCTAAGAAAAAGAAAAAAGCAGCTCCTAAAAAGAAAAAGAAAAAAGCTGCGCCTAAGAAAAAGAAAAAAGCAGCTCCTAAAAAGAAAAAGAAAAAAGCTGCTAAAAAGAAGAAAAAGAGAAGATAGTAATATCTCAATTTTTCAAGAAAACTTTAATTTAAAGTTTTCTTTTTCTTATCTTTTTCAAAAAGATAAAACGGGGTTCTGCCCCGTTTTTTTATTGTTTTAAATTAAAAAGTAATTAGATTTTAATAATGATAATTGTTAAGGATTTATCAGTGGAAAGATTAGATAAAAGAATATTTGAAAATATTAATTTATCTCTAGCATCTAGCGATATTACTATCTTAAAAGGCAATAATGGTTCTGGCAAAACTACCTTACTAAAAACAATATTAAATATAATTGAACCATCTGTTGGGTCAATATATTGGAAAGGAAAATTATTAAAAAAAAACTTATATGATTTCTATAGTAATGTTACATATATTGCTGATAGGACTTCAAGCTTAACTAGATTAACAGTCAAAGATAATATCAATATTTGGAAAAAAATATTTCTATCAAATATTAATGATTCTCAAATTGAAACTGCATTAAAGACTCTAAGATTAGAAAACTATTTGAATCAAAAAGTTGGAAGATTATCTTTAGGAGAAACTAAAAAATTGGAATTATTAAGATTAATAATAGAAAATAAAAAATTATGGATTTTAGATGAGCCTCTTTCAAATTTAGATGAACATTCAATAGAGTTAATAAAACAAACTTTTGAAGATCATTGTTCGAAGGATGGGTCTATAATTTTTAGCTCACATCAAAATCCAGGAATTTATGTGACTGAAGAAATTAACTTATAAAAATTATGAAATTTTTAAATAAAATAATTTTCTTTTTTTACAGAGAGTACAAATTAAATCTAAGTGGCTTTCAAGATATTTTAACAAATATAATTTTCTTTTTCGTTTCAATATTAATATTCATATTCTCTATTGGACCAGATGAGGAGGTAATTTCTCTTATTGGAGTGGGTATAGTATGGGCATTATTATTACTAAGCTCCACATTGTCTTTAAAGAAATTTTATCAGGATGACTTTGAGAATGGTAATCTATTGATTATACATTTAAATGGGTTTAGTTTTGGATTTATTGCTATTCTAAAAACTATTTCGCATTTTTTGTTTGTACAAATACCTTTTCTATTATCAATACCAATTGCTTGTATCATACTAAATATTTCTGATGATAAATTCTTCTACTTACTTACAAGTTTTAGCATGGGATCACTTACTCTATCTTGTTTAGGTTCAATTTCATCATCAATGAATCTAATGAATCATCGAAATTATTTACTGGGTAGCGTCATAGTTATGATATTTAGTGTTCCAATAATTATTTTTTCAATAGGTATAATTAATATAGAACAGAACTTTAATTCTCTTATAAATATATTATTTGGAATACTATTAATTGTTTTTGCCATAAATCCCTGGGCAAGCGGATTGTGTCTTAAACTTTCATTAGAAAATAATTAATATGAAGTTCTTAGTTAATCCCAGTAAATTTAATGAGATAGCTGATTATATATTTAAGCCAGTACTGATCTTATCAGTCATATTATTCGCTTTAGGATTATTATTTTCCTTCTATCTTTCACCAGATGATTATCAGCAAGGATCAACTGTCAGAATAATGTATGTACATGTTCCAAGTGCATGGTTAGCTCTACTAACTTATGCAGTAATGACTCTTTATAGCATTGCAGCGCTTGCTTTTCGAATACCTTTTGGTTTTATTTTTAATACAGCAGTAGCTCCAATAGGAGCAGTTTTTACTTTAATATGTATAATCAGTGGATCTTTGTGGGGAAAACCAATGTGGGGAACTTGGTGGGTGTGGGATGCACGTTTAACTTCTGTTGCAATTCTTTTTATTATCTATCTAATTATTATTTTTATGAATTTATCATTTGAAAATAGGATTGTAAGAGAAAAAGTCGTTGCAATATTTATTCTTGTTGGATCAGTAAACCTACCAATAGTTAAATTTTCTGTAGATTGGTGGAATACACTACATCAACCAGCAACAATAAGTAAATTATCAAAACCCAGTATTGATCCTTCTATGTTGACACCTTTAATTATTATGACATTTGCATTTATGATGATTGGAATAGCAATAGCTATTTTAAGAATAAAAACAGAGATAATTTCAAGAAAATCTAATTTAAGTTAATTTGTGACTTTTAGTCCATTGGATTAAGTATCATTCCTAAGTATTTTTGTTATTAGACAGTATGTATTTTTGGTATATTTTAGGATCTTATATTGCAGCCTTTCTTTTAATTTTTTTGTTATTATTTTTTAGTTACTTAAAACTTAAAAGAATAAAAAATAAATGAGCTTACGCTTTCAAAGATTACTACTTATATTTCTTACTTTGGTAATTATACTAAGTGCAGTCCTACTTATTTTATATAATACAAGAGAAAATGTGTCGTATTTCTATACACCATCTGAAATTGATAAATCAGATATCATAATAAATAAAATAATAAGAATAGGAGGTTTTGTTGAAAATAATAGTTTTAATAAAATTTCTTCAAGTTCATTTAAATTTAAAATTACTGATGAAAAAGCATCTATACTTGTTACTTTCAAAGGCATTCTTCCTGATTTATTTAGAGAAGGGCAAGGTGCAGTGATAGAGGGTGCTTTTGTTGATAAAAATATTTTTAATGCAACTAACGTTTTTGCAAAACATGATGAAAATTATATGCCAGCATCAATAAAAGAAGATCTGAAAGATACAGGTTATTGGAATAAAGAATATAAATGAGTTCATTAGTTGGTTTTTTTAGCTTAGTTTTTGCCATAGGTATTAATTTTTACTTATTTTTATCTAGATACATATTTAAATTTCAAAAACAGAAATTTAATTTATTCATCCGCTTTTCATCCTTATTAACTTTGTTGTCTTTTTTTTCATTAATGTATGCCTATGTGGTATCTGATTTCTCAAATTATAATGTCTTTCAAAACTCTCACTCAAATAAACCGCTAATATATAAAATTTCAGGTACTTGGGGGAATCATGAAGGTTCGATGCTTCTGTGGCTTTGTATATTATCTATCTTTAGCTTATTTTTTTCTTTTACTAGAAATATAGAGGATAATTTTCAAAAATTAACTTTGATTATTCAGGCTTTTCTTCATACTTTGTTTGGTCTATTTATAGTTTTTACCTCTAATCCTTTTCTCGTTAATTCAATATTAGTAAACGAGGGTTTAGGTTTAAATCCTATTTTACAAGATCCTGGGTTGGCTGTTCATCCTCCAATTTTATATGCTGGTTATGTTGGTTATTCTATAGTTTTCAGTATTGCAATAGCTGGTTTATTTCAAAATACAGATGATGAATGGATATATGTTGCTAAAAAATGGTCATTAATTAGTTGGACTTTTTTAACTGGAGGAATAGCTCTTGGTTCTTATTGGGCATATTATGAATTAGGATGGGGTGGTTGGTGGTTTTGGGATCCAGTTGAAAATATTTCACTAATGCCTTGGATTGCTGGACTTGCATTAGTTCATTCACTCATGATGGTAAGAGGTGAGCAAGCTATTAAAAAATGGATAGTTTTTTTATCAATTCTTTGCTTTTCATTAAGTGTTTTTGGAACATTTTTGGTAAGATCTGGAATCTTAACAAGCGTACATTCATTTGCAGCAGACGCATCCAGAGGCATATTTATATTACTAATTTTTTTTATTGTAACTGGATTTGGTTTTTTAGTTTTTTTGTTAAAAGAACCAAAAAAATCAAATGCTTTAAACTTATTATTTATCAATAAGGTTTCAGCGCTTGTAATAAATAATATTTTAATGATTATAGCTACCTTAACTATTCTTTTAGGAACTATATACCCAATTATAATTGAAGTTTTGTATAATAAGAGAATATCAGTTGGAGGCCCTTATTTTAATGCAACAGTAATTCCTATAATGGTCCCTGGTTTTTTATTAATGAGTATTGCACCAATTTTATCCTGGCAAACAAATAAGATACGAAATTCAAAAAAATATGTACTAGGTTTTATTACCTTAAGTATTTTAGTTTTAATTCAATCATATTTTTTGGATTTTAATACATGGGGTTTTGTAGGGCTACTTTTAGGTTTTTGGATAGTATTGGCTTCAATTATTGCTATATTTTCTTCGTATAAAATTAAAATTAACATTAAGTTTTTTAAAATAATTAATCCTCATGTAGCGCATATTGGTGTTGGTATTGCTATAATTGGTATCACTTGTTCTAGTGTTTTTCAAAATGAGTTAGATTTTAACCTTAATGAGGGAGATAAGTTTAATGTAAATGGAAAAACAGTTTTGTTTGAAAAAATAGAAATAATTAATGAGACTAATTTTCAATCTTTAAGAGGAAAATTTTTGTTTGATATTGAAAAAAATCAATCAAAAGAAATAGAGGCTGGAAAAAATTATTATCCAGTGTCAAAGATGATTACATCTGAAGCTGGTATTTTACATCAGTGGAATAAGGACATATATTTTATCCTTGGTGATCAAAAAAATAATGAGTGGTTTGTAAAAGTTTTAATTAATCCATTTGTTAGCTTTATATGGCTTGGAGTGATAATAATGATGTATTCAGGTTTAATAGCAGTTTCTAGAAGATGAACAGGATATTTATTTTAACACCATTAATAGTACTTTTAATCATATGTATTTTTTCACTAGTTTATTTATTAAGTGGTAAAGATCCTAATAAACCACCGAGTGCACTCTTAAATAAAGATGTTCCTATTTTTGAAAGTAGTTCTTTGTATAATGCAAAGGATATAATCAAAACAAAAGATATAAAAAATAAGAAGACCTTAATTAATTTTTTTGCTTCTTGGTGTAGTCCTTGTAAAATAGAGCATCCACTTTTTTTTGAAATACGTAAAAAATATCCTGAACTATATTTGTTGGGATTTAACCACAAAGATCCAACTTCTGATGCAAAAAAATATTTAAAGGATGATGGAAACCCATACGATTTTGTTGGTGTAGACTCTGATGGTTTAATTGCATTAGAATTTGGTGTTTTTGGTCTACCAGAAACGTATTTAATTAATGAGGATGGGAAGATTATCTATAAATTTATGGGTCCGATAACAATGGATATTTTAAAAAATGAAATTGAGCCGCTTCTATAATTTTTTATATATAATAATCTTAAGTTTTGTGTTTTTTACTTTAAAAATATTTGCAGTTGAAAATATTGATGAGAGAGTAAAAAAAATAACTTTAGAGTTGCGATGCATGACGTGTCAAAATCAAAGCATTTATGACTCAGATGCAGAATTCTCAAATGATATTAAAAAAATAGTTAAAAATAAGTTGAAAGCTGGAGAAAGTGAACGAGATATTAAGAAATTTTTAGTTGAAAGATATGGTGAATACATTCTTTTTAGACCATTAATGAATTATAATAATATTTTTCTTTGGAGTTTTCCTTTTATATTACTAATAATTGGCTTGTTTTTTGTATTAATTAAGAGCAAACGAAACAAGGTCTGAAACAATTTATTTTGTTTTTTTTTATTTAGCTTATATGGTTTCCCTATAATTTAGAAATACTTCTTCAAGGAGGAAACGTGAAAAAAATTTTAATATACTTATTATCAATTGGTATTTTTGGAGTTGCTTCAATTGCAAATTCACAAACAATAAGAATTGGTACAGAAGGTGCTTACCCACCATGGAATAATCTTAATTCTGCAGGTGAACTAGAAGGTGCTGAAATAGACTTTGGTAATGAAGCTTGCAAGCGCATGGGTGTTACTTGTGAATGGGTAACTCAGGATTGGGATGGTATAATACCTGCCCTTCTTCAAGGTAAATATGACATAATTATTGCTGGAATGTCGATCACCGAAGAGAGAAAAGAAAAAGTTAATTTTACTACTGGATATATGACAGATGGCGCAAGATTTGCTGTTTTAAAAAATAGTGGTTTAGCAAATTTAAATATTTCAGGAATGGCTAAAGTTAATCTTAATAATGCAGGTGGAAAAGAACAAGCTGCAATAGGTCAATTAATTGCTGCAATGGATGGTAAAACTGTCTGTGTTCAATCTTCAACAATTCATCAAAATTTCTTAGAAAAACACATGTCTGGTGCAGTCGATGTTAAACTGTATCAAGCAGTTGATGATCACAATTTAGATTTAGCTGCCGGAAGATGTGATGCGATTCTAGCTGACGTTGGATCAATTATTGACTTTATGGAATCTGATGGTGGTGTTGATGTTGCATTTACTGGCCCAACTTTTTCTGGTGGTGTTTTCGGTGATGGTGTTGGCGGAGCTGTTAGAAAAGAAGATACAGAAATCTTAGAGATGTGGAATGCTGCAATTGCTGAAATGTCAAAAGATGGAACTACTGCAGAAATTACAAAAGAGTGGTTTGGTAGAGATATTTCTATGTAATTTAAATAACATTTAATTTAAAAAGCGGTCTAACAAGACCGCTTTTTTTATGACTAAAAATTATCCCTCAGAAAATTATTACAAAAATTTAAATTATTACAAAGATATGCATATAAATGGCTATCATTTAATTGATGGAAGAAAAAGAGATGCAAAAAATGCATATGATGGAAAAAGTACTTTAGCTTTTGCACCAATTATTAAGAAAATTATTACTTATGAAAATATTAACAACATGATTGATTACGGCTGCGGAAAAGGAAATTTTTATAGAAATGATTTTAATCTTGGAAATAAAAAAATACCAGCTCTAAGTAAATTTTGGAATATTGATATAAAATTATATGATCCGTGTTATGAAAAATATTCAAAATTTTCAAAAGATGAAACTTTTGATTTAACAATTTGCATAGATGTCCTCGAGCATATTCCTGAAACTGATATAGAATGGATACTTGAAAGATTTTTAAAAATATCAAAAAAATTTATTTTTATTAATGTAGCATGTTATGAAGCGATTGCTTTGTTACCTGATGGTAAAAATGCTCACATAAATATTCAAAAACCAAACTGGTGGTCAAATAAAATTGAAAATTTACTAGAAAATCAAAAAGAAGTAAAAGTAATTTGTATTTGTACTATTAAAGATGATGGTAAAGTAAAACATATTCCTTTAGAATATGGATGCAAAATCAAAGACTATTTATAAATGAATTCACTATTATATTTAATTATTCAAATTATTAACTTATTTCAGTTTATTTTGATTGTTTACGTTATTTTAACTTGGTTAGTAAACTTTAATGTAATTAATACTGGTAATCGATTTGTTTATAGCATCCTTGACACTTTATATAGATTGTGTGAACCAAGTTTAAATTTAGTTAGAAGATACTTACCTAATTTTGGAGCATTAGATTTATCTCCTATTGTTGTTTATCTAGGTTTGTGGTTTATTAAAAGTTTGCTAATTGAGTATTGGCCAAGATAATTATGTCACATATTTTAGATGGAAAAAAAGTAGCACAAAAATTAAAAGATAGGCTTAAAATAGAAATTGAAAATATAAAATCTAAATTTGATTGTGTTCCCGGATTGGCTGTAGTTCAAGTAGGAAATGTTGCTGCAAGTAGTGTGTATGTTAAAGCTAAAACAAAAGCTGCGAAGGAAGTAGGAATTAACGTCTTTGATCATCATTTAGAGGCGACAACTAATCAAGATGAATTAATCAATTTAATTAATCAATTAAATAATAGTGAAGATGTTGATGGTATCCTTGTTCAGCTACCTCTACCCAAAACAATAAATGAAGAAGTTGTATTAAATAGTATATTACCAGAAAAAGATGCTGATGGTTTTCATCCTCTAAATGTAGGAAAGCTCTCAATTAGCCCGAAGAATGATGAAAATTTAATGATACCTTGTACCCCTTATGGCTGTCTACTACTTCTGAGAGAGCTTGATATAGAGTTCGCTGGTAAAAATGCCGTTGTAATAGGAAGATCAAATATAGTTGGAAAACCTATGGCTCAATTATTATTAAAAGAATCTTGTACTGTTACAACAGTACATTCTAAAACTCAGAATATTGAAGACATTTGCAAAAAAGCAGACATTCTAATTGCCGCTGTAGGAAAACCTGAATTTGTAAACAAAGATTGGGTAAAGGAAGGGGCAATTATTATTGATGTTGGTATAAATAGAGTCAAAATAAATGAAGAAAAATCAAAGCTAGTTGGAGATGTTTTATTTAGCGACGTAGAAAATAGGGTAAGTGCAATATCTCCGGTACCTGGAGGTGTAGGACCGATGACAATTGCATGCCTTTTAAGAAACACAACTATTTCATGCAAAAATCGATTAATTAATTAACTAATCTTATTAATATATTTCAAAAATACATCTACTGAGATTGCTTTTCTAGCTTCCTCACAATGACTACACAATTTTTTATACTCTCCACACGGAGATAAATTATGATCATAATATATATTCTCATGGAAATCATAACCAATTGCTTCAGGGGTTATCCAACCTCCAAAATATAAAACTGCTTTTTTATTTAAAGCTGCGGCTACGTGCCCAAATCCTCCTTCAGGACCAACGTAAAAATCTGCTTCATTTAAAACAGCACATGCTAGACGAAAATCCATATCATTAGGAGAAAAAACTGATAAGTTTTTTTTACTTTCCTTGTGAACCGATTGAATTACTAAAAAATCTTTTGTTAGTACATCAATTAGTTTTTGCCAATTTTTTGCTCCCCAATCTTTATTTTGATGCTTGATACTAAATTGCCGATTATGAATTTTTGTAGATGAAGTTTCTAAAAAAATAATTTTTTTATAATTCTTTTTATTTGTTCTTCTCCAAAATTTTATTGCTTCTAGAATTATTTTCTTTGCTTCTACTTTTTCTTTCTTAGTAAAATAAATTTCTCCAGGATTAGGTTTAAATTTTTTCCAAACATAATTTGTATTAGTGCTTTTTTCATAATCAATATAGGGTCTATTGTATGGATGATAATCAATAATATGTGTGGGTTTACTTTTCTCTAGATTTCTACAATCAGATATATTTGGATTATTATCGTATACTATAGAATGATAGGCGCTTTGCTTTTTTGCTTCACCGATTACAATTTGTCTATCTGGAAATTGTTTTTTAAGTTTTGACGCTAATTTTGTTATTAGTAAATCGTCACCGTAACCCATTTACTAACGATTGTTTTTTTTAAGTCTAACTGAATTTACTTTTATAAATCCTTCTGCATCTTTCTGATTGTAATCTCCAACCTCATCAAATGAAACAAGGGAATTATCATACAAACTATTATTAGATTTTCTTCCTAAAATAATTACGTTACCCTTAAATACCTTAAGTTTAACTTCCCCATTTACTTTTTTTTGAGTTGAATCAATAAGGCTTTGCATTGCTATTCTTTCTGATGAAAACCAAAATCCATTATAAATTGTTTCTGCATATTTAGGCATTATCTCATCTTTAAGATGAGCCTCTCCTTTATCTAATGTTATGCTCTCAATTGCTTTTCTTGCATTAATTAATATTGTTCCTCCAGGAGTTTCATAGATTCCCCTTGATTTCATTCCAACAAATCTATTTTCCACAAGGTCCACTCTTCCGACACCATGCTTGCCGGCTATAAAATTTAATTTTGCTAAAATCTCATGTGGCTTTAAATTATCATTATTTATTAAGACAGGATCGCCATTTTTAAATTCAATTATTAGTTCTTCTGCTTTATCTGGAGAATCTTCGATACTACTAGTTCTTGAAAAAATATACTCGGGTGGCTCAATCCAAGGATCCTCAAGAAGCTTACCTTCTGAGGAAGTATGTAAAAGATTTGCATCTGTACTGAATGGAGGTTCGCCCATCTTATCTTTTGGAACTGTGATCTGATTTTTTTCTGCATATTCAATTAGATCTTTTCTGCTTTGGAATTCCCAATCCCTCCAAGGTGCTATAACTTCGATTTTAGGATTATTTGCATAATAACCTAATTCAAATCTAACTTGATCATTACCTTTGCCAGTAGCGCCATGAGCTACGGCATCAGCTCCAACGATTTTTGCAATTTCAATTTGTCTTTTTGCTATCAAGGGTCTTGCTATAGCTGTACCCAATAAATATGTTCCTTCGTAAAGAGTATTTGCTCTGAACATTGGAAAAACGTAATCCCTAACGAACTCTTCTTGTAAATCTTCAATGAATATTTCTTCTACACCTAAATTTTTTGCTTTAGCCTCAATTGGAGAAAGTTCATCTCCTTGACCTATGTCAGCTGTGAATGTAACTACTGGGCATTCATATTTATTTTGAAGCCACTTAAGAATTACACTAGTATCTAATCCGCCAGAATATGCTAAAACAATTTTTTTAGGCATTTAGCAATCTTTAGTTAATTTATTATAAGCTGAAGTAAATCCATTAAGTGTGTATGTGTCATTTGTTATTGTGCCTCTAGAAGATTCACCACTAACTATAAGCTCAAGTCCTTTTTTCATTGCAAAAATAACTTTATTATCTTCTTCTGTCCAAGCGGCAGTAGGCACATCTTCAGTTGTATAAAATATGTATTCCCCATTATCAATATTTACAATTATATCAGATGGAACTTTATAATTATAACCTGCTTCTATCTGTACTACGGTTTCTGGGTTGCCAATATTTTTATAAACCAGAACGTAGAAGTTTCCTCTCTTCTTATCACTGGGTAAATCTGTCTCTGTAGCTAAGCTGCCAATATAACAGTACTCATCAGCTTTCTCAAAAGACCATTTACCAACTTCTAGAGCCATTAAAGAACTTGGAAGTGCTACATATAGCGCTATTAAAAACTTAAGAATAATTTTCATCAATTTCTTCTTTTAGTATATCTTATGCAATTAGTTAAGAGCGTTTAATCAATGTTAGAGTCTTTTTAAATTATGGAAAAATCAAAATTAAATAACTTGATGAAACGAATTCAGAAAGACCGCGACGAAATGGCTTTTTCACAAATTTTTGATTTTTTTGCCCCTAAAGTTAATGCCTATTTTATTCAAAATAGGATCAAATTTGAAAGCTCTGAAGAGCTCACGCAAGAGGTCTTAAGTACTGTTTGGGTAAAATCAAACCTATATGATTCAACAAAATCAGCAGTTTCAACATGGATATTTACTATTGCGAGAAACAAAAAAATAGACTTTTTAAGGAAAAATTCAAAAATTAACTTTAAAGAAGAAGATATAAGAGAATTTTTGTACCAAGATAGAGAAAGTGACATCAATGAAGAAAATGAGGCAAAAAAACAAATAGAAAGAATAAATAATGAGCTCGATGAACAGCAAAAAATAATGATAAAAATGAACTTTTTTGAAAACAAAAGTCATAAAAAAATTGCAGATGAGCTTGAAATTCCATTAGGGACAGTTAAATCAAGAATAAGGCATATTTTAACGAAAATGCAGGAATTTTTAAGATGAACGGTACAGTAATAAGAAACCAGCTAATATTTGATTTTGCTTCTGGAATATTGGGTCCAGCAAAGTCGCTATTTGCATCAGCATATTTAGAATTAAATTCAGATGCCTCTAAAATCGGAAGTACATTTGAAAATATGTTGGGTGAAAACTTAAAGGATAACGAAAACATTCATCCTAAAAATTTGAAATACACAGATTGTATGAATAATGAAAATACTAAATCTGCTTCAAATCTTAAAGATCCGGTAACTAGTTTTTTTGGAAACTTAAATAATTTAAAATGGAAACAAGTTTATAAGGGTTTCAAAGAGTATACTGCATCTATCAATGATAAAGACGAATTGAAGTTAATAAAAATGGACCCTGGAGTATCCGTACCGTTGCACTCACATGGTGGAAAAGAGTACATATTAGTCTTAGAAGGTAGTTTCTGCGATGAATATGGTAAGTATTTAAGAGGTGATATTCAGATAAATGACCAAAAAATAAAACATACACCAATAGCATCAAAAGACACAGGCTGTGTATGCTTAAGTATTACAGAAAAAGACGTAATATTCTTTGGTAAGTACGGATCTTTCTTAAACTTATTTACATTTATTAAATCTTTTTTTAAGCAAAAATAAACTCATTATTGTATAACCTCATACGTGTCTAAGATTCACGTAAATTTTGTTAGGGGTAAAAGAGTTGAAAGCACCCATCAAGTTAAGGCGTTGGTAACAAATGTCGATGGTAAAATTTTATTATCTACAAACAATGATAATGAATATTTTTTTCCCAGATCATCAATTAAAATATTTCAAGCAATTCCTTTTGCAATGTCAAATGCAATCAAAAATTATAAATTAAATAATAAACATATAGCTTTAGCTTGTGCTTCACACAAAGGAGAAAAATTTCATATAAAAGAGTTAAAAAAATGGATTTCAAAAATAAACATAAAAACAAAAAATTTACAATGTGGTATTCATGCTCCGTTAGATAAAAATGCCTCTGAAAAAATAATATATTCTAGAAAAAAATTTAACGAACTACATAACAATTGTGCAGGCAAACACTTAGGTATGTTAACAAGCTGTTTGATCAATAATCAAAGCATTACAAACTATCTTGATTACAATCACGCGCATCAAAAATACATTAGAAAAATTTTTAATAAATTTACAGAAAGCAAATTATCAAAGAAAAATTTCTCTCTAGATGGTTGTAGTGCGCCACAATACTCATTTAAAATTAAATCTATATCAAAAGCATTAAATAATTTGATTAAGACTTATAAAAATAATTATGAGTATACTGATCAAGTAAGAACTTTGGTTAATTCAATTTTAGAAAATCCTGAATTTATTGGAGGGAGTGTAAGTTTTGATACAAAAGTAATAAAAGCTTCAAAAGGAAAAATATTTTGTAAAAGTGGGGCTGAAGGTGTTTTTTTATTTGTTGATTTCCAAAAGGAAATTAGCGGGGTAATTAAAATTACAGACGGAAATGAAAGAGCTATTCCAATTGCTATACTAAATATATTTAAAAAATTTAAAGTTATGAGTAAAGTAGAATTAAAAAATCTAGAAAAAAAAGAAAAGTTTGAATTAAAAAATCATGCAGGTAGAAATATTGGTCGTATCAGCCTCACAATGAAATAAAAAATAAAAATAGGATAATCAAAATCGTTAAAGGAAGCCTGAGATAGTAAAATACCTTTTTATTTGTTTCGTTTGCAAATAATATAATATAGTCAAAAAATAACTGAGTTAACAAAAGTAAAATTATTAAGATAAAAATTATTAAATTATTAATGTTAAGAAGGCTTAAAATAATAATTATAACAGCAAATAAGCTAGGCAAAAAACCGTATATTACTATATGAGTGGGCGGATTATTTTTTAAATTCCAGTTTATTGATCCAATAAAAACAATTATAATTAGACTATAATAAGTAACAAAATTAAGTAGATCTTCTTCCTCAACTACTAAAAAATAGTATTTATCTAAAAAAGTTAAAACATATGGTATTAATCCGAAATATGAAATTAGAAACTGAAAATTAATTTTTTTGGACATTTTGTATGATTGATAAAAGTATCATTATAGAAATTGAAAAACTTTTAGATAATAAAAAAATTATAGATAGCAAGTTATTATCAGACTCTTTTGGTATTAATTGTTTAAAAATTATTACAAATGACAGTAAGGAGTTTATTGTTAAATATTATTACAAAAATAATGATAAATTTAATGCTATAAAATCTGAAAAGGATAATCTTGTATTTTTTAATAAACAAAAGTTTAATTATTTTCCAAATATTATTAACTATAATGATAGATTTCTAATCATGTCATTCATAAGTAATAATGATGATCAACCAGAAAAAACAAATGTTGATTTGTTAAATTCCATAATTTCTATTCATTCAATAAAGAATCAATATTATGGTTTTGATTTTGATACACAGATTGGTGGTTTAAAGCAGATTAATTCTAAATCTAAAAATTGGAAAGAGTTCTATGCAGATAAAAGACTATCTTACATTTTTGATTTAGTTAACAAAAATAAGCCTATGGATAAATCAATTAATACTAAAATTGATTTATTGATTAAAAAAATGGATAATTTTATTCCAACCAATCCAAGACCATCTTTATTACACGGTGATTTATGGGAAGGAAATATACTTTTTAAAAATAAAAAATTCGTAGGTTTTATTGACCCGGGATCATTTTATGGTCACAATGAATTAGAAGTTTCTTATTTGAGGTGGTTTAACCCAAAATTTATTGATAATAATTTTTTAAATAAATACAACGATCATATCAAGGTTGATAAATATTATTTAGAATATGAACCAGTTTATCAATTGTATTATTCATTATTAAATGTTTATTTATGGGATAGAAGATATGTTGAGGATGTTCGTAGGTTATTAGATAAAATTAAAATATAAAGATTAAACACAAGGATTAGGATCAGATAAGTGTATGTCCTCAATTTCTTTTAATATTTCTTTTGAAAGAGTTATATCAATGCTATCTATATTTTCTTTAAGTTGGTCCATAGTTGTAGCACCAATTATATTACTTGTAACAAATGGACGATCATTCACAAAAGCGTTAGCAAATGTAGATGGTGAAATTTCATATTTTTGAGCAAGTTTAAAATATTTTTCTATTGCACTTTCGCCTCTTTCAGTATGGTGTCTGGAAAAACGTCTTGGCCAAAGAGTATACCTTGCTTTTTCTGGATTTTTACCACCAATATATTTACCACTTAATCTTCCTCCGGCTAAAGGGGAGTAAGCGAGTAAACCACAATTCTCTCTTATTGATACTTCAGAGTTATGAATATCAAATACGCGGTTAACTAAACTATAAACATTCTGTATTGACATCATCCGTGGAAGATTTTTTTCTTTTGAAATTTGAAGGTATTTCATGACACCCCAAGGCGTTTCGTTAGATAAACCAGCGTATCTAATTTTACCTGCTTTAACAAGTTGATGTAGATTATATAAAACTTCCTCTACTGTAGTCCAATCATTATCACTTGCATCATATTCAAAGTCTAAAATTCCAAATTTTGGTACTTTTCTCTCTGGCCAGTGTAATTGATATAAATCAATATAATCAGTTTTTAATCTTTTAAGACTCTCATCTATTGCAGCGTTCATATTTTTTTTATCAAAACCTAGACTTTTTGAACCTTCTCTTATCCACTCAAGGCCATCTGATTTTGAAGCTATTTTCGAAGCTAAAATGATTTTGTCTCTACTTTTCCTTTCTTGGAACCAATTGCCAACTATTTCTTCTGTTTTTCCATAAGTTTCTTTTCTAGGCATGACAGCATATAACTCAGCAGTGTCAAAAAAATTGATACCTCTTTCAACTGCATAATCCATTTGATCAAAACCTTCTTGTTGACTATTTTGCTCACCAAAAGTCATTGTGCCTAAACAAATGACACTTACATCAATATCTGTATTACCTAGTTTTCTATATTTCATTTTTTTTTAATTATTACACGCAAGGGTTTGGATCATAAAGATGAATATCTTCAATCTCTTGTAAAATATCATCAGTTAAAGTTATATCAATGCTATCTACATTTTCTTTAAGTTGCTCCATTGTTGTTGCTCCAATAATGTTACTGGTAACAAAAGGACGATCGTTTACAAATGCATTAGCAAAAGTTGAGGGTGCTATGCCATGCTTGTTAGCAAGATTGACATACTTCTCAATAGCATTTTCTCCTCTCATAGTGTTGTGTCTATCAAAGCGATTAGCCCATAATGTAAACCTTGTATTAGGTGGATTTTTACCACCAATATATTTACCACTTAATCTTCCTCCGGCTAAAGGGGAGTAAGCGAGTAAACCACAATTCTCTCTTATTGATACTTCAGAGTTATGAATATCAAAAATTCTATTTACTAAACTATAAACATTCTGAATGGACATCATACGAGGAAGATTTTTTTCTTCTGATAATTTCATATATTTCATAACTCCCCAAGGAGTTTCATTTGAGACACCAATATGTCTTACTTTTCCTTGCTTAATCAAATCTTGAAGACAAGATAACACCTCTTCTAACTCAACCCATGAGTCTTCAGGATCATATTCAAAATCCAGTTTTCCAAACTTTGGTACTTTTCTCTCTGGTGCATGAAGTTGATATAAATCAATATAATCAGTTTTTAATCTTTTAAGACTTCCATCTATTGCAGCATTAATATTTTTTTTATCAAAAATGAGATTTGGCCCCCCTTCTCTAATCCAACTATTTCCTTCACTTTTTGCACAAATTTTAGTTGCTAAAATTACATCTTTTCGTTTATTGTTTTGAGCAAACCAATTACCAATTATTTCCTCTGTTTTTCCATATGTTTCCGCTCTAGTTGGTATAGAGTAAACCTCAGCTGTATCAAAAAAATTTACACCTCTTTCAAAAGCATAGTCCATCTGTTTAAAGCCATCGTCTTGGTTGTTCTGTTCTCCCCAAGTCATTGTCCCTAAACAAATAACACTTACTTCTAAATCTGTAGTCCCTAGTTTTCTATACTTCATACTATTTTTACAAAATGCCTTGAAATTGTCGGATTTATAGCGATATTATTAATAATTAAAAGGAGAAATTATGGCTTTAGACTTTAATCAACGATCTTATACTAAATCAGTAGATCAGACGGCAATTGATGAAGGCTTGAGAGCGTATATGCTTAAAGTCTACAATTATATGACTACAGGGTTGGTGTTAACTGGATTTATTGCTTATTTTTTTGGTAAAGCATCAATCGTAACTGGAGATAACGGACAAATCCTCGGATATACTGATCTTGGGATGCTACTTTTTGGATCACCTCTTGCTTGGGTAATAATGTTAGCCCCTTTAGGATTTGTATTTTATCTGAGCGCAAGAATTAATAAAATTTCAACAAGCGCAGCTCAAATCACATTCTGGTTGTTTGCCTCAATAATGGGTCTATCAATGGCATCAATATTTATTCAATTTACTGGAACCTCCATAGCAAGAGTATTTTTTATTACTGCGGGTACATTTGGAGCAATGAGTTTATATGGATATACCACTAAAAGAGATCTTACTAAACTTGGTGGTTTCTTATTTATGGGTTTAATTGGAATTATAATTGCAAGTATTGCAAATTTTTGGTTTCAAAGTGGTCCATTAGCTTTTGCTATATCAGTTATTGGGGTCTTAGTTTTTGTAGGACTAACAGCATATGATACTCAAAACATCAAAAATATGTATTATGGTGGTGACAGTGAAGAAATAGGATCAAAAAAAGCATTGATGGGTGCATTAAAACTGTATTTAGACTTCATCAATCTATTCATTTTATTACTACAATTATTTGGTCAAAGAAGATAATTCTTTTAAAAACTAAATATCTTTTTATTATACCCAGTCTTTTAAAGGCTGGGTTTTTTTATGTCTAAGTTAGAAAATAAACTTAAAAAAATAATTAATTCTTTTAACAACATAGATAGAAATATTGCCTACGAAGATATTAAAAAATTATCAATAAAATATCATAAAAATATTAAAGTTCTAAGTGTACTATCACAGATAGCACAAAAAATGGGTGACGTAGATACAACAATAAATACTTTAAAAAGAATTTTGTTAATAGATAATAATAATATCGAATGTCTTTCTAAAATTTATAAATTATTCTTAACCAAATCCTTATTAGATGAATCATTAGCAAATATTAATTTAATTCTCAGATTAGATAAAGATCATTATGAGGCAAAACGTGATAAGGCTTATATTTATTTTTTAAAAAATAGTTTTGACAGTGCAAAAAAATATATTGATGATATTTCAAAATTAAAAGAAGATGATTTCTTTGGCTATAATATTAAAGGCTTAATATATTTAAAAAATAATAACTTGCATGAAGCAAAAAATTATTTTGAACAAGCAATTAAGATAAATAATAAATATATTGATAGTTATAATAATTTAGGTGTTTGTTTACTTGAATTAGAAAAATTAAATGAAGCATACACAGTATTTAAAAATGCTCACAAAATTCACCCTGATAATCCTAAAACTCTAATAAATTTGGGTAATATATTAAGTCTCCAAGATAATATTTTAGAAGCTATAAAAATTTACAATAAAGCATTGTTACTAGATCCAAAAAATCAAGAAATTTTATCTAATATAGCAATATGTTATTGTAGAGAAAATAGAGAAAAAGAAGCTAAAGTTTACTATGATAAAGCAATTAAAATTAATCCATTCGATTATAAATTAAAATATGCGTATTGTACTTTACAGTTAAAATTAAATAATTTTTCCAATTCGTGGGACTTGTTTGACTCAAGATTATTGATTGAAAAAAATAGAGTAAAATTAAATAATCTTGAATTTGTTAAGGATAACCTTTTTGAAAATTTGAAGGTAAATCCAAAAAATAAATTGCTTATATTAAGAGAACAAGGAATTGGTGAAGAGATTTTGTTTAGCACTGTATATAAAGATATCATTGACAATTTTAAAAAAGTTAAAATTGAAGCTGATAAAAGACTACTATCAGTTTTTAGTCGATCTTTTCAAAATGATATTTTTGTTGAAGATGGATATTATTCAAAAGACTCAAAAATATCTGAATTTGACAATGTCATATACGCTGGAAGTATGCTCCAATTTTTTAGAAAAAGAAAAACTGACTTTAATAATAGTAATTATTTATTAGCCAGAAAAGATATTGTTGATAAATACAAAGAAAAGTTATCTAATTCTAAAAATAGACTAAAAGTAGGCATTTCATGGAAAAGTATTATAAATATTTATGGAAACTTAAAGTCATTATCTATTAAAGATTTTGAGCCATTATTTACTAATGATAGACTTATTATAAACTTACAATATGGAAACATTGAAAATGATAAGAGATATTTATCAAGTCAAAAAAAATACCTAAAAATATTTAATGATTTAGATTTATTCAATGATATTGAATCTTGTATGGGTTTGCTAAAAAACTTAGATTTGTTCATAACAGTTAGTAATTCAACAGCTCATTTTGCAGGAGCTCTTGGTATTCCTACAATATTAATATGTCCCAAAAAATCATCAACGTATTACTATTGGGATACTAGTAGTGGATCATCAATATGGTATAAAAATATAAAAGTTTTAGGAATAGAAGATTCAATAAGTAATACTATAAAGAAAATAAATAGCATCGTAGAAAAAAATAATGAATTTAATTTCTCAAATTAATAATATTCTTAAAAGATTTGAAACAGGTGATAAATTAAAAAGTTACAATGACCTTCAAAGAATTTTTAAAAAAAATAAAGGTAATAATTTATTACGTTATAACTTAGCAGTTATTCAGCAAAATTTAAATCTAAATGAAGAGGCTAGGACAAATTATATTTATTTAATAAAAGTTGAAAAAAATTTGAAGGCAATGATTAATCTTTACAATATGGATATTGTAGAATCAAATTATTATGAAGCACTTAATACAATAGAAAATATTTTAAAAATACAGAGAATTGAAAATGTAGATAAAGATAAAGCTTTCGTTTTATATAAATTAAATAGAATTGAAGAGGCTAAAAAAATTTGCATGTTTTATCTTAAAGAAAATAATGCAGACTTAAGTTGCCTGAGCGTAATAGGACAATGCTTGGCACATGAAGGCAATTACGATGAAGCAATTAAAATATTTAAAAATATATTACAAATAGACTCAAAAAATCTCTCTGCATTAAATTCTTTAGCAAAAACTTATCATGAAAAAGGTGAAAAGATAAAAGCAGAAGAATATTATTTAAGAGCTTTAAAGATTAATAAATTATCTTTCTATTTATTAAATAATATTGCTGGTTTTTATAGGGAAGAATCATCTTATAATAAAGCTATCAATTATTACAAACTGGCACTTTCTGTAAATCCAAATAATGCTTATATCTATAACAATTTAGCTAAAATTTATTTTGATTTAAACAATCATAAGGAAGCTTTAGAAAGTAGCTTTAAAGCTTTAGAAATGAAAAAAAATGATGGTGATATTAAAAAAACAATTTCTTTTATATATTTAAAGGATCATGATTTTAAAAATGGTTGGAATTATTTTGATGGCAGATTGGATTTAGAAGATTTTAAAGAAAAAAATAATTACGTAAAAAAATTAAACAGCAAATTATATAGGTCAAGCAATCTGAAGAATAAAAAAGGTAAATTTATAATTGTGCGGGAACAAGGTATTGGAGATGAAATACTTTATAGTTCTATGTATGGAGATCTTTTAAGTGATATCGATAATACGATTATTGAGTGTGATCCTCGTTTATTAAATCTCTACAAAAGATCATTTCCTGAATATAGAGAAAAATTTGTTGGTCATGGCACTATTACAAATCATGAAGAGAAATTTAAAGAAATTGATAATGTAATTTATGCGGGAAGTTTAGGAAGATATTATCGTAAGAATTTTAAAGATTTTAAAAAAAATTCTTATTTAAAAGTAGACAAAAAGAAATTTGAGGAAATACAAAAAAAATTGTCAATTTATAAAAAAGAATACAAAATCGGATTATCATGGAAAAGTTTTAATAACCAATTTGCTAAAGACAAATCACTAAATCTTAAAGATCTCAATAATATTTTTAATCTTACTAACTGTGATATCTTTAACCTACAATATGGCGATGTTAAAAATGAAATTAATAGTTTTAATAGTATAAATAAGAATAAACTTCTAAGTATAGAAGGATTAGATTTATTTAATGATTTTGAGGGTATTGCTTCATTATTAAAGTCACTTGATGTTTTTGTTAGTATTAGTAACAGCACTGCTCATCTTGCTGGAGCATTAGGTGTAAAAACAATTTTAATTAAGCCAGAAAATTTTGCTGTTTTTCATTACTGGAATCAAAAGACAGATGTTACTCCTTGGTATGATTCTGTTAAACTAATTGATAAGAAAGATTTCTTACAAAATTCTAAATTTTTAAAAAACTTTTTAAGAATTTGATTTAAATTTTTTAGAGAGATATTCGTCTCTTTCCAATAGCCATTCTTTCGCAAATTCAACATCTTGCCATTCAGAAAACCAAGGCCCACCCCGTGTATAATGAACTGCATAAGGTTTTAGATTATTGTGACCTGAGGTCCAACCCTCTAGCCAGTTCCATCTTTCATCTAGTGAGCCAATTTCATCATCTTTGCACCATTTAAATTGATGGAGATATGCTCCTGATTCATTATTGACTTTTTCTACAGTTAGATTCTTTGAACTTGGATGAGAACAATTATATAGAATAAAACTAGACCAATTTTTTCTTGGATATATAGTCTGCTTTTGCCCATCCATCTTATGTTTTTCTTTAGGGGTATAATCATGCTGTACACAATATACTGCTTTAGATTCATCAAGATTATTTAATAATTTTGAAACATCTCCTAAAAAAATAAAATCGCAGTCACAAAAGACTGCCCACCCTTGATAATTCATAAGTTTAGGCACTAAAAATCGTGAATAAGTAAATTGTGTAGAAGCAAGTGGATCAACATTTCTAGTATATAGATTTTTGGCTATAAGTTCGTCTAATTTTAAAGACACAACATCAACATCAATAGTTGAATGTTTTAAAAGTGAATGTTTACAAACTCTATAAGCAATGTCCTCTTTTGAGTCATAGCCAATAAAGAAATGAAGTTTCATATTATATTTTATTTTGTCTTAGCATTTTATAGGATGTCCAAACAAGTGAATTATAATATCCTGAATTAGATAATGTGCTCCATTCCTCTTGTGACTGATTTGTAATTCCACAAATCCAAGTATATTCTGTGCTAGCATTTTCAGCCCTCAAAATCCAAGCATCACTTTTTTGCTTATCATTATTTTCTCCAAGTTCAATATCAGACATAAAATAACAGATTTCTTTTGAAGGATTAGGACCGATCATACCAGCTATATTTTTTCTTGCTATATCCCAATCTAAGTTTTTTATAGCAAAATAAATTAAAAGTTTTTTTGATTCTTCTAAATTTAGATTATTTTTAACTAATTCATTTATAAACTTAATATCACTTAAATTATTTTGAATTATTATTTTAGTTATAATGGATCGAAGTAAATAATCTGGAGCTAGATTCCAATATTTCTTGATTAATTTAAATAAACTTCTTTGATCTTTGAAATTAGCAACTATTTCTAAATGAAGTTTTATATATGGAGGAAAGTTTTTCTTCAAATCAATTGCTTTATGAATATTGTTTAGAGCATCTTTTATATCGCTATCAAATTTTATTTTAGCAATTTCATAAAATCCTATAGATTTATTTTCATTAAGATCGTTTTTGCTTATAAGTTTATTTGAGAAAGCTTTTTTTGATAATGATATTAGTTGGTTCCAATTTTTAGTTTTAGCAGCTATGAATATTAGTGTTTGATAAAGTTTTTCAATATTTGGGTTAATGGAAAACAATTTTTCTCCATATAAAAAAGCATGATGATAATCTTGATTTTTCAAATTCTGTTCCATTAAGCCCCTATAGCCAAGACTTTCTGTCTTTTTTGATTTAATCATATCTTCATAAACATTGTTTAGTTCTGGAAATTTTTTTTCTATCTTTAAAACTTCAGACTTTAGTAGAAGAGATAATGATGGATCATCATTTAGGTATTGTGACATTTTTTTGTGAGATTTTATGGCAGTTTTATTATCCTTATTAGCAATCGCTATCATTGCATTAACAAAGTGCAAATACCCTTTTTCAATTTTTTTATATTTATTTTTTAACAAGTATTGTCCAAAGTATAATCTTGAGCGGAAAAATAAATAAAACACTAAGTATAGAAGAAAAATAAATGATATCAGAATAACTGCAAATAAATTTGATGAAAAAGAATATTTAATGCTTCTAATATCTAAAGAAATGATAAATGGATTGGTAAAAATAAATGTTAACACTACAATTAATAGTAATAACTGCACTACAAAAACTAAAAATCTATACATTACCTAATCCTTGATATTTCCTTTATAAAGGTATCATAATTTTTCATTTCATTTGAAGAAATTTTAAAAAACTCTTCATACTTTTTGATTCTGCTTAAATTGTTATAAGCTTTAATTATATTTCTATTTTTTATATGAGATTTAATTTGTTCTAATATTAAAATTTTTTCATTATCAATAATATTTTCAGAAGAAGGAGAAAGGTTTATATAAGGTAAAATAATTTTGTTAAGAAAACTATTATTTTGTTTTATCATACTCTTTAGATATGAATTAACCTCATTATTAAATTGATTTTCTAAAAATATGTGACCTTTATATGGATTAATTTTCAAGATTGATAATTTTTCTAAAACAGGAATATTCTCTTTATCTAAGATAGTTTGGAGATACTTAAGTTCTTTATCAAAATTCATATTATTTTCATATTTAATTTTTATTAACTCAACTATCTCATCTATAGATTGATTTATTAATTTAGGATTTTTATTTTTTTGATTTTCAATATTTTTATTTTTTATTAAAGATATTTCAGAATTTAAATTATTAAAATTTTTATTTAATAAAGTAATACTTTTATTGATTTCTGCTAGATCAACTTTTGTTTCTTTGTTAGCATTCTCTTTGATAATTTTTTCTATATTTATTAAAGATTTTTTTGTTTCTAATATTTCATTAGATATATCTTTTATATATTCAGAATTTTCATTAATATTTGCCCTAAGTTCATTTTCTAATTCAAACTGATTTTTAGTAATCTTATCTTCATTTTGATAATTTATATAAAGTAGATATGTTAAAAAAAGGACACAAGACAAAAGAAAAAAGCTTAAGAAAAATTTAGAGAAAATATAAAAACTATCAAATATCTTTTTCATTACCTTTTTTTAGCATTATTAGATTGTTGTTTAACAGTGTAAAATATTGTACCAAAACATTATGCTTGTATTTGCTGCCGAAACCTCATGCGACGAAACATCAATATGTCTCATGCAAAATAAAACTATTTTAGAGCATGTTACTTTTTCCCAAGAAATTCATAAAAAACATGGGGGGGTTGTACCTGAATTAGCTTCTAGATCACACTTGGAAAAAATTCAAAATATTACAAGTGATTTGTTTTTAAAGACAAATATCGAACCTAGTAAAATAGATGTATTTGCAGCTACTTGTGGACCAGGACTCATAGGGAGTTTATTAGTTGGTTCAACATTCACTAAATCTTTAGCAATTTCTTTTCAAAAACCATTTATTCCAATTAATCATTTAGAAGGTCATATTCTGTCTACAAGTTTTAATAACAATATCAAATTTCCAAATCTTATTTTGTTATTAACAGGTGGTCATACTCAAGTTTATCTTATGAAAAATGAAAAGGATATAGAGCTTTTAGGACAAAGTGTAGATGATGCAATTGGAGAAGCATTTGATAAAACTGCAAAATTAATTGGGTTACCTTATCCTGGAGGTGCACAAATAGAAATAGAGGCTGTTGATGGTAACGAGGATAAATTTATTTTACCAAAACCACTAATTAAAGAAGATAACTTTAATTTTTCATTTTCTGGCATTAAAACACATATAAATATATTAACAAAAAAAAATAAAATTGATAAAAAATTTGTTAAAGATTTATCAGCATCATTTCAAAGGAATATAAGTGAAATATTAATTGAAAAGCTGGAAATAGGGCTAAAGAGATTAAGTCATGACAGAATAAATATAAATTCGATATCTATAGTAGGCGGTGTGTCAAATAATAAATATATTCAAAAAAAAATAGAAAGTTTTTTTACAAAGAAAAATGTTGAGATATATTATCCCTTGAAAGAGATGATGGGAGATAATGCAGCTATGATAGCTTGGGCATGTTTAAAGTTTTATGATAAAAGTAGGTCTGACTTATTTTTTAAACCTAAACCTAGATTAAGCGTTAGAAGTATATTATAGTTTTGTCATATAGTAATTTATTAAATTAAAAATATAATATAATGCAATATTGGTTATTAAAGTCCGAACCTGAAACTTGGTCATGGAGCAATCAGGTTAAAGAAGGTCCTTCAATGTGGGATGGTGTAAGAAATTATCAAGCCAGAAATAATTTAATGAAAATGAAGAGAAAAGATCTTTGTTTTTTTTATCATTCAGTATCTGAAAAAAAAATTATTGGTATTGTAGAAGTAGTTAAAGAATTTTATCCAGACCCGACAGATACAAGTGGTAAATTCGTAGTTGTAGATGTTAAAGCAAAAAATAAACTTAAAAAACCGGTTTCTCTTGAAGAAATAAAATCTAAAAAAACATTATCTAAGATTTCGCTTGTTAAACAAAGCCGACTGTCTGTTATGCCTATATTAAAATCAGAATGGCTTGAAATATTAAAAATATCAAATAGCTAATGGATAAGCATATTTTTTGGTTAGCATCTTATCCAAAAAGTGGGAACACGCTTATAAGAGCAATATTATCAGCACTTTTTTTTACTCCTGATGGAATATTCAACTTAAAGTTCTTAGAGTATATTAGACAATTTGAAAGCACTTATAATGTTTACAAAGCCAAAAAGCTTATAGGAAATGATTTATATAATTTAAATGAGGTATCGATTTTCTATAAGTACTTATTAAAGATTCAACAAAAAAAAATTTTAGATTTTAAAGAAGATTTTAAATTTTTTAAAACTCATTCAGGTAATTTTAAAATTAACAATAATGCGTTTACTGCAGAAGAAAATATTAGGGGTGTAATATATATAATTAGGGACCCTAGGGATGTTTGTATTTCATGGTCAAATCACACTGGCTGCTCATATGATGAGAGTGTAGATTTTATGACTAATGAATTACAATCATTATTATGGGTGAAAGGGAAGAATAATCTTTTTGAAAAAAATAATACACCTGTCTCATTTATATCAAGTTGGGATAAGCATGTAATTTCATGGACCTCTAATAATTGGAAATTTCCATTATTAATACTTAAGTTTGAAGATTTAGTTTACAAAAAAGAAGATATTGTAAGAACAATAGCTAATTTCTTTACCAATAATTATGGTTTTAAATTTCATAACTTGGATCAAAAAATTATTAATATTTTAAAAACTACAAGTTTTAGTAATTTGAAAAAAAAAGAAACAAACGAAGGTTTTATTGAAGCACAAGAGGGTAGGAAATTTTTTAAAAAGGGCACAAAAGATCAATGGAAAAACCAATTAAATAAAGACCAGATATTAAAGATAGAAGAAAAATTTAAAGTGGTTATGAACAAATTTAATTATAAATAAGTTGAATTTTTATATTTTTAGAAATAATCTCAATTGAATGATGGAAATTAAAAAAAAT
Source organism: uncultured Alphaproteobacteria bacterium (assembly GCA_902572735.1). GTDB lineage: Bacteria > Pseudomonadota > Alphaproteobacteria > HIMB59 > CACPNW01. The sequence goes on from CACGGX010000001.1 coordinate 104,772, forward strand.
TGGATTGAAGAAGGGAAAATTGACTCAGAGACATATTCTTCACTCTATAACTACTCGATAGAAAACAATGAGAATTTTTGGAAAACACAAGGGGAGAGAATAGACTGGTACAAGAAATATACAAAGACAAAAAATGTAAAATATTCAGCTAAGGATGTCAGTATAAAATGGTTTGAAGATGGTGAACTTAACGTATCATATAATTGTATCGATAGGCACGCAAAAAAAAATCCTGATAGAATTGCAATAATTTGGGAAGGCGATGATCCAAAAGAAACAAAAAAAATAACTTATAATGAATTATTATTAAATGTATCTAAGGCAGCTAATGTTCTAAAAAAGATTGGGGTTCAAAAGGGTGATAGAGTAACAATTTATCTTACGATGATACCTGAACTTGCATATATAATGTTAGCGTGTTCAAGAATTGGTGCTGTTCACTCCATTATTTTTGGAGGTTTTTCCGCAGATTCAATTGCGGGAAGAATCCAAGATTGTGGATCAGAATTTGTTGTTACTGCTAATGAAGGTATTAGAGGAGGGAAAAAAATTCCTTTAAAATTAATCACTGACCAAGCATTAGAGACATGTCCAGAAGTTAAAAAATGTTTAATTATAAAAAGAACAAATGAAAATTTAAAACTTAAAAATGGTAGAGATGTTTTTTACGATGACCTTGTTAAAGATGTTGAGGATTATTGCGAACCAGAGGTTCTAAATGCAGAGGATCCTTTATTTATCTTATATACATCTGGTTCTACAGGTAAGCCTAAAGGGGTAATGCATACAACTGGTGGATACATAGTCTACGCTTCAATGACTCATGAGTATATATTTAATTATAAACCAAAAGATATTTATTGGTGTACTGCTGACATTGGTTGGATTACCGGACATAGTTATATTATTTATGGACCTCTTGCTAATGGAGCGACAACTCTTATGTTCGAAGGTGTTCCAAATTATCCTGATTTTTCCAGATTTTGGGAGATAGTTGATAAACATCAGGTTAATATATTCTATACTGCTCCTACTGCTATAAGAGCGTTAATGCGAGAGGGTGATGAATATGTTGAGAAAACTAAAAGAACATCATTAAAGCTTTTAGGTAGTGTTGGTGAACCTATTAATCCAGAAGCATGGAAGTGGTACTTTGAGGTGCCTGGTAAATCAAAATGTCCTATTGTTGACACATGGTGGCAAACTGAAACTGGGGGAATTATGATTTCTCCGCAAACAGGAGCAATGCAATTGAAACCTGGTTCAGCTTCAAAACCTTTTTTTGGTATAGAACCGTGTGTAGTAAACAAAGAAGGTAGAGAATTGGAAGGTGAATGCGAAGGGATGCTATGTTTAAAAAGCTCATGGCCTGGTCAGATGCGAACTGTTTATGGTGATCATGACAGATTTATTAAAACTTATTTTTCACAATTTGATGGTAAATATTTCACTGGAGATGGGTGCAGAAGAGATAAAGATGGTTATTACTGGATAACAGGGAGAGTTGATGATGTTATCATTGTCTCAGGTCACAATTTAGGTACCGCTGAAATAGAAAGTGCCTTTGTATCACATAAAGATGTATCAGAAGCAGCTGTTGTTGGCTATCCTCACGAAATAAAAGGTAATGGTTTATATTGCTATGTATCTCTTAAGGCTGGCATCGAAGAATCAGATGGTTTAGTCAATGACTTAAAAAAAACAATAAGAGAAAAAATTGGACCAATTGCTACTCCTGATTTCATACATATAACTTCTGGATTGCCTAAAACTCGATCAGGTAAGATTATGAGAAGGATTTTAAGAAAAATTGCTTGCAACGATTTTGAAAACTTGGGTGATACATCAACTTTGGCAGACCCATCAGTTGTAAATAATTTAATAGAAAATAGAAAAAATAAATAGAGATTATCTGGGCTCCCAATGCTTAAGACATCGGGGTTCATAAATATTTGCTGCGCCCACTTGAGTCCTTTCTCCGCCTACAGTTTTTCTATAAGTTTTGGTTGCCTCAACTCCACAAACATTACAAAAACCATATATTTTAACAATCTTATCTGATAAACCCAGAAGCATTGAAGATGTTTCCCAAGGTTTTCCTCTTGAATCTTGATCAAGACCAGCACAAACAACGTCTATTCCTTTATTCAATAAACTCTCAACATTTTTTAGGGTTTCGTGTGTATCCATAAATTGGATTTCATCCAGAAAAACCATATCGACATATTTTTTATTAAAATTAAATTTAGTTAATGTCGTTTCCCAATTATTCATTGCATAACATTCGTGACTAAGATCATTGTGAGTTATAATTTTCTCATTAGAGTATCTATTATCAATACTAGGTTTAATAACTATAATTTTTTTATTTTGGTGCTTTGCCCAAAGAATTCTTTTTAATAATTCACTTGTTTTGCCTGCAAACATTGCACCAACGATAGTTTCAAGATTACCTCGCATAACTCAATATATTTTATTTTTATTTTTTATTATATAACTAATTTTGATAAATTATGAATTATTTATAATAATGATAAAGGGTGAAAAAGTAAGATTTGATATTCATAATATACTATTTTCAATTTATAAATTAAATCTAACTTTAAATAATAACTTTATAAAAAAAATTATTAATAGGCAAAAAAGAGAAGATATTGCTTTATTGCATAGTGTAACGTTAAACTCTATGAGATATCATTTACACTGTCTTAAGATAATAGATAAATATATCAAAAAAAAAATTAGAGATCATGAAAAAATATTATTAATAAGCGCCATTACTCAAATTGTTTTTTTAGAATTTAAAGAATATGCCGTTATAAATTGCTCTGTAGAAATAGCTAAAAAATTAAAATTATATTCTGGACTTATTAATGCTTGTTTGAAAAATATAGCTAAAGATAAAATTGAGTTAAAAAAAATAAATATAAATTTTGATAATTTTCCATCATGGTTTCAAAAAGAAACTAATTATTTTTCTGATAATGAAAAAAGTCAATTTTTAAAATATTTTCACAATGAACCAAATATTCATATAGTATTTAAAGATGAAAATAAATTGGAGAATTTCGAAGAAAAATTAATTAAAACATCAAAAGTATCAGGGTTTTTGTTGAATAAAAAAGATATTACAAAAAAAAAATCTTTTGCTAGAGGTGATTGGTGGGTTCAAGATTTTAGCTCTTTTTTTCCATTACATAATTTTCTAGAAAAAAATAAAAATAAAAAATTTCTTGATGCTTGTGCTGCTCCTGGTGGAAAAGCATTTCAGCTTCTTTCTAAAAATCTTAGTGTTACTCTAAATGATAAAAGTAGAGCGAGAATTGAAATCCTTAAATCTAATTTAAAACGTTTAAAATATAATCCTCAAATATTAAACAAGGACTTTACAAAATTTAGTGAAGTAGAAAAATACGATTGTATTATAATTGATGCTCCTTGCTCATCTGTAGGAACAATAAGGAAAAATCCAGAAATACTATTTAAAAAAAAAGGACCAAATTTTAAGGAGCTAAATTTTTTACAGAAAAATATGCTAGATAAAGCATCAGTTTTAGTAAATCAGAATGGATGCATAATATATATGGCTTGTTCTTTTTTTAAAAATGAAACTATCGATCAAATAAACACTTTTCTCAAAAAAAATAGTAATTTCTTACTTTTAAATTTTAAATTAATTAAAGAAAACATTAACTACTCTAAACTTATAAAAGAAAACTTCATGATAACCTTACCTGACAATATATTGAATAACAGTACAGATGGATATTTTGCAGCATACTTAAAGAAAAAAGACAATGATAGTATTTAGAAAGATAATATTAATATTTATAGTTTTAAAATTTAGATCAATAAAAAACTTATCCTATCTTGATCTTAATTTTAGAAAAATAGATTTTACTAATTACAAGCTGATAAAATCATTTATCTTTAAAAACAATTTTTATTTGAATAAAAATAAAAATATTCATAGTTTTGATTTTTTAAATTTCTCTAATAAACTTGGAGGAAAAATAGGAATAAATTTATCTAAAAATTCAATTTTTGGGTGGTTTAAATTTTATAGAAATAAATTAGGCTTCCCTTGGTCTGAAGATTTATCATCTAAAAGATTAGTTAATCTTTTGTATAATTATGAATACATAAATTCTTCAGCATCTTTAAGTGATAAGAAAAAACTAGATTTAATTATTTATTTTCATATCCAAAGAATATTATTTGATTTTAATTACAAAAAAATAACAGAAATTACATCATTTGATTTAATTGCATATTTATTATCATGCTCAATTATAAAGAAAATTAATAGAAAAAATATTGCGTATGTTAAATTTATTGTAGAAAATCAGATTGACAAACTAGGAATGCATAAAAGTTATAATATACTAGAGCATTCTAAATTTATAAATAATCTTAATGAAATAAAAAATATTTTACTTTTTTTTAAGTTTAGGGAATCAAAAATATTTGATGAAGTAATTTTAAAAATGACATCAATCTTAAACGAGTACTTTCACACAGATGGCACAATACCATTATTTAATGGATCAAATAATATTTATACAAAAAGTGTATATGAGTCTTTAAATAAAGATCATTATTTAAAAAAAAGAAAATTTTTAAATGTAGAAAATGGAATTGCTTTTTATTCAGATAAAAATAAGAGGATTTTTTTTGATGTAGTTCAGCCAAATAAAGATATGACAAGTACTAACTTAAGCGCTGGAACTTTATCAATTGAAGTAAGTGGTTTTGGGGAAAAAATACTTTCTAATTGTGGCAGTACAGAAAGTTTTGGTAAAAATCCAGAATATTTAAGATATAGCGCTGCACACTCAACAATAATTTTACAGAATACTAATATAAGTGAGATAAAAGAAGGTAATCCACATATAAAATTTCCACAATCTGTAGTCTTTAGAAAAGAAACAAATAATAAACAAGAGATATTTGAAGGATCGCATAATGGATACTTAAAAAAATTTAATAAAATAATTAAAAGAAAACTAATTATAAATAAAAATATAGATAAAATAGAAGGTGAGGACAGTTTAATATCTTACAAAGAAAGCAATAATAAATTAATTTATCACATTAGATTCCACTTAGTGGACGAGATGACACTTAATTTTACAAATAATAAGAAAAATATAATTTTGAAAACAAAAAAAAATAATATTTGGTTGTTTAAAAGTAATACAGAATTAATAATCGAGGACAGCATATTGGTTGATAATAATCTTACAAAACCTACTAAACAAATTGTTATTAAAGGTATATTGTCAGACAAGAAAATTTTAGAAAAATGGTCGTTAGAAAAAATTTAAAAAATAAATTTGCATTAATATCAGTGTTTAATAAGAACAATTTAAATTATCTTTGTACTAATTTAAATAAACAAGGATATAGGTTTATATCTAGTGGTGCTACAGGTAATAAAATACGAGATATGGGATTTAAATGCCAAGATATTTCAAAAATAACTAAATTTAAAGAAATGTTTGAGGGAAGAGTTAAGACGCTAAACCCATTAATATATAGCTCTATACTTTATAAAAGAGAAAATAAATTTCATATAAAAGATTTTCTATCATTAAAAATACCTGAAATAGATATAGTTGTTGTCAACTTGTATCCTTTCAAAAAATATTCAAAAGAAAAAAATTATGATCAAATAATTGAGATGATAGATATAGGGGGGCCAAGTCTATTAAGAGCTGCAGGAAAAAATTATAAATATATCACTGCAATATTGAATACAAAAGACTATAAAAAATTGATTCAAAATTTAAAAAAAAATAATGGAGTGACTGATCTAAATTTTAGAAAAAAAATGGCAATTAAGGTTTTTAAAGAAACTTCTAATTATGATAAAGTTATTTCTAATTGGTTGGATGAAAACTAAGATTAATAAAATTAAATTAAGATATGGAGAAAACCCAAATCAAAGTGCGTATCTAATTAATAATGTAAAAAAATCTATTTTTAGTTATCAAATTAGTGGAAAAAAAATAAGTTATAATAATTTAATTGATGTTGATAGTGGTTTGAGGTGTTTGGAAGAGTTCAAGGAACCTACTTCGATAATTATAAAACACACAAATCCTTGTGGTGTAGCTTCTTCAAAAAATATTGAAAGTGCTTTTGTTAAGTCTTTTCAAAGTGATCCTAAGAGCGCTTTTGGAGGGATAATTTTTTTAAATAGAAAAGTGAGCTATAGTCTAGCGAAAATAATAATTAAAAGTTTTTTTGAGATGGTTGTTGCAAGTAGTTTTGAAGAAGATGCTATAAAAATATTAAAAAAGAAAAGAAATTTAATTTTATTAAAAATACCAAGTTCAAAAAAGAAGATTATAGAATATAAATCAACCCTTTTTGGTGATCTTTATCAGACTAAAGATGTTACACCAATTAACAAAAAATTCTTGAAGTTAGTCTCAAAAAAAGCTGGTTCAACTAAATCAATATCTGACTTAATTTTTTCTTTAAAAGTTGCAAAACATTTAAAATCAAATGCTGTTGTGTTATCTAGAAATAAACAAACTTTAGGTTTAGGTCATGGTCAAACAAATAGAGTTGATGCATTAAATTTTGCGATAAAAAATATGAATAAGCACTTTAAAAAAAAATTCTTCGTTTGTGCATCAGATGGTTTTTTTCCATTTACTGATAGTATAAAATTATTAGAGAAAAATGGATGTAATGTTGTTGCTCAACCAAGTGGATCAATTAATGATAAAAAAATAATATCCTTTTCTATTAAAAAAAATATATCTCTATATTTTATTAAAAATAGACTTTTTAAACATTGAATAAAAAAACTAAGATACCAAAATATATTAAAATTCTAATAGAAAAATATCCTAAAATTTTTTCAGGTAGAAAAAATTTTCAATATCATAATGATAGAATTCTCAAATCAATTAAAATAATAAAAAAATATTTTAATAAAAATAATTCATTAAAAAATGATTAATTGTTTAAGTTATTTCTTGTTTTGTTTACTGAAAGTATATTTTGATATAGATACAAAATATGAGCAAACCTAATCTTCTTTTTCCAACCCCTGTTTGGACTTTACAATTAGATAATTACAAAACTATAAATGAAAAAATGTATACTTATATTAAAGGAAATCAGATTAAAGATCAAAAAGGAATAACTAAGAGTAATGTGAAGGGATGGCATTCTCAAAACTTTGATTTAAAAGAAAATGAACCTAAAGACTTTATAAATTTCATTTCTCCATCTATAGAAAAAGTAATGACAGACATGAATTGGGAAAAAGAAAAACAATCTGTTAAAATAACTAATATGTGGTCTATTATAAACACAGGGGGTTCGACAAATTCAAGACATCAGCACGGTAACAGCAGTATTAGTGGAGCATACTATGTGAGAGCACCAAAAAACTGCGGTGATATTGTATTTTACGATCCAAGACCTGCTGCTGTTTTTAGTTATCCAACGGCAATAAGTTCTAATTTTCTTAATGCACAAGTTAATGGAATAAGTCCTAAAGAAGGTGGATTAATATTATTTCCAAGTTATGTTGATCACTCAGTAAATGAAAATTTATCTAAAAATGAAAGAATAGTTATAAGTTTCAATATTACAATACAAGCATAAACATATAGTTATTTAGAGTTATTTTTTGAAATACTTTCCCAAGCTTCTCCTGATTCAATTTCTTTGAGTGTCCATTGACTGTAAGCTAGATTATTAAAAATATTATAATTTATTTTAGGATTTTCAATATTTTGAATTTTACCAATATGATTCAAACTTATTTCTGTAAAATATGCTGGGACTCCTTTTGACATTGCTATAAAACCAGCAGTAGATTGTAAACTTACAAAAGCCCAGGCATCTCTAAGTAAATTTTCTAAAGGTTCTTTAGAAAACTTATTATGAATAATAATTTTTCTGTCAGTATATTTTTTTACTTTATTAATAGTGTCTTCAGTCCAATTAGGTGAATTGTATAATTTTTTCATTGTTTCTGATGGCTCAGAAAGAATTATATTTTTTCCAGATTTATTTTGATCTAAAATTTCAATATTAAGTTTTTTCAATCTATCGTTTGGAAAGTTGCCTCTACCATCATGTATAAAATTATTAAAAACTATTCTAAAATAGCCATCTAAATTTATTACATTCGTTCTATTATTATTAAACAATCTTTTTGATTGATTAAAATATCCATGATCCATATAAAAAAAATTTTTTACTTTTTTAATAATTTCTAAAGTTCCCCTTAAGACCCCATAAGTTGCAATTGTTTTGTCATACTCTCTAAAATTTTTTACGTGACATAGAAGTGAATCTGAGCCTCTTGCAAAATTATAGCACAGTGTTCTATTAATTATATGATCAGTATAAATAACGATAGGTTTTTCCATTAGTCAATATTATAAACTAATAAGTTACTTTATAAATATAATCATTTCTGTTATTTAGTCATAATAATATATAAGTTATATGTACAGTGTTTTACAAAATAAAAAAAATATCAAATTTAAGTTTGAAAAATTCCCTTATTTAATTATTGATGATGCTTTACCTGCTGACCTTTATAAGAAATTAAGTAATAGTTTTCCTAAATATGAAAAAATAATTGCGGGAAATGAATATAAAGAAAACTTTGCTTACAGATATAATGCTTTTAATTCACTTAGAGATAACGAAATAAGTTCGGACTGGAAAGAGTTTATAAAATTCCATACAAGTTATGAATTTTTGGAAGAATTTTATAGTATTTTTGGAGACTCAATTAAAAAAATTTATAATGTTGAAAAAGAGAGATTATTTAAAAAAGATAATATTGGTGTGAGATTTGACGGCAAAAATCACTTCAATCTAGACTGCCAATTTGTCATAAATACTCCTACAAGTGGTGAAACAAAAGTGATTGAGCCACATTTAGATAATCCTGTAGAATTTTATGCAGCACTTTTATATATGAAAGATCATAATGATAACTCAGAGGGTGGAAATTTAACTACATATGACTTTAAAGGTAATCCAAGTTTTTATGGAAAGTCTAGAGTTAGAGAAGAAAAAGTGAATTTAATAGAAGAGATTGAATATAAACAAAATAGATTGGTGATGTTTTTAAACTCACCATATTCAATTCACGGGGTAACAAAAAGAACAAAAACAAATTTCTATAGAAAATATATCAACATAATAGGTGAGTTTAATTTTGAATTATTCAACTATAGAAATTTTCTAGAGAAGTAAAAATTTATTTTTTTCTTTTATTATTATCTGAAACTTGGTTTTCCGCATTTGCACTTCCCAGATTTTGTGAATTATAATCAGTTTTAAAGTTTGAAATATCATTCAGATATTTTCCTTGAAGAGGAATTTTGAAAATTTCATCAGAAAGTTTTTGAGTTATAACAACTAATAGAATATTTTTACCTATTTTATCTTTTGCAATTTCAATCATTTTTTGAAATTTGGAATTATTTTTGTAAGGCTTTATTTGCTCAAATAATACAGAAAAGTTATTTCCATCTAATTTTAGTTCTGCTCCATCTCTATTTGCAAGCGATATCTTGATAATTTTATAATTATTAGATGCCGCTAAGTCAGCAAAAAAAATTGGATTAAAATTATAAAAACCGTGATTAATCCAATCAATAAATGGAAGGATATTAAGCATTATGCCATTAACCTTAGTTAGATTATGAAAATTTAGAAACAAGCTATATTGGTTAAATACATGCTCACCCGTGCCATTGTTTATGACTAAATCATATTTCTTATCAAAATTATATGCTTCATAAATATTTTTATTTAAATCAAATTGAAAGCTTTCATATGCACCATTTATATCAATTGATTTATAGTCTTCAAATCCAATAGAAGTAAAATAATCTTTTGTAGTAAATATTTCTTTATCTAATAAATTTTTTAAAAATTTTTTTTGGTAAACATTTAACAGTTTATTTTGATTTAATAGATTTAATATAAATTTACTGTTAATAGAAGCTGTTTGTGAACCTAAATCAATTGCTTTGGGATTGTCATTCAAAATTATGTTTTTACATTCAAGTACATTAAAAGCAGCTACAGGATTAAAGGTCATTATATTTTATTTATTTAATATTTATTAATTACATTTATATCTATAGTTAAATTGATATAATAAAGTAAGGAAGATGGATAATTATTCTAAATATTATTATGAAGTCATTGAGAAGTATAAGTCGTTTCATAAAAATGGAGTCAAAAACCAACCTGGGTTTAGCACTTTTTTGGGCTATTCTTTATCCAAGTGGGTAATTAAAATTAAGGATATAATAAAAATTAATAACTGTAATTCAATCATCGATTTTGGTTGTGGTAAGGGATTTTTATACAAAAATAAATTCCAAATAGAAGGAGTTGAATACAAAAATTTATCTGAATTTTGGCAAATTCGAAATATACACTTATATGATCCAGGTGTTGAAGAATATTCAATATATCCAAATAAGAAGTATGATGGTGTAATCTGTACTGATGTTATAGAACATATTCCTGAAGTTGATGTAATAGAATTTATTGATGAATTATTTAATCTTTCAAATAAATTTATTTTTTTTGTAATTGCTACGATTCCAGCTTCAAAATACTTTGAAGATGGTAGAAATATTCATTTATGTCTGAAATCACAAAAAGAATGGTCAGAAATATTTTTGACTTTTAAAAAAAAGTACCCCAAAATTAACCAGTACGTTTACTTTAACGATTAATGTTAAAAGTTTTTTTAAATTTAATATAAAATGTGTGGAATATTTGGAATAACAGAAAAGAACCCAAAACTAATAAAAAGTATAATTGATAAGTGTTCACACAGAGGACCTGATGGGAATTCTATTTGGTCAAATGAAAGTGTTACTCTTGGCCACAACCTATTATCCATTACTTCTACTCCAAAAGATGGTGTCCAACCATTTACAACTCAAAAAGGAAATATTTTAACATACAATGGTGAAATTTTTAATTACAACAATTTATTAAAAAAATTTAAAGATAAATTTTTACCAAAAACCTCATGTGATACTGAATTACTTGGTTGGTTATTAGATAATTTTAGTTATGAAGAAGTTATATGTAATTTATTAGATTCAATGCATGCATTTGTTTTTTATAATAAAAAAAATAATGAAATAATATTATCGAGAGATCATGCAGGCATAAAACCTTTATATTTTTCTGAAGTAAAAAATGGAATTATTTTTTCTTCAGAAATTAAAGGTTTAATTGAAATTTTACCTAATGCAAATAAAATTGATAGAATTGGATTAGCTTGTACAAGCTTAATTGGAGCAAATGTTCTAAGACAAACAATATTTACTGGTGTCTATAAAGTTCTTCCAGGAGAATCAATAATCTACAATATTGATACCAAAAGAGTTAAATACAAATTTAGAAATCTTGTTAAACCAACTTCAAGTAAAGCCTATGATGTTGATGAATTTTATGAACAATCAATGATTGCAATTAATAATTCGACGCTAGGTATGAGAAGTTTTGGTATGTTTTTGTCTGGAGGCCTAGATTCATCTTTAGTTGCACATGGTTTAAAAAATAAACTAGGATCACTAAATTCATTTACAACATTAATGAAGCCAAATGTAATTGATAAAGAAGATTATAATAGTGATGCAAATGTGGCCAAGAAATTTGCTGAGGAAATTCAATTGAATCATAATGAAATAACAATAACACCTGAAACATTTGTTGAAAATTGGAACGATTCAATAAGATTTATTGAAGAGCCTAGATATAATTGGTGCTTACCTATGTATTTTTTTACTAATAAAGTTCTTTCTACAAATAATACTATTGTTACTATGGCAGGAGATATAGGAGATGAAATTTTTGGAGGTTATAATAAATACTTAAAAATGTATCACTTAGAAAAAAAACCAAAAAATTGGAATGATTTTATTAAAATGTGGATGGTAAAATTCAGAGCTCCCATATTACTCAATATGAAATTTAGTTTTGATGATTTACACTCGCTATTGATTCAAACCTTACCTGAAGACATATGGAACCCAGAAGATATTCCTAACTCAGCAATGGCTCTGGATTGCATAACCACTGTCTCAGAAGATTTTTTTTCAAGAAATGATAGGTTTGGTATGGCATTTTCAATGGAAGGAAGGTTCCCACTTTCATCAAAAAATTTTATGCAATATTGTTTAGATGTCAATTCTGCATATAAATTTGGTTCAAAGTTAAATGAAACAAAATATATTGTTAAAGAAGCTTATAAAAATAAACTTCCTAAATACATTCTAGAAAAGAGTAAAACAGGATGGTCCGCCCCAATAATGAACTGGTTAGATAGTTATGAACCCCTAAGAAAAAAATTTTTGAATGATTTAAGCAAAGATGATGGGATAAAAGAAATCATATCAGAAGATAATTATTTAGATAATTTAAAAATTGGAAAAGAATTTTCAGGGAAGAGGAAAATTATCTCTTGGATGTTAAGATCCTGGGCTCAAGAATTTAATATGTTTCTATGAAAATAAAAGGTTGATTATTTAAAAATTTTAAAACAAAACTATTACTTTAAATATGTTAGTATTTTATTAATTACTCACATTTATTAAGACTTCATAATTGATAATTATATTGCTAATTTTCCAGTTAATCCCATTAAATTTGAAAATTACAACAAATGGAATATCTTGATGCCTTACAGATAATTTAAAGTGAATAGGGCTTATAAAAAAAAAGTAGTCTATTAATTTAAATTTATCTCTTAATCTTTTTATTTTTATAAGAAAATTTTCCTTTTCTTCTTCATTTACAGTTACATTTTTGATTTCTTGAGTTATTTCCAAATTACTTTCTTCATATTTAGTTGAAATTTCAGATTGATATATTTGAAAACTATAATCTCCAAAGTTTTTTAAATATTTTTCAAAATAAATATTTATTTCATTACTATTTTCATAAAAGTAAAGCATTATATTTGGGGTACTAAAATCTGATGAAACAGAATCAATTGTCTTTAAAAAAATTTTTAAAAGAAAAGTATCACTAAAAGTTCCTGACATTTGAAAATTATCATCATCAAATTTAAACTCTTTAGAAAAAGCATTTAAATTTTTTATAAAATATTCTTCTAATTCAAGGTAAAGGTTTTTCTTTAAATTTTTTTCTAAAATATATTTTTTTAATTGTTCTTCTTTTCCACCGGCTACATAATTTGAGATATTTTTAAAACTAATAAAAAAGGTGGTAGTTAGATAAGAGAAAATAATTAAAAAGGTGAAAAAAAAATCTCATTTTTTTTTATAACATTATTTATAAATAAAAAAAAACTAAAATAGTGAAGCAAATCTAAATAACAACATCGAGATTTTTATTGAAAAACAAAAGATACATTTAAGTTTTGGAGCGGGCGAAGGGATTCGAATTCTCGACCCGCTTAAAGCATGCCTTATGGGGTCCCAAAAATTGAAAAACTATATTGCAACTATATTGCAAATTAAAATTTTATTATTCTAAAAACAGGTAAGAAATTTTCCTAACTGCTGACAAGTAACTGTCCTTTTTCTACTTGATGAAGTATCCCAATCTGATTGTTGTTTTTTTTCTAGTTCAAATCTTGCTAGATCAACATATTTTGTACAATCTATTTCTCTTGTTATTATTGCTTGTGCCATTGGATCTTTGTTTACATTTAATTTACCGGCAGTGAGATAGTTGACACATAAGTCCTTTTCATTAATGTTCATATATGCAGAGTAATGATTTGGTGTACATGAGATTATAAAAATTAATGCAAAAAAAATTGAAAATAAAATTTTCATAAATTATTTTTTAACCCACTCAACGACTTTAAAAAGAGCATAACATAAAATAAATGAAATTATGTGTGAAAAAATAATAAATATAATTTCAAATAAACTTGATTTATTAAGTTCATCGAAAATCCAACTGTAACAAGTATAACTTTCGATTATAGAACATCCAAAGAAATATGTATTTTGGTTTAAAACAACAGATAGTGCTTTAACGAATTGTACAAAAAAAATTGGTAAGAAAATTATTCCACAAACTATTGCTAGTTTGTGAAGTTTATCATTTTGTATTCTCATTAAACATTAATACCAAAAACTATATTGAAAGTATATTGCAACTATATTGCAAATAGATTTTAAAATTTAAAGGTGGGATTGGGATTTGGAGCGGGCGAAGGGATTCGAACCCTCGACTTCAACCTTGGCAAGGTTGCGCTCTACCCCTGAGCTACGCCCGCATAATTTACACAATTACCACTTTGAATTTATAAGTCAATATTTGAGAAAACGATTTATTTAAATCTTCTTCTGTAGACAATATCAACAAGTAACATATGAGGAAGTGTTAAAGCAGCGAGTCCAATGAAAATTACTTTTAATATCGACTCATATAATGATAAATTTTGAACTAAATAGTAAACAATTCCTAAGCCTCCAATCCAAGAAATTACTGTAAAAATTATTGTGGAGTAAATAACAAAGTATTTGTTTTTTAAATTTAAGTAAATATTTTTAATAAGATGTTTCAAATGTTTGTAAGTGTGAAAAAAACAGAAATATATTGCAAAGCTTAGTAATGGATCAAAAAAATAAAAAATTAATAAAAGAAATAGAATCTCAATAATTCCTTTTCGTAATTTCTTTTCGAAAAAGGAGAGATAAATAAAATATATTATAGATAATAATGTTAAAAAATATGGGATGTAAAAATATTTTTGGATTGAATAAATATTATTATTTGTCAAATATTCAAATATCAAAAAAGATTGATCTTCGTTGAAAAATATTATTCCAAAAATAATAGTCATTCCATAAGTAAAGCTTATTGAATACTTATATTTGTTTATTTTAAAATTTGTCCAATCACATAATCCAAAATGGGCAATAGTCATTATAATAAAAATTGTTAGCGCAATAATAGGAAAATATAACCAAAATAAAATGACTAGAAAAAATAAAAATAGGTAGTAAAATATAAATTTTAGAAATTGAATTCTGTTACTAAAACCTACTAAGGAAGCAACTGCACCATCAAATGAGCCATGTGGAAGACCAATGAAAAAAATTAGTAAAAAAGAAATAATATTTAAAATTGTAAGGTCAGCTAACATATTATTTAAATAATTCTTTTATAAAAGGAAGCTTGGGCATACTTTTTATAATTTTTAACTTAGTTAGTAAATTTGACTCACCCATCATAAAACTTTGGAATTCATTTCCATTAAGATTAGATGCGAGCTTTATAAATGACCTTCCATCTTCTCTGTTATTTTTTAAAAAATTAATAAAAACTTTATCCATTTTTCTTTCTAAAAAATTATGAATATTTACATAATTTTTCTTTGAACTTTTTAACAATTGGATTTGTTTTATTAGAAATGAAAAGGCATATCCAGTAGAGGGCTTGCAGGCACCTCCTCTAATACCAATATTGAAGATATTAGAATTAACTGATCTTTTCTCCTCTGCAAAAAACATTGGGATTACTCCTTTTTCTGAACTCTGTTCTTTAAATGTATTAATATTATTTCTCTTCAAGTAATCATTTATTTTTTGTCTATACCAAGAGCTGTGAAAAACATCTTTTGAAAAGACCGTCGATTCAACAAGTGCTTTATTATGACTAAATGGTAGGATGTAAATAAAATGTAAAACATTTTTTTCTTCTGTAAAGTGCATCAAGGTTAATTTATTTTCATTAAAAGTATTATCTGCTACCGTAATATTGATTCCAAAAAAATGTTGTAACAATTCACCTTTTTTTACTTTTGTTGATCGTGAATCATATATGTTTTGAGCGTAATATATTTTGTTATCAGTAGTAATTATTTTAAAATAATTTTGTTCAGGAAAATATTGAACAACTTGTTTATTTACTATTTCTAAGTTATTTTTTGTTTCTAAACAGAATTTTTTCCAAGTTTTAAAACTTATGACACAATAAGGTTTGTCTAAACTTGTATGTGTTATATCAAGATTTTTGTTTCCAATAGTCCACTTGTACCATTTTTTTTCAATAATATTTTCAAAAGGCCTCATCCAATCTGTTAACCAAAAACCAAAAAAATTATCTCTTTTATTTATGTCTTCACTTTCAAATGCAATAATTTCATTAAAGCCATTTCCGTAAAGAATTTTATTTACTGCTAAACCACTAGGGCCTAAGCCGATTATAGCAGCTTTATAAATTTTCATTTGGAAGAATATCTCTTATTTTTTGATATTTATAATTCATCAATGGGATAAAAATGAAAAGGAAAAGTGATTTAATTGTAATAAAAGATTTTTCTAATGAGTTTAAATATATTCTTTCTCTCAAATATTTATTTTTATTAGATTTTATTTTTATACCAATACCTCTATAAACATTAGCCGCAATGAATATTCCCAGTCTAGTAGAGAGGGGTATATATTTCAAACCAGCAAAACCATTTTTATAAAACTTTTCTGATAAAGTTATTACTTTATGAATTGCATTTGATATTTTTTCATCATTTTCTGAAGTAAATTTATTTAGATTGTTTAAGTCTTTTAAAGAAATATTAGGTATCCAACTAGCTGGTAAATATATTCTTTTAATTTTTGAGTCTTCATAAACATCGCGTGCTATATTTGTTAATTGCATACCAATTCCTAAATCAATTGCAGATTTTGATGCTTTTTTATGTTTTACTCCTATAATTTTAGACATCATTAAACCAACAGTCCCGGCAACATGGTAAGAGTATTTTATAAGCTCCTCCTTATTTTGAATTCTAATATTCTTCTGATCCAAAATTAATCCGTCAATTAAATCTATAAGAATAGCATTATTAATGTTATTTTTTTTTAAAAAAACATTTACCTTATTGTTTTTATTATTTTTAATTTCCTCAATTGAGTTTTTAAGATAGTTAGATTGGTCTTGGCTATGCTTATCAGCAATATCATCGAAATATCTACAAATTGAATATAGAATACCAGCATTTTTTTTTGAACTTTTTGGTAAAAAAAAACTTGCCCAATAAAAACTTTTACCTTCTCTTTTAAGGTCGGTCGACGAATTTAGTTCTAAATCAATCATTGTTATTTTAATTGAGATTTGATGATATTTTCAACAACTTTAGCTGAGGAAAGAACACCTGGTATTCCAGCCCCTGGATGAGAGCCTGCTGCAGAAAAATATAAATTTTTAATTTTTTTGTCTTTGTTGTGATATCTAAACCAAGCTGACTGTGTAAAAATTGGGGCTATAGAAAATCCTGCTCCGTGCATAGAATTGTAATCGTTTTTAAAATCTTTAGGGTTCATCCAAAAAACATCTGTAATACTCTTTTCTAAATCTGGCATAATTGTTTGTGATAATTCTTTAACTATCTTATTTTTAAGGTTTTCTGATTCAACATCCCAATCAATTTTGCCTTGTAAATTGGGTACTGGGCATAGAACATAAAAACTATCACATCCTTCTGGAGCAAACGATTTATCAGTTGCAGTAGGTCTATGAATATATAAAGAAAAATCTTCAGATAATATTTTATTTTTAAATATATCATGAAGTAAAGATTTAAATCTTTCAGTCATCCAAATAGTATGATGAGCAACTTTATGGTATTGTTTTTTCGTACCAAAGAAAAGAACAAAAAGCCCCATTGAATACAATAAGTTTTTTTCTTTTAATACAGGTCTTGTTAAATTTTGTTTTTTTAATAGTTTGGAGTAAACCATGGGTGGATCAGCATTACAAACAACCAGATCTATATTGGAAATCTCTTCATTGTTTGTTAATATTTTTGTTATCCTATTATTTTCAACAATAAATTCTTTTGCCTCTGTATTTGTTTTTATTTTAATACCACAATCAATCATTAATTTTTTTAGTTCAGATACGATTTTACCAGTTCCACCCATACAAAAAAATACACCCCATTTTCTCTCTAAATAATGAATCAAAGCGTATATAGATGTTGTTGTATGTGGGTCACCTCCAACTAAAAGTGGGTGAATTGAAAATGCTTTTCTAAGATATGGATTTTTTAGATAACTATTTACAAGTTGAGATACTGTGAAATAACTTTTTAAAATAATTAAATTAGGAATAACGCCTAACATTTTAAAAAAAGAAATAAATGGTTTGTCAGCTAATTGTGTGAACCCTACATCAAAAATTTTTTTTGATTGATTTAAGAGTTTAGAATATCCTTTGATGTCTCTATTATCATATTTGCTTATTTCGTTATTTGTCTTTTCGATAGTAGAACAATAATCAAAAGTTTTACCATCATGAAAATAATACCTATACCATGGTTCAAGAGGAACAAAATTCAAATAATCTTCTCTTTTTTTTCCAAATAAACTAAATAATTCATCAAAAAGAAATGGTGCTGTTATTACCGTTGGTCCAGCATCATGTTTAAAGCCATTTACTTCAAAAACCCTTGCTCTTCCTCCAAGCTCATCTAGTTTTTCAATAATTGTTGTGTCATAGCCTAATTTTTTTAGTCTTAAACTAATCGCAATGCCTCCAAAACCACTTCCTATAACTACTGCTTTTTTTCCCATTGTTAATTTTGTAATTATATTTAAATACCTTATTTCTTAATAAATATAATATTATTTATGCTTACAAAGACAGATTTATTTGAATTACTTAGTGTAAAAAATAAAGATTTTCAAATTCATGATCATGATCCTTTATTTACAGTTGAAGATTCTGAAAATCTAAGAGGTGAAATTAAAGGATCGCATACAAAAAATTTATTTTTAAAAAATAAAAAAAATAATTTTTTTCTTTTTAGTTGTGATGAAAATGCAAAGGTTGATTTAAAGCAATTTTCTAAATCGATCGATGCTAAAAATTTATCATTTGCTAATGCTGAATATTTAGAACAATTTTTGGGCATAAAGCCAGGATCAGTCTCACCATTTGCCCTTCTTAATGACAAAGATAATGTTGTTAAGTTTTACTTAGATGAAAAACTTTTTAACAGTGAAATAATTAACTTCCACCCCCTAATTAATACCACAACTATAAGTATAAAGACTTCAGAGTTTATAAACTTCCTGCTTGAAAATAATAAAAAAATTCATATTTTTTCTTTAGATAGTTATAGTATAGTCAAATCTTTATGAGTGAAAATTCGAATATTATCGATGTTACAGAAACAGAGTTTAATGATCAGGTTATTGAGGCAAGTGAAAGTAAACTAATTGTTGTTGATTTTTGGGCTCCTTGGTGTGGACCTTGTAAGCAATTAACACCAATTTTAGAAAAAATAATATCAAAATCAGGAGATAAAATCACCTTAGTAAAAATTAATATTGATGAAAATCAACAAATTGCTGCGCAATTAAGAATTCAATCAATTCCTACAGTTTATGCATTTAAAGATAAGCAAATTGTTAATGCATTTCAGGGAGTTATTCCTGAAGGTCAGATTATCGAATTTATTGAAAAATGCTTAGGATCTAAAATTAATGAAGACTTCACTGAATTTTATAATGAAATAGAAAGTGCCATGGCTGAAAATAAGTATGAAGAAACTAAAGACACTCTTCTAGAATTTATTTCTAAAAACTCTGATGAAATTAAAGGTATTTGTTTTTATTTAGAGTGTTTGATAGAGCTTAAACAATTTGAAGAGGTTGAAGTGTTCATAAGCTCATTAGAAAAAGATGTGCAAGAAAAGGATGAACTTAAACAGGTTTTAAAAAAAATGGAAATTGTGAAAAATAACTCATCCGGACCAAATATAAATGAGCTACTTGATAAGCTTGAGAATGAACCGAATAATATCGATTTAATTTTAGAAATATCTGATAAATATTTTTCAATGAAAGAATATGAAAATGGAATGGATTTGCTTCTAAAAAATTATCCAAAAAATAAAGATAGTATAAAAAATAAGATGGTAGAATTTTTTGGTGTACTTGGAAATACTGATCAAGTTACTATTCAATATAGAAAAAAACTTTCACAGTTAATGTTTTCCTAACATGGAAATTCCTATTTTTCCTTTGAACGGCGCCGTGCTTTTTCCAGGAACAAGCTTGCCTCTGAATATATTTGAAAAGAGATATATTCAGATGGTGGACTACGCTCTTTCAAAAGAAAGGTGTATAGGCATGATACAATCTGATGAAAAAAATAAACTCTATAATATCGGTTGTATTGGAAAAATTCATAGTTTTAGTGAAACTACAGACGGACGATATTTAATTAGTCTGCAAGGTACTAATTGTTTTAAAGTTAAGAAAGAGTTAGAAAAGAATTATAAGTTTAGGTTGGTTGAAGCTGAAACGTTGGATTTTGAGGAAGATAAAAACATTATAAATGAAAAACAAAAAAATAATCTTTTAGATAAATATAGCCAATATATTAAAGTCAAAAAAATTAACTTAAACATAGAAGAGATTCAAAATATAGACTTTAATCAAATTATTAAGTTTATAGCAATGATATCACCTTTTAGTGATATTGAAAAACAGGTTCTTTTGGAAACAAAAAATTTAAGCGATTTTTATAAAAAACTTCATTCAATTTTAGAGCTTGAGATCGTTGAAGATAATAATAGCAAAACTATTAATTAATACCCATAGCAAAATCACTTATCTGATTTTTTAATTTTTTACTTTTCTCTATTAAATTGATAGCTGAAAATCTTGCATGATTAAAAATTGTATTGTCTAATTTAAAGACACTGTCAACTTTATCAGTGATTTGAAACAGCCTATAAGCTTTGAAGAAATTATCTTTCTGAAATTCTTTACAAAATACTTCATCTCCTAATTCCAAACCTAGAGAGTTATATTTTTTAACAAGATTATATATACTTTCTACATCTTGCATACCCAGATTCCATCCTTGTCCTGCAATTGGATGAAATGAGTGGGCTGAGTCACCTAAATAAACAATTCTATTCTCAAAAAATTTAGAGTTTAAATGAGCGTTTAAAGGAAAAGTTTGTTTGGTGATTATTTTTTTTATCTCACCCACACTGCCCTGTATCTTTTCGTTTAGAATGGAAATAATCTTATTGTCATCTAAAGAAATTAAAGAGTTTATAAATTTATTAGTGTTTGTCCAAACTATAGAACTTTGAAACTGATTTTTATTTTTTTGCATTGGTAAGATTGCAAGAGGTCCATTTTTAAAAAAGAACTCGTAAGCAGTGTTATTGTGATTCTTTGAGTGATAAAAATTAACTACAATTGCTTTTTTTTTATAATCTTTTCTATAAATTGGTGTTTTAAAAATTTTTCTTATAGAGCTGTTTTTCCCATCACACGCAAATAGAATATTTGTATTAACATAGAAATTATTTTGCTTAGTTATAATCCTATTGCTTTGATAAAAAATGTCTTTAACAGAAACATTGTTAAAAATTTCTACATTTTTTTGTTTTTGTAATTTTTTGTACAGACAATCAAGAATAAACTCGTTTTTAACTATATATCCAAGATTGGAATTTCTTCTTTGGTTGTCAAAATAAATTTTGTTTGATTGATTTCTATCAATTATTTTAATATTCTTTATTGGTTCTGCGTAATTACCAATTTCATTCCATATATTTATTTCGTCGAGAAATTTTTTCGTACCCTCTGAAATTGCTGTTGTCCTTTTGTCTAAAATATTTTTATGATTAAATTTAGGGTTTTGCTCTAAAACTACTACTTTATGACCAAGTTTAGAAAGTGAATATGCTGTAACAGCCCCTATTAACCCCCCTCCTATTATATTGATATTTGATTGAATTTCTTTCATAATTTTCTTCGAATTACCATAATCTAAATGTATTACAATCTAACTATATGTTCAAGTATGGTTCTTTTCGAAATTTTGTTAGTAAATTTTTTTTAGGAATAATTTTATTTGGCTTTGGATCAATTTATTTAGTCAGTCTATATACATACTCACCTAATGATCCGGGTTATCAAAATTTTAACGAAGATGAGATTCAAAATATTCTGGGCAACTTTGGTGCATATTTATCAAGCTATTCCTTAGTATTTATTGGGACACTAAGCTATTTAATTGCTCTATTTTTAACAATAGAAGGTATTAGATTTTTTCTAGGTATCGCTAATCGATTTGTAATTTTAAATTTAATGTCAAATCTAGTTGGTATTATAAGTATAAATATATCCTTAAAATTATTTGGCGAGTATTATTTAGAAAAGGGTGTATTGTCTCAGATCATTGTAGATCTATTTTCAATTATTAATATAAATTTTTTAGATAATATTTTTGTTTATTATTTCAGTAATTTTTTACTTTTTATATTTGGAATGTTTTTAATACTTGTATCCTTTAGAGTAAAACTATCTTGGATAAATAAGATTATTCATTCTTTAAAGGTGTTTAGATATTTAAGATTTTTATTTTCAGTATTTAGTCTATTAAAATATTTAAAATTTAAAAAACGAACTTCCAAGAAAACTTTAAGAAGCGAGCCAACAATTAAAAAAAGAAATTATGTAAATTTAAATAGAAAAAGCAATTTGAAAACTAAATCCAAAAAACAACTAGAATTGGATAACTTTAGTTTTAGTCTTCCTTCAAAAGATCTTCTTTCAATATCAAACTTTAAAAATAATAAAAATAAAGAACTCGATAAAATAAATACTGATGCAGCTATTAAATTAGAAAAAACACTTTCTGAATATGGCGTTGAAGGAAAGATCATTGGTTTTAGTAGTGGTCCTATAGTAACATTATTTGAGTTTGTTCCAAATGCAGGGATCAAATCTAGTAAAGTTATAGGTTTATCAGATGATATTGCTCGAGCAATGTCATCTATCTCTGCTAGGATTTCAACTCAACCTGGAAAGACTAGCCTTGGTATTGAAATACCAAATAGTAAAAGAGATAGTGTTTTGTTTGGAGATCTAATTAAAGAAGGAGAATTTGAGATAGAAAACGACTCTCTAACACTTGCCTTAGGAAAAGACATATCTGGAAAAAGTATTTTTGCAAATTTAGAACGAATGCCTCATCTCTTAATAGCTGGAACAACTGGTTCTGGTAAATCAGTAGGTATTAATACAATGATCTTAAGTATTTTATATAGGTTCAAACCTAATGAGTGCAAATTAATCTTAATAGATCCTAAAATGTTAGAGCTTAGTATTTATGAAGATATTCCTCATTTATTAACACCTGTTGTTACAGATCCAAAAAAAGCAGTTTTTGCTCTTAAGTGGGTAGTTAGAGAGATGGAAAATAGATATAAGTTAATGAGCTCATTAAATGTAAAAAATATAGATTCTTATAATAATAAAGTTTTGCAAACTATTTCATCGGGAAGAAAGTTGTATAGAGAAGTTCAAACAGGGATAGATGATGACACTAGGATGCCAATTATTGAAAAACAGGAAATACTACTTGAAAAAATGCCTTTTATTGTTGTAGTAATTGATGAGATGGCAGACTTAATGATGGTCGCTGGCAAAGAAGTTGAGTCATTAGTTCAAAGATTAGCTCAAATGGCAAGGGCATCTGGAATTCATTTAATTACAGCTACTCAAAGACCAAGTGTTGATGTAATCACAGGAACAATAAAAGCAAATTTTCCAAGCCGTATTAGTTATAAAGTATCAAGTAAATTTGATAGCAGAACAATACTAAATGAAATGGGGGCAGAACAATTATTGGGAAGTGGAGATATGTTGTTTTTAGAAAATGGAGGTATAATAAAGAGACTGCACGGTGGATTTGTTTCTGAGAGCGAGGTTGATAAAGTTGTAACACATATAAAGAAACAAGCTACATTTGATTATAAAAAGGAGATATCGTTATCAGAAGAAGAATTAACTAATACAAATAGAGATGATCTAATTTCAACTAATAATGATGAACTCTATACCAAAGCTGTTGAGATTGTAATTAAGCAACAAAAAATTTCAACAAGTTATATTCAAAGATATCTTCAGATTGGCTATAACAGGGCCGCAAGAATAGTAGAGAAGATGGAAGAGGATGGAATTATAAGCGAAGCAAATAACGCAGGTAAAAGACATGTTCTTAAAAAGTGAAAAATGTCTGATTTATTTATTAGTATTGGTTTTTTATTTATTTTCTAGTAAGGCTAATTCAACAACTAGCGAAAAAATAGATGTTTTAAATTATTTAAGTTCATTAAATAATTTTTCCGCTTCTTTTATACAAATTGATGGAGAAAATTTGAGTGAAGGGATAGTATATATAGGTACTAAAAGAGTAAGAGCTGAGTATTTTTTTCCAACTAAGATTTTAATAATTTTAGGTGCAAACAAAGCAATGTATTATGATTATGAGCTTGAAGAAGATGAGTTTTTTAATCCAAAAAATACTAATGCCAGGTTCTTTTATGATATTTTTAGAGATCCCCTTTTTTTTGAAGATGGAATAATTAAAGTAAATAACAATGAGATATTATTAGAAAAAAAAGGAACTGATAATGAAGAAAACGAATTTGTTATAAAAGTGTTATTTGAAAAAAATCCATTGGTATTAAGGGGGATAGAAGTGGTTATTAATGATGATGTGCTAAAGTTATCAATTTATAATCATAGTTATAATGAGCGGTTTCAAAAGAATTTTTTCAAACTTATAAACCCTAAATTTTTAAACTAAGTTTTAATTAAAAGATTTTCATTTTTTGTTTGAATTTTAACTTTTGTTTTTATAATATTTAATTTTTTTCTTATTCTAGTAAGATGGCTTTCTAGAGAATTTGTTTCAATATTTGATTTAATATTTAAAACATTCTCTTTAATAAAATTTTTGCTTGTTTTTTTTTCTCTGATTAAAAAGGTTAGGATCTCAAATTCTATTTTAGTTAAGCGACAAAAAATATCGTTATTTAGGTTTATAAGTTTTTCATTATAAATTGATATATCATGAAACTGCACTTTTATATTTTGTACAAAATTTTCAATTCTATTTTTTAAAAGGTTTATAGAAATTGGGCCACTTAATATATTTGATTTGTTAATATAATTTAAATTTATATTTTTTAAATTTGAAATAATTAAAAAATTATCTTTAACACTTTTATTGTCTATTAGATCAATATCATTTTTATTACTTATAATAATTATATTTGCTTGGGATGTTTTTGTATTATTTTTGATATCTTCTAGTTTAATAATGCTTAATTCATACTCAGAAAGGAGAATAGACAAGAAATTTTTTATCTTTTTATTACAAAATATATTTAGTCCATTTTTCATAATCTTTTTCCAAACAGAATTGTTCCAAGCCTAATGTACATGGGATTGAATTGAAGTGCTTTTGTGTAATCATTGCTCATTCCAATACTTAATTCTTGAATTTTGTTTTCTTCCGCAAGAAGTTTTAATTGATTAAAATGATAGGCTGGATCTTCATCTATTGGAGGTATGCACATTAAACCAATTATAGGAAGCTTCATTTCTTGTTTTAAAAAAAATAAAAAGTCTTTTGTGTGTTCAGGAAAAATCCCACTTTTTGTTGTCTCTTTCCCAGTATTTACTTGTAAAAAAAATTTTTTATTTTGAAGTTTTTCTTTGTGTTTTGAGAATTCTAAAGCTATTTTTTCCCTGTCTAAAGTATGAAAAACATCAAAAAGTTGGATTGCATCTTTTACTTTATTTGATTGTAATGGACCTGTTAAATGAAGTTCTATTGTAGTATTATTATGCTTTAGTTTTTGAAATTTTTCTTTTGCTTCTTGAATTCTATTTTCACCAAATATTTTAACTCCAGCATCAATAGCTTCAAGAACACTTTTAAGTGGGTGATTCTTTGATATAGCAACAATTTTAGCAGAATTTCTGGTTTTTTTTAAAAAATCATTAATTTCATTGTATTTTCTAATATTAAACATAAAATTATATGTTGTAAAAAAACAACATTGTTACAAAAAATATAATAAATCATTATGCTTTTTTTGTAATTTATTCAATTTTTAAATAATAGCATTCTTAATGTAAGTTAGTTTCTTACATTTAATGAATATTCATTAACTCAAAAGGAGTAATTATGAAAAAAGAACTATTAATGGGAACTGCTCTTGTTTCTACGCTTGGTGCTGCTTCAGTTGCTGAAGCTGTAACAGCTACAATGAGTGGTAACCACCAAACTGGTATTGAGTTTGATTCACCTACTGGTGGAACTGACACTAATGCCCAAATTAATGACAACAACTTTTCTGTGTCATTATCTGAAACTACTGATGGCGGAATGACTATTTCATCAAGCTTCAAGCTTATGGATGAAAACGGTTCTGCTGGTGATCTAGATGCTGGATTTACTTTAGCATTTACTGATGGATCAAAACTTGATGTAATCAATGCTGGTAACGCATCTGGTGGACATGCAGTTTCTGTTCCAGGTTCTGCTGGTGCTGAAGGTGTAGCAACTACATCAACTAACTCAGCTCAAACTGGATTAGACTTTATGACTGCTTCAACAGTATTAGGTGTTGAGTATCACACTGCTTCAGATTTCATGGCTGATGGACTAAAAATGTCTTTCTCAGCTTCAACTGATTCAGGTGCTGCAGCTGCTACAACTTACAGAGTTGATAGTCACGTTGCAATTGGTGCTACTTATGTAACTGATCTTGGTGACACTGCCCTAACTATCGGTGGTGGTTATTCAGTAGTTGACGGTTCAAAAGCAAACACTGCGCCTACTAATGACAACAATGGTATCCATGTTGGTTTAAGTGCTGTAACTGGTGATTTAACAGTTGCTGTTGGTTATGCTGATGGTGAAGTTGCTGGTTCTGGCTTATCATCTGCTTCAGAATACGAAGCTGATGTTGTAAAAGCAGGTGTAAAATACGTAACTGGAGATCTAACGTTTAACGTTGGTATCGCTTCAGGTGATGCAAAAGATAACGACATTGGATCAAGTGGCGGTAATGATGACTCAAAAGACGTTACTTCAGCTAGTGTTTCTTATGCTGTAGCTTCTGGTGTAACTGCAATTCTTGGTTATACTTCTCTAGAAGCAAGTGATGAAGGTTCAGCAACTGACGATGGATCTGCGTGGTACATCGGTGCTAACATGTCATTTTAATTAAAGATATTATTTCTTTGAAAACGGCACTTTAATTAGTGCCGTTTTTTTTATGTTTTACATTTAGCTTCCAATACAATATTTGTATTTTGATGATTTTGACTCGAGTATTTTTACTATTTTTTTTATTTTTTATCTTTTCTTGTAACAGCAATAAGACTGAAGAAGAAATGGAAGAGCTGTGGTCAAAAGCACAGACTAAATCTCAAATTATTGAAAGATCTGGATCAAAATTTAATTCTGCTTTAGACATGGAACTTGCTCTAAGGGATGCTGAAACAAGACTTCAGACTGGTGGAGGCTTGCTTGGTAAAAAAGGTCTTTCACTCGGTGATGTTATGGGTAACAATAATAACAATAATTCAACAACAACAATTGCTATGTCAGTAAATACTTTTCTTTGGAGAGGGGCCTTGGAAACAATAGATTTTATGCCTTTAAGTTCTGCTGATCAATTGGGTGGAACCATAATAACTGATTGGTACTCAACTGAAGATAATCAAAATGAAAGATGTAAATTAAATATTTTTATAACTGGTAAAAGTCTTAAAACTGAAAATCTAAAAGTAGTTTCATTTTGTCAAGAATTTAAAAACCCATCGTGGATAAATAAAAAAATAAATTTAGAAAATAATATTAAAATAGAAAATGCTATATTAAACAAAGCCAAAAAATTAAAACTCCAATCAAGTTAAGAAGTGTCATCACGATACAATCATAAATTAGTTGAAAAAAAATGGCAGGACACCTGGTCAAAAAATAAAGTTTTTAAAACATTAAGAGATGAGAACAAAAAAAAATTTTATGTTTTAGAAATGTTTCCTTATCCATCTGGTAAAATACACATGGGGCATGTAAGGAATTATACATTAGGTGATGTAGTAGCAAGATACAAAAAGATGAAGGGTTATAATGTTTTACACCCCATGGGCTGGGATGCTTTTGGCCTACCGGCTGAAAACGCTGCTTTAACAGAAAAAAAACATCCTGAGAGCTGGACATATCAAAATATTAATACGATGAAAAATCAGTTATTAAAAATGGGCTTGTCTTTGGATTGGGAAAGAGAAATTGCCACTTGCCACCCTGAATATTACAAGCATGAACAAAAGTTTTTTATTGATATGTTTAATGCTGGACTTGCATACAAAAAAGAGGCTGAAGTAAATTGGGATCCAGTAGATAAAACGGTTCTTGCAAATGAACAAGTGATTGATGGGAAGGGTTGGAGATCAGGTGCAACCGTTGAAAAGAAAAAATTGTCACAATGGTTTTTGAAAATTAGTAAATATTCTGATGAGCTTTTAGAAGATTTAAATAATTTAAATAATTGGCCTAATAAAGTCAAAATTATGCAGTCTAATTGGATTGGTAAATCTGTTGGGGCTGAAATTGATTTTAAGATTTTAGGAATTAATGACAAAATAAAAGTATTCACAACACGACCAGATACAATTTATGGAGCAACTTTTATTGCACTATCAAGTGAACATAAATTAATTGTAAATATTTCAAAAGAAAATCTGGAATTACAAAAATTTATCAAAGATTGTGAAAATCTAAATCCTGAAAAAACAAAAAAAGGCTTTAATACTGGTTTGTTTGTTGAGCATCCATTTATCATAGGAAGAAAACTGCCAGTTTTTGTTGCCAATTTTGTTTTAAAAGAATACGGACTTGGAGCTATTTTTGGTTGCCCCGCACATGATCAGAGAGATTTAGATTTTGCAAAAGAGTACAAATTAGATGTTATAACAGTAGTAAAGCCAAAAACTGTTGAAGAAAATTTATTTAAAGTTGAATCTACGGCCTTTACTGATGATGGAATAATAATTAATTCAGAATTTTTAAATGGGTTAAGTACAGAAAAAGCAAAGAACAAAATAATTGTTGAAATAGAGAAAAAGGGAATAGGAAAAAAACAAATAAACTTTAAATTAAGAGATTGGGGTATTTCAAGGCAAAGATTTTGGGGTTGCCCAATACCAATAATTTATAGAGAAGATGGAGAAATACTGGCAGTAGAAGATAATCAGCTTCCAGTTAAACTTCCAAATATTGAAAATTTTACTGAATCATCTAGCGCTTTAAGCAATATTCCAGGTTGGAAAGAAACGGTTTGTCCTAAAACTGGAATGAAGGCATATAGAGAGACGGATACTTTTGATACTTTTTTTGAATCCTCATGGTATTTTTTTCGATATTGTAATGCAAGATTAGACAAACCCTTTGATAAAAAAGATATAAATTATTGGCTACCAGTTGATCAGTATATTGGCGGTATTGAACATGCTATTTTACACTTATTGTATTCTAGATTTTTTACGAAAGCATTAAGGGACCTTGGTTATTTTAATTTAGACGAACCTTTTAAAGGATTGTTTACTCAAGGTATGGTTACTCATGTTACTTACAAAAATAAATTGGGCGAATGGGTTGAGCCTAATGATATAGAAATTAGAAATGGTAAATTACAAGACAAAGAAGGTAATGCAATAGAAACAGGAAAAGTTGAAAAAATGAGTAAATCAAAAAAAAATGTTGTTGATCCTAATGATATAATAACTTCATATGGTGCCGATACGGCAAGATGGTTTATGTTATCTGATAGCCCCCCTGAAAGGGATTTGCAATGGACAGACACAGGGATATCTTCATCATTTAAATTTATTAATAAAATATACGACTTTGTAAATAAATTAGAAAACTATAATTCAAATAAAGTAGATGACATTGGTGTTCTAGAAGATTTAAAAAATATCATTAACGAGGTGTCAGAAAATATAGAAGCTTTTCAGTTTAATAAATCAGTTGCCAAAATTTATGAATTTGTAAACATTCTTAATGATTCAATATTAAATAAAAAATTATCTAAAAACAACTTCTTATGGTCACTTGAAAAATTATGTATTATTTTACAGCCTTTTGTCCCTCATATTAGTGAAGAAATGTGGTTTAAAATAGGTAATAAGGGCTTATGTGTTAATGAAGCTTGGCCCACAGAAAGTGTGAAGAAGAAAAATAAGTCAAAGATAGCAATACAAATAAACGGAAAAACAAGAGAGGTTATAGAAATTGATACCTCTCTTACAAAAGATGGTGTTTTAGAAATTATAAAAAATAATAATAAAATTAAAAAAAGTCTTGTTGGGAAAAATATTCAAAGAGAAATATATGTTCCTGGAAAAATCTTAAACCTAGTTATATAATGAAAAAATTATCTATAGTTTTTGCTTTGTTTTTTCTGTTTTCTTGTGGTGACATAGATTTTGTTTACAATGATAACAAGAACTTGGTAAACCCTCTTTATCAAAAAACCAATGTTAATACATCGGGCGTTGATTTAAATTTTATAAATTCATATATACCTATGTTTTTTGGAGACAATAAAGAGAATGTTTTTAATCTTCTTATTAATATTGAAGAGAAAAAAACAAAAAGATCAGTTGAAACAAATCAAGCAACATCTAACCTTAGATATGAATTAAGGTTTTTTTATACATTAATATTGAATAAAGATAGTTGTGTAACCTATGAAAAAGAAATAACTTCTTACTTTTCAATCATACCAAAGTCTTCAGGGTATAATTATGGAACTGACTCATCGTTAGAAAAAAAATATGAGTTAGCAATATCAGATAATTTAAACCAATTTGTGTCTATATTATCAGATAAAAGTATCTATGATTGTTAATGAAAATCAACCCACTAATTATATTATTAAATAATGAATTTAAGCTAGACAAGAAATTTTATTTTATTGGCGGAAATGAAGTTACGCTTATGGAAAAAATAAAATCATTAATACTTAAAAAATATCAACAAAATGAAAAGTATGAAATTGTTAATATTGAGACTATTAGAGATTTTGTAGATGAAGAAGGTTTGTTTGGAAATAAAAAAATATTTATTGGAAAGGATTGTAAAGGAATTAATGATGAAAATTTAAATAAAGCCAGAAAATCAAATGGTATTTTTATTTTTATAAAAGAAAACTCACAAAGTACTAAAAAAATTAAGGCTTTATTTGTTAAGGACAATGACTCATACTCTATTGATTGTTACGAACTAGATAGGGATTCAAGAATTAAGATTTTAAATGATTTTATAAACATAAATAAGTTAAATATTTCAGAAGAAATCTATTGGATGTTAATTGATAGGTTAGATAGTAAATTTATTTTTTTTGAAAACAACCTAAAAAAAATTTTAGATTTAAACAATATAGATATTACAACAAATAATATAAAAAAAATATTAACAATAGAGGAATCAGGGAAGGAAAAGTTATTTTTTAGTTTATTAAAAAAAAACAAAGATATAGTTGAGTTGTATAGAAATAAAATCCTAACTGACTCAGATGTTAATATTCTTTATTATTCTTTTAAATATTTTTGTCAGCTAATAATTGATTCTAAAAGTGAGGATGAGTATATAAAAAAAATTCCAATATATTTATTTCGAGAAAAGAATTATCTAATAGATTTTTATCGTAAATATAATTCTGGTAAAAAAAAATTATTGATAAAATTACTTTCATCAACTGAAAATATTTTGCGAAAAGAAAGTAGTTTATCTTTAGCTTCTGGTCTTCGTTTTGTTTTAAATGTTAAAAAAATTACTATTTCTTAAGCCTTTTCATCAAGTCATCTAATTGATTTAAGTCAGAATAATATAAAGTGAGTGATCCTGAGGATCCACTTTCATTAAATTGTATTGATGTTTTTAAACCTATTTTATCTGAGAGCTCTTTTTCTAAATCAATAATATTTGGATCTTTAAGTGTTTTTTTTGTTTTATTTTTTTTAAACTCAGATGTTATTTTTTCTACTTGTCTTACACTAAGTTTTTTTTCTATTATTTCATTTGCTTTATAAATAGCATTGGGCACACCAATAAGCGCTCTTGCATGGCCCATTGATAGTTCTCCCTCTATCACCATTTTTTGAATTTTTGGATCAAGCTCTAAAAGACGTAAAATATTTGAAACATGGCTAGGGCTTTTACCAATTAGTTTAGCGAGGTTTTCGTTACTAATAGATTTGATATTTATTAATCCTTTGTATGCATTAGCTTCTTCAATAACATTTAGGTCTTCTCTTTGAATGTTTTCGATTAAAGCTGCCTCTAAAATACCTGTGTCATTAATATTTTTAATAACACAGTCCACCTCATGCATTCCATTTAATTGACAGGCTCTCCACCTTCTTTCGCCCGCTATAATTTGAAATTGACCGTTACTTATTGGCTTAACAATAATAGGCTGAATTAAGCCTTGGTTTTTAATTGAGGAAGAAAGTTCTTTAAGCTCTTCATTTTTAAAGTTTTTTCTTGGTTGTGCTGGATTTGGTATTATTTGTGAAATATTAATTTTTTGAACACCATTAATATTTTCATTGTTATTGTTAGATTTTGACAAAAGTGCCCCTAGGCCCATTCCTAGTTTGTTTTCTTTATTCATAATTTTTATTTTGATTTAAAATTACTTCTTTTGCAAGCTCAATATAAGCTAAAGAGCCCGCGGCTTGTGTATCGTAAACCAATGCTGGTTTACCATGACTTGGTGCTTCCGATATTTTAACATTTCTTGGAATTGTGGTTTTATATACTTGATTTCCAAAATGTTGCCTTACATCTTTCTCTACAAGTGAGCTTAATGAATTTCTTTTATCTAACATTGTAAGTAATATTCCTTCAATTTTTAAGTCTTTGTTATAATTTTGTTGAATTAGTTTGATTGTGTTCATTAAAGCCGAAAGGCCCTCAAGGGCAAAAAACTCTGATTGAAGAGGAATTAGTGTTGTATTTGATGCTACTAATGAATTAATAGTTAGCAAGCCAAGTGCTGGTGGGCAATCTACAAAAATAAAATCGAAATTATCAATTTCAGCAAAGATTGATTTAAATACAAACTCTCTGTCTTCAAAATTTGTTAACTCTACCTCGGCTGCAGCTAAGTCTGTGTTTGCTCCAATTATTTTTAGACCAGGTATTAATGTTTCTTTTATTCCTTCTTTAAGAAGTCTCTTTTCATGAATCATTTCATAAATAGACGGCTTTCTATCATCGTGGGCAAGCCCTAGTCCTGTGCTAGCATTACCTTGGGGGTCAGCATCAACGATTAAAACATTTTTTTTCACTGCAGCTAATGAAGTGGCTAAGTTTATTGTAGTTGTAGTTTTTCCAACACCGCCCTTTTGATTTGAAATAGAAATAATTTTTTTCACAGTTTTTTATATTTGCTTATTTTTAACACATACCCATTACCCTCACTTTGACTTGGATAAAGATTGTATTCAAAGCTAAAGGATTTTTTTGCATCATGTATTTCTTTCTTAACACTTCTTCCTTTTAGAAAAAGTAGTGATGTATTTTTTTTAGTAAAAAAGCGTGAATAATCTAATAATTTTGCTAATGGAGCAAAGGCTCGGCAGATAATAAAGTCAAATTTTTGATTTTTGATTTTTTCAACCCTTGTACAAATAGTTTTTATTTCTACCTTTTGCTCGTGTGCAAATTCTTTAATAAAGTTTATTTTTTTCATTTTTGAGTCAATCAATAGTATGTTTGAATACCCAAAAATATGTAAGATCACCCCTGGTAAGCCTGCACCAGTTCCAAGGTCTATTATTGATGCATTTTTTTTCAGAATAAATTCAGACAATTGTAATGAATCATTAATATGTCTATCCCAAGCAACATCAATTGTAGAAGGCCCTACTAAATTGTGTATTTGGTTGCTTTTTGTTAGCTTTAATATGTAGCTATCGATTAAATCAATTTGCCTTCTGTTAAGATTGTATTTTTTTATTACAGCGCTTTTATCCAAATTATGCTGCTTTTTTATTTTTATTTTTTTTAATATATCTAAGAAGTGCTATGGTGGCAGCTGGTGTTACGCCCGATATTCTTGAGGCTGCCCCAAGAGTTGGTGGTTTAATTTTCGATAATTTTTCTACTATCTCATTGGATAAGCTGCCAACTAGTTTATAATTAGTTGATTTTGGAATTGTTAAACTTTCTTCTTTTTCAAAATCTTGAATATCCATTCTTTGCCTATCAAGATAACCTGAGTACTTAGCTTCAATTTCTATTTGTTCTATTACATCGTCTTCTAAATCACTTAATTCAGGAAGTATTTTTTTGAGCTTGGTGGTTGTAATATTAGAAAACGACAAAAGGTCTATGATATTTCTTTTCTTACCATCTTTGTTTATTTTTATCCCCTTTTTCAGAAGTGCGTCTGGTGAGAATTTATGTTTTTTTACAAACTTAAACCCCTCTTTTATCCTTCTGGATTTTTTTTCAAATTCTTTTTGCCTATCTATATCAACACAACCTATATCAATTCCAAGAGGTGTAAGTCTTAAATCTGCATTATCAGCCCGAAGTAAAAGTCTATATTCGGACCTTGAAGTGAACATTCTATATGGCTCTTTAGTTCCTTTTGTAACCAAATCGTCTATCAAAACACCTATATATCCAGAGGATCTAGGTATTATAAATTCTTTATTAGATGTTGTTTTAAGTGATGCATTTATCCCAGCCATTATACCTTGTGCAGCTGCTTCTTCGTATCCGGTTGTTCCATTTATCTGCCCTGCAAAAAATAAGTTTTTAATTTTTTTTGTTTCAAGTGTGTGTGTAAGTTCTTGTGGGTCAACAAAATCATATTCAATTGCATAAGCAGGTTGTGTAATTGTAACATTCTCTAAACCTTTAATCGTTTTAACAAATTGCTCTTGAATTTCAGTTGGAAGTGAAGAGGATATTCCGTTTGGATATATTAAATCACTATCTAATCCTTCTGGTTCAAGAAATATCTGGTGTGATGATTTATTTTTAAATTTATGAATCTTATCTTCAATAGATGGGCAATACCTAGCTCCCATTGATTGTATTTCTCCAGAATACATTGGTGACAGGTTGAGGTTCTGCGCAATTATTTCATGAGTGTTTTTGTTAGTATGGGTAATAAAACAAGATATTTGGGGAATGTGGATATCTCTGTTGATAAAAGAAAATGGAATAGGTTTTTTATCTGGGTGTTGTTCATCTAAGTCATTGAATTTTATGGTTTTTTTTAGTAATCTTGGGGGTGTTCCTGTCTTCAATCTGCCTATTGAAAACTTTAGTTCCTTAAGTCTTTTTGCAAGTTTTATTGAGGGCTTATCTCCAACCCTTCCCGCTTCTTGTTTTTCAGAACCTATTCTTATTAACCCTTGTAAGAAAGTGCCTGTGGTTAAAACTACAGTTTTGGAAGATATTTTTTTATTATCGCCTAAAACCACGCCCATTACCTGATTTTTTGAAACAATTAAATCTTCTACTGACCCTTCTATGATTTGAAGGTTTTTTTGCCCGGACACTAGATCATTTATAGCATTTTTATATAAAATTCGGTCTGTTTGAGCCCTTGGACCCCTTACAGCAGCACCCCTACTAGAGTTTAGCATTCTAAATTGTATACAGGATCTGTCTGTAGCTTTGGCCATTATTCCATCTAAAGCATCTATTTCCTTTACAAGATGGCCTTTTCCAAGACCTCCAATTGCAGGATTGCATGACATTTCTCCTATTTTATCAATTTTATGAGTAATTAAAGCTGTTTTTGATCCAGTTCTTGCAGATGAGCATGCTGCTTCTACACCCGCATGCCCCCCGCCAATTACAATTACATCAAATTTATTGCCCATGTTTCTTTTCACGTGAAATTACTTACCTATACAAAAATCACTAAATATTATATCTAAAATTTTCTCAATATCAAATTTTTGATTAATTCCATCAATATACATAATTGATCTTCTAAGATTTTCAGCAGCAATATCTATTTCTTTTAAATCTAAGCTTTTAAGTACTATAAGGGATTTCTTTAGGCTTTCCATATGTCTTTCACGTGAAAAGACTGGTCCAGAAATTGGTTTTTTCTTTAATTTTGAAGATATAATTTTAATAAGAGATTCAATTCCATAACCAGATACTGATGAAATACTATGGACCCCGCTAATTTTCATTTTATTTGTATCATATTTTGATTTAACAAATATTTTTGATTTGATTTTACTGTAGTTTTTCTTTTCATTGTTTTTGAGAAAAACTATATTTAAATCGGACTTTTCAGCGCTCTCTAAGGATCTTTCAATACCTATTTTTTCAATTAAATTCTTATATTTTCTTATTCCAGCTGTATCAATAAATGTGTATTTATCTCCTTTTATATCTAGTGTAGAGGTTACTAAATCTGTTGTAGTTCCTGGTATATTAGTAACTATAGAAACCTCTTTATTATTAATATAATTAATAAAGGAAGATTTTCCTGTATTAGGCTTCCCAATAATAGTTATTGTAAAGCCGCTATGTATTTGTCTAGATAAGGTTGATCTTTCGATAATATTTTCAATTTTTTTATATATGTTCTTATTTTGTTCTCTTATGCTTTTATATATTTCTTTGGGAAGGTCTTCGTCAGCAAAATCAATAATAGCCTCTATATCCGCTAGAAGTTTTTTTTGTTTATTTGATATTTCATTAATAAACTTATCTAAATTTCCACTTAAATTACCAATTGCTATCTTTCTTTGATTTTCTGTTTCTGCATTAACTAAATCATTAATTGTTTCAGCCTCTAAAACACTAAGTTTATCATTCATTAGAGCTCTTTTGGTAAACTCTCCAGGCTCAGCAAGTCTAATTTGTTTTTTTAATAAAGTTTTAGTTATTTTGTTAATTACAGAAATACTACCATGACAAGATATTTCCACCATATCCTCTCCCGTGTAGCTTTTTGGTGACTTAAAAAAAGTTGTCAGTGTTTGATCTACAACACTCTTTCCATCTATTAAATTATTTAATGTAGCAAAGTTTGTTTTAAATTTTTTTTTTGAAGATATTGATTTTATTAGTCTGTGAGAGCCTTTTCCTGAAACCCTAAAAACAGCTATACCTGATTTACCTCTTTGTGTAGCAAGGGCAAAAATTGTATCTTTTAAAGCTTTCATTTTTTGGGAATTAAACCCAAGATAGGATTAAGTAAATAAGAAATATTAAAGCTGCGTCTTTTATAATTTAATTTTTATTCTAACCAATCAACCCACTTATTAACCTGTTCTGGTTTTAAAATGTCAAA
Organism: uncultured Alphaproteobacteria bacterium; assembly: GCA_902572735.1. Lineage (GTDB taxonomy): Bacteria > Pseudomonadota > Alphaproteobacteria > HIMB59 > CACPNW01. The sequence continues at coordinate 141,967 of CACGGX010000001.1, forward strand.
CTGCATATTTCCTTTGTTAAGGAGAAAAATATTTGCGCTCCTTGTGTCTTGAGCCATTGCCGAACACATCGCGTCCATCAAGCCGTCACTATTAACATCAATAAGAATGCTTTTGTTGCAGTAGGTGTTCCAAGGGTGTGAGTGCTCATCTTTAACCATGGAGCCCCATTCCTTTGGATCTTGCCATTCATCAAGTGGTTTTAAATGGATGTTGTTATCAGAAAGCTCTAACTTTCCATTTATATTTTCATAAACAACCCAAGAGGATCCCGAATAATAAGGGCCAACAACGGAGCTTATAATATCAACGTCTCCATCGTTATCAAAATCAAAAGAGGTCATTTCTGCAACAGTTGAAAAAATAAAATTGCCGTCTTTTGCTGGTTTTAGCTTTTGGGCAATCATAAATTTTCCCGTTCCATCGCCGTGCATTAATATTGTTTTTTGTACAGTTTTATCAGACCATTTTTGAGGGGAGTATTTGGCATATTTAGGATTATAAAAATTGTGTGATGATATGATATCTAAAAAACCATCGTTATTAAAATCACCTGTTGTTATAGAATGACCACCATGTTTAGTGCATAAAACTGCGTTAAAGTTTCCTTCTCCATCATTAAAATGGCATACTGTGCCTTTAAATTCAGAAGTAATAACATCGACATCACCGTCATTGTCTATATCTCCAGCATCTGACCCATGAGAAAACCCTAGATAAAGATCGTGTTTTTTGTCTGTTAAATAACCTGTATGTTTTGATTTTATCCAGCTAAAAGATTTTTCAGAAATAAGAATATGGTTTGGGCTTTCATAACTGAAATTTCCATCTATTAATTGAACTGAGGCGTTTGGATGGAATATATCATCTATATTATCACCGTTGAAATCATCGACGATCATTCTTTGAAGAGAGCTTGCATAACCAGCCTCGTTTGATCCACTATACTTAAAGAAATTGGGGTTTTTTATTTTGTTGAATTTAAAATCGCTTGTTATTATGAATGGTAGAACAGGGTTATAAAGTGCGTTTCCGTTGGCACAACCTTGTCTTCCTTCTGACTGTGTAAAGTTTCCTGTTGTTCCGCCCGTACCGCACCTATGTCCTGCACCAAAACCAAGATAGTCTAGTTTATTATCTCCATTCCAATCACCAAAAGCCGATCCAGATTTATAAAAAATTCCTTTGTCCGAGTTGATATTTTTTTTAAACCATGAGTTGCTGGGTAAAACATACTTTCCGTTTTGGTTTTTAAGTGTTTCATCTATAAAATGTCCTGAAAGGGTAATACCTAATTTACTAGCGCTTTCTCTAAATTCATTTGCTTGAACCTTTGATAAAAAAAATAGAGTTAAAAAGACAAATGTTAATAATTTTTTAGGAAACACAATTTTTTTTATTCGAAAAAAATAGAAAAAAAAAGAGAATTTTTAAATTTATTTTGTTCCCATGCTTTGGAAGAATTCGCTGTTAGTTTTTGTATTTTTCATTTTATCTAACAAGAACTCCATGGCTTCTGTGCTTCCCATTGGGGCTAATATTTTTCTTAAAATAAAGATTTTTCCAAGCTCGTCTTTATCAAGTAATAACTCTTCTTTTCTTGTTCCTGACTTACCAATATCAAAAGCTGGATAGGTTCTTTTTTGACTTAGTTTTCTATCTAGAACCATTTCACTATTACCGGTACCTTTAAATTCTTCAAATATAACTTCATCCATTCTGCTTCCTGTATCTATTAAAGCAGTGGCAATAATTGTAAGAGATCCGCCTTTTTCAACGTTTCTTGCAGCACCGAAAAATCTTTTAGGTCTTTGTAAGGCATTGGCATCAACACCTCCTGTTAATACCTTTCCACTAGAGGGTACAACAGTATTGTAAGCTCTTCCGAGTCTGGTGATTGAATCAAGAAGGATTACAACATCATGTTTATATTCAACAAGTCTTTTAGCCTTTTCAATTACCATTTCAGCTACCTGAACGTGGCGTGAAGCGGGTTCATCAAATGTAGAACTAATTACCTCACCTTTAACTGATCTTTGCATGTCTGTAACTTCTTCTGGTCTTTCATCAATTAACAGAACAATCAGTTTAGCGTCTGGGCTATTAGCAGTTATAGCATTAGCAATTTTTTGCATAATTATTGTTTTACCAGTGAAAGGCTGTGCAACAATTAATTGTCTTTGTCCTTTTCCAAGAGGAGCAATAATATCAATTATTCTTTCCGTATTATCCGGCATAGGTTTTTCTTGTTCAAGTTTGAACCTTGCTTCAGGATACAATGGTGTTAAATCTTCAAAGTTAACCCTGTTCTTAACTAAATCAGTTTCTTGACCGTTTATTTTGTTAATTTTAGTTATAGCAAAATATCTTTCCCCCTGCTTTGGAGATCTAATTTCACCTTCAACACTATCACCTGTTCTTAAGCTAAATTTTTTAATTTGAGATGGAGAAATATAGATATCATCTGGTCCAGGAAGATAATTTGATTCTGAAGATCTTAAAAAACCGAAACCATCTTGCATAATTTCAATAACCCCTAAACCAGTAATAATTTCACCCTCTTCAGCAATTGTTTTTAAAATTGCAAACATCAAATCTTGCTTTCTAAGAGAAGAAGGGTTTTCTATACCAAGTTTGTCTGCTTGTTTTAAAAGCTCTTGGGGTTCTTTTCCTTTTAATTCCTGTAAATTCATAATGTTGTTGGGGTAGTTTAGAAATGAAATAATTTAATAATCAAAATTGAAGTTAATGTCAAAATAATAATAAATATATAATTTATATATTTAATTGTTGTATTAGTTGTAAGGTTAAAAAGCTTAATTACTGCTTTATTATTACATTATTCTTTATTTACCAACATATGAATAACAAATCTAACAAATATGTTAATTTAAAGAATATTGAAAAAAAATTATTATTTTTAAATAATTAGCAATTTAATAAATTTTTAATAACTTGTTATTAATTTTGTATAATAAATATATTAACACCCACTTTATAATATTAAGGCAAGTTATTAAGTTGTTAACAACACATTTTTAAAACAAAAGAACTATTTCTTAAATTCCAATTATATTTAATAGTGTTTATAACTATAATTTTTATTAACACATTATGCACCAAAAATTTATATTAGCCAGTTCAAGCAAATCTAGATACAAAATATTAAAAAATGCAGGATTAAATTTCACACAAAAAAAACCAAATTGCAACGAAGAGGATATAAAAAAAACTATTAATAGAAAAACAAAGCCTGAGATTTTTGCAAAAAAACTTTCTTATGAAAAAGCAAGAAGTGTAAGTAGACAAAAACCGTATGCTAATAAAGTTGTTTTAGGATGTGATACTGTCATTTATCACAATGGAAAAATTTTAGATAAAGTAAATTCTATTGAGAAAGCTAAAAAAAAAATTAGGTCTTTATCAGGAAAGGAACATCTAATAGTATCGGGACTAACTATTTGTTTGAACGGCTCCAAGATTTGGGAAAATTATGAAAAAACTCATGTTAAAATAAGAAAACTTAATAATAGTGAAATAAACACATACTTAAAAAAAACAGGCAAACAAATACTAAGCTCTGTAGGTTGTTATCAAATAGAAAGTTTGGGCCCTAATATTATTGAAAGCATAAAAGGAGATTATTTTAATGTTATGGGATTACCTTTATTTAATCTGCTAGATTATTTATATTCAAAAAAATGAAAAAACTTTATGTAGTTGGGAACAAAGCATCGAAAAGTCTTTCACCAACAATATTTAACTATTGGTTTAAAAAATATAACATTAAAGCAAGATACGGGTATTTAGAGCTTACAGAAAAAAACTTTCATAATAAAATAAAAGATGTTTTGAAAAAAAAAGATACACTTGGTTTAAATGTAACCATTCCATTTAAAAACAAAATTATCAAACATCTTGGTAAAATAGACACTCATGCAAAAAAAATTGGTGCAGTAAATTGTGTAACAAATAAAAAAATTATAAACGGAACGAATACTGATTGGACAGGATATTACAAAACACTACCAAACATTAAAAAAACTAAAAATAAAAAAGTTATTATTTTGGGTTATGGAGGTGCATCACACGCTATTCACTATGTTTTAAAGAAGAGGGGTTTTAAGGATATTTTAATTTTCAATAGATCTAAGAAAAAAATTAAGTATTCAAAAAAAACTGAGTATACAAAAAAATATAGTGATCTTCAAACACACCTTGAAGGGGTTTTTTTAATAATTAATACCACACCAATAAACCCCATGTTGAAAAAACACTTAAAACTTATTACCAAATCCACAATTGTAAGCGACATTGTTTACAGCCCAAAAAACACCTCATTTCTCAAACAGTTTCCAAAGAATAAAAAGATTTATGGAATATCAATGTTGATAGAACAGGCCAAACCGTGTTTTAAAATTTGGTTTGCTAAAAACCCATCTGTAGATGCGAAAATGCTTAACGCTATTTATAAAAAAATTTAATGACAAAAACTATAGCAATAACGGGCGGTATAGGATCGGGTAAATCAACCTTTTGTAGTAGATTAAAAGAAAAAGGTTTTAAGATTCATAGCTCAGATGAGCAGGTGGCCAAAATATATAAAAACCCTGAAAAAAAATTTGTTACTTATTTACGTACCATAGGTTTGTCTAAGTCTATTTCAAAAAAAAACATAGATAAAAAAATTATATCAAAGATTATTTTTGAAAATAAGCAGATAAGAAAAAAGCTCGAGCTATACATATTTAAAATAGTTAGAAAAAAGAGGTCTGATTTTATAAAACAAGAAAAACAAAAAAAAACAAAACTAATTTTTATCGATATACCATTATTGTTTGAAAACAATTTAGAGAAACAGTTCAACAAAGTAATATCGATAATAGCCTCCAAACGAGTAAGATTAAAAAGATTAAAAAAAACAAGAAACATGACTGAAAACCAATTTAAGAATATAACTCGATCTCAAACATCAGATGTTATAAGAAAAAAGAAATCTGATTATATTATTTATAACAACTCGACATTAAGGGATTATAAAATTAAGATTAATAAGCTAATAAGTAAACTTTAGTTAAAACAATGAGAGAAATAGTAATTGATACAGAAACCACAGGCCTTGATTATAAGACTGGTGATAGAATAATAGAAGTTGGTTGCGTGGAACTCAAAAACTATATTCCTACAGGAAACACACTTCAGTTTTATTGCAAACCAGACAGAAGTATAAGCGAAGGGGCAAAAAATATTGTGGGTCTTTCAGATGATTTTCTTAATCAACAAAAACCATTTGAAGAAAACCACAAGGAGCTCTTAAATTTTTTGAAAAACGACACGTTGATAATTCACAATGCATCATTTGATTTAGGTTTTATAAATAATGAGTTGTCAATCTTAGGATTACCTCATTTAGATAATCCTGTAGTTGATACCGTTTCTCTTGCAAGAGAAGTTCTAAATACAAGAATAGCTAACCTCGACTATTTGTGCAGAAGGTTTAATATTGATTTATCAGACAGATCATTCCATGGAGCCCTGCTTGACTCTCAGCTTTTAGCTGCAGTTTATTTAGAGCTTAGAGGGGGTAAGCAGTTTTCTATGGAATTAAACTCAAACAGTGATGAAAAAAATACACAAATTAACAACAAAAACGAAACAAAAACCAAAATCATAGAGGTTAATGAAGAAGATTATTTGGCTCACAAAGAAATGTTAAAAAAACTAAAAAACCCTCTTTGGAAAAAATATAACTATTAATATTTGAAAAAGTTATTATATTAAAATCAGATGATTTACGGTGACTTACAATTTTTTGATATTTTGATTTTTGCAGCTATTGCTGGATTTATTATTTATAGATTAAGAAGTGTTCTTGGAAAAAGAACAGGATTTCAAAAAAATATATCACAACCAAAGCCTCAAGAAACCAAAAAACAAGAGGATGTTCAAAAAATACCTTCTTTAATGGATAATGAGACAAAGCTTGAAGCAGTATATAAAAAAGTAAATAATTTTAATCACCGAGAGTTTCTTGATGGTGCCAAGAAAGCTTTTGAGATTATAATTTCATCTTTCAACAACGGAGATAAAAAAACACTGAAAAATCTTGTGTCTAAAGATGTTTATTCTGCTTTTGAAAAAGCGATTGATGAAAAAACAAACAATCCAGAATCACAATTTTATTCACTTATTGTAGAGGGCATCGAAGATGCGAAAGTAGAAAATAACACAATATCAATATCGGTCAATTTTATCAGTGAACAGATGTTAAATAATGATGAGGGTTCTATTGTTAAAAATAAAGATACTTGGACTTTTGAAAAACCAATAAGCTCTTCTAGTCCTATATGGATATTAACTCAAACTTAATATTTGTCCTTTAAAGAACTCAAAGACCGAATTAAAAAAAACGAGGGCTATTCTGATAAGCCTTATCAAGATCAATTAGGGTTTTACACTATTGGTTATGGTCATCTTATTACAGAAAAAGAAAAAAAATATTATATTAAAAAATTTAAAAAAAAATATTTTGAAGAATTGTTTGAGATAGACTTTAAAAAAGCACACGAACAATACAAAAAAAAATTTTTTAAAAAAGATCACACAACTTCAGAGAAAGAATTATTGATTGAAATGATTTTTCAACTTGGAGCAAAGGGTGTTTCTAAATTTAAGAAAATGCTTTATTTTTTAAACAAAAAACAAAAATTCATGGCATCACTAGAGATGTTAGACAGTTTGTGGTATTTACAAACACCAGAAAGGGTAAAGAATTTAATTAAATACTATACAAAAAAATAATGGAAGAAGATTTTTTTCTAAAAAACATGAAGGGCGTAAAGCCTTTTAAGAAAGATACCTCTATAGTTAAAAAGAAAACAACTAATAAAAAAAATGTAAAATTAGATAAAAAAACCAATACTAAAAATACCAGTAAAAAAACAATAACTGAACACAAGGTTAGTAACTCAGAGTTTAAGCTATCATTTGGTGAGATTAATAAGGAACTCAAGCGGGGAAAAATTAATATAGATAGAAGAATTGACCTTCACGGATATGGTTTAGTCGAAGCGCATGAAAAATTTATAAGTGAGGTAAAAAAAAATTATAACAAGAATAAAAGATGTTTGCTTATAATTACCGGAAAGGGTGTTCATAAAAAAATTGAAAATGAGCAAGACATAAGCCCTAAACTTTTCTATGGAAAGATTAAAAATTCAATAATAAACTGGATAAACGAAGACGATCTTAAGAAATATATCTTAACATATCAAGATGCTGGTTTTGAACATGGGGGTGACGGAGCTCTTTTTGTTTATTTAAGAAAAAAAAAATTTTAAATTCTTTCTAACTTAAATACCCTTTTTTTGAAATGAATAAGAATTTCATAAGGAAGTAAATCATCTTTAACTAAAAATTCAATTTTTTTTAAATCATTTCTTTTATGATCAGCCCAAATATTTACATAGTCTTCAATTTCTAAAATTATATTTCCATCCTCACTTTTGTTTTGTTTAAGTGTGTAAATTCTTCTCCCATCAATTGTTTTTGCCTCATTTTCTCCATGTAAAATATTTATAAAAGAGGTGATTGGGTCAAAATATAAATATAAGTCTTCTAGTTCTACCCTAGCTATTTCCTCTTCTATAGGCTCTTGTTTTAATTCAATTAAATAATCATCAAAAGACATTTTAACTATTTTTGTTTTCTTCTTCGTTTTCCAAAACTGTTTATAATTCTTGGTTTTAAATATGTTGTTTTCAATAACGCCAGTTGAAAGATAACTTCCTTCAAATTTATATAAGGGTGAAAAAATGCCAGAATTTTTCAAGTTAATTTCTGTTTGATAAATATTATCATTAATATTTAATGACCAACTAAAATTACCAATTTTTATTCCTGTTGTGCTTACTTTATATTCTGCACTAAAATTATTTGCATAGGATGTGTTAATTACAAATATAATAAAAAATACTAGAAATTTATTCAAACACAACCTCGTAAACATCAAGCTTTCTTTTTGTAAATTTCTGATCAGGTGAATTTGTTTTTAACACCTTGTGTGCATTCTCTAAATAACTAATATCTGAGGGGTTTCCAATTAAAGTAAAGTTTTCATTTATATTTTTATTAAGAGGAGATACTATTTTAAAGTGGTTTGTTATTTCACTACCCTCTTTATGAGGCATGTAGAAATTAATATCCTTATCTCTTAATTCAAAATTAAGGCTTGAAAATAATAGTCTATCGGAAACTACGATATTTTTTACAACACCACCTGAAGAACCACTGAAAATTTTCAGAGCATAATCATTTATACCACTTATTCGGTTAAAAATTTTAGACGGATAGCTAATTCCAATCATTACAAAAAGAATTAAGCAGATAATAAAATTAAACATGTAATTAGCTATCTTTAAAAAAGAATTATTAATTCTAATATATAAAAGAGCAAATAAAGAAATTAAAGCTGGAGCAGCCCAATTTGCATTAGCTCTTACAATAATAGCTTCTATTAAAACAATTAAAATTATAGGCATAGAAAATATTAGAAAAATTTTTTGAATATAGTTCCATTTATTAAATCCAAATACCCCACCCAAAACCATAAATGGGCCTAACATTAAAACTTGAATTAACAAAAATTCTAAACCTCTAACGAGATCTATTTCAATATTTCCAAAATTTGCATTATCCGAAGTATGTTGAAGTGTTATCCAGTCATTATTAAAGTTCCAAATAATATTTGGTACCATAATTACAAATATACACAAAAAAGTAACACAAAAACCTAATAAATTTTCCAAAAAAATTTTTCTAAATCTTTTATCTAATAAAATTAGAACAAATAAACAAATCATAAAATATATAGCTGCGTATTTTGATAAAAAACCTAACCCCAGAAAAATACCTAATAATATAAAATTTTTTAAACTATGTTCGCCATTGATCTTAATTAATTCATTAAGTGAAAGTGTCCAAAATAATAATAAAAAAAGATCAGTACTAATTATAAAAGATGAAAAAGAAACAGCGGGTATAAATAAAAAAATTAAACAACCTGCGAATGAATCTTTTTTGTTTAATCCAGCATTAATTAAAAGATTATAAATACTCCAGGCAATTAATAAATAAACAAACGATGGGAGAAGTTTTAATGAAACAAAACTACTTCCTAATATTTCTGTATAAACTCTTATTATCCAGGACAAAAAAGGGGGTTTCGAAAAATAACCAAAGTCAATATCTTTTGACCATAACCAATACTGTGCTTCATCACCAAACAAATTAAAGGTAGTAAAATTTAAGGCACCAATTTTTAATAAAAGTAAAAAAATAAATGATGGCAATAGAATTTTATTTAACATAATATTTTTTATACAATTCAAATAAAATTATATTTAAAATTACAATAAAAAAACCAGCAAAAAAAATATCACTTAAAAAATGACCGCCAGCCATTATTCTAATCAAGCCAAATACAAAACCAGCAACAAAGCTTGCATAAAGGAAAATTATATTTTTTGTGATTAAATATAGAATTATAATTGAAAAGCCAACAGAGGCATCACCTGAAACAAAGGAGCAATTTGTTTCACAGGCATAGGTTATTTCAAACCACGGGGAAAAAGATTCTTTTCCACCCAACTCAACTACATCGTTTGGTCTTGCCCTACCCCAAAAACTTTTTAGTATAAGATTAACAAAAATTAAAACACTGATAATTTGAGAAATCCACAATAAAATTATTTCCTTAATAGAAAATTTATAATTAAAATAAATTTTATCAACTTTAAAGAATCTCCCAACTATTGGTAAAATTAAAATATAAATAAGTATTAGTGGTAATAAAATATCTCGAAACAATATTGAATTTAAATCAAAACTTTGTAATTCAAATTGTGATTCCCCCTTATAAAACAAAGACGATACAAATAAATCTAAGGATGGGCCGGCAGTCACAAACACACAACTAAAAAATAAAATTAGAATGTAATAAAAGACCCCAGAATTTTCTTCAGGAATCAAATTTGAAAATTTATATTTATTATATTTATTTTCTATTACTATATTTAAAAACTTAAATAATACTAAAGCTAAAATTGCCCCAGCAAGAATATCTGTAAAAAAATGTGCCCCTACAACAACACGGCTAAAAGCAACAACAGAAGCTAAAAAATAAAAAAAATATCTTAGTTTTGGAAAAACAGAAACCAAAATAAAACAAACTATAAATATTGTAGAAGAGTGTCCGGAGGGGAAAGAATGAAAATTTGATTCTAAGGTAAAATATTTAAAATTAAAAACGTCCTCGAAATCAGTATGGTTTGGTCTTGGCCTTCCCACCACATGTTTAATAATTTGTGTAATTATCCCAACTGTCAAAATATAAACAAAAGAAGAAACAAAAAAATTAGAAAGGTTTTTTGCGGATTTAGTTTTTATAATTTGAAGTTTGTTATTTATATAAAAAATAACAAAACCTATTATTGTAATAGAAAAATACCAAGATGAACTTCCAAGTTTTGTTATTTCTGAAAAAAATTCTTTTAGAAAAACTCCGTTTACCCACTCACTTAAGTTTATAAAATAACTATAAAAAAAAAGATCTAAATTAAAAGAAGCAAATATACTTAATGTAATAAATGCTAAAATAAGTAATTCAAATTTAATGCTTTTAAAAATACTCATTTTACAACTATTAAAAAATTAAATGAGCTTTACAATATAAACTTTGATAAGTCCTGACTTTTAATAAGTTCTCCTAAGCTATTTTCAACGTATTCCTTATTAATTATTATTTCTGTAGGGCCTATATCTGAGGCTGTGTAACTAACCTCTTCAAGTAGCTTTTCCATTACAGTATGGAGCCTTCTGGCGCCTATATTTTCTACGTTCTGATTTATCTCTGTAGATAGAGAGGCTATGCTATCAATTCCATCTTCTTCAAATTGCAAATCAACCTTCTCTGTTCCAAGAAGTCCTTGATACTGCTTAATCAAACTATTTTGTGTTTCAGTAAGAATAAGTTTAAAATCTTTTTTACTAAGACTATCAAGCTCAACTCTAATTGGTAATCTTCCTTGAAGTTCAGGCAGCATATCTGATGGTTTTGATAAATGAAATGCGCCTGATGCAATAAACAAAATATAGTCTGTCTTTACAACACCGTATTTTGTAGTAACTGCAGTTCCTTCAATAAGTGGTAACAAATCTCTTTGAACACCCTCTCTTGAAACATCCGCACCACTTCTATCAGCCCTAGAGGTAATTTTATCTATTTCATCTATAAAAACGATTCCATTTTGTTCAACATCTTCTAATGCTCTTGAGTTAATTTTATCTTTGTCTAGTAGTTTGTCAGTTTCTTCACTTAATAAATAAGCATGAGAGTCTTTAACACTCATTTTTTTCATTTTCTTTTGATTGCCAAAACCTTTTCCAAACACATCCCCTAAATTAATCATACCCATTTGAGACCCAGGCATGCCTGGTATATCCATAGTCGGTAAACTTAAATTTGCATTAGCTGAAACTGGAATTTCAACTTCATTATCATTTAATTCACCCGATCTTAGTTTTTTTCTAAAGTTATCTCTAGTAGCTGGTGTTGAGCTTTTAGAAACCAAAACATCTAAAATTCTTTCTTCTGCATTTTTCTCTGCTTTTGCCTTTACTTCTTGACCCATTTGTATTTTTGTTTTTGTAATACTTATTTCAACGAGATCTCTTATTATCTGTTCAACATCTCTTCCAACATATCCAACCTCTGTAAATTTAGTTGCCTCAACTTTAACAAAAGGTGCATTTGCTAACTTAGCAAGTCTCCTTGATATTTCTGTTTTTCCACAACCTGTTGGACCAACCATTAAGATATTTTTTGGTACAATTTCTTCTTTTAAAGAATCATCAAGTTGTTTTCTTCTCCATCTATTTCTTAAAGCAACTGCAACAGCCTTTTTTGCTTTGTTCTGACCTATAATAAATTTATCTAATTCAGAAACAATTTCTCTTGGGCTAAAACTAGATTCCATTCTACAGCTCAATAGTTTCTGAAATAATATTATGGTTTGTATAAATACAAATATCTGCAGCAATATTGAGTGATTCTAAAGCAATTTCTTTCGCATTCATTTTTGTATTTTTCATTAATGCTTTAGCAGCACTATTTGCATATGGACCCCCAGAACCTATTGCAAGTATTCCATCATCTGATTCAATTACATCACCAGTACCAGATAACAATAAACTTACATCCTTATCAGCTACGATCATCATTGCTTCTAATCTTCTAAGATACCTATCCGTTCTCCAATCTTTAGCTAATTCAACACAAGCTCTTTTAAGTTGGTTCTTATATTGATCTAATTTTCCCTCTAATCTTTCAAATAAAGCAAATGCATCTGCAGTAGAACCTGCAAAACCAGATATAACAGTTTCATCAGCACCAAGCCTTCTAATTTTTTTAACATTAGACTTCATTACAGTATTACCAAGACTAGCCTGACCATCACCTGCAATAACGACAAGATTATCTTTTCTAATTCCTACAATAGTTGTTGATTTAATGATGTTTTTTTTCATTGATTCATAAGATGGCTATTTAATTATTTTTATCAAGTAATTTACCTAGAATAAATCATATTTCACTGATATTAGGCAAAAATGCGTAAAGGTAAAGTTGAAAGAAATACTAGAGAAACCAAGATAAGTTGTGAAGTTAACTTAGATGGAACTGGCCAATCTAAAATTTCAACACAAATTGGTTTTTTTGATCATATGTTGGAATTATTATCTCATCACAGCTTGTTAGATATAGATTTAAAATGTGAAGGAGACACTAATGTTGATCTTCACCATTCAGTTGAGGATACTGCTTACTCAATTGCTTTGGCTATAAACAAAGCACTAGATGATAAAAAAGGAATAAATAGATATGGTTTTTCATATGTTCCGATGGATGAATGTTTATCAAGATGTGTTATTGATTTAAGCGGAAGGCCTGAGCTTGTATGGAATGTAAATCTTGGATTAAAAAAAATTGGTGAAATGGACACTGAGCTATTCCATGAATTTTTTAAAGCCTTTTCAAATGAATCTAAATGTAATTTACATATCGAAAATTTGTATGGAAAAAACAATCACCATATCATTGAATCATGCTTTAAGGCTTTTGCCAAAAGTTTAAGATTTGCTGTCGAAATTGATAACAGAAGAAAAGATAACATACCATCATCAAAAGGCACTCTTTAATTTTTAATGAAAAAGATCACTATTGTCGATTACGGCTCAGGCAATGTTTTGTCTGCACAAAAATCTTTTATCAAAATAGCAAAAGATAACAATATTGATGTTGAAGTTTTAATTTCAAAAAAAATAAATGATGTAAAAAACTCAACCCACATCGTTTTACCTGGTCAAGGAGCCTTTTCTACATGCATGAATGGTTTAAAAAAAACAGATGGATTGATTGATGAGCTTTCTGAGTTTGCATTAATAAAAAAGAAACCATTTTTGGGGATATGTGTTGGTATGCAAATGCTAGCTAAGAAGAGTGAAGAAAATGGAGATCATGAAGGTCTAGGTTGGATAGACGGTCAAATTAAATTATTGCCAGGAGATAATTTAAAACTTCCTCATATGGGGTGGAACTTGGTAATACCAACAAATTCAAAATATAATAACTTAATCTCAACTAAAAATGACTATTACTTTGTTCACTCATATTATTTCGAATGTGCTGATAAAGACAATATTTTGGCTGAAACTAAGTACGGAACAAATTTTACTTCAATAGTTGGAAAAGAAAATATATACGGCGTGCAGTTTCATCCTGAAAAAAGTTCCTCCCAAGGATTAAACTTACTAAAAGAATTTATTGGAGTATAACATGTCTACACAACTAAAAGAAAAAATTAATATTTCAGTTGATAATATTGAAACACTTACAGATGTAGATTTGGCAGATCTTTGTAATATCACTGAACAAGCGATTAAAGCCGGGGGCGGATTTGGTTGGTTAAGAGTTCCCACAAGAGATATTTTAATAGATTATTGGACTAAAAGAACTAATGATAAATATATCAAACTTATTGTTGGAAGACTTAACGGAGTTATAGCCGGGACCCTTCAATTAGCGTATGAGGCTCCTAATATTGAGTCTAGGAAAAATATTGCTCGTATAAGAAGACAATTTGTTGCCCCATGGGCAAGAGGTTACGGTTTAGCCAAAACAATGATTGACTACACTGAACAAATTGCAAAAGAAGACAATATAAAATCTTTGCAGTTAGCCGTTAGAGAAACACAAGATGTAGCAATAAAACTTTTTACAGGTAAAAGTTATACTAAGTGGGGTGAAAACCCATATTATGCCTATATTAATGGAAGCTTTATAAAAGGTTATTATTATTATAAAAATCTATAGTGCAAATTATACCGGCCATAGATTTAAAGGATAATAAATGCGTTAGACTTTCCAAAGGGAAAGATAACTCCAGCATTGTTTACAATGAAGACCCAGAAAAACAAGCTATCTACTTTGAAAAAGTTGGTTGTAAAAAACTTCACTTGGTTGATCTAGATGCAGCTTTTGGTAGACCAAATGTTAATTTTGAAACAATAAAGAATATTAGAAAATCAACTTCAATACCAATACAATTAGGGGGTGGTGTTAGAAATTTAGATTTAGCAAAAAAATATTTTGAGGTAGGAATAAATAATTTGATTATTGGTTCAATGTCAGTTGAAAAACCAAATGAAGTTATAGATTTGTCAAATAAGTATGCAGATAAAGTATATATATCATTAGATATTTTTAAAGATAACATAATGATTAAAGGGTGGGATGAAAACTCAGGAAAGAAAATACAAGATATTCTTGATATTTATACTAGCTCAAAAATTAAAGGATATATAATTACTGATATTCAAAATGATGGAATGCTAAAGGGTTTAAATTTGGATTTTGTTAATAATTTTATAAAAAAAATAAACCTAATTAAAAAATTTAATAAAAAAATTATAATTGCTGGCGGTTTAACAGATTACTCCGATCTAATAAATTTAAAAAAACTTAACACAAAAAACATTGAAGGAATAATTTCAGGTAAATCTTTCTATGAAGGAAAAATTGATTTAGTAGAAGCGCAAAAAATTTTAAACTAAAATGGTAAAAAAAAGAATCATCCCATGCCTGGACGTCAAAGATGGAAGGGTTGTAAAGGGTATAAATTTTTTAAATTTAATTGATGCAGGAGATCCCGTTGAACAAGCAAAACACTATTCTGATAATGGGGCTGATGAAATATGTTTTTTAGATATTAGCGCATCATTAGAAAATAGAGATACTATGATCAATGTAGTTAAAAAAACTGCAAACGAAGTTTTTATCCCCCTTACAGTTGGCGGTGGAATTTCATCAATAGAAAATATACAAGCCTTACTTAAAGCTGGCGCCGACAAAGTTTCTATAAATTCTGCAGCAATTAAAAATCCCAGTATCATTAAAGAGGCTTCTGAGTATTTTGGAAACCAATGCATTGTTGTGGCTGTTGATGCAAAAAAACACAATAATGATTGGTTTGTTTATTCTCATGGTGGGACTAAGAAAACTGATTTACTTGCTTTAAGCTGGATAGAAAAAGCTCAAGAACTAGGAGCTGGGGAAATTCTTTTAACATCAATGGACAAGGATGGCACAAAATCTGGCTTTGATAATGAACTACTGGGTAAAGTATCAGAATTTATAAAGATACCAGTTATAGCTAGCGGTGGAGTTGGAACTCTAGATCATTTCTATGACGGTGTAGTTAAAGGCAAAGCAGATGCATTATTAGCGGCCTCAGTCTTTCATTTTAATGAAATTAGCATTAAAGAAGTAAAGGAATACTTAAAAGATAAAAATATAAGCATTAGAGATTAAATTTTATGAAAATTGAAGACTTAAATGAAATTATAAATAATAGAGTACAAACAAGAAAAAAAAATTCGTATACCAATAAGTTATTAAAGTTAGGGCCAAAAAAAATAGCTCAAAAATTTGGAGAAGAATCATCTGAATTAATAATAGATTTTTTAAAAGGATCAAAAAAAAGAACAATAGAAGAAGCTGTTGATGTAATTTATCATCTTCTTATTTTGTTAAAATCAAAAAAAATTACTATTAATGAAATTCACAAAGAACTTGACAAAAGAAAGTAAATTAAAATGTATGACGAAAGTAATATTTTCGCAAAAATATTAAGAAAAGAAATACCTTGTGATAAAGTTTATGAAGATGATGTAAGTTTATTTTTTAACGATGTTAATCCTCAAGCAAAAATACATGTTTTAGGCATACCTAAATTTCCTTGTTCATCTTTTTCTGAATTTATAAAAAATGCTGAAAATGAGATCATTATCTCTTTTTTTAAAAATGTTCAGCTAGTAATTAATAAACTCAATGTTGAAAAAAGTGGTTATAGATTAATTACCAACTCAGGAGAAGATGGAGGTCAAGAAGTGCCACATTTCCATATTCATATATTAGCGGGTGAAAAAATTGAAATTATAAAATAACTTTTATTTATCTTTAATTATTACGTAGTTAACAATCTCATTAACGCCCTTTATATTTTTAAGCGCTTCTATCATTTCTTCTAAAAGATCAGGTCTTTTTGTTATACCAGCAACATAAATTTTTGCCTGTATAGTCTCGAAATTAAATGTAATCGCTTTAATTCCTATAGTTTTTGCCGCAATAGCTCTTGCTTGTGTATTAATCCACAAATCACTAGCATAATCTTTTAATGTCGATCTATTTCCAATTTCTATTTCGTTTATAATTTCTTTTACGCCTTCAACTTCCCAAACCAACCTTACTGCTTCAATTCGTATTTCTTGAGTATCTACTAAACCAGTTAATAATACTCTTCCTTCTAAAGTGCTTGTATTTATATTTACAAAAAGATTATTATCGGCATTTAGAAACTTAGCTGCAATGTTTACTTTAATTGTAGCATCATCAATTACTGTTCCAAGAGATCTTTCTCCTTCAGCCACAACCATAGCACTACCACCACCTGTTGCAAGAACACCTGCAGGTGAACATCCATAGTTAATTGATGTAAAAATTAAAATTATAGGAATAAGTAAAATTTTAGTTATTTTTTTAATTTCAACAACCATTTGTAAATTTTGTTTTTATTAATTTTTGTAAATTTATGTACTATTTCGACGATGTCGGTCAAAGAAAATTTTTTACTCATTTTTTTTAACTCATCCTTGTACAATTCAATTTCATCAAATTCCTGATTTTTTGATGTGTATTTATCAATAACAGCAACAAACTCACCCTTTGTACTTTCTTTATATTGAAGCATGTCATTTTTTACTTTCTTTGGAAATCCTCTAAAAACAAACTCATTTACTTTTGTAAGTTCTTTACATATTGAAATTGATCTATCAGGAATAATGTTTTCCAAACATTCTAAAAAAATAATCAATTTATGATTTGAAACAAAAAATACAGACGTCTTTTTTTCTTTAGAAATTTCATTAACAAGATCCTCTATCTTTTTTCTAGACTTTGGTATAAAACCAAAAAAAGCAAATTCTGTTATAGGCAATCCAGATAATTGCAAGCTGGATATAACAGATGAGGGACCAGGTATAGATGTAATGCTAATAGTGTTTTCTATACAATATTGTACGAGTTTATAACCAGGATCAGAAATAAGTGGAGATCCCGCGTCGGAAATAAGAACACATTTTTTACTTTTTATAAAACGTTTAATCTGATCTATGATTCTCTGTTCATTATAATCATGTAAGCCAATTAATTTCTTTTTAATGCCTAATTTATTTAGTAGTTTAAGTGAATGTTTAGGATTTTCACAAATAACAATATCACAGTCTCTAAGGATATTAACGGCTCGATAAGTTATGTCTTCTAAATTACCAATAGGTGTAGCTACGATTGACAGACCATTAATAAAGTTATTCATTTTGTGTATATTTATATTTTTAATCTCATGTACTCCAGTAAATTTATCTAAACAATCTCCTAATAATACTCAGGAAAATAGAATATCTGAAAAAATAGTAACAGTTAAAAGTGCTGATAATGTGATTGAAAAAAAGCAAGATAATAAAAATAAAAACAATGAGTTCTTAAACAATGCTGTCTTAGATAAAACAATAATTGCTTTATTTGCAAAAGATGATGATCCAAAAACAACAAAACAATTTATAAATACTTTTGAGTTAGGAATTTACAACTTAGGAGTAAAGAATATAAATTTACAAATTGAATTTTTTGAAACCAACAAAGACTTAGTCGATATTGTAGAAGCCAATCTTTCTCCTGGACGACTATTCTTGGGTCCAATCCAATCAAAATATACAAAATCAATAAACACTTTTTGTAACCATGAAGTTATTTTCTTTTCGTTTTCCTCTAAATCTTCACTTGCTAAAGATTGTATTTATTTATTTAATTTTTTTCCCGAAAATGAAGTTTCAGAATTATTATCATATTTAAATGATGGTGCAAAAGTAGCTCTGCTTTACCCTGAAAATGAATATGGATATCTAATAAACAGTTTTATTGATGATATAATTTTTGAAAGCAAGGCTATATTGGTAAACAGATCTTCATATAGAGAAGATTTATCAAATGTTAGAGAATCAATAAAAGAATTGGGGAAATATGAGTTAAGAAAATATGAATTAAACAGACAAAAAAAAATTTTATCTTCTAAAAAAGACGAAAAATCAAAAAAAAGATTAAATAAATTACAAAAATTTAAAACTACAAATGATTATGATTTTACTCATGTGCTGATTGCCGATTATGGTTTAAACTTGTTACAAGTTGCACCTCTTCTTCCATTCTACGATATTGATCCTAAAATTGTACAGTTTATGGGCACTGGAGTAATAGATGATAAAACTTTTTTCTACGAACCTTCATTGCAAAGAGCAATATTTCCAGGAATATCAGAGAAAAGGAGAATAAATTTAATTAATAATTATATGGAAATATATGATGAAGAGTTTTTAAGAACTTCTACACTCCCGTATGATTTAATTGCTTTAATAAATTTCATATACAATAAAGAATATAAGCTAAGAGATTTAATCAAACTTTTAAATAATCCAAATAAAAAATTTGATGGTGTAGATGGAAATTTTTATTTTAAAAATAATATTATCAAAAGAGACCTTGATATATTAATGATAGATAGTGGAAATGCTGTTGTAATTAATTAGATAAAAAGCTAATTAATTTTTTTACAGCTATAGACCTATGGCTAATTTTATTTTTTTCTTGAGTGCTTAACTCAGCTAATGTTTTGTTATAATTTTTAGGAATGAAAATTGGATCATAACCAAAACCAAACCCACCTTTAGCTTGTTCAGAAATTTTTCCATCAATTTTTCCATTAAATATTACATTTTGATTATCTTTAATTGTTAGGCTTATTGAAGTTTTAAAGTAAGCATTTTGTTTACTGTTTTTTTTAGTACTTTGAATAATATTGTCAAAACAAGCTTCATTACTTTTAAATTTATTTAAAAATCTTTTTGAAAGAACGCCTGGTTTCCAATTTAAACTTTCAATACATATGCCTGAGTCATCTGCAAAACAGGGAATACCGGTTTTAATAAATCCGTAGTCTGATTTTATTTTTGCATTTTCTTCAAATGTCTGACCATTTTCTTCTGGTTCTTCACTTATGTTTAGATCATTTAAAGAAAGAAGTTCTAGATTAAAATTGTTAAAAATTTTTTTAATTTCAATTATTTTATTTTTATTATTTGAGAAAAATAATAATTTCTTCAATTTATTTCAAAGCCTCTTTTTGTTTGGAAATTATTTCTTTAACCCCAATTTTTGCTAGTGAAAATATTTCATTAAATTGATTGTCATTGAAGAAAAATTCTTCACCAGTAACTTGTATTTCAGATATTTCATCTGAATCACAAATCACAAAATTTGCATCTACTTGAGCTTCGGAGTCTTCCCTATAATCTAGATCCAATAATGCTTTATTTTCCACTATGCCAGTTGATACTGCACCTATGAAGTTTTTGATAATTGGTTTTTGAAGATTATAATTATTCTTTAATTTTTCTATTGCTAGATATAAAGAAATAAAACCACCACTGATAGAAGCAGTTCTTGTCCCACCATCTGCTTGAATTACATCACAGTCTATTTTTATTTGACGTTCTCCAAGATTTGAAAGATCAACAATTGATCTTAAGCTACGCCCAATTAACCTTTGTATTTCTTGCGTTCTACCAGATTGTTTTCCTTTTGCCGCCTCTCTATCCATTCTTGTATTTGTAGACCTTGGCAGCATTCCATATTCTGCTGTAACCCAACCCTTGCCAGTATTCTTTAACCAATGAGGAACTTTTTCATCAATTGTTGCAAGACAAAGGACATGTGTATTTCCAAATTTTACTAAGCATGAACCATCGGCATGAATATTCACGTTTTTCTCAAATGATATTTCACGCATTTGATTGAAGGATCTATCTTTTCTCATATAAATTTAATAATAGTAGATAAATATTTTTTTTAAATAAAATTCTTATGTCTGATAATGTATATGCACAAATTAATGATAGATCGAAATTAATTTTCAAAAAATTAGTTGAGTCATATCTTAAAACTGGATCTCCAGCAGGTTCAGAAACAATTATGAAGATGGGAGGCTTAAATCTTTCCTCAGCATCAATTAGATCTATACTGTCTAATTTGCAAAAAGAAGGACTTCTATATGCCCCACACAGATCAGCTGGGCGAATGCCTACTGAAAAAGGAATGAGATTTTTTGTTGATGGTCTGTTGGAATTTGGAAGAATATCGAAAGTAGATAAAGAAAATATTAAACAGCAGTGCTTAACTAAGGGCAAATCCTATGAAGAGGTTCTCGATGTAGCTTCTAAGGCTATTTCAGGATTATCAAGTTATGCTGGAATAGTTATCGCACCAAAATTTCAAAAAAACTTAAAGCACGTTGAGTTTATAAGATTAAATAGTAGTCAATTAATGCTTATTCTTGCTTACGAAAATGGAGAAGTAGAAAACCGCATCATTGAAGATAGTGGTAAATATAATAGTTCATTATTAATACAGGCTTCAAACTACCTTACGACAAAGTTTACTAATAAAAACATTTCTCAAATTAAAAGATTAATACAAACAGAAATAAAAAATTCACAAAATGAGTTAGAATTAATTTCATCAAAACTAATTCAACAAGGTATTATTGAAACTCAGCCTAATACTAAAAATCCTTATATTTTTCTACATGG
The DNA here is from genome assembly GCA_902572735.1 of uncultured Alphaproteobacteria bacterium. Classification (GTDB taxonomy): domain Bacteria; phylum Pseudomonadota; class Alphaproteobacteria; order HIMB59; genus CACPNW01. Next base: position 163,277 of record CACGGX010000001.1, read on the forward strand.
TCAATCAAATTTATTAAAAGATGAAATTGTTTCTAAAGACTTAGATCAAATACGAAATCTTTTTGATGAAATTGAGAAAAAATCTAGTTTTGTAGATATATTAGAAACAGCAGGAAAAGCAAAAGGAGTTCAAATTTTTATTGGATCTAAAAATTTTTTGTTTAAACACTCTGGTCTTTCTATGGTAATGGCCCCATATAAAAATAATGAACAAGAAATCATTGGCGCTATAGGTGTAGTTGGGCCAACAAGATTAAACTACTCCAAAATAGTTCCGCTGGTTGACTATACGTCTAAAATTATTGGAAAGGTGATTGATTAATGGTTGAAAAAAAAGAAAAAGATAACCAACAAGAAAAAATTATAGAACCTGATTCTGAGAATATTGAAACTGAAGAAGATAATAATGATAGTCAAGAAAACACAGATTCAGAAGAGACAAGCGAAGATAAAAATTCAGAAGAAGACAATTTAGAAAAGGAAATTGAAACACTAAAAGAAGAAAAAATCCGAGTACTTGCTGAAATGGAAAATCTTAGAAAAAGATTTGAACGAGAAAAAGTTGAAACAATAAAGTTTGGTAGTATAAATTTAGCAAGAGATATTCTATCGCCTGGAGATAATTTAGAAAGAGCGCTAAATGCTCTACCAGAAGATGAAAATCATCCAGAAAGTATAAAAAATCTTATCGATGGTTTAAAAATGGTGCTTAAAGAATACAAAAGTACTCTTGAAAAACACGGAGTCAAAAAAATTGAAACTTTAAATCAAAAATTTGATCATAACTTTCATCAAGCAATGATGGAAGTTGAAAATAATGAAGTTGAAGAAGGAACAGTAGTACAAGAAGTCCAATCTGGCTATACAATGCATGACCGATTGCTCAGAGCAGCTATGGTTGGTGTTTCCAAAAAACCACTCGCTAAAACAGAAAAGCCTAAACAAGAAAAAGAAGAAGGCAATTCTGAAAACGAGAGTAAAGAATAATCATAAAAACCCCTAAATTACTTGTTTTTTTAATATAAATACCAAACATCCTTGTATTTTAAAACTTTTTTCCCATATTTAATGTAGCCAATGATGATTGGTAAATAATTAAGCAAAGAGGATAAAAATATGGCAAAAGTAATTGGTATTGATTTAGGTACTACAAACTCCTGCGTTGCAGTAATGGACGGTAAGGAAGCAAAAGTAATTGAAAACTCTGAAGGCGGAAGAACAACACCGTCAATGGTAGCATTCACTGATACAAAAGAAAAACTTGTTGGACAATCAGCTAAAAGACAAGCAGTAACTAATTCTGAAAATACTTTATTTGCCATAAAAAGATTAATCGGAAGAACATTTGAGGATGAAGCTGTTAAGTCTGATAGCGGATTAGTACCTTATAAAATAGTAAAAGGTGATAACGGCGATGCTTGGGTTGAAGCACGTGGTGACAAATATAGCCCAAGTCAAATTAGTGCATTTATTTTACAAAAAATGAAAGAGACAGCAGAGTCTTATTTAGGAGACACTGTTACACAAGCAGTTATAACAGTTCCTGCTTATTTTAATGATGCTCAAAGACAAGCAACAAAAGATGCTGGGAAAATAGCCGGACTAGAAGTTTTAAGAATTATTAATGAGCCTACTGCTGCAGCGTTAGCATATGGTTTAGATAAAAAGAAAACAGGCACAGTTGCTGTTTATGATCTTGGTGGAGGTACATTTGATATTTCTATCTTAGAAATTGGTGACGGTGTTTTTGAAGTTAAATCAACCAATGGTGATACGCATCTTGGTGGTGAAGATTTTGATCTTAAAATTATTGATTACCTTGCTGACGAATTCAAAAAAGATAATGGTATTGATTTACGATCAGATAAACTTGCCCTTCAACGTTTGAAAGAGGCTGCTGAGAAAGCAAAAATTGAATTATCAAGTTCAACTGAAACAGAAGTTAACTTACCATTCATAACAGCTGATCAATCTGGTCCTAAACATTTAACGATTAAATTATCAAGAGCAAAACTAGAAGCTATCGTAGGTGAACTTTTAAACCAAAGTTTAAAACCTTGTGAAATGGCACTTAAAGATGCTGGATTGCAAGCCGCAGAAATCGATGATGTTATTTTAGTTGGTGGTATGACAAGAATGCCTAAAGTAACAGAGATAGTAAAAAACTTCTTTGGTAAAGAGCCTAATAAAGGTGTTAACCCCGATGAAGTTGTAGCATCTGGTGCTGCTATTCAAGCAGGCGTATTACAAGGTGATGTCAAAGATGTATTATTACTTGATGTTACACCTTTATCACTTGGTATTGAAACACTTGGCGGTGTATTTACAAAACTTATTGATAAAAACACAACTATCCCAACAAAGAAGAGCCAGGTATTTTCTACAGCTGAGGATAATCAGAGTGCAGTAACTATTAGAGTGTTTCAAGGTGAAAGAGAAATGGCTGCTGATAATAAATTGCTAGGTCAGTTTGATCTAGTGGGTATTCCACCTGCTGCAAGAGGAATGCCACAAATTGAAGTAACTTTTGATATTGATGCAAATGGTATTGTAAACGTTTCGGCTAAAGACAAATCAACTGGTAAAGAACAACAAATCAAGATCCAGGCCTCTGGCGGATTATCAGATGAAGAGATTGAAAAAATGGTCAAAGAGGCAGAAGAAAATGCTGAAGCTGACAAAAAGAAAAGAGAAGCTGTTGATACTAGAAACCATGCTGATAGTTTAATTAATGAAACTGAAAAGAACTTAAAAGAGCACGGAGATAAAATTCCTGAAGCTGATAGAAATAAAATCACAGAGGATATTGAAGAGCTTAAGAAAGTAAAAGATGGCGAGGATTTAGAAGCTATAAAATCTAAAACTGAAGCACTTGTTCAGTCATCTCTTAAAATGGGTGAAGCAATTTATAAACAAAACCCACAAGGTGCTGGACCTCAACCTGATCCATCTGGTGCTGAACCATCAGCTGATAATACAAAAGATGAAAAGGTTGTAGATGCAGAATTTGAAGAAGTAGACGAAGATAAAAAAGATTAACGCTCCATAATTTTTATAAGGAGGAGATGTGGCTGATAAAGATTTCTATGAGATACTAGGCGTTCAACGAAATGCCAGTGAAGATGAAATAAAAAAAGCTTATAGAAAACAAGCCATGAAATATCATCCTGATCGTAACAAGGATGACAAAACTGCAGAAAGAAAATTCAAAGAAGCTGCTGCTGCTTATGAAGTTTTAAAAGATTCAGAAAAAAGATCAGCTTATGATCAATATGGACATGACGCTTTCAAACAAGGTGGAATGGGTGGAGCTCAAGGCTTTGGAGATTTTGCAGGTGGCTTTTCTGATATCTTTGAAGAGTTCTTTGGTGGAGGTTTTGGAGGACAATCATCAAGAAGACGAGGAGCACAAAGAGGAAGTGATCTTCGTTATAATATGTCCGTCTCTCTATTCGAAGCTTTCACTGGAAAGAAACCACAAATAAGAATTCCAACTTATGTTGGTTGTGATGCCTGTGCAGCAACTGGAAGTGCAGATAAATCTGGACCAAGTACCTGTTCTACTTGTGGTGGTGCAGGTAAAGTTCGATCACAACAAGGCTTCTTTTCAATTGAAAGACCATGCCCTACATGTGGCGGAGAAGGTTCAAGTATAAAAAATCCGTGTCTTAAATGTTCTGGAACGGGAAATATTAAAAAACAGAAAACAATTTCTGTTACTATTCCTGCTGGTGTTGATACAGGTACAAGAATTCGCATAGCTGGTGAAGGTGAACCTGGTGAAAGAGGTGCAGGAAATGGGGATCTATATATTTTTGTTGAAGTTCAAAAGGACAAACTCTTTGAAAGAGAAGAAGAAAATTTATTCTGTGAAATACCAATTTCAATCACTACTGCTATTTTAGGTGGCGAAATAGAAGTACCAACAATAGAGGGAAAAAAAGCCAGACTTAATATTCCAGCGGGAACTCAATCTGAAACGCAATTTAGACTACGTGGTAAAGGAATGAGTATACTTCGACAAAGTAGACGTGGAGATATGTATGTACAGGCAAACGTTGAAATACCAGTCAATCTAAATAGTAAACAAAAAGACATTTTAAGAGAGTTCGAAAATGAAGGTGGAACATCAAAAAAACATAGCCCAAAATCGCAAGGTTTTTTCTCAAAATTAAAAGAAGTCTGGGAAGATTTAACTTAATTTCTTTTCAACTTACAATCACCAAAGTATAAGAAGTTTTTATGGCAAAAATTAAAATAGCAGTTGCAGGTTGTCTTGGCCGAATGGGTCAGGAAATATCAAAACAAATTTTACAAAATAAAAATTTAGAATTTGTCGGTGGTTTTGAACACAAAAAACATAAAAATATAAACAAACCCTTAAACAAAGTTTCAAGTATAAACTCTGCAAAATTGGTTACAGCTAATGCAGCTCAGTTAATCAAAGAAGCAAATGTCATAATTGATTTTACAACACCTGAGTCCACTTTAGATAATCTTAAAATCGCTTCAGCAAATAAAACGGCAGTTGTTATTGGTACAACTGGAATGACAGACGCACAAAAAAAGAAAGTAAAAAGTTATTCTAAAAAAATACCGATACTCATGTCTTCTAACATGAGCTTGGGTGTTAACTTACTATTTAACTTAGTAAAACAAACAGCATCAGCCTTAAAAGATACTGATTATGATATTGAAATTGCTGAGACTCATCACAAACATAAAAAAGATGCCCCTTCTGGAACTGCATTATCTCTTGGCGAGTATGCTGCTGAAGGTAGAAAAACTAAGTTAAATAACTCAAAAGTTTTAGATCGTACAAAAAAACTAATATCTAGAAAAAAAGGCGACATTGGTTTTTCTGTAACAAGAGGTGGTGAAATTGCAGGTGAGCACACAGTAAGTTTTATAGGGTCAAATGACAGAATAGATTTAGTGCATAAGGCTAATAACAGATCAATTTTTGTAACAGGCGCTATTGATGCCGCAGTATTTGTATCAAAGAAAAAAATGGGATTTTTTTCTATGAATGATTTGATTTCTTTAAAATAAATATCTTGAAATTTTAATGTATGAGTAAAGATATTTCATACTTTCCTAATAGAGAAATTGAGGGCGGCTGGAGACTCATATCAACTGATCACGCATCAAAATTACTAAATATCAATTTTAATTTAATTGAACTAGAAATAAAACGCCAACAATTGTTTTTTGGAAACCATCCTCAAAGTACAGTCATTATTAAAGATGGCTATTTAGTTTATGAAAATCATAGTTTCATGACATTGCCGCAAAGTCGTTTTGATATATGGTCTTGTACAAAATCATTCACTGGAATTGCATGGATGTTTTTATTAGAAGAAATAAAAAAAAATAAATCTAAAAAAAATTTAGATATAAATTTACAAACACCTATCTACAATTTTCTTCCAAAAGATTTTATAAAAAACGACTCAAGAAAAAAAAATATCAATTTACACCATTTATTGTCTATGACTTCAGGTTTAAAAGGAGAAAATAATGATATTTATGGCTTAGTGACTGGACCTCAAAATGGTCCATTTGAATTTGCTATTGGAAAATGTGAGAATAGATATGGAAAGTCAGTCGATATTTTATCTTCTGAACCTGGAAAACAATGGGAATATTCTGATCCAGCAGTGGCTTTACTTTCATTTGTTTTTTTTGAAATAACAAAAAAAAATATTCATGAATATTTATATGAAAAACTTTTTAGAATAATTGGTATAGAGAACGCTAGTTGGGATATTCACGGCGGTGGAAATTTTTTAGGTCCATTTACCTCATCGCATGTTGGTCTTCACATTTCAGCCAGAGATTTATCACGCTTTGGATATTTCATGCTCAAAAAAGGACAATGGAATAATATTAAAATATTATCTTCAGATTATATAGACCTAGCAACTACAAAATCACAAAATTTAAATTCATCTTACGGATATCAATTTTGGATAAATTCAGACGGCCTTCGATGGCCATCTTTACCAAGAGACACTTATGCTTTGGAAGGATACAACTCTAATAGATGTTATATTATACCATCTTATGACTTAATAATAACAAGAATAGGATCTGGGCCATCAGAATGGAATGAACAAAATTTCGTAAATAATATTTTTAAAAGTTTTAAAAAAAATTAATATAAATTTAATTGTTTTTTAATTCTTAAATATAAACCCTCTTTTAAATCAGCATGCAAGAAAGTTGCAACTTCAGTTTCTTTATCTGACTCTCTAATTGATAACTTGGAAGTATTTTTAAATTTTGTAAAAAAAACTTTAGACCAGTAAGTGCTGAATTTAGATGAATGTAAAAGTTTATCACCTTTATATTTTCTTATAGATATTTCTTTTTGATTAATGTAAATTTCATCCTTTATATTTTTTTCTTTGAAATATAAACGTATTAAATAAAAAATTATCAGATATTCAAGTCCAAGAAATATAGATACAGGCCATGCACCTTGTACAATAAGAAAAGTAGAGAATAGTGAAATCCAACTTATAAAAATAATTCCTAAAACTAAAAAGACTGATTTAGAACAGCTTTGATAGGGTCTTATATTTTCATTTAATGAATTCATAATTTACATTAATATAAAATAACCTTTCTGATAAAGGGACATATGTGCACAGATGTTAAATTGATAATTAGCAGTTTATTATCAATTTATAATTGCTTCCAAATCCTAAAAAATGGCTAAATTCCTTTGATCTCTTGCTAATTTAGTAAGGAACATATAGATGCATCCCCGAAAAAATATTAAGTAATAATCCTTATTTAATGGTGGCTTGATGAAAAAGATTAGTAAAATTTTAGCAGCAAACAGAAGTGAAATTGCTATTCGAATTTTTAGAGCTGCTGAAGAGTCTGGTATTAAAACAGCTGCTATTTATTCTAAAGAAGATCGTTTCGCAATTCACCGATTTAAAACGGATGAAAGTTATTTAGTAGGTGAAGGCAAAGGTCCAATTCAAGCATATTTGGACATAGACTCGATTATCAAAATTGCTAAAGATGCAAAGGTTGATGCTATCCATCCAGGTTATGGATTTTTATCTGAGAGTCCTGAACTAGCTGAGCAATGTGAAAAAAATGACATAACATTCATTGGACCTAGTAAAGAAATACTAAAAAGATTTGGAAATAAAACTGAAGCTAAAAAAGTTGCGGAAGAAGCAAAGGTAGGCACCGTTCCGTCTGTTCTTGTAACAAAAGAAAATTTAAAAAGTGTTGAAAAAGAAGTTGAGAAAATTGGTTATCCAGTAATTGTTAAAGCTAGTTGGGGTGGTGGTGGTCGAGGAATGCGTGTTGTTAGATCAAGTAACGAATTAATCGATCAAATTACAACTGCTCAAAGTGAGTCACTTAAAGCTTTTGGAAAAGATGAAGTATTTATAGAAAAATTTTTAGAAGATGCTGCGCACATTGAAGTTCAAATTTTAGGTGACAGATACGGAAATATTATACATCTTTTTGAAAGAGATTGTTCTCTTCAAAGAAGGCATCAAAAGATTATTGAAAGAGCACCTGCACATTTTCTTGAAAATAAAACTCGAGAAGAAATTTGTAACGCTTCTATTAAAATTGCAAAACAAGTTAAATACTTTGGCGCAGGAACTGTTGAATTTTTATTTGATAAAAAGTCTGGTGAATTTTATTTCATTGAAGTTAACCCGAGAATTCAAGTTGAACACACAGTAACTGAAGAAGTAACTGGTATTGATATTGTAAAAGCTCAAATTAAAATCGCAGAAGGTGAAAAAATTGGTGATCACCCAGCACTTCCTAAACAAGAAGACATTCATCTAAATGGATTTGCTATTCAATGTAGAGTTACTACCGAAGATCCGCTTAATAATTTTATGCCCGATTATGGAAAGATAATGACTTACCGCTCGGCAGCTGGTTTTGGAGTGAGACTAGATGCAGCAAATGCTTCTGCTGGTTCTATCATCACACCGTATTATGATTCTTTACTTGTAAAAGTAACAACTTGGGCAAAGCATCAAGACGACTGTATTAAAAGAATGGATAGGGCTTTACGAGAATTTAGAATCAGAGGTGTTAAAACAAATTTAGTATTTCTTGAGTCTCTTATTAACAATAAAGACTTCCTTGAAGGAAACTATAATACAAATTTTGTTGATACTAAAAAAGAACTCTATGCTTATAATCCTCAAAAAGATCGAGCATCAAAAATCGTATCTTATCTTGGAAATATAATTGTAAATGGACACAATGATATTTCTGGAAGAGTCAGTAATAATTCGACTGTAGAAGTTCAAGTTCCTATTTCAAACATTAAAAGTGAAAAAAATAATTATGTAAAGGATTTACAAACTTTAGGCCCAGAAAAATTTGCAAAAAAAATAAAAGAAACACCCCATACCCTAATTACTGACACAACAATGCGGGATGCACACCAATCACTTCTAGCTACAAGAATGAGAACTGATGATCTTGTTAATATTGCTGAATATTATAGTGAAAATCTAAGCAACTTATTCTCATTAGAATGTTGGGGAGGTGCAACGTTTGATACATCGATGCGTTTTTTAAAAGAGGATCCTTGGGATAGATTAGCGAGATTAAATAAAAGGGCCCCTAACCTTCTTAAACAAATGCTCTTTAGGGGATCTAATGCTGTTGGATACAAAAATTATCCAGATAATGTTGTTAAACATTTCATTCAACAATCAGCAGAAGCTGGAATTGATGTATTCCGAGTTTTTGATTCGTTAAATCTAATTGATAATATGCGTGTTGCAATTGATGAAGTACACAATCAAAATAAAATTTGTGAAGGAACTATCTGTTATACAAATGATGTAACTGATCCAAATGAGAAAAAATATACATTAAAATATTATATTGATCTAGTTAAAGATTTAGAAAAAGCAGGAGCACATATTATTGCCATTAAAGATATGGCAGGTTTAGCAAAACCTAATGCTATAAAAAAATTAGTTAACGAAATTAAACAAACAACTGATCTTCCAATTCATTTCCACACTCACGATACATCTGGTACTTCATCAGCTTCAGTTCTAGCTGCTATAGAAGAAAAGGTAGATATCGTTGATCTTGCAATTGACTCAATGAGTGGATTAACATCACAACCTGCACTTGGATCAATCGTATCTATAATGAAACAAAATCATCAAGACCCAAAACTTGATGAGGAGGCTATAAGAACACTATCTTTATATTGGGAACAAGTTCGTCAAAATTATCATGCATTTGAAACCGATTTTAAAGGTGGAAGTTCTGATGTGTATCTTCACCAAATGCCCGGAGGTCAGTTTACAAATTTAAAAGAACAAGCGAGATCATTGGGAATTACAACTGATAAATGGGGAATGGTTGCTAATAAATATGCAGAGGTAAACCAACTTTTTGGTGATATTGTTAAAGTTACACCTTCTTCTAAAATTGTAGGTGATATGGCGCTCTATATGATCGCTAATGATTTATCCAAAGAAGATGTGTTAGACCCAAAAAAAGAAATTTCTTTTCCTGCTTCAGTCATCGAATTTTTTAAAGGGGAGATTGGTATACCTCAAGGAGGCTTTCCAAAAGAACTACAAAAGAAAGTTCTTGGTGATACTAAACCTTTAACAAAAAGACCTGGGGAAATTTTAGAATCAGTTGATTTAGATAAAGAAGCCAAAAATTTAGAAGATGAAATAGGGATGAAAATTAATCAAACACATCTAGCGTCTTACTTAATGTATCCAAAAGTTTTTAAAGATTATGTTGATCACTTTAAGGAGTTTAGTGATACATCAATTCTTTCAACAGAATTATTTTTTTATGGTCCTCAACAAGATAAAGAATACACGATAGAAATTGATAAAGGAAAAAACCTTATCTTAAGATATTTAGCAAAAAGTGAAGTTAATAGTAATGGAAAGTGCTCCGTGTTTTTTGAAATTAACGGACAACCAAGAACAATAGATATAGAAAATAAAGAATTTTCAAAAAATATAACACAAAGAGCTAAAGCAGATGATAATAATTTGGATCATATCGGATCTCCTTTGCCAGGCCAAGTTGCTAAAATATTTGTTCAATCGGGTAGTAGGGTGATTAAAGGTGATAAGTTACTAGTGATCGAGGCTATGAAAATGGAAACTACAATAAACGCTGATAAAAGTGGAACAATCAAATCAATTAATGTTGCATCTGGTGATAATGTGGAAACCAAAGATTTGCTTGTTGAAATTAGCTAGTAAAGTCGTATTCTTTATAACATTCTTCTATAGAGCTCTTTGTATTTATAAGCTCTCCTAAAGAATCTCGAAATTCAAAATATTCTACTCTCTTAATATTTGAGTTTATATTAAAGAAGATAAACAACCTACATGAAATACTATCATATCGCATCATATGCACTGATCCATCAGATCGTGCTAAATTAGGCTTTCCCAGTTTTTGTTTAATCTCAGCAAGTTGTTTTCCCATGAAATTTATTTCTGCGATTCTTTGCTGCTCCTTAACTATAGTTTTTTCCTCTTCTTTTTCTTCAGTGATAATTTGTTGTTCTTCAACAATTGTTTTATCTTCAATAATTTCTGGTTCTTTTTTTATAATAGTTTCTTCAACTTTATCTTTTACTACCGCCCCAACTTTAACGACTTCTCTTCCAACTTCAATAGTCGTACAGCTAGATAAAAACACTAATGTTAAAAAATAAATTGATAACCGCATTGCTCTCAGTGGCATTTCTATATATGTAATCTCTTATGATTACAGTAATTAAATCACCATTCGTTCAATACAAATTAACAATTTTGCGAAATAAAAAAACATCAAATACTGTTTTTAGACAAACTATGAATGAAATTAGCTACCTGATTGCTTCTGACGTTCTACAATACGTTCCCTTTAAAAAACAAACAATAGAAACACCTCTAAAAAAAATGAGTGGTACAGTCTTGGGTCAACCCATCATTTTGGTCCCAATTTTACGTGCTGGTTTAGGATTACTTGAGGGCTTTGCAAAATTTTTACCGGAAGCTGAAAAAGGTCATATAGGTTTATACCGTGACGAACAAACTTATGAACCTGTAGAATACCTCTTTAAGCTTCCAAGAGTAAAAAATAAAAAAGTGTTAATCCTAGACCCAATGTTAGCAACAGGTAATTCATCAATTGCAGCTATCAACCTTATTAAAAACAAAGGCGTTAATATTAAGGATATATTTTTGGTTTCTTTGCTAGCTGCTCCTGAAGGTATAAAAAATATCCAAAAAAAGCAAAAAGGCATTCATATATTTACATGTAATATCGATGCAAAGTTGAATAAAAATAAGTTCATTGTACCGGGCTTAGGTGACGCAGGCGATAGGTACATGGGTACTTGAAGTTATCCATAAAAAATCCTATTATTTATCCATAATCTCATTTTTTAATGCATTTTTTTATCAAGAAAATGTTATCAATGAGATATCTATAATTCATATTTAAGGGGGATTTTTGGTATGAAGAAAATTTTAAGTATTTTTACAGTTTCTTTCGCTCTTGTCTTCTCTTCAAGTGCGTATGCAAACAAAATTGGAGTTGTATATGACTCTGGAGGAAAGTTCGATAAATCATTTAACGAACTAGCTTTCGAAAGCGCATTAAGAGTGCAAAATGAGCTTGGATGGGACATGGTTGAATTTGAAGCTTCAAATAACACTCAAATTGAACAAGGTATGCGTAAGATCGCAGATAGAGGCGCATCACTAATCGTAGCTATGGGTTTTGCGCAAGCAGACGCAGTTGCGGCAGTTGCTCCAGATTATCCGGATACAAACTTTGTTGCAGTGGATGTTTGTTGGGTAGATGATCCAGCTAGCAACATTTATCAAGCTTGTTATAAGGAACACGAAGGTTCATTCCTAGTTGGTATGATTGCGGCTATGGCATCTGAAAGTGGAACAATTGGATTTGTTGGAGGAATGGATATTCCTTTAATTAGAAAGTTCCAAGGAGGCTATGAGCAAGGTGCTCAATATGTTAATCCTAACATTACAGTTTTAGCTAATATGACTGGAACAACACCGGAAGCGTGGAACAACCCAACTAAAGGTGCAGAGTTAACAAAAGCACAGATTGATGGTGGTGCAGATGTTGTTTATCAAGCAGCGGGTGGAACAGGTATTGGTGTTCTTCAAGCAGCAGCTGATGCAGGTATTATGGGTATCGGGGTTGATACAAATCAAAACTGGATGCACCCAGGTAACATGCTTACTTCTATGTTAAAGCGTTTGGACTTAACAATTTTTGAACAAGCTCAAAAGACAGAAGCTGGTACTTTCGAGTCAGGAATTCACATTCTTGGTTTAGCAGAAGGTATGGTTGGTTATGCTACTGAAGACGGCATGGTAACTTCTGAAATGGCAGCAGCTGTAGAAGCAGCAGCATCAGAAATTGTGAGCGGCTCTATGGAAGTAGCTGATTGGTCACAAGAGTAACGTAAATATTTTAAACATCAGGTGAGACCTAAGATCTAAAATTTTATGGTCTCACCAATTCTAGAACTAACAAATATAAATAAATCTTTTGGCCACGTACATGCCAACAAGAATATCAACCTTAAAATAAACAAAGGAACAATCCATGGAATAATTGGGGAAAACGGTGCAGGTAAGTCAACGTTAATGAGTATAGTTTTTGGACTTTATCAAGCCAACTCAGGAACAATAAAGGTTAATGGAAAGAAAATAAATCTTAGATCACCTAAAGATTCAATTATCAATGGCATTGGTATGGTGCACCAACATTTTATGTTGGTTGAAAATTTTACTGTTCTAGAAAATATCATCCTGGGATTTGAAGGTGAGCTCGTATTTGGAAAAAATTTAGAAAAAGCAAAAAAAGATTTAAAAGATCTATGCGATACATATAAATTAAACATTGATCTTAATTCTACCATTTCTGATTTATCAGTTGGATTCCGTCAAAGAGTTGAAATTTTAAAGTCACTTTATAGAGGTGCAGAAATTCTTATACTTGATGAACCAACAGGTGTTTTAACACCTCAAGAAGTTGATGAACTTTTTAAAATACTACGATCCTTAAAAGAAGAAGGTAAGACAATAGTTCTAATTACACACAAATTAATTGAAATAATGGATTTAACAAGTGAAGTTTCTGTTATGCGTCAGGGTGAAATGGTGGGTCATACAAAAACAGAAAATACTAACAAAGAGCAATTAGCAGAGATGATGGTTGGTAGAAGTGTATTACTAAGACTTGATAAATCTGAGGTAAAAGCAGGAGAGGTTTTATTTAGTGTTAAGAATCTTACAGTTAAAGATGATCTGGATGTAACAAGAGTAAAGAATGTTAATTTAGAAATTCGATCAGGAGAAATATTAGGCTTAGCGGGTGTTACTGGAAACGGACAAACAGAATTATTAGAAGCTCTTTCTGGTATAAGAAAGGTTGAGTCTGGAGAAATATATTTAGAAGGAAAAAAAGTATCCGATAGTCAAAATTTTTTAGATCCAAGGGAGTTAAAAGACAAAGGGTTAGCACATGTTCCTGAGGATAGACAGAGAATGGGTCTAGTTACAGATTTTAAAGCCTATGAAAATTTAATTTTTGGTTACCACGATCAACAACCATTTTCAAAATCATCTGTTTTAAATCATAGAGATATAATTTCTCATTCTAAAAAAATTATGGAAGAGTATGATGTAAGACCTCAATCGCCAAACTTAATTACATCCAATTTTTCTGGAGGCAATCAACAAAAGATAATTTTAAGCAGAGAACTAAACGAAAATCCAAAAGTATTATTAGTTGGTCAGCCAACGAGAGGTGTAGACATCGGTGCAATTGAATTTATTCATCAAAGATTGATAGACATGAGAGACAGAGGAGCAGCTATACTTTTGGTATCTGTTGAATTAGATGAAGTGCTTTCATTGTCGGATAGAATTGTTGTAATGTTTGACGGAAAGATAGTTGGTGAAAAAGAAAATAAAAATGTAACTGACCGTGAGCTAGGTTTGTTGATGGCAGGAGTAGTTTAATGGCGCCAGTAGATAAATCCAAAGTACCTTGGTGGGTTTCAAACCTTATTGTTCCACTTGTAAATTTAACTTTAGCATTACTTGTTTCAGGTCTGTTTATATTCATCGCAGGAGAAAATCCTTATGAAGCAGTAAGATTAATCATTTATGGTTCTTTTGGTTATATTGAAGGTTTTGCGTATACACTTTACTACACTACAAATTTTGTATTTACTGGTTTGGCATTTGCTGTCGCATTTCATTGTAGGCTTTTCAATATTGGTGGAGAGGGTCAAGCTTATATTGGTGGTCTCGGTGTTTTTTTAGTTGCGATAAATTTTAGTTTTTTACCTGTGCCAATAGTGTGGCTATTATCTATCGCCGGCGCTGTTGTTTTTGGTGCAGCTTGGGCATTTATACCTGCATACCTTCAGGCAACTAGAGGTAGTCACGTAGTAATTACTACCATCATGTTTAATTTTATAGCAGCATCATTAATGGTATTCTTATTAGTCGATGTAATAAGAGACACGTCACAAATGGGACCGCATACTGTTGCTTTACCAAAAGAACAATGGTTTCCAAGTTTTAAAGATTTTGCTAGTTTGTTTGGAATTAAAATAAGATACTCTCCATTAAACATTTCTTTTTTACTAGCAATTGCAGCTTCAGTTTTTGTATGGTTCTTAGTTTGGAAAACAAGATGGGGTTATGAAATGAGGGCTGTGGGTCACAATACGCAAGCAGCAATTTATGCAGGCATTTCTCCATATAAAAATATAATCATAGCAATGTGTATTTCTGGAGGCTTGGCAGGGTTACTAGGTGTTAATGAAATATTAGGGGTCCATCATAAAATAGTAGCAGGATTTCCCGCTGGTTATGGTTTCACTGGAATTGCAGTTGCATTAATGGGAAGAAATCATCCAATTGGAATTTTCCCAGCTGCATTTTTATTTGGTATTTTATACCAAGGAGGGTCTGAAGTTACTTTTGATATGCCAAACATAACTAGATATATGTTTGTTGCTGTTCAAGGAGTAATTATTTTATTTAGTGGAGCTTTAGAAAATTTATTTAGACCACAAATTGAAAGCTTCTTTGTTAATAGACTAAACATAAAGGCGAGTGCATAATGGAATTTTTATCTGACATTGCATCTTTGATTAATTCTACTTTAAGAATTTCAACACCTTTGGTTTTTGCAGCAATGGCTGGAATATTTGCGGAAAGATCAGGCGTTATTGATTTTAGTTTAGAGGGAAAAATGCTTATGGCTGCTTTTGTTGCAGCAGTAGGTTCTTATTTTTTAGGTAATCCTTGGTTAGGTTTATTACTAGCAATTATCGCATGTGTAAGTTTATCTATGTTACATGGTTTTGCATCTGTTACATATAAGGGTGATCAAGTCGTATCCTGCGTTGCAATCAATATTTTAATAATTGGTTTAACAACTGCATTAGCAGCGGCTTGGTTTGGACAAGCAGGCTTAACACCAACGCTTAATTCAGATCAGCGTTTTTTAGAAGTTAACCTTCCTTTTGCAGAGAGTTTAAGAGATGTACCAATAATAGGAACAATTTATAGTGATATATTAAGTGGGCATTATATTTTTGTATATCTAGCTTATCTTTCAGTACCATTAGTGTTTTGGGTTGTTTTTAAAACTAGTTTTGGACTAAGACTAAGAGCAGTAGGAGAAAATCCAAGTGCTGTTGATACAGCTGGTATTAATGTTTTTGCCATGAGATATAAAGCGCTAGCAATCAATGGTGTTTTAATTGCTTTTGCAGGCGCACACCTATCAACAGCAGTTAATGCAAATTTTTTTAGAGAAATGTCAGCGGGAAGAGGATACTTAGCTTTGGCAGCAATGATCTTTGGAAAGTGGCATCCGAAAACCGCCCTAGTTGCTTGTTTACTTTTTGGATTTACTGATGCTCTTCAAATTAGATTGCAGGGAGTAGAATTACCAGCGATAGGTGAAATACCAGTACAGTTAATTCAGGCAATACCATATGTATTAACAGTTGTTTTACTTGCAGGTTTTGTTGGTAAAGCGATAGCTCCTAATGCTATTGGACAGCCTTACATTAAAGAAAGATAATTAAATACTTATTTAAAAAAAATTCCTATATACTTTATTTTGCTAGGAGAAAATATGTCAATACTAGAAAAATACATGAAGGTTTTTAATGAAAAAGATGAAGCAGGAATGAATGAAATTATCCATGATGATTTCAAATTTACAATGCATTCTAGTGGTAATGTTCTATCAAAGTCCGACGTTATAGGCTGGGCTATGAGTGACGACATTAATGATGATAAGTCTAGAATTGTATACGAAAATGACGAGATTGGGATACATCACTCTTTCGTTACTTTTAAAGATGGCAACACACAAGCTGTGATGGCGGTATACAAATATAAAGATGGCAAAATAATTTCATTAGAAACTGGGGCAACCAATATGCCAAAATAAAAAAAGTGGAACTTTAAGTTCCACTTTTAAATTAATTTAAATTATTTTTATTGTTCTAAATCGAAACGATCAGCGTTCATCACTTTGTTCCAAGCTTTGATGAAGTCTTTTTTCATTTTTTCTTCACTATCATCACTTGCATAAAGTTCTGCTATTGCTCTTAATTGAGAATTGGATCCAAAAACAAGATCTACTCTAGATGCAGTTCTTACTTTTTCTCCTGTAATTTTATCTGTTGCTTCATATGAATTACTTCCAGTTGGCTTCCAACTAACACCCATATCTAAAAGCTTATCAAAAAAATCATTTGTTAACTTACCTTTTGTATCAACAAATAATCCTCTTTGATCTGAACTAATACCCATAGATCTCATACCACCAACAAGTACAGTCATTTCAGGAGCAGTTAGTCCTAATAGTTGTGCCTTATCCAACATTAATTCTTCAGCAGTAACATCATAATTCATTTTTAAATAATTACGAAAAGCATCTGCTTCTGGCTCTAAAACTGCAAATGAATCAATATCAGTTTTATCCTGAGTGGTATCACCTCTACCTGGAGTAAAAGGTACTTCCATTCCCGTTGCTTGTTCCACACCTACATTACCAGCAAGGACAATTACATCTGCTACTGAAGCCCCTGTCTCATTTGCAATAGGCTCAAGAATACCAAGAACTTTTTTTAATTGCTCTGGTTTATTAACTTCCCAATCTTTTTGAGGAGAGAGTCTAATTCTTGCTCCATTAGCTCCACCTCTCATATCTGATCCTCTAAACGTAGAAGCACTTGCCCAAGCAGTTTCAACCATTTCTTGAGTTGTTAAACCACTACTTAAAATTTTAGCTTTTACTGTTTCAACATCATAGTTTGAATGACCTTGAGGCACAGGGTCTTGCCAAATCAATTCTTCTTCTGGAACTTCTGGTCCCATATATCTAGTTTTTGGACCCATATCTCTATGTAGAAGTTTAA
The DNA here is from genome assembly GCA_902572735.1 of uncultured Alphaproteobacteria bacterium. Lineage (GTDB taxonomy): Bacteria > Pseudomonadota > Alphaproteobacteria > HIMB59 > CACPNW01. The sequence goes on from CACGGX010000001.1 coordinate 180,762, forward strand.
ACCAAGCTCTAGCAAATTGATCAGCAAAATATTCCGGGTCTTTGTGAAATTTTTCTGATACTTTTCTGTATTCAGGATCTTCACGCATTGCCATATCTGCTGTTGTCATCATTGTAGGAACTTTTACTGATGGATCATCAACTTGAGGTGCCATGTGTTCCTCTTTTTGATCAACCGCATGCCAGATTTGAGCACCTGCTGGACTTTTTACTAACTTCCATTCGTAACCTAGAAGCATATCAAAGTATCCATTATCCCACTGAGTTGGATTAGGTGTCCACGGACCTTCTATACCACTTGTTGTAGTATCACGACCAACACCTGAACCGTGCAAGTTATTCCAACCTAAACCCATTTGTTCTAAAGGAGCTCCTTCTGGTTCTGCTCCTACTAGAGCTGGATCACCAGCACCATGTGCTTTACCAAAAGTATGTCCCCCTGCAGTTAGAGCTACAGTTTCAGTGTCGTTCATTGCCATTCTTGCAAAAGTTTCTCTTATATCTTTTGCACTAGCAAGCGGATCAGCTTTTCCATCTGGTCCTTCAGGGTTTACATAAATTAATCCCATCTGCACTGCTGCAAGTGGATTATCTAAAATTCTATCACCAGTATACCTTTTATTTTCTAGCCATTCTTCTTCTACACCCCAGTAAATATCTTCTTCTGGGGCCCAAATGTCAGGACGTCCACCGCTAAATCCAAAAGTTTTACCCCCCATAGATTCAATTGCAACGTTACCTGTTAAAATAAATAAATCTGCCCAACTAATTTTATTTCCATATTTTTTCTTTATGGGCCAAAGAAGTCTTCTTGCTTTATCTAAGTTGCCATTATCCGGCCAACTGTTTAACGGGGCAAAACGTTGAGCTCCTGTTCCACCACCACCACGGCCATCACCAGTTCTATAAGTTCCAGCAGCATGCCATGTCATACGAATAAAGAAACCACCATAATGACCATAATCAGCTGGCCACCAATCTTGAGAATCAGTCATCAGATTATGGAGGTCTTTTTTTAATGCAGCATAATCTAATTTTTTGAACTCTTCTCGATAGTTAAATCCAGCTTCCATTGGATCTGATTTACGATCATGTTGATGAAGTATATTTAAGTTAAGTTGATTAGGCCACCATTCGCGGTTAGATGTACCTTCTCCCATATTTTTTGTAATTGCTCCGTGCATTACAGGGCATTTACTTTCTGCATCCATTTAGAACCTCCGTTATTTAATACTAATATATAAAGTATTTAAATTAAAGAAAAGTGAAAACTATAACTCAATTTTAAATTTTTCAGGTCGCCACGTCGCAGGGGCAAGTTCAAAATCATCAAAATTAAAAGCAGGTGCGACAGTGCATCCAATTAAACTGAAAGCACCAGAAGATCTCATCGCAAACCATGTGTTTGCTGTTACGGTATAAATATAATTATGATCTGACCCTAAAGAAAAAACTTCATAATTAATTCCGTCATTCGATGTGAAAACTTCTAGAGGATCTCCAGAATAAAAATGTAATATTTCATTTTTAGTTAATCGATGCCAATGTGATTTTTCACTCTTTTTTAATAGGTAATAAATTTGACTAACATTATCGTTCTTAAAATTTTCAACATAATGCCCTCCTTCAGGATGACTAATCATATTGAGTTTTTTAATTAAATTATCTGCTTCCACTTAAATTAAATGACCAAGTTTACTTTTCTTAGTTGAGATATATTTTTCATTATACTTATTGGTGTCTGAGAAAATAGGAACTCTTTGATTTACTTTGATGCCCATATCTTCAAGCGCTTTGATTTTTTTTGGATTATTTGTCATCAAGTCTAATTTCTTGATTGCTAAATATTTCACCATTCCAGCAATATTTTCATATGTTCTCTCATCATCTTTGAAACCCAATTGATGATTAGCCTCAACCGTATCTAGCCCCTTGTCTTGTAGACTATATGCTTTAATTTTATTTGAAAGGCCGATACCTCTTCCTTCTTGTTGAAGATAAAAAATCACCCCTCTTCCATTTTGTGCAATTTGTTTTAATGATTCAGTTAGTTGGAATCTACAATCACATCTCATACTAAAAAATGACTCACCAGTAATACACTGCGAATGAATTCTTGATAAAACTGGCTCATCTGTGAGCAAGTCACCCATACATATCGCCAAATGATCTTTAGATTCATTTTCATCCGTAAATGCATGTACGGTAAATTCTCCCATGTCTGTAGGAAGTTTGCTAGTTTCAATAAACTTTAATTTGTCTGACATTATAGTTTAGTAGGATTTGGGGCGCCTTTATATACTTCTTCAGGATCAAAAACTTTCTCTTTCTCTTCAAATTTAAGAACTACCTTAGAGCTAGAATTATCCAATGGAATACTTCTATAAAAACATGATCTATATCCTACATGACAGCTAGCACCACCTTTGACATCAACCCTTAACCAAACACAATCTTGGTCATCATCAATTCTTATTTCTTTTATCTTCTGCGTTAATCCACTCGTTTTACCCTTGTGCCAGAGGGTATTTCTACTTCTTGAAAAATAAACTGCTTCACCCAAACTTATGGTTTTTTTAAAAGCTTCTTCATTCATATAACCTTGCATAAGTAGTTCACCAGATGAAAAATCTGTTGTTACAACAGGTATCAGACCATTTGAATCAAATTTTGGAGCAAGTTCATTTGACTCCTCAACTTGTTCTATAGATTTTCTTTTTTCAAATTGAATGTTATTCATTTTTTAATTTTTCAGCAGCTTCTAATGCAAAGTAAGTTAGTATACCATTTGCCCCAGCTCTTTTAAAAGATAAAAGAGATTCCATTATAACTTTTTCATTGAGCCAACCTTTATTAATTGACTCTTTTATCATCGAATATTCACCAGATACTTGGTAGCCAAAAGTTGGAACTTTAAATTCTGATTTTATTCTAGAAATAATATCAAGATAAGGCATACCAGGCTTAACCATTACCATATCTGCTCCTTCACTTATATCTAATCCAACTTCTCTAATCGCTTCCTCACTGTTTGATGGATCCATTTGATATGTTAATTTACCATCTTTACCTAAACTAGAACCAGAACCAATAGCATCTCTAAAAGGTCCATAAAAACCTGAAGCATATTTAGCAGCATAAGAAAGTATTAGCGTATCTGTTAAATTATTTGAATCTAATGCACTTCTTATTCTTCCAACCCTACCGTCCATCATATCTGATGGGGCGATTACATCACAACCAGCATTCGCTTGGGTTAGAGCTTGTTGTTCCAAAACCTCCAAAGTTTTATCATTATCTATTTTATCATTTATAACTAGACCATCATGCCCATGGTCCGTAAAAGGATCTAACGCAACATCACATACAATACCAATATTTGGAAAATTTTTTTTGATACTTTTAATTGATCTGCACACCAAATTGTTTTCATCTACAGCTAAACTTCCCTCAGAATTTTTAAGGCTACTTTCAATTTGAGGAAAAATTGCAATAGCGGGAATATTAAATTTAACAGCTTTTTCTACTTCACTTAAAAGTTTATCAATAGAATATCTGCTTACACCAGGCATCGAATTAATTGGATCATCAACCTTGTTTCCTTCGCATACAAATAGAGGTAAAATTAAATCATTAACACTAAGTGTATTTTCAGTAACTAAACGACGAGAAAATTCTTTCATTCTATTACGTCTAAGTCTTGTGCTTGGAAACTTGCCTTGCATGTTATTCATTTTTTATTCTATTGGTGATTTTGCTTCTTTAGATAAGCTAGTAACAATATCCTCTAATTTAAAGGTCTTTGTTTCAGAAGATCCAATTCTTCTAACAGATACTGTTTTATCTTGAGCTTCTTTTTTTCCAACAGCAATAATTGCTGGCACTTTACTATTGCTGTGTTCACGTATTTTATAACCAATTTTTTCATTACGTGTATCTATTTCGGCCCTAATTCCTTTTGATACTAATGCTTTTTGTACCTCATAAGCATACTCATCTGTATCAGATGTAATTGTAGCAACTACAGCTTGCAATGGTGAAAGCCAAAACGGAAGATGGCCTGCATAATGTTCAATCAGAATGCCAGTGAATCTCTCTAAGGAACCAAATAGAGCTCTATGTAACATGACTGGTATTTTTTTATTACCATCTTCTCCAATATAAGTGGCTCCCAATCTTCCAGGTAAATTTAAATCTACTTGCAGTGTTCCGCATTGCCAGTCTCTACCAATTGCATCACGTAAAACAAACTCTAATTTTGGACCGTAAAATGCACCTTCTCCTGGGTTGAGTGTATACTCAAGATCTGTTGCTTCCATGGCTTGCATTAATGCAGCCTCAGCCTTATCCCAAATAGCATCATCCCCTACGCGTTTTTCAGGACGGTCAGAAAATTTAATTCTAATATTATCGAAACCAAAGTCCTTATAGATACTAAGTATCAAATCACATACCGTTTTACTCTCTTGTGTAATTTGATCTTCTGTACAAAATATATGTGCATCATCTTGTGTGAATGCTCTCACCCTCATTAATCCATGAAGAGCACCTGATGGTTCATACCGATGTACTTTTCCGAATTCAGATAATAGAAATGGTAAGTCTCTATAACTTTTTAATCCCTGTTTAAAAATTTCTACAGCACCAGGGCAATTCATTGGTTTGATAGCATAAATTTTATCGTCTTTTGCTTCAGTTCTAAACATCATGTCACTAAATTTGTCCCAGTGACCAGACGTTTCCCATAGAGACTTATCCATCATGTCTGGCGTATTAGTTTCTACGTAACCTGCCTTGTCTTGTCTGTTTCGCATATAATTTATTAGCGATTGAAATAATGTCCAACCCTTAGGATGCCAAAACACCGCTCCAGGAGCCTCTTCCTGAAAATGAAATAAATCCATTTCTCTTCCTAGTTTTCGGTGATCTCTTTTTTCTGCTTCTTCAATTTGCAAAAGGTGTTGTTCAAGATCCTTTTCTGTTGCCCAGGCTGTTCCATAAATTCTTGTTAGCATTGTATTAGATGAATCACCTCTCCAGTAAGCACCAGCAACTTTCATTAATTTAAATGCTTTACCAATTTGTTTTGTTGAAACCATATGAGGGCCTCGGCACAAGTCTAACCAATCACCTTGTTTGTAAATACTAATTTCCTCATTATCAGGCAGATCATTAATTAGTTCAACTTTATAGTCTTCACCTTTGTCTTTAAAATGTTTTATTGATTCTTCTTTAGACCACACTTCTCTTATGAAATTTTTATTTCTCTGAATGATATCGTGCATCTTCTTTTCAATTTTTGGAAGATCTGCAACAGTAAAAGGTTCATCTCTTGCAAAATCATAATAAAAACCATTTTCAATTGCTGGACCAATTGTAACTTGCGTTCCAGGGAATAATTCCTGAACAGCTTCTGCCATTACATGAGCACAATCATGTCGAATTAATTCAAGTGCTTCCTCGCTATCTCTTTTTAAAATCGCTACAGATGCATCACCATTAATTGGTAAACTAATATCTTTTATCTCATTATTAATTTTTATAGCAACTGATTCTTTCGCAAGAGATTTAGAAATTTGCGATGCCAATTCAAGACCATTGATGCCTTTATCAACTTCCTTTTTATTTCCATCTGGAAATGTAATTATTATCTTTTCACTCATCTAGATTTCCGCCAAATCGTTCCTTTATCAGTATCTTCTATTTCTATGCCTTTATCTTTTAACGTGTCCCTAATAGTATCTGCCAAATTAAAATTTTTACTGCGTCTAGCTTCATTACGTTCATTTATCAACCTTTCAATTTCTTCAGTATTTTCAGTATCTTTTTGATTATAACCTAACCAATTTCCTGGATCATCTTCAAGAATACCTAATATTTTACCGGCAGAAAGAAGATTTTTTTTGATTTCTTTTTTTCTTTCATCAGATGCAGATGAAGCATCATTTGCTTCTTCATTAAGTTTTGCAATAACTTTAGGTGTATTCAAATCATCTAAAAATGATTCCATTATTGAATCAGAAGGTAAGTTAGAATCTATTTCAACTTCTGACAACTCTAATAGAACTCTATAAAGTCGATCTATCATTTTGCTATTTTGTTCAATGATTTCTTCTGTCCAGTTCAATGGCTGTTTGTAATGAGCTGACAACAATGTTAATCGCAAAACCTCTCCCTTGTATTTTTTATTGAGATCATGAACGAGTCTAATATTGCCAATTGACTTCGACATTTTTTCTCCCTCAACATTAACAAATCCATTATGAAACCAATAAGTTGCAAAATCTTTAGGATCTTTATTTTCAGATATCGAACAAGTTTGTGCTATTTCATTTTCATGATGCGGAAATACCAAGTCAATACCACCGCTATGGATATCAAAAGGAAGGCCTAATGATTTTTCTGACATAACGGAGCATTCTAAATGCCATCCTGGTCTTCCAAATCCCCAAGGTGAATCCCACCCAGGTAAGGGTGAAGGAGATGGTTTCCATAAAATAAAATCTGCAGGATCTTTCTTGAAAGGTGCCACCTCAACACGGCTTCCAGCTATTTGTTCATCTCTATTTCTTTTTGAAAGAATTCCATAATTATCAAAACTTGGCACATGAAATAAAACATGACCCTCTTTTTCATAAGCTTTATTTTCATCAATTAATCTTTTTATTAATTCGATCATTTCTTTAATATGATCAGTTGCTCTTGGTTGAATATCAGGAAGATTAACACCGAGTGCGCTCATGTCATTATTGTAAATCTCTGTATATTTATTTGTAATAACACTTATGTCCTCACCTGTTTCTTTAGAAGCTTCTATAATCTTGTCATCAATGTCAGTGATATTAGACACATAGGTCACTTGTTTAAATTGTGTTTTTAATACACGGACTAATAAATCATTTACAACTGCCATACGCGCATTACCTATGTGCGCAAAATTGTAAACAGTTGGACCGCAAGCATATATTCTTACATGATCTGGATTAACTGGTTTAAAAAATTCTTTTTTACCACTTAATGTGTTTTGTAACTGTAATGACATCAATATAATTTTTAATAATTAAGTTCTATTACCACGGGTTCGCCATGAACTAAAATGATTGCGGCTTTTTCAAATGATGGAGGACCTTTTGGTTGATAATTATTACTAAAGGCAAAACCTTCTTTTGGTCTCCAGAATAATCCAGTCTTTAATTTTCCATCTGAATCTTCATCGTGATAGGCAACTATTGCTATTTTTCCTTCATGTATCTTACTCAAAGGAACTACAACCTCACCCTTTTGAACTCTTTTTCTAACGCTCTCAATTGCTAATTCTTCATCCAAAAAGCTTTCTTTTGAGTCATATATCTTAACATCAATGTAACCATCACCATGTTCTACATTTGGAAAAATGATAGTTCCATGTGCAAAAAGACCTAAAGACCATGTGACTGTTAAGCCAAAAAAGAATATTTTAGTAAAAAAACTTTTCATATAAGTATCCTAATTATAATAGAATCAAGTGCTGA
>CACGGX010000002.1 GCA_902572735.1 uncultured Alphaproteobacteria bacterium
TATAAAAACTCAATAATAGTAATTAAAAATTGTTGTAAAACGTTTTACTTTATGTTTAAAACTTAATAAAAATGGAGGAAAAATGATGAACATCAAGTTTATTTTTAAAGCAATATCTGTAGCTTTAATTTCACTCTCATTAACTTTAATTTCTGCAGTTTCTTTTGCTGCCACAGATGTAAGAATTATGTGGTACGGAGATGGAGATAAAGAAAATGTGCCAATCGCAGCACAAATTGATGAGTTTAATGCAGCTAATCCAGATATAAATGTAATTTTAGATATTGTACCATATGATGCAATAATGAACACCTTACCTATTCAGCTTGCAGCTGGAGAAGGTCCTGACATTGCTCGTGTTACAGATCTTGGTGGATTAAATAAATATTACGCTGATATTACACCTTATGTAGCTGATCCAAGTTACTATGAAAAAAGCTTCGGTCCTTTTTTAAATTGGTATCGTAAACCTGGAGATACAACTTCAATACACGGTTTTCATTCTACAATGACTGTTACTGGTCCATATGTAAATAAAACTTTATTTGAACAAGCTGGTGTAGATCTATTAGGCCCTGGTGCAACTTGGGAAGAATGGGCAGCAGTTTCAATTGAAGTAGCAGAAAAAACAGGTACTCCTATTCCAATGGCTTGGGATAGATCAGGTCACCGTGTATCAGGCCCAGCAATTTCTATGGGTGCAAAATATTTTGATTCAAATGGTGATCCAAAATTAGTTGATGATGGATTAAAGGCTATGACTCAAATGCTTTATGATTGGCACCAAGCAGGTACCATGAGTAAAGATCTTTGGGGATCAGTTTCAGGATCTAAATATCATGCTCCAAATGATTGGTGGAATGCTGCTGAGGTAGTTTTCATGATGAGTGGATCATGGCAAATTGGAAGATTCGCTAATGAAGTTGGAGATGATTTTGATTGGTGGGCTGTACCAGCTCCATGTGGTCCTGCTGCATGTACTGGAATGCCAGGTGGAAATGCACTATTAGCATTCAATGCTAATCCAGCTGTTGGAAAGGTAATGGATTATCTTTCTAGTAAAGAACAACTAAGTAGTTTTATTGGTCAAGTTCTTGCTATTCCTGGACACTTAGATCTACAAGTTGACTATCAAACTGATGATCCAAACGCAAAACACGCATTAAACACTTTTGCTGGCGCAGTGCCAACTATTGATCAAGTTGCTTTTGATCTTCAGGCACACGTTGACAACCGTATAATGTTTAACGCAATTATCTCAAGATTAGGACAAGCTATTGTTGGTGAAATGACAATGGAAGAAGCTTGGGAGCGTATGGATGAAGATGTTGAAAAACAACTTAAAGAAAAATACGGCGGATAATTACATCCAAAATAATAATAATATAAAGCTGCTCTTTTTGAGCAGCTTTTTTTCGAATTTATTTAATGGAAAATATTAGAAATCAAATAAAAAAATTTTTCCTTAGAATTTTAAATATTCCCTTTGCTTTTTTAATGCATGCCATTGATTTAATAATGTGGCCAATTCAAAAAATTATTGGTGTAAAAAATATGCCATATATTTTTCTGCTTCCAAATTTAATTTTTTTTGGATTATTTGTAATAATCCCCCTTGGTGCAAATTTTTTCTTTTCACTATCATCTGGTGATGAACTATTATTTGCTGAGAGAGAACTTCCTACAACAAAACAATATGATCAGTTATTTGATTGTGAGAGTTACTTAAATCCAAATACATGCACAGAAGATTTTTTTTGGAGAGGGGTTTATAACACTATATTTTTTGTTGTATTTCAAGTTGGCTTAATGATTTTCTTTTCAGTCTTGACAGCTGTTATATTAAATAAGAAAATTATTGGCAGAGGTTTTTTTAGATCGGTATTTTTTTTCCCTGTTTTATTATCACCAGTTGTTGTTGGTTTGATTTGGCAGTGGATACTCCTAAAAAATGGAGCTTTCAACGCTATAATTGAGTCTTATGGAGGAGACAAAGTATCATTTTTAACTGATCCATCATGGGCTATGGCATCTGTAATATTTGTATCAATATGGGCTCATATGGGTTTTTATACCTTGATTGTACTAGCAGGTCTTCAAGCAATACCTCCAAATTTATATGAGGCAGCTGAAATGGATGGAACTAGTCGAGAAAGAGTTTTCTTTCGAATAACTCTACCTCTTCTAATGCCAAATTTATTAGTAGTATTTATCCTTGCCTCAATAAAAGGCGTTCAAACATTTGATGAAATATATGTTTTAACTGGTGGAGGTCCCGGGACATCTACATCATTAATTGTTCAATATATTTTTACCACAGGATTTGCTTCCTCTGGATCTGTTCAAAATTTTGGTCTCGCAGCAGCTGCGTCTATGGTTCTAGGTGTAGTACTTTTATTTTTAACACTTATGCAATTGTATTTTAGTCGAAACAAAGAAAGTAAACATCAAGAAATTTAATATGTCTGAAACAGCTTCAAGAATAATAAAAATTGCTACAAAAAAAAGATATAAAAATAAATATCATTGGACAGATTATTTTTCTTATTTTTATTTGTTTCTAGGTGTTCTTTTAATGTTTGGTCCTGTTGTATGGTTAGGATTATCTTCACTAAAGACATTAGCAGGTATACAAGAATATCCTCCAACAATTCTGCCACTTTCACAAATTCATGTTGATGTTAAAGGATACGATAAACCTTTACCAATTTTTAATGTGAGACAAGAAGATGGGTCAGTAAAGCAGTTAGCACAAATTAAAAGAATTGGAATTAATGCTAAAATGGTTGATCCTTTAAACCCAGGAGAAACAGTAAAAGTACCGATTGATAAAAGAGAAAAAATTAGAGAATTTAAAATTCAATGGGAAAACTACGTTGATCCTTTAAGAAAATATGATTTTTTACTTTATTTCAAAAATTCAACTTTCATTACAGTTGTTGCAACAATAATAACTTTGATAATTAATTCTATGGCAGCATACGCACTTTCTATCTATGAGTTTAGAGGCAAAAATTTTGCACTTGTTTTTGTTATAGGCACATTACTAATTCCATTAACAATTATTTTGGTCCCAGTTTTTTATGTTGTTGCAAACTTTGGAATGATTAATTCATTATGGGGCGTAATTCTTCCAGGTGCTGCAACACCAACAGGAGTTTTTTTACTTCGTCAATATATGCTTACATTACCTAGAGAGCTTATAGAGGCGGCAAGAATGGATCACGCAAGTGAATGGGCAATTTATTGGAGAGTTGTGCTTCCTTTATCTATACCGGCTATAGCAGTTTTGGCAATTTTTTCCATAATGTGGAGATGGAATGATTTCCTATGGCCTTTGATAGTTTTATCAAAAAGTGAGGTATATACATTACAAATTGGATTAAATGCATTTCACGGAGAACTTACTAGTCAGTGGAATTATGTATTATCAATGACCATGGTAACTTTATTACCTATAGCAATTATATTTGCCTACTTACAAAAATTTATAACAACAGGAATTGCAAGCACAGGTATGAAGTAATGCATGAAAAACCTTTAATTTTTTTTGATCCTTATCCAAGAAATGAACAAATGGTTTTTACCGACGATGTTAAGACTGAATTAGAAAAAATATCTAATTTAGTCTATCACTTTGGCAGCCGAGCTCCTGATGAACTTGTAGAAAAAAATATTGAAGAAATTGAAATATTAGTTGGTCAGACTGCAATGCCAAAAGAACGTTTAGATAAATCAAAAAAAATTAAAGCTATTATAAATGTCAAAGCAAATTGGGAACCAAATATTGATTATCATGAAGCACATAGAAGAGGTATTTATGTTTTATCAGCTGCACCTGCCATGGCCCCTGCTGTTGCTGAAGCTTGTATAGGTTACGCAATCACACTTTCTAGAAATGTTTTGGGAGTTTACAAAAAATTTTTAAATTCTGAAGAGCAATATGGAATTAAAGAAAATAAATTTGCTTACACACTTTTTAATTCAAATGTTGGGCTAATTGGGTTTGGAAATTTAGCAAAAAGTTTACTTCCTTTGTTAAAACCATTTAATTGTAAAATTTCAGTATTTGATCCATGGTTATCTAATGAATACTTAGAAAGCCAAGGTGTAAACCCTGTATCTATTGATGATTTATTATCTAACAATAAATTTATATTCATATTAGCTGGAGTTACTACTGAAAATGAAGGATTTATTAGTAAAGATAAATTAAAATTAATTAAAAAAAATAGTTCAGTAGTTCTAGTCAGTAGAGCGGAGGTTGTTGATTTTGACGAATTTATTGAACTTGCTGAAAATGAATATTTTAGAGCAGCTATAGATGTATATCCAGTAGAGCCTGTTCCAGTAGATTCAACTTTTAGAAAAAAATCAAATATTTTATTTACTTCACATGTTGCAGGTGCTTTAGATTATTCATATAAAAATATAAGAGATATGATGATGAATGATATAAAAAAAATCTTGAATGGGATGCCGCCTATACACTTACAACATGCTGACCCTGACAAAGCAATAATGAGAAGAGATAGATGACTGAAATTATATTAAAGGACATTTTTAAAAGCTATGATCAAACAGAAGTAATTCATGGAGTTGATCTGAAAGTTGAAAGTGGAAAATTTCTAGTTTTAGTTGGCCCCTCCGGATGTGGTAAGTCAACATTATTAAGAATTATTGCTGGATTAGAAAGAATTACATCAGGAGAAATTTTAATCGACGGAAATGAAGTAAGTAATATACCCGCTTCAGAAAGAGGTTTGGCTATGGTTTTTCAATCATATGCTTTGTATCCTCACATGTCTGTTTTTAAAAATATGGCCTTTGCGTTGGAAAATCTAAAAATTGATAAAAAAACAATTGAAGAAAAAGTTAATAGCGCAGCTAAACTTTTACAAATTGAAGAGTATCTTCAAAGAAAACCAAAAGCACTTTCTGGTGGTCAAAGACAAAGAGTAGCTATTGGCAGAGCAATAGTTAGAGATCCAAAGGCTTTTTTGTTTGATGAGCCCTTATCTAATCTTGATGCTGAGTTAAGAGTAACAATGAGAAAAGAATTATCAGCACTTCATGAAAAAATCGGTGGTACAATGATTTATGTTACACATGATCAAGTTGAAGCAATGACCTTGGCTGATCAAATAGTAGTTTTAAATAATGGTTATGTTGCACAAGCAGGAGCACCACTTGATTTATATAATAATCCCAGTGATATTTTTGTAGCTGGTTTCATTGGATCTCCAAAAATGAATTTTATCAAAGTTAATGCAATTGATAAGTCTGGTTCATTTAATTTAGTTTCAGATGCATTGAATTTACAAACAAATCATAAAAACTTACAAAACAATACACCTTATTCTCTTGGGATAAGGCCTGAACATATAGAAGTTTGTGAACAGCAAAATTCAGATTTAAAAGTACATGTTGATTTTACTGAACAGCTCGGAAGTGAAACTTACTTTTATTGTCAAGGTGAAGGAATAAAACAATTAATTGTTCATCATACCGGGCAATATAAAATTAATAAGGGAGAAGAATTATATCTGCGTTTTAAAAGAGATTCAGTCCATCTTTTCGAAGAGAATGGTATGTCTGTATCAAAAAAAATAATTAATGAGTTCTAAAAAAATTGGACTTGCCATTATTGGTACGGGCATGGCTGCAAAACCCCATGCCTTGGCTTTAAATGAATTAAAAGATGATATTAATGTAGTTGGAGTTTTTTCTCGAAATAAGGAAAAAAGAGAAAATTTTTCTAAAAATTATAGTTTTAATTCATTTCAGGATATTCATAGTATTTATAATAATCCTGAAGTTGACATGGTGGATATCATCACTCCTCCAAATCAACGCTTAGAACTAGTAGAGCAATTTAGTAAATATGGAAAACATATCTTAATGGAAAAACCAATTGAACGAACTTTAGAAAATGCAAAAAGCATAGTTTCAATTTGTGAAAATAATAAAGTTAACCTCGGTATAGTTTTTCAACATCGATTTAGAAAATCCTCAATTAAATTAAAATCATTAATAAATGAGAATAAATTTGGTCAAATTTTTTCAGCTCAAATCAATATTCCATGGTGGCGAGAACAGTCTTATTATGATGAACCAGGTAGAGGAACATATCAAAGAGATGGTGGAGGAGTTCTTATAAGCCAAGCTATTCATACACTTGATCTTGCTATCAGTCTTTTAGGAGATGTTAAAGAGGTGATGGTAATGGCAGAAACTACAAAGTTTCATAAAATGGAGTCAGAAAATTTTGTAACTGGAGGTGTTAAATTTAAAAATAGCGTAATTGCATCTTTATTCGCTTCAACGAGTGTTTTTCCAGGCTCATCAGAGTCAATTGTCCTTCATTGTGAAAATGCAACAGTCAAACTTGAAGCAGGAACACTTATCATTAATTGGAGGAATGGTGAGGAAGAAGAGTATGGAGAGGAATCTGGAACTGGGGGTAGTGCTGATCCTATGGCTTTTCCATTTGATTGGCATAAAGATCTTATACTTAATTTTGCAAAATCAATTAGCACAAATGAAAAATTTGAAATTACTGGAAAAGAAGCATTGAAAGTTCATTATCTCATTGATGCAATGATAGAATCATCTAAAAAAAATAAACTAATTACAATGGAGTAAAATATTTAATCATGAGAAAAATTAAAGTTGCTGCAATGGGTGTTGAGCATAGACACATTTTTGGACAATTAAATGGTATGTTAAATTTGGGATGTGAATGTGTTGGCTGGTGGAATGAAACTGATAATAAAATTACAAAAGATTTTAATGAAAAACATCCTGATATACCCCGCCTTACAAATAAAGAGGATTTATTAAAAAATAAAGAAATTGAATTAGTATTGATAGCAGACATTCCAGTTAAAAGAGCAGCTTTAGCTATTGAGTGTATGAATGCTGGAAAAGATGTAATGTTAGATAAACCTGGTTGTACAACTTTAGAACAGCTTAAAGAAATTGAAAATACTACAAAAAAAACAGGAAAAATATTTTCAATTGATTTTTCTGAAAGATTTGAAGTGCCTTCAGTTCAAGCTGCCTATGATTTAATTCAAGCAGGTGAAATTGGAGATGTTGTTCAAACAATTGGAATGGGACCTCACCGATTGAATATCCAAACTAGACCTGATTGGTTTTTTGATTACGATCAATATGGCGGTATTTTATGTGATATTGCTTCACATCAAATAGATCAGTTTTTATTTTTTACTGGATCTAAAAATGTAGAAATTATAAATTCTTCAACAGGTAATTTTTCAAATCCTAAACATAATAAGTTTGAAGATTTTGGTGAAATTTTAATTCATGGAGATAAGGGTAGAGGTTACATTAGGGTAGACTGGTACACTCCTGATGCTTTACCAAATTGGGGTGATGGCAGACTGACCATTTTAGGTACAAAAGGATACATTGAATTAAGAAAGTATGTCGATCTTGTCGGTAGAGAGGGTACAGATCACCTTTTTTTAGTTAATAATAAAAAATATGAATATAAAAATGCTTCTAAAGAACCTCTAACATATTTTGAGAGATTAATGGGTGATGTTGTAAATAGAACTAGTACTGCAATGGATCAATCACATTGTTTAAAAGTTATGGAATTGGCAATCAAAGCTCAAAAAAATGCGATTAGGCTTGGCAATATTAAGTGATGAATATGTCTAATCAGGAATTATCCAATACTTTAGAAGCCGTTATTAATAATACAAAAATTTTTGATATTCATACGCATTTATTTCCATCTGTCTTTAAAAGTCATTCTCTTTCTGGTTTTATTAATTTATTAAACTATCATTATTTAATTGCAGAATTATTAACCAATGCAAATATAAGTGCAGAAAAATTTTACTCTCTGGATGATGTAAATAAAGCAAAATTTATCTGGGAAGAGTTATTTCAGAATAGAACACCGATTTCTGAGGCTTGTAAAGGAGTATTAACTGTACTTCAAAAATTAGATATTCATTATAATAATAAAACTTTTGAAGAACTAAACAATGAGTATGAAAACAAATCTCTTACAGATGAAAAAATTTTACAATTATCAAATGTTTCTTCTCTCGTAATGACAAATAATCCTTTTGATATTGATGAATGGAATTTATATAAAAATAATGACTGGGATAGAAGTATATTTCAATCATCATTACGACTAGATGATTTAATAAGTAATAATTCTCAAGCAATCGACGTTGCAAAAAACCAAACTAAGATAAATCAAAAACAAGATGATATTATAATCAATTATTTAGATAGCTGTTTTTTAATATCCAATCCAGTATACGCAGCTATTTCAGCAAATTCAGATAATTTTAAACAAATTTTAAATGACCCTCTTTGGAGATTAATTTTGTCATGGTTAAATGAAAAAAATATTCCGTTGTCATTAATGCTAGGTGTTAAACGAGCTGTAAATAGTAGTTTTGGTCAAGCTGGAGACGGGATTGGTGATATTAATCTCAAAGAACTAAGTAAATTATGCAATTCTTTTCCAGAAAACAAATTTCTTGTAACTTGTTTATCTTTAAATGATCAGCACGAATTAACTGTCTTAGCTCGTAAACATCCTAATTTAAAAATATTTGGTTTTTGGTGGTTTATGAACCAGCCAAGTATTGTAAAAATTGTTCTAAAAATGAGGATTGATATGCTAGGTCTATCATTTATACCTCAGCATTCCGATGCAAGAGTTACTGATCAACTTATATACAAATGGTCTCATTTCAAAAATATCTTACATGAAATTTTATATGAATATTATGAAGATCTTTCTAAGAAAAATTACGAGTTATCAAAATTTATAATAGAAAGGGATATTAATAATTTATTAAATCAAAACGCAAAAAGTTTTTTTCTTAAGTAACTGCATATTTTACTAAATTATTATAGCTAATCTGAAGTGAATCAAAAGGATCGCCATTACATTCATCTTGTTCAACAATATACCACTTACAACCTGAATCTGTTGCTGTTTTAACAATATTTTTTATATCTAAATTACCTAAGCCAACCTCTGCAAAAAAACTTTCTTGATCATTTATCATTATAAAATCTTTTAAATGTAATAATGGCATTCGTTGATCTAATTTTTTACACCACATTAATGGATTTTGACCACCTTTTTGTATCCAATAAATATCTGGCTCTCCTTGTATGAATCTACTATCTGTATTTTTATAAATTCTTTCTAAAATTATTTCATTTTGAACTTTTTGGAATTCAAGTGCATGATTATGGTAGCATAGCACCTTTCCTTCTGCATGAAACTTGGAGCCAGCGATATTTATATCTTCTATGAATTTATCAATTTCTTCTAAGTTTTTCATATCTACATTTAATGGATAAGGAAGAGCTGAATATTCGCAATTAAAAATATTTAGCTTATTAATAACTTCATCAGTATTTTTTATAATTTGTTCATTTGGTTCATGTGTAGCGCATATAACTAAACTCAAATCTTCACACATGCTTTTTATTGTTTTAGGATTAATTAAACCAACACCACTGATTTGAATGCTACTATATCCAATATTTTTGATTTTTTTTAGACTTTCAAATAAATCTTTTTCATTTTGGCAAAAATCTCTAACGGTATAAAGAGTTACTGCAATTTGATTAATTTTCATCTTGATTTACTTATCATTTCTTCTAATTTTTGTTCATATTTAACCTCATCTAAAGGAAGCTCTATTTTTTTTTCCTCTAATCCCGATAGAACCATCGCATTAATTAATTCAACTGAATTTAAACCATCTTTTCCATTCACTAAAAGTTTTTCTTTTCCTAGGAGGAAATTTGTAAAGTTTTGAATAAGTCTTTGATGCTCAATATGTTGATCCAAATCAGCCTTAAAATTAAAATTAATATTTTCTTTTTTAGGCATCTCAAAAAGTGTTTTAGAGTTTTTAATAAATTCTGTAGATGAATCTATTTTTTCCCATGTAATATTATTATCCTGAATTGTAATTAAACCCTTATCTGATGCAATTTCCAATCTGTTTACACCAGGTGCTTCACCTGTTGTTGTAATAAATACACCTTTTAATCCATTTTTATATTTAAAGATTGAAGTTACTTCATCTTCAACTTCTATCTCATGAAAGCGACCTAATCCCAAATCAGTATATACACTGTCAGGCATACCAAATAACCACTGACACAAATCAAGTTGGTGAATACTCTGATTTATTAAAACGCCTCCACCTTCACTTTCCCATTTAGCTCTCCAATTAGATGTCTGATAATAATAGTTTGTTCTAAACCAATTAGTTATTGTCCATTGAAAACGGTGAACTTTACCTAATTCATTTCCATTAATTAGTTCCTTTATCTTAACATAAACAGGATTAGTTCTTTGATTTAGCATAACAGTAAAAAATGCTTTAAAAATTTGTGAAAAATTAATAAATTCTCGACACCTTTTACTAGTTATTGCTAAGGGTTTTTCAATTATAACATTAATATTATTTTCTAGAGCTTTTTTCGCTAGATCAATGTGCGATTTATGAGGTGTAGCAATGATTGCCGCATCTATAATTTTATTATCTAAAAAATTATCAGTATTTTCAAAAAAAGGAATATTTTCATATTTATTTTTATATTCTACATTTGAATCAGCAACTGCGGCTAAGATGGCATTTTCTATTTTATTCTCTTGTAATTTTTTAGCATGATTTGCTCCCATACCTCCTATGCCAATAACACCATATCTGACAGGTTTTTCCATAATTAATTTTATTATATTAAAATAAAAAATATTTAATTAATTTATGAAAGTATTGGATCTTTTACTGGAATAATCGGCACTCCGCCTGGGGATTGTTCTGTGCCAGAAATTTCAATAGTGCTAATATTGCTTCGCCATCTAACACTTACTGCAAACATAATAGCATCAGCAATATCTCTTGGCTCGAGAAGAGTAAAACCAGACATAAATTTTTTAGCTTTATTTTTATCTGTAAATGCAGCTTTACCAAAATTTGTTTTAGTTCTTCCAGGGCATATTTCAGAAACTTTAACTCTTGAACCACTAAGTTCAATTCTTAAGCTTTGTGCGATTCTATGGATAGCACCTTTTTGACCGCCATAAACAGTACTCATTTGTGGGTATAGACCTGCAAGAGACCCCATCAAAACTACATGCCCCTTTCTTCTTTTTATCATTCCTGGAACAATAGCTTTTAAAGTATGAAGATAAGACTCTACATTTAATCTTGTGGATAATTCAATATCTTGCCTTGACGCTTTTAATATACCTTCAGCCCCTCTTCCAATGCCCGCATTACAAACTATAATATCAACTTTTAATTTGGAGAGTTTTTTATAAATTTGATCTGTGTCAAAGAGATCAATTTGAATGATTTCAAATTTATGTTTTTTTTTCAATTTCTCTAATATTGAAACATCTTTATCAAGAGCATAAACTTTTACATTTTCTTTTAAAAATCTTTTAAGTGTTTCTAAGCCAATACCACTTGATGCACCAGTTATAAGCACACTTTTATATATTTTATTGATCATCTCTTTTTTAAGTATATTTTAATTATTAATATGCAATTAAATAAAAACATAAATAGAAATCTTTTAAAAGAACAATCATTTCCAAGTTATAATGTTAATAATAATGAAGATTGCATACTTCATTTCGGTATTGGTAATTTTCATAGAGCTCACCAAGCACTATATATTCATGAAATATTAAAAAATAATAAAAACATTTCCATAATTGGGGTCAATTTAAGGTCTGAAGAAACAAATAATAAAATGCAATTACAAGACTACTTGTATTCTTTGGTAAGGATATCAAATAATTACAAAAAAGTTGATATTTTAAATCCAATTAAAAAAGTTTTATTTGGTTTAAAACACAAGAATGAAATAAGAAATTTAATTGTATCTGAAAAAATTAAATTAATTACAATTACTGTTACAGAAAAGGGATATCATTTTGATAAAAATAAAAAATTAAATTTTTCGAATCAAATTATTAATGATCTAGAGGATAAAGAGTTATCAACTATGATTGGTCATCTAAGTTTTGGAATAATAGAAAGATATAAAAAAAACAAAAAAAAATTAATCGTTTTAAGTTGCGATAATTTGTCTGAAAATGGAACAATTTTAAAAAATTTAGTTAAACAATTTATAGAAAAAAAATATCCAAAGTGTTTAGATTGGTTTGATAATAATATTGAGTTCCCATTATCTATGGTTGATGGAATTGTTCCAAATAATAATAAACAATCTGAATATTTTAACTTGCCATATAATGATAATACAATTGTGGTTACTGAACCTTATAGAGATTGGTATATTCAATCAAATAATGATGAGCTAAAAAATATTTTATCAAATAATAAAATAAAATTTGTTGAAGATGTAAAATTTTATGAAAATAATAAACTTAAAATACTGAATGCTTCCCACTCAGCTTTAGCATATATTGGTCATTTGTGTGGGTATACATATGTTCATGAAGCAATAGAGGATAAAAATATTTACAATTTTATTTTAAATTTTTTAGACCAAGAAGTGTTACCCACTTTAGAAACTAAAGATGACTTTAATATTAATGAGTACAAAATGAAAATTTTAGAAAGATTTAAAAATACTTACATAGAGGATAAATTGTTAAGAATTGCTATGGATGGTTCTTTAAAAATACCTATAAGAATACTTGATACCTACAATAATAATAAAGGAGCAACTAAATATATTCAATTTATCATAGCCTCTTGGTTATTTTTCTTATTTCAAATTATTGAAGAAGATCAAAATAGACTAGATGATGGAAATAAAGAATACTTTTACAGTGTCTACAAAAATAATAAGGATAATTTTTTTGAAGAAATAATTAATAATAAAAATATTTTTAATCTTTCGGAAAGTAAAAAAGAAGAAATGTTAACAGCAGTCAAAAAAAATCTAAATTTAATGAAAGAAAATCCTTTAAAATCATTATTAAAAGAAATAATTTCATAAGATGAAAATTTTACCTAACAAAATAAATAAATTTTTTGATAGTATTTTGTCAAAACTATCTGTTCCAAAAAAAGATAGAAATTTACTTGTTAAATCACTTTTAGATTCTTCTATTAGAGGCGTGGACAGTCATGGTATTAGATTATTTTCTCATTACGTAAAATGTATTGAAAATGGAAGAATAAAAGCAAAACCTAAAATGAAGCTTATAAAAAAAAATAGAGGTGTAGCTGTCTATGATGCTAATGATGGCTTAGGGCATGTTGCAGCTTTAAAGGCATCAGCAATAGTATCATCTATGGCAAAGAAGAATGGCATTGCTTCAATTGGTATAATAAACTCCTCACACTATGGTGCTGCAGGTGTATATTCTATGGATATTGCACAAAACAACTGTGTTGGTTTTTCATTTACACACTCAGATGCTTTTGCCATACCGTATAATGGTAAACAACCTTTTCACGGGACTAATCCTTATTCTTTTACATCACCAATAGGTAATAAAGACTTTTTACATGCAGATTTTTCTTCAACTTCGATAGCATGGAATAAAGTTATGAGAGCCAGAGCAAATTCTACTAAATTAAATTCTGAGATTGCACTTGATAAATCCGGCAACTACACAACTAACCCTTATAACGCTGTTTCTTTGGCTCCACTTGGAGGTAAAGAATATGGATATAAAGGTTTTGGATTATCTTCTTCTGTAGAAATAATGTGCGGACCTCTTATTGGTATGGCTCATGGATACCGTTTATTATCAATGATTGGACCAGATTTTAGTACACCAAGAAAGTTAGGACATTTCTTAATCGCCATTTCATTAAATGCTTTCACAACAAAAAAACAATATTTTAAAGGTATGAAAAACTATATGAGCGATCTAAAAAAACAAAAACCAAAAAAAAATAATAATCCAATTTTATATCCAGGTGAAAAAGAAAAAATTACTTCTAAAAAAAGATTAAAATCAGGCATTCCAATTGACAAAGAATTAAAAACTGATTTTTTATTTTTAGCTGATAAATATAAGGTAAAAATTAATTTATAGCTTTTATCACACCTTTAAGCTGATCTAGCCCTTTCATTCTGCCTAATAATGAATATCCAGGTATTACTGAATTAAATTGGTCATGAAGTATTGTATGTCCATGATCAGGCCTCATAGGAATTTGTTTAATAGGATGATTATTTTTTTTTCTTTTATTTTCTTCTTTTAATATTGCTTTGATAATAGACACCATGTCCAGGCTTCCATTAAGGTGATCATCTTCATAAAAATCGAGAGATTTTGGAATGTGTCTTATATTTCTTAAATGAATAAAATTTATATAAGAACCATATTTTTTAATTATATTGACTAAGTTGTTTTTTTTATTAACACCAAGGGATCCTGTACAAAAAGTTAAACCTACATTTGTATCTTTTTTTATATTCACAATAAAATTAATATCTTTCTCATTAGAAACAATTCTTGGTAATCCATAAACATTATATGGAGGATCATCTGGATGAATATTGTAATGAATATTATATTTTTTTATAATTGGATAAATTTCTTCTATAAAATCTTTTAAATTATTTTGTAAATCACTATGATTTAATTCTGCAAATTGATCAATCTCATAATTTAAATCTTTAATTGTATACTTTCTATCGTTTGCAGCTAACCCTCCAAGTAAAGACATCTTAAGTTTTTTTAAATCACTAGAATTCATTTTTTGTAATATTTTTTTTGAAGTATGGATTTCTTTGGATGAATACCTTTTTTTTGCTGTTTTAGATTTCAAAATAAAATTTTCAAATGCACAGACATGAAGATGATTATATTTTAGAGCAAATGCTCCATTTGGTAGTTGATGATTTAAATCTGTTCTCACCCAATCAATCAATGGCATAAAATTGTAACAAATATTTTTAATTTTATTCTTTCCTAAATTTATCAATGACTCTTTGTATTGATCTATGTAATATTTATATCTCCCTGACCTCTTTTTTATGTCATTATGAACAGGAAGACTTTCAACAACACTCCAAGTTAAATTTTTATTGTTATTAATTTTGAAACTTTCAATAAATTTCTTCCTTTTCTTGATTTCGAATGCAGACCATTTTTCACCATATTTTATTTGTGCTAGTGATGATACGATTCCTTCAACGCCTATCTGTCGAATTTGATCTAATTTTGAAGGATCATTATGACCAAACCATCTAAATGAATACAGCATGCGACAATAGTATAATCAATATAATTATAAATAAATACTTTATTTTATTTTTGTTGATTTAAGTTCTAATTCTGCATACATTAAAATAAATTTAAGGAGGAATGATGAAAAAATTTATAATATTTTTAACTTCTTTTTTTGCTTTACTAGTATCACCTGTTTTTGCAGGTGGTCATGGTGTTACTAAAGTAGCTCTAGTCCCTGGTGGCCCGCACCCTTATTTTGCTGCGTGGGAACAAGCAGGTTTAGATGCTGTAGAAGACTTTGGTTTAGGAAAAGCAGATTACAGAGTCCCTGCAGAGTGGGATCTAAGTCAACAAAACGAGTTAATTGAAAGTTTAGTTGGTCAAGGTTACAATGCAGTACTTGTATTTCCTGGTGATGCAGTTGGTACAAATAAAATTTTAGGTGAACTAGATGATGCTGGTATACCAACAGCTGCTTTAGCAGGATGTGTTGAACAACCAACTCAAGCAAAATTTTGTTTTGGAACTGACACTGGTCACTCAGCTTATCTTGGTACAAAAGAATTAATTAAAGCTTTAGGTGGCAAAGGAAAAATTGCTCACTTTACTGGTTTCTTAGTTGATCCAAATACAACTCTAAGAATCAATGCTGTTGAACAAGCTGTTTCAGAAGCAGGCGGTGGAGTAGAAATTATTCAAGTTATTGCTGATATTGATGCTTATGAACCAGCTGATGAAAAAATTAATGCTTTCATGGCGGCTCAAGGAAGTGAAGTAGATGGTATTGTTACTACTGCTTGGGTTCCTGCTGTTGTAGCAGCACAAGCTTTAACTAATATGGGCGATAAAAGAATTAAAATGGTTGGTATTGATCATGACGAAGTAGTTTTAAAAGCTATTAAAGATGGTTATGTTCATGGAACTATGCTTCAAAACCCATATGGGCAAGGTTACATTGGTTCATATGTAATGGACAAAGTTAGACAAGGTTGTGAGTTCAAAGCTGATGCACCTTGGAAATCAACTGCACAAACTGATCAATTTATTGATTCAGGAACTGTATTTGTTGATATTAGCGATGTTGATACATACGTTATGGCTATGAGAGGAATTTCTCTAGAAATTTTAGAAACTTTTGATAGCACATATCTAAACTGTCCAAGTTAAAATAATATGGGGGCATCAAGCCCCCTTTTTTTATGAATAATAAAATTCCTAATTTTGTAAAAACCAATCAGTTTGGTTTACTTATATTGGTAATTGTATTTATTTGTATTTTTTCCTTTTCAACTGATGGATTTACTTCAAGATTCAATATTTATGCTCTCTCAAGAGTAGTTGCTCTAGATATAATGATTGGTTTAGCAATGATGGTAGTTATACTTACTGGAGGTTTAAATCTATCTCTAGGTGCTTTAGGTGTTTCTGCAGCAATGTTTGGTGGCTGGTGTATGGAAAGTATGGGAATTCCTATTTCTATTACAATCATTTTAGTTTTAGCTTTTGGTTCATTCCTAGGCTGGATTAATGGATTTGTAACTGTCAGAACTGGTGTTCATAGTTTCATTGTTACGCTGGCAACGATGAGTATTTATTTTGGTTTCATGACCTTGCTCACTGAAGCAGAAGCATTTAGAAAATTACCAGAGGCTTTTACTGATTTTGGGAGTTTAAAACTTTTCAACAAATATATTTCACCATTACTAATAATTAGTGTGATGACTTGTTTTGTACTTTATTACATTTTTAAATACACTGATATTGGCCGAAAGCTTATCGCAGCTGGAGCTAATCCTGATGCTGCAGAATTATCAGGTATATCTGTAGATAGAATGTTTATTTATTGTCATATGCTTTCAGGCTTCTTAGCAGCACTTGCAGGTATTATGTTAACAGCAAGAATTGGTGCTGCAATACCGTCTATGGCCGGTCATCTAGGATTTGATTGGTTATTACCTGCTTTTTTAGCTCCAGTATTAGGTGGTACACTTCTTTCTGGTGGCAAGGTTACAGTTTTTGGAACAATGCTAGGAGCAATTCTTGTCACATTAATAAATAATGGATTATACTTAATCGACGTTGGTGAATTTTGGGTAAGATTTTTTCTTGGGATCATATTATTAGGAGCTGTTCTGCTAGATAGAGCTAGAGAATATTTTACTGTTAAAAATTCAATTGTTTCATGAGCGCACTTTTAAAAAAAGATTGGTTTGGACTTGGTTTAGTTTTAATTTTTGGTTCAATCTTAATTTCATTGTTTAAGCCTGCATTTATTTCTCCATTTAATTTATATGTTTTAATGCTGAGTGTTAGTTTGATGCTCGTTGTGGCAATGTCACAAATGATAATCATTGCAATTGGTCAAATGAACTTATCTGTTGGAGCAATTGGTGGCTTAGTTGCGATTTCATTTACTGGCTTAATGGAAGTTTATAGCATGTCTATTTTACCTGCTGTTCTCATTGGATTATTAATTGGTCTTGCTTGCGGTTTTATAAATGGATACATCACTGTTAAAACTGGCATATCAGCTTTTATTATTACCCTTGCTACACTTTACATTTTTAAAGGAATGAATTTAGGAATAACAGAGGCTCAACCTTTTTATGAAATTCCTGAGGCTGTAAAATTTTTTGGAAATGCAAAAATCTTTGGCCCTATACCTTACCTAGTAATCATACCAATTATTATAACTGTGCTGATGTGGATATTAATGAATAGAACATCACTTGGAAGGTATATGCTGGCATACGGTAATAATGTGCAATCATCAGAACTAATAGGAATATCTTCAACAAAAATAGTTATCTATGCACATGTTATATCAGGTCTTTTAGCAGCTATCGGGGGAATGTTAGTGGTTTGTAGATTACAACTTGGGACACCTAATATAGGTGATTCTTGGTTATTACCTTCATTTGCTGCACCGGTAATTGGAGGCGCTATACTTGCTGGTGGAAAAGTAGATGTCATTGCTACTGCTTTTGGCGTGATATTAGTTTCTATAATTTCTCAAGCTTTAGTAATTTTTAAAATTGATCCTTTTTTTGTTCAAATATTTTTAGGATTTATGATTTTATTAGCGGTATTTATAAATAGATACAGAGAATATAGAGAAGAGAGAAGAACAAAGGTTTTTTCAGATGAGTGATTATATTTTAGAACTCAATAACATTACAAAAAATTTTCCTGGTGTTAAAGCTCTTGATAATGCAAACTTTAGACTCAAAAAAAAATCAATCCATGCACTTCTTGGTGAAAATGGAGCTGGAAAATCTACATTAATTAAAATTATTACAGGAGTATATAATCAAAATGAAGGAAAGCTATTTTTAAATAATCAAGAAAAGTCTTTTTCTTCACCTAATGAAGCAATGAATGCTGGAATTTCAGTTGTGCACCAAGAAAGAAATTTAATTAGGAGGTTTTCAGTTGGTGAAAATTTAATGTTAACCAACCTTCCTAAAAATAATTTAGGATTAATTGATTATAATACTGTTGCCAAAGAATCAAAAAAATGGCTCGATATTATGGAGTTGGATATAGATCCAAATACAATAGTATCAGATTTAACAGTTGCAAAAATGCAACTTTGTGAAATAGCTAAAGCTTTATCCTTAGAATCAAAAATACTATTATTAGATGAGCCAACTTCATCATTATCCCCACAAGATACAAAAAATTTATTTGCATTACTTAAACGATTAGTTGCTGAACAAGATGTAAGTATAGTTTTTGTTAGTCACAAATTAGAGGAAGTATTTGAAATTTGTGATGAAGTTACTGTTTTGAGAGATGGTAAAAATGCTTGTGAGTCTGAACAAATTACTAATCTTAATAGACAGAAACTTGTTAAATTAATGATTGGCAGAGATGAACAAATAATTAAATCTAAGAAAAATATTGATTTTACAGATGAAAGTTTACTAGATCTACAATCAATAAACACTGACCTTGGTCATAAAAATATTAATTTAAATTTAAAAAAAGGTGAAATACTTGGATTATACGGTTTAGTTGGTGCAGGAAGAACAGAATTAATAAAATGTGTACTTGGGCTTGATAAAATTAATTCTGGACAGATTTTACTCAACAATAAAGAAATCAAAATTAAGTCTCCAAAAGATGCGCTAGAAAAATATAAAATTGGATACATAAGTGAAGACAGAAAAAAAGAAGGACTAATTCTAATGCATGATGTTTTATCCAATGCTGGAATAACAGTCTGGTCAAATTTGAAAAAAATATTATCCTTTTTAAATGACAGTATTGTTTACAATAAAGTAGATCCTTACGTGAAACAACTTGAAGTAAAAACACCTTCATACCAACAAATCGTTTCTAACTTATCCGGAGGTAATCAGCAAAAAATTAGTGTAGCTAAATGGCTAGCTTCTGGAACTGATATATTATTTATTGATGAACCCACAGTTGGTATAGATATAAAAACAAAATCTTATCTTCATGAATTAATTATTGAACTATCTTTAAAAGGCACATCAATAATTTTAATTACCAGTGATATGCCTGAAATGATTAGCTTAGCAGATAGAATTATAACAATGAAAGATTTCAAGGTAGTTGGTGAAACTATCAATAATCATAACTATGAAGAAATGAGTTCATCAATTATGGGAAATATTCATGAATAAAAGACAGCTTGGAAAAACTGATATAAAATTAACAGCTATTGGTTTTGGTGGAGCGCCCTTAGGCAATTTATTTGAAAATCTTGATGAACGAAATTGCTATGACATACTTGAAAAAAGCTATCAAAAAGGAATCAATATTTATGATACATCACCTTTATATGGTTATGGATTAAGTGAACATAGATTAGGAAATTTTTTAAAAACTGTAGATGAGGATAGTTATTTTTTATCAACCAAAGTTGGAAGATATCTTACACCAGCAAATAAAGATAATATAGATAGAGGGAGATTTGCAGGAAGTTTAAATTTTTCTCCTAATCTCGATTACTCTTATGACGGTGTGATGAGAGCATTTGAGCAATCATTACTAAGATTAGCTGTTTCAAAAGTAGATATTTGTTTAATTCATGATGTAGATCGATTTAATTTTGGTGACGAGGTTGATCATTATTTTAAATTAGCAATGGATGGCGCGTATAAAGCCGTTCAAAAACTAAAAGAAGAAAAAGTTATCAAGGCTATTGGAGTTGGAGTAAATGACTCTGATATATGTGCAAGATTTGCAAATGCAGGTGATTTTGATTGTATGGTTCTTGCAGGCAGATATTCATTATTGGATCAAAACGCTCTTAATGATTTTTTCCCTATTGCTGAAAAAAATAATATAGGAATTATTCTTGCAGGAATTTTTAATTCAGGAATTTTAGCTAAAGGTGTAGGTGAAAATATTACTTATTTTTATGATAAAATTCCAGAAGAAGTTAAACAACGATACTTAAAAATTGCAAATATTTGTAAAAAATATGATGTGCCTGTTCCGGCAGCAGCAATACAATTTTGCTATACTAATAAACTTGTCACCTCCATGATTTTAGGCATGGATAGGCTTGGTCAAGTGGAGCAAAACTTAGATTATTTAAATTTTCCTATCCCTGAAGATTTGTGGAAAGATTTACTTAATGAAAAACTAATTGATGAAAGATGTCCAATATGAAAATAATTGATATTAAAACTCAGGATATTCGTTTTCCAACATCAAAAGATAATTTGGGAACTGATGCTGTTCATGTTGATTGTGACTACTCTGCAACTTATGTTACAATATTTACTGATCAAAAAGATTTAACTGGTATTGGATTAACCTTTACTATTGGAAAAGGTAATGATCTTTGTTGTACCGTCATAGAATATTTTAAAGAATTTATAATTGGAAAAAAAGTTGAAGAAATAGAAAAGGATATTGCATCCATATGGGAAAAAATTACAAACCACAGTCAATTAAGATGGGTAGGACCACAAAAAGGTGTAACACATCTTGCAGCTGCAGCTTTTTTTAATGCAATATGGGATTTAATTTCTAAATTGCATAAAAAACCTCTTTGGAGATACATAATAGAATTAGAAACAAGAGATTTATTAGATAAACTCTCTTTTTCTTATATTGACGATGTAATTACTAAAGATGAAGCAGCTAAAATAATAGATCAGAAAAAAACAAATTTACCTTCAAATTTAGACGATTTAAATTCCACTATTTTTCCAGCATATACAACAGCAGCTGGTTGGTTAGGATATTCAGATGAAAAAATGAAAAGACTAGTTGAAGAAAATTTAAGTAAGGGCTGGACTCATTTTAAAATGAAAGTTGGTCAAGATATAGAAAGGGATATCCATCGCTGTAAGTTAGTAAGAGAATTAATAGGTAATAAAAATAAATTAATGGTAGATTCCAATCAAATCTGGAGTGTAAATGAGACTATAGAAAATATTGGAAAACTAAAACAGTTCGATATTTTATTCTATGAAGAACCAACCAACCCTGATGATGTATTAGGTTTTAAAAAAATTAAAGATGCACATCCTGACGTTAATCTTGCAACTGGAGAAATGATACAAAATAAAGTTATGTTTAAACAATTTATAGAACACAAATCTTTAGATTACTGCCAAATTGATAGTTGTAGAATTGCAAGTATAAATGAAATTTTACCAGTTCTTTTAATAGCTAGTAAGTTTAATACCCCCGTTATTCCTCACGCAGGTGGCGTTGGTTTATGTGAATATGTTCAACATTTAAATCTAATCAACAAGTTTATAATTTCTAATCATGAATTATTGTTAAGTGAATATGCAGAAAGCTGCTCTGAACATTTTGAAAATCCAGCAATAATTAAAGATGGTGGATATGTTACTCCTACAAATCCAGGATATTCTGTAAAAATTAAAGATAGTTCTCTTAATGAATTTGATTATAATAATGGTACTTATTGGAAATAAATGTACGTAGATAGTCATCAACATTTTTGGAAACTTTCAAGAGGAGATTACTCTTGGATGACCCCGGATATGAAAGTCTTATATAAAGATTTTTTTCCAGAAGATCTTGAGCCACTTATAAATCAAAAAAATATAACTAAAACAGTAATTGTCCAAGCTGCAGATACTATTGCTGAAACAGAATTTACATTAAGTTTAGCATCTAAATATGAATTTATTGCAGGTGTGGTGGGTTGGGTTGATTTAGATAGTAACAATGCTAAAGATGACATTGATAAACTGTGTGAGAATAAATTTTTAAAAGGTTTTAGACCTATGATACATGATATTCAAGATGATGCTTGGATGTTAAATGATCACCTAAAAGAAAATATAAATTATTTAAATACAAAAAATTTAACTTTTGATGCTTTAGTTCGACCAAATCATCTTCAACATCTTATGCAATTTGTTAAAAAATATGATTTCCTTCCTATAGTTATTGATCATATTGCTAAGCCCGTGATTACTAAGTCTGAAATTGACCAATGGAAAAAAGATATGACTGAACTATCAAATGCAAGTAATGTTTATTGTAAATTCTCTGGAATTCTTACTGAAGTTGGCCCAGATTATACAAAAGAACAGCTTGATCCTTATATTGATTTTATTCTTAATACTTTTGGATCTGATAAATTAATGTGGGGAAGTGATTGGCCTGTTTTAACAATGGCAGATAACTATTCAAATTGGTTTGATTTAGCAATGAATTATTGCAATTCTTTTTCTGAAGACGAAAAAAATAAAATATTTTCTCGAAATGCAACTCAATTTTATAGTCTTTAAAAGATTATATAAATTTAAATTTAATTAAGTGATGAAACAAAACTATTTTGAGTCAACTTGGTCATCAATAAAACAACATCAAACACCAAATTGGTTTAAAAAAGCAAAGTTTGGTATTTATGCTCATTGGGGAATCTATTCCGTTCCAGCTGCTGGACCCAATGTAACGTGGTATCCTTATTGGATGTATAGACCACCTAGTCCTCAGTTTGATTATCATTGTAAACATTATGGTCATCCATCTAAATTTGGATATAAAGATTTTATACCAATGTTTACTGCTGAAAAATTTAATGCAGAAGAGTGGGCAGATTTGTATTATCGATCTGGAGCAAAATTTGCTGGACCAGTAGCAGAGCATCATGATGGTTTTCCAATGTGGAATTGTTCTGATACCGAATGGTGTGCATCCAAGATGGGGCCAAAAAGAGATATTGTTGGAGAACTTGCAAAAGCAATTAGAAATAAAGGGATGAAATATATGGTAGCAATGCATCATGCTGAAAACTGGTTTTTTTTCCCACACTGGAATAATGATTTTGATACATCAAAAAAGGAATATGAAAGTTTATATGGTGAACTTCACAATTTAGATTTAATAGGAAATCAGGCTGTATATCCGGATCATTGGAGTAGAAAAAATGAACATCAAGACAAGCCTAGTAAAGCTTTTCATGATAGATGGTTAAATAGATTAAAAGAAGTAGTAGATAATTATAAACCAGATTATATTTGGTTTGATTTTGGAATTAGATTTATTCATGAAAAGTATAAAAAAGATTTTCTTTCATATTATTATAACAAAGAAACTGAGTGGGGTAATGAAGTAGTTGTATCTTATAAATGGCATGATCTTCCCCCGGGTTCTGGATTATTAGATCTTGAACTAGGAAGAGAGTCAGAATTAACCCACTATGATTGGATTACTGATACCACAGTCCACGATGGAAGTGCTTGGGCTTATATGAAGAATTCAAAATATAAAACTACGACAGATTTAGTTCACTACTTAATAGATAATGTTAGTAAAAATGGATACATGCTCTTAAATATTGGGCCAAAACCTGATGGAACAATTCCAGAAGAAGATAAAAATCTTTTAGAAGGTATTGGAAATTGGCTTGATGTAAATGGAGAAGCAATATTTGAAACAGAAACATGGGATCAATATGGAGAGGGCCCAACTAAAATGAATGAAGCAGGACCTTTTTCAGACAATCGAGCAAAACTAATTTATACTGCTAAAGATTTTAGGTTCACTACAAAAGATAATTTTTTGTATGCAACTGCATTAGGATGGCCTAGCAAAGATTTCACGATAGAAAGTATATATAAACTTTTTGATAATGAAATTGAAAGGGTAGAATTAGTAGGAAGTACTGATAAAGTAGAATGGAAACATACCAGAGATGGACTCCATATAACAAGACCAGATAATAAACCATGCGAGCATGCATACAGTTTTAAAATAACAAGAAAGGAATATTTATAAATGATTAGATTAGGTATGACTCTTGGAATTAAAGAGGAAAAAATAGAAGAATATAAAAAACTTCATGCAAATGTTTGGCCTGAAGTCTTAGAAAATTTAACAGAACTTAATTTTAAGAATTATTCTATATATCTGCATAAAAATACTCTTTTTGGATATGTTGAATATCACGGAGACAATCTTGATAGAGATAACAAGCTAATGGCTTCAAACCCTAAAGTTCAAGAGTGGTGGAGTGTTTGTGGACCATGTCAAATTCCAGACCCAAAAAGAAAAAAAGGAGAATGGTGGTCTAGTATGGAAGAAGTTTTTCATCACGACTAAAGTTAATTATGAAAACAAAAATTTGTTCAGTTGGTGAATGTATGATTGAAATTGCCAATACTAAGAATAATATTTTTCAACAATCATTTGCAGGTGATACGCTAAATTTTTGTAACTATATTGATAAAAAATATTTTGATGTTTCTTTTCTTACAGCCATTGGTAAAACTAGTGTAAACAGATCAGTTTTGGAATTCATAAATTCTAAAAAAATTTCAACAAAATTAATCAAGCAAGTTAATAGTCATGAAATTGGTTTATATTTAATTAAGAATAGAAATAACGGAGAAAAACAATTTTTTTATTGGAGAGATAATAGTGCAGCAAAAAATTACTTTAATAAGATAGATTTTGTTTCATTATTTAAAAATTTGAAGAATTTTGATTATATCTATTTTTCTGGAATTACACTTTCAATTATTGATCCATCTAAAATAAGTAATTTTGTTAATTTGTTAAAATTATTAAAAAATAAAAAAGTAAAAATTATCTTTGATTTTAATATTAGAATTAATCGATGGACTAAAAAAAATTTAAACAATTTTTTTCATTCTATTTTAAATTTCGTTGATATTTGTTTTGTATCAGGTGAAGATCTAAAATTTTGGAAAAATGATAATAGTTTAAGTAATTTTGAAAAATTAATAAATAAATACAAAATAGATCATGGTATATTTAGAAAAAATGCTAAATTAACTTACTCAATTCAAAATAAAAAAAAATATACAATAAGAAATAAATTTATTAGAAAAGTAATTGATACTTCAGGAGCTGGAGATGGATTTAATGCTTCCTACGTATCAAATTTTATTATTCATAACGATCCAGCTTTAGCTCTGAAAGAAGCCAGTCTTCTGGGCTCGAAGATAATCATGCAAAAAGGAGCAATAGTTGATGTTAAATAGCGAATTACAATTAAAACTAAAAGAACAAAAAATTTTACCAATTCTTAATACCACAAGTTTAAGCAATGATATTGATCGCTTAAGCAAATATTTAGAGAAAAATAGATCTATTCGATATATTGAAGTAACACTGAGAGAAAATCAATCTTTTGATATAGCATTAGAATTACAAAAACATTTTACTAAACATAAATTTGGGTTGGGCTCAGTTTTAACAAAAGAAGATTTTATTAAAGGTCAAGATCATAATTTTAATTTTTTTGTATCTCCTGGAATTGTTGATGAGGTTTTAGAAATTAATAATTTATTATATATTCCTGGAGCTGAAACAGTTAGTGAATTTATTTATCTATATAAAAAAGGTTATAAAATAATTAAATTTTTTCCAGCAAATCTAAATGGAGAGCAAAAAAAATTACAATCAATTGAAAATATTCTAAAGGATATAAAATTTATTCCAACAGGTGGAGTCAATAAAGATAATATTAATAAATATCTAGATTTAAAAAATGTTTTATGTGTTGGAGCTTCAACTTTCGAAGAGTTTTAATTTACTTTTGTCATAGTACAAAGCATTTCAAAGGCAATTGTTGCTCCTACTAATGAAGTCATATTATTTACATCAAATGGTGGTGATACTTCTACAACATCACCTCCTACAAAATTGATTTTGTTTAGTGCTCTTATAATAGTTTGTGCCTCTCTCACATTAAAACCTCCAACTTCTGGAGTTCCAGTACCTGGTGCAAAAGTTGGGTCTATTCCATCAATATCAAATGTAAAATAAGTATCTGTATTAACTAGAACTTCATAAATTTTTTCAATACATTTATTAAATCCCATTTCATAATAATCATCTATAGTAATAATAGTTACGCCTTGTTCTCTAGCCCAACTTAAATCTTCAGGATCATATAAAGCTCCACGAAGACCAAGGATTACATATTTTTTTGGATCAATTAGATTTTCTTCTATAGCTCTTCTAAATGGTGTGCCATGAGTATATTTAAATCCTCCAAAATAAGTGTCCCAAGTATCAGAATGAGAATCAAACTGAAATAAACCGATTGGTTTTTCTTTTGTTATACCTCTAAGAATTGGTAGGCTAATTAAATGATCACCTCCAATTGATAATGGTATTGTTTTGGAATTATAAATATTTGAGTAAAATTTTTCTATTTTATCCAAACTATCATTTAGGTCCGCTGGATTTACCGGACAATCACCAATATCTGCAATATTAAATTTATCATAAGGGCTCTTAAGTGAAACAGGGTGATAAAGCCTTACAAGTGACGATGCATTTCTAATTTCTCTTGGCCCATGTCTAGCGCCAGGTCTATTAGTAGTTCCTCCATCCCATGGTACGCCTGCAACACAGTAGTCTAATTTATTTAAATCTTTCACAACAGGTAAACGAAAAAAAGTAGCAACATCAGCAAAGCGAGGAGTTTCCATACTAGATAGAGGTTTAATTTGAGTCATAAAACTATCTTATGATATATAGAATTGGATTATACAAGACAAATTAGTATGGATTATAGTAAATTTCCTAAACCACAAAATGATGGAAAAGCTGATCATCTTTTAAATAAGTTTTTGCCAGATATTTCTCTTAAAAATCAACAGGGAAATCTATTAAAAATAAAAAGATCTGACACTTTCCGTTTAATTTTATATTTTTATTCTATGACAGGTAATCCAAATGAAAGTTTACCTAAAAATTGGAATCAAACTCCAGGAGCCATTGGCTGTACTGTGGAGACCTGTAGTTTTAGAGATAATTATGAAGAATTAATCAAACTAAATGCGCTGCCTATAGGAATATCAACTCAAACAATAGATTATATTAAGGAAATGACAGATAGATTAGCAATTCCCTATGATGTTTTAAGTGATTCAGAAAATATTTTGCTCAATTCATTAAAAATGCCTTATTTTGAAATTGAAAACAAAATTTATTTTAAAAGATCAACTCTTATTGTGGAAAAAAATATTGTTAAAAAAGTATTCTACCCTATTTTTCCTCCTAACAAACATATAAATGAAGTTCTACAATGGCTAAAAGAAAACTAACTATTTTTTTATTTTCAGTATTTTTGTTTTTTTCTAACCTTTCAACAGCTAATCCAAATATAGATCAATGGCTAGAGTCAGAGAAATCTTATAAAGATCTTATTAATGAGGGATTTGAAGTTAAAAGCTACGCTATAAGTGACATAGAGGTTGTAAATGATTTAACAATAATCTTATTTGTTACAGTTCTCCAAAAAGATAACGAAGTATATGAGTGTCAGGAATATCAAACTATAGATAAAAATGTCGAGACTTTAGATATGAACTTAATATGTAAAGAATTAGTTCAACCTTATGAAAGAGGTATGGGAACCTAGGTCCGTTCAATATTTAAAAAAAACCACTGTAATGCTATCAATGTAAGTCCATTTAAAATTTGTTTTTTATTCATTTTTGTTTTTACCTCATCAAAACTATAACTTTTAACTAATATATCCTCATTTTCATTTTCTAGACCTCTTATAATTTCTTTATCGGGAGCAATTACCTCACCTAAAAAAAGATTATAAAAAGATTCAGATGATCCTGGAGCAGGAAAGTAACCTTGTATAGATGTAAGATTACTTACTTCACATCCAGTTTCTTCCAAGCATTCTCTCTTTGCAGTATCTTCTGGAGTTTCACCAGAGTCAATTATTCCGGCAACTATTTCATCTAGATAATTTTGATTATCTTTAGAAATTGTCCCTGGTCTGAACTGTTGAATTAAAACAATTTTTTTATTTATAGGGTCATATGGTAAGACTGCTGATACTTGTGCGCCACCAAATAACTCCCTTTTTATTTCATTACTCCAATTTCCATCATATTTTTTGTATTTAAGAGTAACTTCATTCATTTTAAAGAAACCGTCGTGAATATTCTTTTTATCTAAAATTTTAAATTTTGGGCTCATAAAAATTGATATATTTTATATTACATATATATTTATAAATATGGAAAAAGCATTATTTGGAGCAGGTTGTTTCTGGGGTGTGGAAGAAACATTTTGCAAAACTCCAGGCGTAATAAATACCTTAGTTGGTTATTCTGGAGGCGATACTATTAACCCTTCTTATGAAAGTGTTTGCCAAGGAAATACAAATCATACTGAGGTTGTTTTAGTTGAATTTGATAATTCTAAAATATCTTATGAAGATCTTTTGATGGTTTTCTGGAAGTGTCATGATCCTACCACTTTAAATAGACAAGGTCCCGACATTGGAACACAATATAGATCAGCGATATATTATTATAACGAAGATCAAAAAAATAAATCTATTCATTCTAAAAATGAATATGCTAAAAGTGCTGGATTAAATATTGTTACTGAAATATCAGAAGCTAAGGAATTCTATAAAGCTGAAGAATATCATCAAAAATATATCCAAAAAACAGGTTTACACTGCGCTATATAGATTAATTCTCTAGGGAACTAATGTCTGTCGATTTTTATTATGCATTTTTAACAGGCTGGGTAATACTTTTATTATTTTGGAGTACTATTATTTTCTTCATATATCTGAGAAAACCTCCTAAATCCAAATTAACTAAAAGTTTTATAATCAAATCCTATCTGTTTTTTTTGGCACTATTGTTTATAATTTTATTTTTTCGATAAACCGATTCGTTTTTCTTATAAATTATGTATCAACATATAGTAGGTCAAAAAGATTAAGATACTAACATATTGATAATTAACAACTTTTTTATATTTAATGTTGAATACTGGTTTTTTCATAAATATAAACTACTTCGAAATTAATAAAATTATTATGTCTATATTAAAAAACTATTTTAAACAAAACAGTGTGATGCACAGTTTCTCAAGTTGCCAATGGCCAATTGGAGATCCACAAGAGAAAGATTTTCATTTTTGTGAATCTGATACCGTTGCAGGGAAGCCTTATTGTCAGAGTCACTGTGATGTTGCATATATTGACGAAAAAGAGCTTAAAAAAGAAAAAGAAGCTCAAAAAAATCGTCGCATTGCTGCTTAAGTCAATCTCTACAAATTATTTTCTCATCAAATGTTAATAATTTAGAGTTATTGACATAAGAGACGTTTTTCTTAAAATAAAAAAACATGTTATTCAGTGTACTGAAAAAACTTAACTTTGATGGAACATTAGAAATCATAGATTTCAATGGCAAGACCCATAAATTTGGAAATTCAAACCCTAACGTTTGTATAAGACTGAAAAACAAATCTATTGAAAGAAAACTATTCTTAAACCCTAATCTGCATATAGGTGAAGCATATATGAATGAAGAGTTAGTTGTAGAAAAAGGCACTATAGAAGACTTTCTTAATTTAATAACTAATTGTTACGATGACTTCATTTCTAACAATAAGTTTTATAAATTTTATGAATATTTATCTTCTATTTTCATGCCATTTCAGCAGATTAATCAGCTTGTAAATTCAAAAAAAAATGTAGCACACCACTACGATATAAATGAGGATTTATATAAATTATTTCTTGATAAAGATATGCAATATTCTTGCGCATATTTTCACAATCCGAATATGAGTTTGAATCAAGCGCAGAAAGATAAAAAACAACATATAATTAAAAAACTTCAAATTACAGAAAATATGGATGTTCTTGATATTGGGTGTGGTTGGGGAGGAATGGCAATTGAAATAGCTAAATCTACTGGAGCCAAAGTAAAAGGAATTACACTTTCAGAAAATCAATTTAAAACTGCATCTGAACGAGTACAAAAAGAAGGTTTAGCTGATAAAGTTTCTTTTGCACTACAAGATTATAGAAATGAGAGCGAAAAATATGATCGCATAGTATCAGTTGGTATGTTTGAACATGTTGGTGTTAAATACTTTAAAACTTACTTAAGTAAAACTAATGACATTCTGAAAGATAATGGAGTTTTTCTTTTACATACAATTGGTCAAAGGAGTAAACCAACTGCTACTAGTCCTTGGATAAGAAAATATATTTTTCCTGGTGGTTATATACCATCATTATCTGAAGTAATGAATGTAACACAAAAACTTAATCTAAATGTAACAGATGTTGAAGTATTAAGACTACATTACGCTCATACACTTTCTAAATGGTATCAAAATGTTATCGAAAATAAAGATAAAATTATTAAGATGTTTGATCAGCGTTTTTTTAGAATGTGGGAATTTTATCTATTGGCAAGTAAGTATTCCTTTATAAATATGGGTAATGTTGTTTTTCAAATACAAATTGCAAAGAATATTAACAATTTGCCTCTCACAAGAAATTATATCTACAACTAAACAGTTTATATTGATTGAATTTCAAAGACAGGTAATATAATCTTTCGTGTATGGCGCTTTCTCTTAATAATTATATAATTAGAGCATCAATTTTCTTAGTCGCTGTCTTTGTTATTGTTGTTTTATTATACCCAGTTTTACAAAATGCTTTTTTATCAAATATTTTTATTAACATTATAATTTTATTAGCCCTTTTAACTGGAATTGTATTTAATTTTTTTCATCTCATTAACTTAAATTACAAATATATATCTTTCTCGAACTTTAATATTACAAATTCAATAGAAGCATTCTCTACTTTAAGAGGGCAAGACAAAAATATCTCTCTTGAATTAAAAAATCTTGACGGAAAATTTGTTTTTAAAAGTTCATCAATAAATAGATTGATAGAGAATTCTGATATGACTTTGATAAGCATAAGAGAAACTTCACGTTACCTGGTAGGGTTGCTAGTCTTTTTAGGACTCCTTGGAACTTTCTGGGGGCTTCTTAAAACTATTGGATCAGTTGGCAATGTTATCAGCGGCCTAGGTATAGATGATACAAATGTTGCAGGTTTTTTTAATTCTCTTAAAGATGGATTAAATGCTCCACTTGAAGGAATGAGTATTGCATTTAGCAGTTCTTTATTAGGTTTAGCTGGTTCTTTAATATTAGGATTACTTGATTTAAATCTTGGACAAGCTCAAAATAAATTTAGTCAATATTTTGAAAAAATTCTTAATAGCAATTCTTCTCCAGATTTTTCTAAAGTAGAAGATAAGCCTACAGGTGAAGCAATTCAAAAAATCTATGACAACTTAGAAAACCTCCTAAATGCTTTTAAAAAATCATCTGACAATCAAACTAAAATTTCAAACAATTTAGAGAAGTTTAATGAAATACTTAACAAAATCAATTCCAACTCTTCAAATCTTGATAAGCAATTATCAAATTTCTTATCTTCACAATTAAACACACAATCTTCACTAATGAATCTTACAGAAGCTTTAAGCAAAAATGGAATATTAGAAGCAAAAAAAGTTAAAGAGTATTTTCAGAAAATTGAAAAAGAACTAAAGAAAATTAAAAAATAATAATGTCTACTAGGTCTTTAAGAAATAGACTTGCTGATACAACAAATATTTGGCCTGGTTTTGTCGATGTTCTAGCTACTCTTTTAATTGTAATTATATTTGTGCTAATGGTTTTTACCGTTTCACAAATATATCTGAGTGATGCTATATCTGGACGAGATAAGGCGCTTCAAGATTTAAGAGCACAAATAAATGAATTATCTAAAATACTTATTATTGAAACTAAAGATAAAGAAGAAGCTCTTTCAACTCTTTCTGAAACTGAGAAAAAACTTGAAGATACAGAAACAAATTTACAAAGTGAGCAATTATTAAGTGAGCAATTACAAACTGATGTTGCAAAAAAACGATCAGAAATATTTGTTCAGGAACAAAATATAATAGCTTTATCCGAGCAAATTAGTAGTCTTTTAAAAGAACTGAGAATAGTTGCAAATGCATTAGAAACTTATGAAGGACAAGAAATTACTTTACTTGAAACCGAGGGGCTAGGAGAACGAATTAATAAAGCACTTGCAACAAGAATTGATCAACTAAAAATACTTAATCAAGAATTAGATAATGCTAATTTTAAACTACTTGAAAGTGAAAAATCTCTCAAATCTACAATAGCAGAATTAAATGAGAAGAATGAAAATTTAATGGCCATTAACGAAAGTCTTGGTTTAGAGGAAGGAGGAATTGAAGAGCAGTTACTTGCAATTAAAAATAAAAATGAAAAGCTTCTAAGCTTAAATGATGAATTAGAAAAGACTAACACTGAATTATTATTGAGAGATGAAGAACTACAAAGTCAAATATCTCAATATCAAGAACTTATGAATGATCTTTTGGAGATTAATGATAGTCTGGGTTTAAAAGATGCATCACTTAATGAACAACTTGATGCAATTAGGTTTAAAAATGAAGAATTAGCAAGATTAAATAAAGATTTAATTCAGAAAGATAGCACAATTTTTAATTTGCGAGGAAAAATATCTGAACTAAATAATGTTCTTTCTTTGTCAGAAGATAAACAAAAACAACAACTAGAAAAACTTGAGTTACTTCAAAGTCAAATTGTTTCATTAGAACAAGAAAGTCAAACACAAAAAGAAACATCACTTGAAGAAATTAAAAATATGGAAATACAAGCTTCAAAAACATTAGAACAGGTAGAAATTCTTTCTAATCAAATTGATACCTTGCAAAAAGAAATAGCTTTACTTAATGATGCTTTAGAAGCTAGCGAAAGCCAGGCTTTGATTAAAGATTTAGAAATAGAGGTGCTAGGTGAAAAGTTAAACAAAGCCCTTACATCGAAAGTATTTGAGCTCCAAAAATATAGATCTGAGTTTTTTGGAAAACTACAATCTATTTTAGGTGATAGAAAAGACATTAAAATTGTAGGAGATAGATTTATTTTTGAATCAGAGTTATTATTTGATTCTGCTTCAGCAGATTTACAACTATCTGGTAAAGAAAAGTTAAGTGAAATTGGCCTTACTTTAAAAGAGACAACTAATGATATTCCTTCAGATATTGACTGGATTATTATGGTAGAAGGACACACTGATAAAAAACCTATACAAACAATTAGATATCCTTCTAACTGGGAATTGTCTTCAGCTAGAGCTAATACAGTTTTAAAACTTCTTCTTGATCTTGGTTTTCCACCAAATAGATTAGCATCTGCAGGATATGGAGAGTTTTATCCTATCAGTAATGGAGAAACTGAGAGTGATCTACAACAGAATAGAAGGATTGAATTAAAACTCACTTCACGCTAATTTGCCTTAAATTTAACATAAACTGATCATAAAAATTCAATATGAGATTTTTAATTTTATTTATCTTAAGTTTCTTTAGCTCATATTCTGTATTTGCTGCATGCAGTGATCAACCAGCAAATGAGGTTGATTGGACTAATTGTAATTTTGTAGAAAACCTCGATCTTTCTGGTACTGGTTTGGCAAATTCTCAAATGTCAGGAGTTAATTTATCTTTATCTAATTTTGAAAAATCTCAACTTAATAATTCAAATTTATCTATTGGTAATTTTATCTTCTCAAATTTCAGTAATTCTAATTTATATGCTTCAAATTTACAGGGAGCTAATTGTAATAATGCTAATTTTGATAATGCAAACCTTGCAAAAGTAAACTTTGAGGGATCTAATCTCTTTGGAGCGACTTTTAAAGGTGCAAATCTATATGAGGCAAATCTACTTGGTGCTAATATTTCAGGTGCAATTTTTGATGAAGCAAATTTGTCAAATGCTATATGGATAGATGGTAAAAAATGTGCTCTTGGTTCTATAGGCAGTTGCCAATAATTTTATTATTTCTTTTCATTGCCAGTTGCAAAATGTCAGACGTATCTGAAATACAAAAAAATGATGATAACAAAGTCAATTTTAAAATCACAGGAAGTAAAGAAACGGGTATTCAAATAAATAACTAAAATATTAATTTACTTTTATCAAATTTAATGATTTGACCTTTAAACAATGAGTCAAAATTCTTATCTATATGCCTTTAGTGTAGTTTTTCTTGCTGGAATCTTTTGGAGTTTTGGAGCGTTGACAGTTAGATATATGGTGGATGGTCATCAATATGTTTTTCAATATTTATTTTATAGAGGTTTAACAATTTCAATTATTCTTCTTATATATTTATTTTTTCGTGAAGGTTTTGCTTTTTATAAAAATTTTCTCAAAATAGGAATACCATCTATACTTGGAGGTTTATTTCTAGCTACAGCTTTTACCGGGTTCATTTTTTCTATTACTATGACTACGGCTGCCGTAACATTATTTATGTTAGCAGCCATGCCTTTTATTGCAGCCATTGTTGGTTATTTTGTACTTGGCGAAATACTAAAAAGATCAACATTAATTGCAATGGTTGTAGCATTTATAGGTGTTTGTGTGATGATTATTAATGACAGTATTTCTGGAACTGCTTTAGGTGCAATAATAGGATTTATTTCTGCAACTGGTTTTGCATTATACACGGTAACAATAAGATGGAAACCTGAAACACCAAAATTCACAACAGTTGTTTTAGCGGGAATATTTTGTGCAATATTTGCGTTCTTTATTTTAGGCTTCTCTTTTCAACCTTTTATTCTGATGCCTGAAATAAATAATTATTTGAGTATACTTCATGGAATAATTGTTGCAGCTGGCTTAATACTTTACAGTCTTGGAGCAAAATACTTACCTTCAGCTGAGCTTGCACTTTTATCGTTAATGGAAGTTGTTGGAGGAGTTCTGTGGGTATGGCTTCCTATTTTTGGAATTAATGAAGTACCAAGTACAACTGTAATAATTGGAGGTTTTATAATAACTTTAGCAGTAGTTTATTATGGTTTTGCTGCTAGGCAGATTGATGTTAATATTAAAACTTAAATATTTGCTGTAACTTTATTAATATTTTTTCTTGGTAAATTATTTTTAGACCAAACTGTATCAAGAGCCTTAATCATTTTTTCGATATGCTCTTTTCTATGTTTTGGGGTA
The DNA here is from genome assembly GCA_902572735.1 of uncultured Alphaproteobacteria bacterium. Taxonomy (GTDB): domain Bacteria; phylum Pseudomonadota; class Alphaproteobacteria; order HIMB59; genus CACPNW01. Next base: position 35,579 of record CACGGX010000002.1, read on the forward strand.
ACAGTTATTCTTAGTCTTTCTAAACCTTTTGGTACAGTCGGGTAAAAAATTGGTTGTGCATAAATTCCATGATCATCAATTAAATCTTTAGACACTTTTTTGCACAAAAAAGGATCATTAATTAATACTGCTACAATATGAGAATTTGTATCCAAATAAGGGATTGCTAAGGAATCTAAATTTTCTCTTATTAAAGCTGCATTTTCTTTTATTCTTATTCTTAGTTGCTCTGCCAGAGAAACAATATCTATTGCTTTAGCTGCTCCTGCAGCAATTGATGGGCAAATTGAAGTTGTAAAAATAAAACCTGGAGAGAAACTTCTAATGTAATCAATTATTTCTGAACTAGCTGTAATATAACCTCCCATTTGACCATATGCTTTTGCTAAAGTTCCATTAATAATATCTATTTTATCTTCAACTCCCATTTCTACTGCAATACCTTTACCTTCTTCACCGTAAAGTCCAACTGAATGGACTTCATCAAGATATGTCATACAGTTATATTTTTTTGCTAACTCTACTATTTTTACTATAGGCGATCTTATACCTTCCATAGAGTATAAACTTTCAAAAACGATTAACTTAGGATTATCTACATTTGACTCTTTTAGTAACTGTTCTAAATGATCAATGTCATTATGTTTAAATATATGACACTTAGCACCACTATTCTTAATACCTTGTATTAAAGATGCGTGATTTAATTCATCAGAAAATATCTCAATATCTTTAATTTTTTTTCCTAAAGTCCATAAAGTAGATTGGTTTGCTGTATAAGCAGAAGCAAAAACTAATGCCGCCTCTTTATTATGAACATTTGCCAGTTTTTTTTCAAGTTCAGTATGAAAGGTTGATGTACCAGAAATATTTCTTGTTCCACCTGAACCAGATCCATATTCAAGTAGTGTTTTTACAATTTCATTTACTACCTCTGGATGCTGACTCATGTTTAGATAGTCATTAGAGCACCAAACCTCAACTTCTCTTTCTTTGTTTTTAAAACTTTCATCTGCATTTGGAAAATTTTTTATAGGTCTGTCTATGTTTCTAAAGTCTCTATAAAGCCCTTGTTCTTTGAGATTTTTTAATTCAGATTTAAAGAAACTTTTGTATTGCATATTTATTAGATATCTTACCCAATCTTTAATTGTAAGTATTTAATTGAATGAATTGTCACACCTTATTCCTACTAAAAGACATTCTCTTCCAGACACCATATTTATCTTTAATCATAAATCTATGATACAATGCCGCTGCAATATGAAGTGAAAAAAGAGCTGTTAATATAAGTGCTGAGTAGTAGTGTATAGCTAGAGCTTGAGGGTATAGAAAAAAGTTCTCTTCGATCAAAGGTGGTATTTTAATTAATCCCAAGAGATGTACATCTTCTCCTCCAAGCCATGTCATAAAGGTACCTTGAATAGGAATAAGAATAACTAAACCATAAAGTACAAAATGGACTAAATTCGAAACCAATTTATGAAATAAAGGAATATTTTCATATTTCGGATGAATATTAAATATGTATTTCCACATTAATCTAAGCACTACTAAACTAAAGACTAACGTACCAAAAAATTTATGAGTAATAATAAAGCCCATTTTAAGAGGAGAAAATTCCATATTATGAAGGCTAATCCCTGTTGCAACTTGCCAAAAAAGAAGAAGTGCCAATGACCAATGAAAAAGTTTTGCAACCAAGCCCCACGAAGATTTTGTACCTTTAAATTCAACCATTACCAATTTTACAATATAGTGTTATTTATAGAAATATAACTAATGAAAATAAGAATTTTATCTAGAAAAAGTGATTTGGCAATAATTCAAGCACGTGAGTTTTCTGATTACTTAGCATCAAAACATCCATTTGTAGAAATAGAATTTTTAACGAGAAGTACTTCAGGAGACAAAGATTTAAAAACACCTCTTTCTGAAATGCCAACAGAAGGTGTTTTTACTAATGATTTAAGAGATGAATTAATAAATAACAAATGTGATTTAATTGTCCACTCTTGGAAGGATCTTCCAATTGAAGTTGGTGAGAAAACTAAAATTGCCGCTACATTAAAACGTGCTGATAAACGAGATATATTATTCTTAAAAAAAAACATAACATTAGATAGTAAGAAAATTACTATTCTTTGCTCATCACCTCGAAGACAATATAATTTAGAAAATTTTATTGAAAATTATCTTCCACAAAAGTTTAATGAAGTTTGCTTTGAAAATATAAGAGGTAACATACCTACTAGATTTAAAAAATTTTTGGAAGATCCTGACAGTGATGGTTTCATTGTTGCTAAGGCAGCAATTGATAGATTACTTTTAAATAATTATTCTGAATTCAATGAATTAAAAACAACTCTAAAAAAATATATTAACGAATGTCTATGGTCTGTTTTACCATTGTCTATAAATCCTTGTTCTCCTGGACAAGGAGCCCTAGCGATTGAAACAAGAATTAAAGATAATAAACTTAACGAAATTTTAAATGATATTAATTTTTCCAATGATTATTCAAATGTTATTCAAGAAAGAAATATTTTAAAAAATTATGGAGGAGGATGTCACCAAAAAATAGGAGTATCTTACATCTCACATAAATTAGGATTAGTTGTATCTAAAAGAGGTGAAGATGAAAATGGCAATCATTTTGAGAGCTGGGATTTTATTGATCCAAAAGATATAAGTTTTTCTAGTAATACAACAGATGAAATTTATCCTGAAAATTTAAAAAATTATAAAATATTTTCTAGAAAACAATTAAATGAAAATGTTGATGATATAAATAATTTACAAAATAAATGTATTTATGTTTCACGAATTAGCTCAATCCCAGATAAGTCAAAAATCCAATCAAATAATGTTATTTGGACTAGTGGTTTAAGAACATGGAAAAATTTATCTGAAAGAGGAATTTGGGTTAATGGAACTTCAGATGGTCTTGGTGAGGATTTTGATAAAGATATTAATTCACTTACAAATAATCCTTGGGTAAAGTTAACTCATTCTCAATCTCCTGAAAGTTCCATAAAAAATAAAATTGAAACTTATCAATTAGAGTCTATTGATTTTGAAATAGATATAGAAAAGAAAAAGTACTTTTATTGGATGAGCAGTTCAGCTTTTAAGGCGAGTATTGATAAATATCCTAAAATTATAGAAAAATATCATTTTTGTGGCCCAGGAAATACTTACAATGAAATTAGTAAAATATTAGGTAATGATAAAAATCTTTTTGTTGAGCTATCTTATGATAGTTGGAAGAAAAAATTACTAAAAGCCTAAAAATGACAAATATTTTATTCGAAAATGCTATCAAAAGAAATATTCAAAAAACACCACCCATTTGGTTTATGAGACAGGCTGGGAGGTACCATTCGCATTATCGCAAGCTAAAAGAAAAATATACTTTTGAAGAACTATGTAAAACTCCGGATCTAGCTGCAGAAGTTGCTTTTGGTCCAATACAAGAGTTTGATTACGATATTGCAATTTTATTTAGTGATATTTTATTTATCTTGGAGGGACTTGGTTTAGAATTAAAGTTTGACCCAGGACCTAAATTTAATTCTTATATAAATTCAGAAAACATTAGTAATTATAGTAATGTTGATCGTGGTATTGAGCATATGCAGTTTCAATTTGAAGCTATAAAAATAACAAAAGAGAAATTGCCTAATAATAAAAGTTTAATTGGATTTGTTGGTGGACCTTGGACATTATCAAAATATGCATTTGGAAATAACAACTCTGATTTAATCGACACTAAAATGAATTTAGAATTTATTTCAAAAATTCTTTTACCTCTTCTTAAGAAAAATATTCAATTACAATTAGATGCAGGTGTTGAACTTGTCATGATTTTTGATAGCTCCTTGTATGATTTAGATAAAATAAATTTTCATGAAATTTATTCAAAATTTTTGGAAGAGATTGCAATTTCTTTTCCAAATAAACTTGGCTATTATTCAAGAGGTAAGAGTTTAACAGATCTTAATACTATCATCAGTTTTCCCTTTGCTGGTTTTGGCTATGATCACACAATAGATCTTAAATTTATGTTTGAAAATCAAAAACATGGATTTATTCAAGGAAATTTTAATGAACAATTAATGTTAAGCGAAACAGATATATTTCTTAATGATTTAAAAGATTTTATTAAAAAAATGAAATCAATTGAAAATCTTAATGGCTGGATTTGTGGCCTTGGACATGGAATTAACAAAAATACTCCAGAAAAAAATGTTCATTTATTTATAGAAAATATCAGAAAAGAATTTAGCTAATAGATATGGTTAAATATATAGGTGAAAAAGATTATGAGCACGGGAGTAAAGAAAAAATTGGTGTTTTAATTACTAACCTAGGTACTCCAGATGCTCCAAATAAAAAAGAACTAAAAGTTTATCTTAATCAATTTTTATCAGATCCTAGAGTAATCGAATTACCTAAAATCTTATGGCAAATTATATTGAAGCTAGTAATTTTACAAATAAGACCATCAAAGTCAGCAGAAGCATACAAACAAATTTGGACTGATAAGGGTTCTCCACTTTTAGATATCGCAAACAGACAACTAAATAAAATCCAATCATCTTTTTCTTCGAAAAATGAAAATATAGTTTTTGAAGTTGGGATGCGCTATGGCAATCCATCTATTCCAGATGCTTTGTTAAAACTTCAAAAAAAACAAGTAAGAAGATTATTAGTTCTACCTATGTATCCGCAATATTGTGCTGCAACAACAGGTAGTACATTTGATGAAGTAACAAATGTATTGCAAAAATGGCGTTGGATACCTGAAATGCGTTTTATCAATCAGTACTTTGAAGAAAAAAATTATATTGAAGCATTATCAAATTCAATAAAGTCATTTTGGAAAAAAACTTCAAAACCACAAAAAATTATTTTTAGTTATCATGGTATACCAAAACGGTATTTGACTAATGGTGATCCGTATCATTGCTTTTGTCTTAAAACCACAAGACTTGTTAAAGAACATATGGGATTATCCGATGATGAGATAATGACTACTTTCCAAAGTAGATTTGGAAGAGAGGAATGGTTAAAGCCATATACAAGTGAAACATTAAAAGAATTACCAAAACAAGGGATTAAAAATATACATATAATATCTCCTGGTTTCAGTAGTGATTGTCTTGAAACACTTGAAGAACTTGAAGAAGAAAATAAAGAATATTTTATGGAGTCAGGTGGAGAAAATTATCATTATATACCTTGCTTGAATGATCACGATGATCACATAGACGTTTTTGTAAATCTGATAAAAAAACATACTCAAGGTTGGCCATTATGATTGCTGACCCCAAATTTAATACTGCAAAAGAATGGTTTGAAAAATTACGAGATAACTTAGTTGAAACTATTCAAAACATTGATGAAAATCAATTTGAAATAAGTAACTGGGATCACAAAGGTGATGGTGGTGGTAAAATGAGTAAAATTAAGGGTAATATTATTGAAAAAGGTGGAGTAAATATTTCTACCGTCTCCGGGACATTTAACGAAAATATGAGAGATGCTATTCCGGGTGCTAAAGAAGATCCAAATTATAATGCAACCGGCATCAGTGTTGTATTACATCCTGTTTCACCTAAAATTCCTTCTATGCATTTTAATACAAGATTTATTAAAACCACACAGGAATGGTTTGGTGGGGGCATGGATATTACACCTTGTGTAATATTTCACGATGAGAAAAAATATCATCGTGATTTAGAAGTTTTGTGTAATAAGTATGATAAATCATATTATCCTAAATTTAAAAAATGGTGTGATGACTATTTTTTTCTTAAACATAGAAACGAACCAAGAGGTGTTGGAGGAATATTTTTTGATTATCTTCAAACTGGCGATTGGGGAAAAGATTTTGAATTTGTCCAAGGCGTAGGTACTTATTTTCATCAGTTTATCAAAAATACTTTAATTGCACTTAAGGATAATGAATGGAATGAAGAGGAAAAAAAGATACAATTAGTTAAGCGTAGTCGCTATGCTGAATTTAACTTATTATATGATAGAGGTACAAAATTTGGTCTAGAGACTGGTGGGAATGTTGATGCTATATTAATGTCAATGCCTCCTCACGCGGTATGGGAATAAATAATGTTATTTAATACTCTGAAAGTTATTCATATTTTTAGTATCATAGCTTGGATGGCTGGACTTTTATATCTGCCACGTTTGTTTGTAAATCATGCTAATCCTGATATTACAAAAGAAACCTCAGAAACATTCAAACTAATGGAAGGAAAATTGTACAGAATTATTATGTTTCCAGCTTTTATAGTGACGTGGATATCAGGTTTTACACTTACACATTATGTAGGTATCGATACCTGGTTGCTTTTAAAAATTTTATTTGTAATTTTATTATCTGGCTATCATTTTTTTTGTTTAAAATGTCTTAATGATTTTAAAAATGATAAAAATAAATACTCCACTAAGTTTTTTAGAATTACAAATGAAGCGCCAGCAGTAATATTGATTTTTATACTTATACTTGTTGTATTTCAGCCTTTTTAATTACTACTTTTTTGTTTTAATAGGCGTTTTTCTCTTTGGATTACAAACCTTGCATATTTCACACTCCAAACCAAAACAACTTCTTGCCTGACAAAATTCTCTTCCATAAAATATTATTTGTAAATGAAGTTTGTTCCAAGATTTTTTTGGAAAAAGATATTTTAAATCTTTTTCTGTTTGGACAACATTTTTACCATTTGTTAAACCCCAACGTTGAGCTAAACGATGAATGTGCGTATCAACTGGAAATGCTGGATGACCAAATCCTTGAGACATAACAACACTGGCTGTTTTGTGACCAACACCTGGTAACTTTTCTAATTCTTCAAAACTTTCTGGAACATTGCCTTTAAATTTTTTTACAAGAATTCTTGATAATTCAAAAATTGCTTTTGATTTTTGAGGTGCCAAACCACAAGGCCGAATAATATTATAAATTGTTTTTTTAGGCACTTTTGTCATTTTTATAGCTGTGTTAGCTTTTTTAAATAGTATTGGTGTAACTTGATTAACTCTTTCATCTGTACATTGAGCACTTAGAAGTACAGCTACAACTAATTCAAATTTATTTTTGTGGTTAAGAGGAATAGGTACTTTTCTGTATATACGATTTAGTATTCTAGAGATCTCTTGTGCCTTCTCTATTTTTTTCACTATATCAAGCCTCCTCCAAGGGTATGTCTAAATTAATACTAATAATTATGACAAAATATAGCACTTATTAATACTAATAATATTGAATATTTCCATTGAAGTTGTATGGGTCTACCATCAAATTTCTATGGAGGAAATAATATGAAAAAGACTTTAAGCATTGTTTTGTCTTTGCTTTTCATGGGTATTTTCTCACCAGCATTTGCAAACACTATTAAATGGTCAATGCCTGGTGACTCTTTAACTCTTGATCCGCATGCACAAAACGAAGGACCAACTCACATGGTTTCGCGTCAAGTATATGAAGGTTTAGTAACTCCAGGTATTAATATGGAAATACTTCCTCAGCTTGCTGAATCATGGAAAACAACTGCTGATGACACTTGGATATTTACAATTCGTAAGGGTGTAAAATTTCATGATGGATCAGATTTAACAGCTAGTGATATTGCTTTTAGCATCAATAGAGCAAAAACTGCTCCATCTGATATGGTAGATTTAATTAAAAGCATTAAATCAGCATCAGCATTAACTGATCACACAGTTCAGATTGTAACAGATGGACCAAATCCAATTCTTTTAAATCAATTAACTCAGATATTTGTAATGTCTGAAGATTGGGCAAAAGCAAATGGTTGTGAAGTTTCATACAATTGGGATGCAGGTGAAACATCTTATTGTGCTTCTAATGCAAACGGAACTGGACCTTTCAAAATTACTTTTAGAGAGCAGGACGTAAGAACTGTTTTTGAAAAAAATAATGATTGGTGGGGTGATGATAGTACTTTCAATGTAGATACTATTGAATTACTTCCAATTGCAAATGATGCAACAAGAGTTGCGGCACTTCTATCTGGAGAAATTGACTACACAAACGTTGTTCCTGTTCAAGATATTGAGAGAATCAAATCTTCTGCTGGACATGGTGTAAAAATGACTCCTCAAAATAGAACAATATTTTTTGGTATGGATCAAGGTTCTGCTGAATTAAATTCATCTAATATCAAAGGTAAAAATCCTTTTGCAGATAAAAGAGTTCGTTTAGCTATGTACCATGCTTTAGATATGGAGGCTATTAAGGATAAGGTAATGAGGGGACAAAGTGTTCCTGCAGGAATTATCACTGCTCCTGGTGTAAACGGTCATACAGCTGCACGTGATGAAAGATTACCTTATGATCCAGAGCTATCAAAAAAACTATTAGCAGAAGCTGGTTATCCAGATGGATTTGAGGTTACACTAGATTGTCCAAATGATCGTTATATTAATGATGAAGCAATCTGTGTTGCTGCAATTGGGATGTTTGCTAAAATTGGAGTTGATGTAACTCTTGATGCAAAAACTAAAAGTCAACACTTCTCAGAAGTTAAAGAAGGGGACGCAAACGGTATGACAAGTGACATGTACATGTTAGGTTGGGGTGTTCCAACTTTTGATAGTCATTACGTATACTCGTACTTATTTGATAGTGCTGGTAGCTGGAATAAAGTTAATTTCAGTAATGCTAGAGTTGATGAGTTAGTAGCGGCAATGGGTGTTGAAACAGATCAAGATAAAAGAAATGCTATGATTGCTGAAGCTTGGGATATTACTCAAGATGATGTAACATATCTTCCTTTACATCACCAAGTTGTCAACCAAGCATCAAAAAGTAATGTCGATGTTCCAATTAGAATGAACAACGAGCCATTATTTAGATTTGCAAACGTAAACTAATAATTTTTATATTTTCTGGCCAGTAATCTGGCCAGAAATTAAACCATGTTTAGCTATTTCTTTAAAAGACTCTTTCAATCTATTCTTGTAATGATTGTTGTAGCTTTTGTTTCATTTTCCTTATTTAATTTTGTTGGTGATCCAGTAAATAGTATGACTGGAGAAGATGCTTCAGATGAAAGACGTGCTGAGGTTAGAGAAGTATTGGGTTTAAATGATCCTGTTTACGTTCAATTTTCACGTTTTATAGGAAATGTAATTCAAGGTGATTTTGGAATATCGTACCAATTAAAAAGAGAAGTTTCAGACTTAATTGCAGAAAGAATGCCTGCAACTTTAGAATTAGTTTTTGTCTCCGCTTTAATTGCAATCATCAGCGGTGTTATCTTGGGTGTATATACTGGTATTCACAGAGACAGTTTTATTTCTAATATTATTCTTGTGATTTCCCTAGCAGGGGTTTCTTTACCAACATTCATTATAGGAATAATGTTAATTTATTTGTTTTCAGTAATTTTAGGAGTTCTTCCATCCTTTGGAAGAGGTGAAGTCACACAATTAGGTTTTTGGACTACAGGATTTTTAACTACTTCTGGTTTAAAAGCACTGATACTCCCATCTGTTACTTTAAGTTTATTTCAAATGACTTATGTGATTAGATTAGTTCGAGCTGAAATGATGGAAATTTTACAAACAGATTATATTAAATTTGCAAAAGCAAGAGGTATAAAAAGGAGTGTTATTAATTATAAGCATGCGCTCAAAAATGGATTAATTCCAGTTATTACTATTACAGGTATCAACATCGGAACATTAATTGCTTTTTCAATTATTACAGAAACAGTTTTTCAATGGCCAGGCATGGGGTCATTATTTATCAAAGCAGTATACTTTGTCGATATTCCTATAATGTCAGCATATATGATTATGGTAGCCTTTATATTTGTTATGATAAATTTTATTGTAGACATCACATACTATTTTATTGATCCTAGAATTAGGCTTAAGGAAGAGGGTAGTTAAAATGCTACTTAAAACGTACAATAAAATATATGATACTGATATTGGATACAGTTTCTTTAATTCTAAATTAGCAGTAATTTCTTCAACAATATTTTTTATTATACTTTTTTGTTCTGTATTTGCTGGGATAGTTGCACCTTATAATCCTTTTGATCCAGCATCAGTTTCTTTAATGGATGCTTTTACCCCACCAGTATGGTCTGAGGGAGGAAGTTTTAGCTTCATATTAGGAACTGATCAACAAGGAAGAGATATGTTTTCAACAATGATTTATGGTTCAAGAATTTCACTTATCGTTGGTTTTGCATCTATAATTTTTGCAATGATACTTGGAGTTTTTCTTGGAATAACAGCTGGATATATTGGTGGTAGGTATGAGATTATTGTAATGCGCCTTACAGATGTGCAATTAACTATTCCAAGTATTTTAATGGCTTTACTTGTTGATGGTATTGCAAGAGCGATTATCTCACAATCAATGCATGACGAAATGGCAATTTATGTTTTGATTTTCGCCATTGGTATTTCAGAATGGCCTCAGTTTGCAAGAGTATCGAGAGCATCAACCTTAGTTGAAAAAAATAAAGAGTATGTCTCAGCTTCAAGAATTATTGGATTATCAAATATATTAATTATGTTTAAGCATATTTTACCAAATATACTTCGGCCTATATTAGTAATTGCTACAATCGGATTAGCACTTGCAATTATTACAGAGTCCACCTTAAGTTTTTTAGGTGTTGGTGTTCCACCAACAACACCTTCTCTTGGGACTCTAATAAGGTTTGGAAATAATTTTTTATTTTCGGGTGAGTGGTGGATTACTTTTTTTCCAGCAATTTTCTTAATTGTTTTGGCATTATCAATTAATTTATTAGGGGATTGGATGAGAGATGCTTTAAATCCAAAATTAAAAAAGAGATGAGTTTTTTAGAAGTTAAAAATTTAAACATAAGTTATCCAACACGAAAGGAAACTATTGTTGCAAGCAAAAATGTAGAATTTTCTTTAGAAAGAGGCGAAATATTAGGAATTGTCGGTGAGTCTGGATCTGGAAAATCTACAATTGCAAATGCGATAATTAACTTGATTGATCCTCCAGGTGAAATCACAGATGGCTCAATAAAAATAGACAATATTGAATTAAGAAGCAATGAAGAAATAATTCAAAATATTAGAGGAAAAAAAATAGGATTTGTTTTTCAAGACCCTCAAACTTCATTAAACCCTCTATTTAAAATAAAAGATCAATTAATTGAAACTATTCAGGCTCATTTAAATTTAAGTTATCAAGATTCACTTAAAAAATCAATTCAACTACTTAAAGAGGTTGGAATAGAGAACGCTGAAAAAAGAATTGAGGACTATCCACACCAATTTAGTGGCGGTATGCGTCAAAGAGTTGTGATAGCTTTAGCGATAAGTTGTGAACCTGACTTAATAATTGCAGATGAACCAACAACAGCTTTAGATGTAAGTATTCAATATCAAATATTAGAACTTCTTAAAGATCTTACAAAGAAAAGAAATCTCGGTGTTATAATTATTACCCATGATATGGGAGTCATAGCAGAGACGACTGATAAAGTTATTGTCATGAGATACGGACATATTGTTGAACAAGGTGAGACTAAAGAATTATTAACAAATCCGAAATCAACAGAAGCAAGAAGCTTAGTAATTTCAGTGCCACCAACAAATAAGAAAATTGATAGATTTAAATTGATTAGCCCCGATGGTAAGGAAATAACATCTAGTTCCAAGGATTTGACTAAAAATATTATTAAAACATGGGGCATAAGGGAAAATAAAAATCAAAAATTATTAAAACTTGAGGAAGTGACAAAAGTTTTTGATGATAATTCTTTAGGCAGTGGTTTTTCATTTATTTCTAATAAAAGTTCGAATGATAAAATAGTTAAAGCTGTCGACAATGTATCTTTTGAATTATTCGAAGGTGAGACTCTTGGATTAGTTGGAGAGTCTGGTTCAGGTAAATCAACTATTGCAAAAATTATTACTGGATTAATTAGTCCTAATAAAGGTAATTTAATTTACAATAATGAACCTCTATATAATTCAAATAAAAAATATCAAATTCATAATAGTAGCGGTCAAATTCAAATGATTTTTCAAGATCCTTACTCATCTCTAAATCCTCGTTTCAAAGTTAAGGATATTATTGCAGAACCAATTAAATTTTTTCAAAAAAATATTAGCAATAATGATCTTTTACAAAATGTTTATGACCTAATAGATATTGTAGGAATGACAAGACAATCTCTAGATCGATACCCGCACGAATTCTCAGGAGGGCAAAGGCAGAGAATATCTATTGCTCGTGCCTTGGCAACAAGACCAAGATTATTAATATGTGATGAACCAACTTCTGCATTAGACGTAAGTATACAAGCTCAAATATTGAATTTATTAAAAGATATACAAGATGAACTTCATCTCACTATGCTATTTATTAGCCATGATCTTCCTGTAATTCGCCAAATGTGTAACCGAATAATTGTACTAAAAAATGGTGCTGTTTGTGAAACAAAAGATACAGAGGAATTGTTTAATAATCCTGAGCATGAATATACGAAGGAATTAATTAGACTTATGCCTAAAATTGAATCAATTATTTAACTAATTAATAATAGGTAAATTTTCAGGAGTTCTAGTACTTAAAAGTTTATATGAATCTTTAGTTATCAATAAATTTTCTTCTTGTACTAATATTTTATTTTCGTCCATTTCAATTGATGGTTCAAGAGTTATAATCATATTTTCCTCAAGTAATGTTTTGTCATTTTTCATAATACTTGGCGGCTCAGTCAGTTGTAAGCCTAAACCATGACCCATTCTTCCAATTGATACGTTGTTAGTTATTAAATTTTGAGATAATTTAGAATATATTTCTGAACAACTAGTTCCAGGTTTTATAATTTCTAAAGTTCTTTCAGTTGCTTCCCACAATTTATTATATGCATCTAGAACTTGTTTGTGAATTTTTCCAAAGCCAAAATTTCTATCAAAATCTGAAAAATAACCATTTAAAGTTGCACCGGTATCAATAATTAGAATATCACCATCTTTAGTTACTCTTTCTGTTGGGTTACAAATAATCTGATTATAACCATTAAATCCCGAAGCACACGCCATGTATTGAATATAATCTGCGCCACTTTCAATTAATTCTTTTTTAAATATTGATGCAATTTGTTTTTCACTCATTCCTAAATTAATTTTTTTAGGAAAATCATCAAATACCTTACTTGTAATAGAACAAATTTCTTTAATATTACTGATCTCTATTTCAGATTTTATCTTTCTTATACTCCAAAGTATTTTACTAGCATCAACAAAATTATATTCTGATAAATTTGTTTTAATATCTTGATAATCGTTAATACTCATTCGCAAAAAAGTTTCATTTGCTAATTCAAATCCGATATTTGAATTTTTAGGAAAACTTTTAATATTTTTTTTCAACAAAGATATTCCTTCATCTTTTGGATTTGGAGACTCCCAAGTTTCAATATCATTGACTAATGTTTTTTGTATAGCTGTAATACCAATAGATGGTATTATGGCTTTTATTGGATTTTTTTTTGAAATAATTAAATACCACGGTCTTGTAGGACTTTCCCAAAAATTACTATCAAGTCCAGTGAAATATCTAAAATTTGACGGTGAAGTTATAATAACTGCATCAATATTTTCTTTTTCAATATGTTTTTGTATTTTCTCAATTCTGGAAATAAATTCTTCTTTTGGAAAATCGTTCATAAATTGATAAGTAACATAACATTAACATAAATTAACAATAAGAAATACTTTGATCTATTCATCATTATTTATTTTTTGTTTGTCTTTAGGTACTTTTTTTCCTTTTGCTTCAGAGACATATTTATCAGCACTATTATTATCTAATAAGTATAATCCATTTTTATTATTATTTTTTGCTTCGGCAGGTAATATTTTAGGATCTATAATCAGTTGGATATGTGGTTACTTTGTAAATTTTCTTATTAAGAAACCTTGGTTTCCAGTAAATAAATATTTATTAAAGAAAGCTACAGATATTTTCAAAAAGTATGGAAAATGGTCATTATTATTTTCATGGGTACCTATTATTGGAGATCCAATCGCATTTGCAGCAGGTACAGTAAAATATAATATTACTTTTTTTTTAATATTTGTATCTATTGGGAAAATTGCTAGATATTTGATAATATATTTATATCTTATCTAATTAGTGATGTTTGAAAATCTTATATTTGTTTTCATAATTGGTTTTTTATCTGGATTTGGTTTTTTATCAATTTTATTTTTTCTTCGCAAAACAAAAAGTTCTGAAATAAAAGATGATACTGATCTTACTTCCTTAAAAAATCACATGCAATCAATTCAGCAATCTTTACAAAATTTTAATTTAGCTCAAGATAGAATTGAGAATACATTAATTAGAGGTGGTGCGCTTCAACAAGGTCCGTGGGGAGAATTTGTACTTAAAAATATCTTAGATAGTGTTGGTTTAAGAGAAGGAGAAGAATACTCAACTCAAAAAACTTTTAGAGATGAAGATGGTAATTTACAAAAACCCGATGTAATTGTTCATATGCCAGGTAATAGACACATAATTATAGATTCAAAAGTGTCCTTAGATTCTTGGCATGATTATTCTAATACAAATGACAATCAACAAAAGAAGATATTTTTGAAAAAATTTTTGGATTCAACAAAAACTTCGATTAGAAGTTTGAGTAAAGATAATTATTCAAAAATATATGGAATCAATACAATTGATAATGTTTTAATGTTTGTTCCAATAGAACCAGCATTACTTACTTTATATAATGAGGCAAATAAACTTATCGAAGATTCATGGAATAATAAAATAATTATTGTTGGGCCATCAACTTTACCCTTTTTACTTAAAGCTGTAGAAAATATGTGGCGGGTTGATAAACAATCTAAAACAATAAAGGATATAGCATCAGCTGCATCAGATATTTATGATAAAACAGTCAGTGTATATGAGTCCTTTGTAAAAGCTAATCAATCAATAGATTTAGCTAAATCAAAAATGGATGAAGCTAAACAAAGATTGCAAGATGGTTCAGGAAGTTTGACTAAAAAAGTAGAAAAGATGAAAAAATTAGGAAGATTAAGCACTAAAAAACAGTTGCCAGATATAAATGACGATGTAATAAACTAAATAAATGCCTAGTTTTGATATTGTAAACAGATTAGATCATCAAGAAATTGATAATGCACTAGGAAATGCTACAAGAGAAATTACCACTAGGTACGATTTTAAAGGATCAGATACTTCTATTGAAAAAAAAGAAAATATTATAGTTGTCATAACTGATGATGAAATGAAAGCTGGTCAAGTAAATGACATGCTAGTTACTCATTTTGTTAGACGAAAAGTTGATCCTTTATGTTTAAAAAAAAATGATATGGAAAAAGCTGGGGGGAATAAAATTCGTCAGACGTATGAATTAGTAGAAGGAATTGAGCAATCACTGTGTAAAAAAATTACTTCTGATATCAAAAGTTCTAAATTAAAAGTTCAAGTAAAGATCAATGGGAATGAACTTCGTGTTGAAGGAAAGAAAAAAGATGATTTACAAAGTGTAATGAAGCTTATTGAGGATGCTAAAATAGGTATACCAGTCCAATTTGTAAATTTTAGAGATTAAAAATGATTACATGGGAATTAATAGCTGCTTTAGCAGTGTATAATTTTATTATGTACGTAACTCCAGGTCCAAATAATAGTATTTTAACTGCATCAGGTATAAAATTTGGATTTATAAGATCTATTCCTAATATTTTTGGCATTCCTTCTGGTCATGGTTTGCAATTAGCACTTGTATGTCTCGGTCTTGGATCTTTGTTTATTACCTATCCTATACTCTATGATATTTTAAGATATGTTGGCGCAGGCTACATTCTTTATTTAGCATATAAAATGTTTGGGTCTTTAAATATTTCAAAGACTGAAGATAGATCAAGACCATTAAAATATCATGAAGCAATTTTGTTTCAATTTGTAAATCCAAAAGCTTGGGTAATCTGTTCAACTGCAGTAACATTATATTATCCAAAAGATGAAAATATAATAATTGGAACATTATTTATGGTCATTATGTCTACAGTAGTAAATATTCCTTCTATAAGTATATGGGCATATGGTGGAAGTGTTATCAGACAATATCTTAATAATGAAAAATTAAAAATAATTGTTGAATGGTTTTTAGCAATCCTTTTAATTATAACCGCAGGCTCAGTTTTATTTTACAACGCTTAAGGCTTAGGAATTTCATAAAATTCACCTAAAGAATTATATCCTTTAATAACAGCAGGTCTTATTGATATTTGTTTATACCATCTCAACACATTTGGATAATCATGCAAATTTATTTGATGTCTTTCATAACGAGCTGTCCAAGGCCAAATTGAAATATCAGCTATTGAATAGGTATCCGAAAAATATTCTTGTTTAGAAAGTCTTTTGTTTAAAATTGAATATATATGCTGTGCATAGCCTTTAGTTTTATCCTCTGCAAATTTGCTTTTACCAGGATGATAAAATAAATATTGATGAGCCTGGCCTAGCATTGGCCCAACGTAAGCCATTTGAAAAAAAACCCATTGTATTATTTCCCAATAGTTATCTTTATTAAGAAATTTATCATATTTTTTTGCCAGATAAAGAAGGATAGCCCCGGATTCGAATACTGTTTGGTTGTTTTCATTATCTACAATTACAGGAATTTTATTTGCAGGAGATATTTTTGAAAACTCTTCACTAAACTGCTCTTTTTTATCTAAATTTATTAAAATAGGATTAAAATCCACACCTAATTCTTCAAGCATAATGCTAATTTTTCGACCATTAGGCGTGGGTGATGAATACAAATCAATCATTTTTTTTAGAATTTAATTAATAGAGAACTATATTCATAATATGCAGGAGAATATAGATAATATTATTAAATTAGCCTGGTGTGATAAAACCTCTTTTGAAAAAATAAAAAGAATTCACGGTGTAACCGAATCAGAGGTTATAAAAATAATGAGAATAAATCTGAAACCAAGATCATTTAAGTTATGGAGAACTAGAGTAACAGGGAGAACGAGAAAGCATGAAAAGAAAAGAAATCTATCCGAAAAATCATTTAAATATGAGAGTTGTCTTTAAAATATTTATTGTCAGTATAAGTCTATTGTTTTCTAGTAAGATAGCATTAGCAGATCAAAATGATCCACGGCTAAATAATTTGTTTAAAAAATTAAATGAGACTGAAAATCAGGATGAGATAAGAGATTTGATATCTGACATTTGGAATATATGGTATGAAGTTGATGATCCAAAAGTAATTGAATATTTTGAGAAGGGTATCCAAGCTATGAATTTAAGAAATTACCCACTAGCAATTAGATTTTTTAATAATTTAATTGAAGAAGATCCTAATTTTGCTGAAGGTTGGAATAAAAGA
Organism: uncultured Alphaproteobacteria bacterium; assembly: GCA_902572735.1. Lineage (GTDB taxonomy): Bacteria > Pseudomonadota > Alphaproteobacteria > HIMB59 > CACPNW01. The sequence goes on from CACGGX010000002.1 coordinate 53,032, forward strand.
GCTACAGTTCACTTTATGATGGGTAATTTTGATCAATCTATGCAAGACATCATTAAAACTCTTGAATTAGAACCAAGACATTTTGGAGCCCTAGATGGAATGGGTTTAATTTTTATTCATCAGGGTCAGTTTCAACAGGCAATTGATGTATATGACAAGATGTTAGAGATTTTTCCTTTTAGTGTAAAAACTATGGATAAAAAAGAGAGAATACAATCGTTTATTTCTCAATCTACGTAATATCAAAAAATACTAATAATAAAGACAGTGTAAAAAAACTAACAAACGTACTTAATACTACATTTGAAGAAACTACTGCTTTTAGTGAGTTATATCTGTATGCAAAATAATATGACTGAGACCCACTTGGTAAAGCTGCTGCCATAGTAACAATAATTACCAAGAGATTATCAAGCTCTAGTATAAAATTCGCTAAACAAAATGCAATTATAGGGTGAATAAAATTTTTTAAGGTAGTTAATAGTATTGCGCCATAAATATTTTCTCTAATTTTAAAATTTCCTAATGCAAGACCTAAAGAAATGAGAACCATTGGAAGAGCAAGTTTTACAAAAATATCTAAGGGCTCTTTCATAATAGATGGAACAATAAGATTAGAGTAATTAAGAATGATACCAATTATCATTCCAAAAAGTACAATATTTTTAATTATACCTAATAATATTTGATAAAAAATTTCGACAATGCTTTTTTGTCTATTTCTATAAACTTCTATTATAATAACAGTATAGCTAAAATGAATAATACCATGAAAAAAAACTAATATCATATAAGGAATTGTATTTATTGGACCCAAAACTGCATACATAAGAGGTATTCCCATTGCTACTGTGTTACCAAAACAAGCAGCTAATCCAAAAAGTGCAGAGTCATCTGTTTTAAAATTTAAAAATTTCTTGCTAATTAAAAACCCAGTCATGGATATAAAAATTCCTGAAGCAAAAAATGAGATGATCAGGCCAATAGAATTAATTTGAGGAAATGAGACTTGCCAAAAATATATAATTAAAGCCAAAGGTAAAAGAATGTTAAAACCAGTAAAATCAAAATAATCAATATATTTTTTTGGAAGTATTTGTAATTTATTTACAAAAAATCCAAAAAGGATATATCCAAACACACTGCTAACTATATTTAATAAATCAATCATTGAAATCAAAAAAATTATTTAAAAATTGAATGACGCTTTCTTCGATTATATTATTTTCATTTGAGTTTGAATTTTGAAAAAATTTTGAATTTTTATCAAAACTTATATTAGGATTATTTAAGTTTCCTTTTATCAAAGTAGTTAAATATATTTCATTATTTTGAGATAAGTTTAAAATAATATCTATAAAATTATTACTGTAATTGTATTCTCCTTTTATAAAAATTCTGTTGTTTTTATTACTGATTTCTATTTTGTTAGTTTCTAAAATATTTTTATTTTTATTTATTTCGCCTTTAAAATTAGAACTTTCATTACCAAAAGCATTTATTAATTCAGAAAATGCAAATTTTTGATTTTTTTTATTTTCTAATTTTTCAAAGAACAATTTTAAAAATGAAATTAGAAATTTTTCTTCATTAGTTGTTTCTAAAGTTATTTTTCCATTAATTTTATAAATTGAGTCAAATAAATTTTCTAAATTATCACTATATTTAAGATAATTTTCAATATAATTTACTTTTCCATTAATATTTACTTCACTAAAATTAATATTCTTAATATTCAAATTATCAATGAGAATACTTAAATTTCCTGAAACTTGAAATACGGGCTGAGAAATATCAATTCTAAAATTATCAAAATATAAATTATTTTTGTAATCTTTAATTTCTAAGTTTGTGTTAAGTTTTACAATTGGAAAAATATTGATTTTAGTTTTATTTTTTTCATTAATTTTAATTTCAAATTTCTTCTCAATATCACTAATTATTTTTTCTTTTTCAAAATTATTTAGAAAAATATAAATAAAGATTGATAGAATTATTAATATAATTACAACTATAGAAAAAAATAATCTAATTTTTTTCATAAATTAGATCGTAAAAAACTATATTTTTGTAAAATTATTTTCAGGATCATGCAATGGATTAAATTGAACAGACATAACATATTTATTTTTAGCAACTTCAACTTCAAAATTGCTGCCATTTAATTTTTTTAAATCTATTTCTGAATCTATATATCCAAAGACCATATTTTTATTATAACAAAATGAATAATTGCTAGAAGTTGTTTCTCCCACAATTTTATTTTTATAATAGATAGGCTCATCATGTAATAAGAGAGGATTTCCTGGCGTAGATTTTTCTAAAACAAAATTTGTTAGTTGTTTCTTTTTAATTCTATTTTTTCCTTTTAAAGCTTCTTTACCTATAAAATCTGATTTTTTATTTAATTTAACAGTTAATTCTAATCCAGCTTCAAAAGGGTTTTCAGCTGGAGAAATATCATGACCCCAATGCAAATACCCCTTTTCCATTCTCATGATATCTAGTGCATGGGCACCAGCATGTGAAAGGTTATATTTTTCTCCAACTTTAACTAACTCTAAGTAAATTTCTCTAGATATATTTATAGGAACATAAATTTCCCAACCAAGTTCACCAACAAAAGATAATCTTTGGAAGATTAATTTATTATTTTTCAGTGATATTTCTTTAGCAGTTCCAAATTTAAAATTGTCGTTTGAAAAATGTTCTCCAAATATTTCTGTTAGAATTTCTCTACTTTTAGGACCAAAAATACCAAAGCAAGCTAAACTTTCAGTGATATCAATTAAAGTTGTGTTTTTACTTAAATTTTCTGAAATATGTTTTTTATCATGTTCTCTCACAGATGAGCCCGTCACAATACGAAAAGAATTAGTATCAATACAAGTAACTGTTAAATCAGCAACAATGCCACCATTTGAATTAAGCATTTGCGTGTAAGTAGTATGACCGGGATAATTTTTAATATTATTACAGCATAATCGTTGAAGATCGTTGAAGGCAGTGTCTCCATTAATTTCAAATTTTGCAAAGGCACTTAAGTCAAATAAACCAGCGTTTTTTCTTGTGTTTATTGTTTCATACTTTGCTGCATCATACCAATTTTGATAGCCATAACTATACTCATATTCTGGTTTCTTACCATTTAGAGCATACCACATTGGTCTTTCAAAACCGGCCACTTGACCAAAGCATGCCCCTGCTTTTTTCAAATCATTATGAAAAGGAAGTAGTTTAATATTTCTCGAAGATTTATGTTGTTTGTAAGGCCAGTGCATTGCATATAAATCTCCTAATGACTCAGTAACTCTTTCAGTTATAAATTTTGTATCAGAGTGAAATTTTTCAAATCTTGAAATATCTAAGGAGTAAAGATCATCATTAACCTCACCGTTCATCATCCATTCTGCAGTTACCTTACCTGCACCACCAGCACTCTGAATACCAATACTATTAAATCCACAACAAACATAAAAGTTTTTTATTTCTGGTGTTTCTCCTAAAAGATAATTTGTATCTGGAGTAAAAGCTTCAGGACCGTTAAAGAATTTTCTTATACCTACATTTTCAAGGGCTGGTATTCTTTTCATAGCATTTTTTAAATGCGGTTCAAAATGATCAAAATCTTCAGGTAGTTCTCCAAAAGAAAAATCATTGGGCACTTTATACGTATCAGTAAATGCAGGTTTAGCTTTAGGCTCAAAAATTCCTACTAAAATTTTTCCAGCATCCTCTTTTAGATATAAGCAATTATTATAATCTCTAAGAACTGGAAGTGATTTAGAAATTTCTTTTAATGGCTCACTTAATATATAGAAGTGTTCATTTGGATATAGCGGTATACTAACGTTAATATCATTTGCTATCTGCCTAGACCACATTCCAGAAGCTAGAACAATATACTCACATTTAATTTTTCCATGTTTTGTATCTACACCTTCTATTGATCCATTTTTAGTAAGGATTTTATTTACAGAACAATGTTCAAATATTTGAGCACCATACATTTTTGCCGCTTTAGCAAGAACATTTGTTATACCAACAGGATCTGCTTGACCATCTTTTGGTATAAATATTCCACCAACAACATCATCAGTATTTATAAGAGAATAAATATCCTTAATCTGATTTTTTTCTAATTCATTAACTTCTATATTAAATCTTTGAGCAAAAGTAGCTTGCCTTTTTAATTCTTCTAATCGATCATTAGTTGTTGCAATAGTTAAAGAGCCGTTTTGCTTTAAACCTGTTGCTAATCCTGTTTCTTTTTCCAGGTCTTTATATAAATTTAACGAATAATTTCTAAGTTTTGTAATGGTTGCTGAAGCACCAATCTGACCAATCAGTCCTGCTGCATGCCAAGTAGTTCCAGAAGTTAATTGATCTCTTTCTAGCAAGATAACATCTTTCCATCCAAATTTTGCTAAATGATAAGCTGCAGAACATCCAGCTATACCACCGCCTATTACAACTACTTTTGCAGAAGGAGGAATTTTATTACTCATTTGTAATATTATAGATAAAGATTTTCAGTATGAGTTTCAAAATAAAAATCTAGATCTTCTATATTTATTTCATCTATTGTTGATGGTTTCCAAATAGGATTATGATCTTTTGAAATTAGCACAGAATTTACACCATTATCAAAGTCACTACGGTATACTATTTTTTGACTTAATTGAAATTCAGTTTCTAAACATTCTTTTAACGGTTTACCTTTTGCATCATCTATAAGTTTAGTGCTTATCGCAAGACTCATTGGACATTTAACTAAAAGAATATCTAAAATTTTTTTTGAAAACTCTGAGTTATGATTTTTTAAATTTGATATAATTGTTTGAATATTTCCATTGAATAGTTCATTTATTAAATTCATATTTTTAATTAGATAAGTATCATTCTTTACTTCAAAATTATCGTGTGAAATTTCTCCTCTTGTAATAAATTTTTCTTTAACATCTTCTATTTTATTACTTTTAAAGTAGTGAGTTGCTAATCCGAAAAAAATTAATTCATTTAACCCTAAAACCTCACCTGTTAAACCAATATACTTACCAATGTTATCTGGAAGATTTGATAAAAAATAACTTCCGCCAACATCTGGAAAAAAGCCAATTGCAGATTCTGGCATTGCAAATTTTGAATTGTCTGTTGCCAATCTGTGATCACCATAGATTGATAAACCAACCCCGCCCCCCATGACTACACCATTCCAAACTGAAAGAAATTCTTTACTAAATTGGCTTATTAAATAATTAAGTTTATATTCAATTTTAAAAAAATCATGTTTTAAAGAGTTTTCTTTTCCAGCAAGAACAAGAGATTTTACATCACCTCCTGCACAAAAATGTTTACCTTCTCCAACTAACAATACTCTTAAGATATTATCTTTTTCTTCCCATTCTAATAATTTGTCATAGAATTTTTTTGCCATTTCTAAATTGAGAGCATTTAAAGCTTTAGGACGATTTAGTTTAATGATTCCAGTTTGGTTAGTTTCTGAAAATACAATATCCATTAATTATTTTTTAAACTGCAAAACTTTATTAGAAAGACCCACTTCTTTTGCCTTTAATCTATTAATTTCATCTCGTAATCTTGCTGCATCTTCAAATTCAAGTTTTGAAGCAAATTCATTCATTTTTTTCTCTAAATTTTTAATATGTTTATTAAGATCCTTACCAACCAATTCTTTAGCATTATCAATCTCAACTGTAACATGATCTTGTTCAGCTGTGTTCTCAATTATTTCTTGAATATTCTTTTTAATACTGATTGGTGTAATTTTATTTATTTTGTTATATTCTAGTTGTTTTGTTCGTCTTCTATCTGTCTCTTCGATTGCTTCTTTCATACTAGTGGTGATGTTATCAGCATACATTAAGACTTTACTCTCAACATTTCTTGCAGCCCTACCAATAGTCTGAATTAAACTAGTTCTAGAACGAAGGTAACCTTCCTTATCAGCATCTAATATAGCCATTAAAGCACATTCAGGAATATCTAAACCTTCTCTAAGAAGATTTATTCCTACTAAAACATTAAAAACTCCTAGTCTTAGATCTCTAATAATTTCTATTCTTTCTAATGTATCGATATCAGAGTGAAGATACCTTACCTTTAATCCTTCTTCATTGATATATTCAGTAAGATCTTCGGCCATTTTTTTTGTAAGTGTTGTGATTAGAACACGATGACCTTTATCTATAGTCTTTTTACATTCATCAATTAAGTTATCAATTTGATGTTTAGTTGGCCTTATCTCTATAGGTGGATCAATTAAACCTGTTGGTCTAATTACTTGTTCAACAAAGGTGCCACCTGTCTTTTCAAGTTCATAATCTCCTGGTGTTGCACTTACAAATATAGTTTGTGGACGCATTGCATCCCATTCTTCTCTTTTTAAAGGTCTGTTATCAACACAACTTGGTAATCTAAAACCATATTGAGCTAAAGTTGATTTTCTAGAAAAATCACCTTTGTACATTCCTGCTATTTGACCACATGTCTGATGGCTTTCATCTATAAACAATAAAGAGTCTTCTGGAATATATTCATAAAGTGTAGGAGGAGGCTCTCCCGGCTGTCTTCCTGACAAATATCTAGAATAATTTTCAATACCACTGCAACTTCCAGTAGTTTCCATCATTTCTAAGTCAAATGTAGTTCTCTCATCCAACCTTTGTCTTTCTAAGTATTTTTTTTCTTTTTCAAAAATCTCTAATTGTTTTTTTAGATCATTTTTAATCATTGTAATTGCTTTTTTTATTGTTGGCTTTGGGGTTACATAATGAGAGTTTGCAAAGATTCTTATTTGTTCAAGTTCTCCGAGCTTCTCTCCAGTAAGTGGGTCCACTTGTGTTATACTCTCTATATCATCTCCAAACATAGATATTTTCCAAGAAATATCTTCGTAGTGAGAGGGGAAAATTTCTAAAATATCTCCCTTAGCCCTAAAGCTACCTCTTCTAAAGTCCATGTCACGACGTTTGTATAAAAGTTCTACCAATTTTCTGATAATAATCTCTCTACTTATTGATTGATTTTTATCTAAAGTAAAAGACATTGAAGAATAAGCATCAACTGATCCAATACCATAAATACAAGAAACTGATGCTACTATGATTGTATCTCTTCTTTCCACTAAAGATCTAGTAGCTGAATGTCTTAGACGATCAATTTGTTCGTTTATTGAAGATTCTTTTTCAATATATGTATCAGTCCTTGGTACATATGCTTCTGGTGTGTAATAATCATAATAACTGACAAAATATTCAACAGCATTATTTGGAAACAAATTTTTCATTTCGCCATAAAGTTGTGCTGCTAATGTTTTGTTTGGTGCCATTATTAAAGTCGGTTTCTGTACCTTTTCAATTACTTTAGCCATTGTAAAGGTCTTACCTGATCCAGTGACACCTAAAAGAACTTGTTCTTGTTCTCCTTCATTTAGACTTTTAACAATACTTTTAATTGCTTCAGGTTGATCACCACTTGGATTAAAATCACTGACAATTTTAAAAGGTGTTGTGATTTCGGGAGAGAGATGATGTTTTTTTTCTGCTTTATTCATTAATTTTAATATAATTATTTAAATAATTGTACTTTTCTAAAAAACTACCATCTGTTGTTATTGTTCCATTTAATATTCTTCCATCATCTTCTTTTAATAAAAAAGGAAGAACTTCGTTAATTATACCTTCACTAAATTCTGTACTTGAATCCCGTGGTAATTCAGATGGTAAATTATCAACTGCCATAACAGCAATCCCATCATTATTTTTGTCTATTTCTTTTAAACTATTTCTTTCAATCCAATAATTTGGTTTCTCAATGGTTGTTGATCGTATTGTAGTTGGGACAGAACCGTTAATATCACAAGTAATATCGCCAACAATTTTTAGATTTTGTAAATCTTTTAAGTCTTTACTCTCAAATATTTTTGGAGAAGATGGGTCCCAGTAATGTGCGCTTATAAGTACATTAGTTTCTTTTAAATATTGTAATGCAGAACTCGAATAATCTTGAGGATTATTAATAAAATGCTCAAGGCTAAAATTAGTGGAAGAATTATTTGTAACATAATCTTTAGTTTCCAAATTACAAAAAATAGGTTGATCAAATTTTTTTTCCAAAAAGTCTTTTTTTGATACTGCTTTAATGTTTGTTTGATTCAAAAGTTCAATTACTCCTTTCGCAACTCTGCCATCACCAGTAACTAGAATTTTAGTTTTAGGAAAATATAAATTTTTTAAATTTAATACTAATCTTTCGTAATCATTGATTTTGTAGGCACTAGCAAGAGATTGTTTTTCAAGAACTTTAAGTAATAAATTTAATGTATTATAACACCCAACGATACCTGCAAATCTTCCAAAACCTAAACACCTAGTACCATTTCTACCTCTGATATTTTCATAATCAATCAATGTAATTTTTTTATTTAAAATTGATAAGAGTAAGTCTTTTTTATTTTTTTCAATATTTTTTTGTTGTTTATTAATTTTAAAGGTGTGAGAAAAAAAAAGATATGTCCTATTATTAATTAAAATATTTGGATCAATTTCTTTAACTCCGAATATGATTGAGCATTCATTTAAATTTTCATTAATTTTAGCACCACATAATTCATATTCTTCATCAGAAAAACATCTACTATTTGATGACTGAATAATGAAATTAATATTCGGATTGCTTTCTTTGTATTTTTTAATATGCTCTGGGACTAGAGGAGTTCTATTTTCATCATTCCTAGACTCTCTAACAATACCAATATTGGTTAATTGATTATCCATTCTCTTGTTGGATATTAATTTTATAATCTTTTAAAATTTTAAAAAAATACATTATGTCTTCTGTTTTATGTGGTGCAGTTTTAACACCAGACTCAATTTTATTATCCATAATTAGATCAATCGCAGCTGATAAAGTAATCGATACAAGTTTGCCCATTGCAGTATTTTCACCACTTCCTTTTTCATCTAGAAAATAAGAACTATCGAAAATTTTATTATCATTTTCAAAAGCTTTAAGTTTTACAGAAAGTACAACGCGATCTTCTTCCTCAGGTAAATATTTATTATCTTTTAATAATTCTTCACTTTTTTCATTAATTTCAGCTTCAATATTATTAGATTTATTTTCAAGCATTGAAAAAATATCTTGCCATGCTTCTTTCCAACCATCAAGTCGCAAAGTTCCTCTTACGAACTCTTTTACTTTCCATTTCTCATCAAACAAGTATTCACTTACATAGGGTGTTGAATCTCTGTTTGGATAAGCTTCAAAATTTTCACCAGATATTGAATAAGGACTAATAGATTTGTATGGAGTTACAGTATTTATTTTACCTTTTGTTATATATTTTGCATCATTGTTTAAGGCTTTAATTACTCCAGCTGGAGACCAACTAAATTTATATTTGAAATCATTTGGAATTGCTGGAAAACCCCCACAATATGATTCATAAACCACTTCTGTTTTTTCAGTCGAGATTTTTTTAAGATCACTGACAAGTAAATGAGAAAAAAAATGATCTATACCTGGGTCTAAACCGACCTCATTGATAAATACTAAATTTTCTTTTTTTACATCTGAATTTAGCATATTTATTTCAGGATTAAGGTAACTAGTAGATGCAAAATGACATTTATGTTTTAAACAAAGTTTAGCTATTTCTAAATGTTTGTTTGCTGGTAGTTGAGAAATCACAATATCACCTGGATTTGTTTCGTTAAATAATAAATCAACATCAAACTGTTTTGCGTTCACATTGTTTTTATCTACATGGTCAATACTCTTTATAGCTTTATCTAATGTTCTATTCCATACTGTAAAATTATCTAAATTTTTAGCTAATCTTCTAATTCCTGGTATAGAAGAAAGTCCAGTTCCTATCCAATGTACATGTTTCATAGTCTTATTTACTTTTATATTAAATTGTTTACTACATTAATGAAACTTAAAATACGGAAATTTATTTGACTTCAATAATATTTATTTTTTTATTAACAGGTCTAGTCTCTGGTTTTATTGCAGGATTATTAGGAGTTGGGGGTGGAATAATAATTGTACCTGTAACTTACTTTATTTTACTTAATCTTGGTTATAGCTCTGAAATTGTGATGCATGTTGCTGTAGCATCTTCTCTTGGTGTAATTTGTTTTACTTCAATTTCTTCCATAAGATCCCATGTTAAGCTTAAAAATACAAATTTAATAATTGTAAAAAAATGGGCAATAGGAATAATAACAGGATCAATTGCAGGTTCAATTGCAGCAAGCTCTATTTCAGGGCAGAGTTTAGTAATTCTTTTTGTAATACTAGCATTTTTGATTTCATTAAATATGCTATTTCAACAAAGCCCAATAATTGTAAGTAACGATATACCATCATCTAACATAATTAACTTTGCAATAAGCTCTTCTATTGGTTTTTTATCTTCAACAATTGGTATAGGTGGTGGTAGTTTTAGTGTTCCAACTTTAACAATGTTTTCAAAAAAGATTCATGAAGCAGTTGGAACCTCTGCTGTTTTTGGTTTTTTAATCGCTTTTCCAGGAACACTTACATTTATGTATACTGGGTCAAATATAAATGAACTTCCCATTTATTCTCTTGGTTACGTAAATATTATAATAGTTTTTTTTATATCTCTAACGAGTATATTTACTGCTGGAATTGGTGCAAAAGTTTCATCAAATATAGATAAGTTAGTATTAAGAAAGATTTTTGCTATTTTTTTGTTGTTAACTTGTGCTAGTCTAATTATTGAACATTTTATAATTTAAATGAATTTTGTTGCAGATAGACTAAGTAAAATAAAACCTTCAATGACCGTAGGTATAAATGTCAAAGCCAAAGCTTTGAAGGACGAGGGTAAGGATGTAATTGTTCTTGCAGCAGGTGAACCAGATTTTAACACACCAAAAAATATAAGAGATGCTGCTAGTAAAGCGATGGAAGAGGGTAAAACAAAATATGTACCAGGTAAAGGTACACCAGAATTACAAAAGGCAATTCAGAAAAAATTTAGAGAAGATAATAATATAGAATATCAATTAGATGAAATCATATGTGGTGTTGGAGGAAAACACATTATCTATAATGCTATGATGGCAACAATTAATCCAGGAGATGAGGTCATTATAACAGCTCCTTTTTGGGTTAGTTATCCAGATATTGTTTTATTAGCAGAAGGGACCCCTGTGATAGTTGAGTGCCCTCAATCACAAAATTTTAAAATTACACCAGAACAATTAGAAAAAAATATAAACTCTAAAACAAAATGGTTAATGTTGAATAGTCCTAGTAATCCAACCGGATCAGTTTATTCAAAAAAAGAGCTAGAAGACTTAGCACTCATCTTAAAAAAGTATCCTAATGTTCTTATAATGTGTGATGATATATACGAAAAAATTGTTTACGATAGAGTAGAGTTTCACACTCTTGCTTCAATTGAACCTTCACTGAAAGATAGATGTTTGACACTAAACGGTGTTTCAAAATCATATTGCATGACAGGATGGAGACTTGGATATTGTGGAGCTCCAAAAGAGATTATTGCTGCTATGAACAAAATACAATCGCAAAGCACAACATCAACTTCTTCAATCACAATGGCAGCTGCAGTTGAAGCTATTAGTGGTCCGCAGGATTTTATATACGAGCATAATAAAAAATTTTTAAAACGCAGAGATCTAGTATTGAACAAATTAAATGATATTGATGGAATTACATGTCAAAAACCAGAAGGAGCTTTCTACGTTTATCCAAATTGTGAGGGTATAATTGGAAAAAAGACACCAAATGGAAAACATATCTCCAATGATGAAGATTTCATGACGTATCTTTTAGAAGATCAAGGTGTAGCAGGAGTTCATGGTGCAGCATTTGGGTTATCGCCTTATTTTAGATTATCTTATGCAACTAGTGATGCAATTCTAGAAGATGCCTGCAACAGAATAAAAGAAGCTTGTAATAAGCTTACTTAAGATCTTTATCAGCAATTATTTCAGCTAATCTCAGTAGATTAGTTGTGCCAGCACTTCCAAATGGAACACCAGCCGAAATAACCACATTATCTCCTGGTTTTACTAATTTTTTATTTTTAGCAATTGAACATGCAATATTAACCATATCTTGTGCATTTTGAGCATCTTCTTGTGTATGGCAGGAGTTTACTCCCCAATATAATTGCATTTTTCTTGTAGTGTTAATATTTGGAGATAAACCAACAATTTGAACAGGTGCTCTTTCCCTAGCCATTCTAGTTGTTGTTCTTCCACTTACAGAAAATGTAATTATTGCTTTTGCATCAGATTTTTTTGCAATTGAGTAAGCTGCTAAAGTTATTGCATCTGTATTATCAACATCATCAACATTTTCTTGTATAATTCGTAAGTCGTAATTATTTTTATCATTTTCAACATTTTCTATTATTTTATTCATAGTTCTTACTACTTCTAATGGATGAGCTCCAACGGCAGATTCACCAGATAACATTACAGCATCTGTTCCGTCATAAATAGCATTAGCAACATCAGATGCTTCTGCTCTAGTTGGCACAAGATTTTCAATCATACTTTCAAGCATTTGTGTAGCAACGACAACTGGTTTTCCAAAGTGCCTACATCTTTTTATAATATTTTTTTGAACTATAGGAACTTGTTCTGTTGGCATTTCAACACCCAAATCACCTCTAGCTATCATAATACCATCTGCAGCATTTATAATATCATCAATATTTTTTACGGCTGAAGGTTTTTCAATTTTTGCCATTACGAGTGCTTTATTTTTAGTTATTTTTTTTAGTTTGTGAATATCCTCTGCTTGTTGTACGAAAGAAAGTGCAACCCAATCAACTCCCATATCTAAAGCTTTCATAAGATCAGATTTATCTTTTTTGGTAAGTGCGTCTATAGGAAGAATTACATCAGGTATATTGACACCTTTATTATTTGAGATTTCAGCATCATTTAAAACTTCTGTAATTAAACTATCTTTTTTTTGTTCAACAACCTGTAATCTAATCCTTCCATCATTTACTAATAAAATAGAATTAGGTGTTAAATAATCATAAATTTCTTCATGGGGAAAGTTAACCCTATTATTATCTCCAGGTTCAGTTGAAAGATCTAGTACAAAATTTTGACCTTTAACTAAATTTTCTTTTGTATTCTTAAATATACCCACTCTTAACTTGGGTCCTTGTAAGTCTGCTAATATGCATGATGCATGATTATGTTTTTCTTCAAGAGATCTAATAGTTTCATAATTTTTTCTATGAGTTTCTAAATTACCATGTGAAAAATTTAATCTAAAAACATCGCATCCAGCCACAAACAAATCTTCTATTATTTTTTTATCCGATGATGCAGGACCTAGTGTAGCTAAAATTTTAGCTTTTCTGTTACGTTTCATTAATTATTATATATATAACACAAAAAAAGATTTATATAATTTATTTACGTAATATGACCAAAAACTTTGATAGAGATTTACTTGCCGATGTTGCAGAAAGATTGATTCATCATCTAAAAAATAGAACAGATGTACAAAATATTGATTTAATGAATTTGTCTGGTTTTTGCAGAAACTGTCTTTCAAAATGGTATGTAAGTGCTGCAGAGAAGAAAAATATTTCTATTTCATACGATGAAGCTCGAGAAATGATTTATGGAATGCCATACTCAGAGTGGAAAACAAAATTTCAAAAAGAAATCACACCCGAACAAAAAGAAAAGTTTGATAAAGGAAAAACTTAATATAGTTTTTCTAAATTCTCTCCATACATCTCTTTTACTTTAAACCTTCTTACTTTCATGGAAGGAGTCATCATATTGTTTTCAATTGTAAACTCGTGATCAATGAGAATAAATTTTCTTATTTGTTCAATACTAGAAAGGCTTTTATTGACTTTGTCTACAACTTCTTTCATTTTTTTATTAAATAAAGAATCTTGAATTATTTTTTTTAAATTACCCTCAACATTATTTTCTTTTGCCCATTCTAAAGCTAAATCTTTATTAGGCACCAAGATAGCAACAAGGTAATTTTTGAAATCTCCATATAACATTGATTGAGCAATTTCAGGTTCAATATCTAATTTTGCCTCTATTCTTGAAGGAGAAATATTATCTCCACCAGCATTTACAATAATATCTTTTTTCCTATCCGTTATCTTTAAATAGCCTTCTTCATCAAATTCACCAATATCACCTGTATGAACCCATCCATCAATTATAGTTTTATTAGTTGACTCAGGATCATTCCAATAACCATTCATAATTAGTTCACCACGAGCTAAAATTTCTCCATCTTCAGAAATTTTCACTTCATTGCCTTCTAAGACCTTACCAACAGTATCTAGTTTAATCTTTTCAGGTGGATTAGCTGAAATTACAGGAGCAGTTTCTGTTTGACCATAACCTTGAAGAAGAGGAAGACCAAGTGCACTAAGATATAGTCCAACTTCAAAATTTAGTGCTGCGCCTCCTGATATCAATGCTCTGAGACTTCCACCAAATCTTTTCTTAACTTTTTTTCTCACTATCCTATCCATCAATCCATTCATAAGTCTTTCAGTAAAGCTCATCTGTTCACCAAAATATTTTTTCTTTCCTAGATTTAATGTAATTGCAAAGAAGCCTTGACTTAATTTACTTTGGTTTTTTAGACCCTGTGAAATACGTGTGTGTAAAGAGTCATAAAACCTTGGAACAGCTGTCATAAAATGTGGTGCTGCCTCAGCCATATTTACTAACAATTTATCTATACTTTCAGCGTAATAGATTTGTGCGCCTTGCCCCATTTCTAAAAATTGTAAAGTATGCTCATATGAATGAGATAAAGGTAACCATGATAAATATCTAATTTCTTTTGTTAAATCACTAGTAAGACTCTCAAGTAATTTATCACAGGAAGCACAGTTTCTTAGCATAGCTCCATGACTTAACATCACTCCCTTAGGATTACCTCCAGTACCTGATGTATAAATAATACATGCTGTATCTTTTCTTTTAAAATTTTTTGTTAACTCTTCTATTTTATTAGAATTTTTACTTTTTTCTAAATTGTCATTTATAATTTTATTGTATGATAAAATATTTACAACTTCGGTATAAGTTTCATTATCATCATTAATTTTTATTACATTTTGACAATGTGAAATTTTTTCTATTGCAGGTAGAACTTTTTTCATTAACTCGTGTGATGATACGATGGCACATCTAGCACCAGAATGCTCAATGATATATTTATAGTCATTAGTTGTGCTTGTTGTATAAGCAGGCACTGAAATTGCTCCGATTGACATTATTGCTAAATCAGTGATTTGCCATTCAGGTCTATTTTCAGATAAAATTAATACTCTATCTCCTTCTAAAATACCCAGATCTTTTAAGTATGTTGCTAAACTTTCGACTTGTTCTTTTACTTGTGACCAACTTAAAGAAACATATTTATCATTCTCTTTCTTCCATAAATATGGTTGATCTTTTAAATTATTTGCTTGATGATAAAATATACCCGGTATGCTATTAAACTCGTCAAAATTAACAATCATGCTGTCTATCCTCCCTACAAAGCTTAGATATTAGACCTATATCGAAATAGTAAAATATGAAACAAAAAAATTATCAAATTTCAACAAAAAATTCCCTTGGTAAACTACCAATTTGGAATTTAAAGGATTTGTATGAATCGCCAAAAGCGAAGAAGCTCAATAATGATTTAAATAAGCTCAGAATATGGACTAAGAAATTTGAGAAAAAATATGCAACCAAAATAACCAAGATTAGTTCTAATCAACTTTTAAAAGCTATTATAGAGTTAGAGGATATTGATACAAAAATAGATAAAATTATGTCTTATGCACATTTATTAGTTGCAGAGGATGGTAACAATGAAAAGAATAAAATTTTTTATCAACAAATGCAGGAGCAAATAACAAATATTGCCTCCTCAATTGTCTTCTTTAGTCTTGAAATTAATGAAATTTCTGAAAAAAATTTAAAAAAAATTTATGCTGATAAAAAACTAAAGATTTATAAAAACTGGATAAAAAATATTCGAAAATTCAAACCTTATCAATTGGATGTTAAAACAGAAAAATTACTTCAGGAAAAAAGTATTACTTCTAGATCAGCCTGGGTTAGACTATTTGATGATACAATTGCCTCACTTAAATTCCCCTTTAAGGGAAAAAATTTATCTAGTGCTGAAATTTTTAATTTTCTTTCTGATAAAAAAGAAGCAAATCGTAAAAAATCAGCTGAGGTAGTATCTGCTGTTTTAAAAGATAACATTACTTTATTTGCATCTATTACTAATAATCTTGCAAAAGACAAATCAATCAACGACAAATGGAGAGGATTGCCAAATCCAGTCAGTTCAAGAAATTTATCTAACGTTGTTGAAGATGAAGTTGTAGAAGCTTTAAGTGAAACAATAATAGATAATTATCCAAAAATTGCTCATCGTTATTATAAAATAAAATCTAAATGGCTAAAAAAGAAATCTTTAATGTATTGGGACAGAAATGCACCTCTTCCTTTCCAATCACACAGTACTTATTCCTGGAAAGATGCAAGACAAATTGTAACTAATGCTTATTCAAATTTTGATAAGAGAGCAGGAAATATTGTAAATAAATTTTTTGATAATTCATGGATACACGCTCCAGTAAAACCAGGAAAATCTCCTGGTGCGTTCGCCGCTTCTACTGTTCCATCAGTTCATCCATTCATACTTGTTAATTATCAAGGCAAAGCAAGAGATATAGCTACTCTTGCACATGAACTAGGACACGGAATCCATCAATATTTAGCAGGACAAAAACAAACTTATTTTAATTCTTCAACTCCGTTAACTCTTGCTGAAACAGCAAGTGTTTTTGGGGAAATGTTAACTTTTAAATCTCTTTTATCTATTACGACAAAAGAAAATGAACGTAAGGGACTTTTAGCAAATAAAGTCGAAGATATGCTTAACACTGTTGTAAGGCAGATTGCATTTTTTGAATTTGAAAAACGTATTCATCATCAAAGAAAAATTAAAGAATTAAGTGTTGATGAGATTTGTGAAATTTGGATTGATGTTCAAAAGAAAAGTTTAGGACCATCAATAAAATTTAATGATGATTACAAATATTTTTGGAGCTACATACCCCATTTTATTCATTCACCATTTTATGTTTATGCATATGCTTTTGGTGATTGTCTTGTTAATTCTCTTTTTAGTGTTTACGAGAGCAAACTCCCTAAATTTGAAGACAAATACATTACTTTGTTAGAGAGCGGTGGTAGTGATACATATGATAAACTATTGAAGCCTTTTGGGTTAAATCCGAAGAACAAAGATTTTTGGCAAAAAGGAGTTAATGTTATTGAGAATTTGATTGACCAATTAGAAGAATAAAATTGATGAAAGATAAAGAAGCTAAGTCTCTAACAAAACAACTTACCAGGTATGCCAAAGTTGGTGGTGTTGTTGGAAAATTGGCCACTAAACTTGCAAGTCAAAGATATTTAGGTGTTAAGTTAGATAAAGAAAAACATGCATCAGAAATAAGAACTGCTCTTGGAAGTATTAAAGGGCCATTAATGAAAGTGGCACAATTATCAGCAACTATACCTGACTTACTTCCTGATGAGTACGCGCAAGAGCTTATGCATTTACAGTCTAATGCTCCACCGATGGGATGGTTGTTTGTTAAAAGAAGAATGGCTGCAGAATTAAAGCAGGACTGGCAAAAAAATTTTATTGAGTTTGATAAAGAAGCAACAAGAGCAGCTTCTCTTGGACAAGTTCATAAAGCTAAAATAAAAAATGATGATATAGTCGCGTGCAAACTCCAATACCCAGACATGGCTTCAGCAGTTAGTGCTGATCTTTCACAATTAAAAATGATTTTTTCAATTTATCAGTCCTATAATAAAGCGATCAAAACTGATGAAGTATACAAAGAAATTACTGACAGACTTAAAGAAGAGCTAGATTACGAAAGAGAAAAAAAATTAATGGCTGTATTTAGAAATATATTTTCAAATATAAATTTTGTTCATGTTCCAAAAACCTATGATAAATTATCTACAAAAAGATTGCTAACTATGAGTTGGTTAGATGGTGAACCTATTTTGAATTTTAAAAAATCTACTAAAGAAACAAGAAATACATTAGCCGCTAATATGTATAAAGCCTGGTATAAACCATTCTTTGAATACGGAGTGCTTCACGGTGATCCACATTTAGGAAATTATTCTGTACAAAAAAAAGACCTTAGTATTAATATATATGACTTTGGTTGTATGAGAATTTTTAATGGTAATTTCATTCAAGGTGTAATAGACTTATATTTTGCTCTTCAAGAAAAAGATAATTCAAAGGCAGTTCATGCATATGAGCAATGGGGATTTACAGATATTACAAAAGAGAAATTAAAAGTATTAAATAAATGGGCAGGATTTTTATACTCACCTTTGATGGAAGATAAAGTTCAAAAAATACAAGAAAGTGATAGTGGTATATATGGAGCACAAATTGCATCTGAAGTTCATCAAGAACTTAAGAAACTAGGCGGTGTTAAACCCCCAAAAGAATTTGTGTTCATGGATAGAGCAGCAGTAGGATTAGGTTCAGTATTTATGCATTTAAAAGCTGAAGTTAATTGGTACAGAATATTCCATGAGCTCATTGAAGATTTTAACTCAAAAAAATTAATGAAAAACCAACAAAAAGCTTTAAATTTAGCAAACCTATCAATATAAGAACCCATGCTCTTATCTGCTATTAAAGAAAATGATAACAATGAGACAAGAGTCTCTATCTCCCCTGAGTCAGTAAAGCTTTTTTCTAGACTAGGTTTTGAAGTTATAATTGAAAATGGAGCGGGAGAAACTTCAGGATATCAGAATTCAAATTATGAAGAAGCTGGAGCAAAAATTGTTACTAGATCTGAATGCTTGAAGGCTGATGTTTGTTTATGTGTTAGAATGCCAAGCACAGATGATATAAATAACTTAAAAAGTAATTCATTGCTTATTGGAATTTTAAATCCATATGAAAATAAATCTGAATTTTCTAATTTAAACAAAAACAAAATATCATCATGTTGTATGGAATTAATTCCTAGAATAAGTAGAGCACAAAGTATGGATGTTCTATCATCTCAGGCTAACTTAGCGGGGTATAGAAGTGTCATTGATGCAGCGGAGCAATTTGGAAAAGCGTTTCCAATGATGATGACTGCAGCCGGAAGAGTAAATCCAGCAAAAGTTATGATACTTGGTGTTGGAGTTGCAGGTTTACAAGCAATAGCAACAGCAAAAAGGCTTGGCGCAGTAGTATCTGCCACTGATGTAAGAGCTGCAACTAAGGAACAAGTTGAAAGTCTTGGTGGAAAATTCATAATGGTTGAAGATGATGAAGCTCAAAATGCTGAAACCGCAGGTGGTTATGCAAAGGAAATGAGTGAAGATTATAAGAAAAAACAAGCTCAGTTGATAGCTGAAACAGTTTCAAAACAAGATATAGTAATTTGCACAGCTCTTATTCCTGGGAAAAAAGCTCCAGTTTTAATCACAGAAGAAATGGTTTCTTCGATGATACCAGGTTCAGTAGTAATTGATTTGGCAGTGGAAGCAGGTGGTAATTGCCCTTTAAGTAAAATGAATGAAATAATAGTGCATAATGGAGTAAAAATAGTTGGTTATGGAAATGTTCCTGGAAGAGTGGCTAAAGATGCCTCAGCACTGTATGCTAAAAATATCTTTAACTTCTTAAGTTTATTAATAGACAAAGAAAATAAAAATATAAATTTTGATTTTGACGATGAAATAATTAATTCTGTTTTGCTAACGCATGACGGGGATGTAAGATTGGAGCAATTTAAGTAACATGGAAGCACATTCTTCAGAAGTTTTTGTTATTGGACTAACAGTATTTTTCCTAGCTTGTATTATTGGCTATTATGTAGTTTGGTCTGTTACTCCTGCTTTACACAGTCCATTGATGGGTGTGACAAATGCAATATCAAGCGTAATTATAGTTGGGGCAATATTAGCAGCTGGTCCTCAAGGTTTTGATACTTCAAAAATTTTTGGATTAATAGGTGTTGTATTAGCTTCAGTTAATATTTTTGGAGGTTTCTTAGTAACATATCGAATGCTCTCGATGTTTAAGAAAAAAACTAAAAAAACAAAGGAAAAAGAATAATGTCTTCTAACATGGTTGCGATATTATATTTAATTTCTGCGTTATTATTTATCTTTGCTCTAAGAGGTTTATCTCACCCTGAATCTTCAAGAATGGGTAACATTTTTGGAGTTATTGGTATGATTATAGCGGTCTTCACAACGCTAATGTTTAAATCAGTTCTTAGTTATTATGAAATTGGTGCCGCGATTCTTATTGGTGGTGCTATAGGCTCATTTATTGCTTTAAGAATTGAGATGACCGCATTACCTCAATTGGTAGCTGCTTTTCATAGCTTAGTAGGTTTAGCTGCTGTATTTGTTGCTGCTGCTGCATTCTATGATCCCGTAGCTTTTAGTATTGGAAAAGTTGGTTCGATTAAAACTGCTAGTTTAGTTGAAATGAGTATTGGAACATTTATTGGTGCTATCACTTTCTCTGGTTCAGTTTTAGCTTTTGGAAAATTACAAGGTACAATTTCAGGAAAGCCAATAGTATTTAAGTTCCAGCATCTTATAAATGCACTAATTTTCATCCTAATTATTTTCTTGATTGTATTATTTGTAATTAATCAATCTCCAACAATCTTTTGGACAATAGTCATTATTTCAATATTACTAGGATTTCTTGTTGTAATTCCTATCGGTGGTGCTGACATGCCTGTTGTCGTTTCTATGTTAAACTCTTATTCAGGTTGGGCAGCTTGTGGCATAGGATTTACCCTAAGTAATAATCTCTTAATTATAACTGGTGCTCTTGTTGGAGCGTCTGGTGCAATATTGAGTTATATAATGAGTAAAGGGATGAACAGATCCATTATTAATGTTGTTTTAGGAGGTTTTGGCGGTGAGCAAGACACTAGTGCTAGTAAGGATAACTCAGACAAAATTGTTAAACAAGGTAATGCAGAGGACGCAGCATACATAATGAAAAACGCAGACTCTGTAATTATTGTACCAGGATATGGAATGGCTGTAGCACAAGCTCAACATGCTTTAAGAGAAATGGGTGACATATTAAAAAAAGAAGGAATAGAAGTAAGATATGCAATACACCCAGTCGCTGGAAGAATGCCAGGTCATATGAATGTTTTACTAGCTGAAGCTAATGTTCCTTATGAAGAAGTCTTGGAGCTAGATGAAATTAATCATGATTTTCCTATGACAGAGGTTTCTTTCGTTATAGGTGCAAATGATGTAACCAATCCTGCTGCAAAAACTGATGAATCTTCTCCTATATTTGGCATGCCTATTTTAGATGTAGAAAAGTCTCAAAGTGTTTTATTCGTTAAACGTTCAATGGCAACGGGTTATTCTGGTGTTGATAATGAATTATTTTATAGAGATAATACAACTATGCTATTTGGGGATGCAAAAAAAATGTGTGAGGATATTGTAAAGAGTCTATCTGCTTAATCGTTATTTCTTTTTGCTGATTTTCTAGCTCTTCTTATATTTTCTTCTTTTTCTCTAGCACGTTTTAAACAGGGTTTTTCATAGTGTTTACGAAGTTTCATTTCTTTATATAAACCTTCACGCTGCATTTTCTTTT
The DNA here is from genome assembly GCA_902572735.1 of uncultured Alphaproteobacteria bacterium. Lineage (GTDB taxonomy): Bacteria > Pseudomonadota > Alphaproteobacteria > HIMB59 > CACPNW01. The sequence continues at coordinate 74,779 of CACGGX010000002.1, forward strand.
TAAGCGATCTGATTGCTTGTTCTACATTATTATCTTTTACGTTTACAAAAAGTGTCATTGGGACGGGCTAGTAACATAAACTCATATTATTTGCAAACGGATATATTGAATTAATCTATTGGTATATTAGAAAAAATACTTATATCTATAATGTGTCTATTCTCAAAATATCTAAAATTGGTCACCCCATTCTGCTAAAAGAATGTTCTGAGATAAAAGAATTCTCTTCAGATTCATTAAAAAAAATAGTTTATGATATGTCGGAAACAATGCTTGACTATAATGGTATAGGTTTAGCAGCGCCTCAAGTACATATTTCAAAGAAAATAATAGTATTTCGTAATCCTGATAATGAAGTGAAAGATAAAATTGAGATAACACCATTAATAAATCCTAGTTTTACACCTATTGGAAAAGAAACTGATGATGAATGGGAAGGTTGCTTGTCTATTCCTGGTATGCAAGGTTTAGTTAGAAGATTTAAAAAAATCAAATATTCTGGATTTGATCTTGATGGTAAAGAAATTGAAAATGAAGTTGAAGGCTTACACGCAAGGGTAGTACAACATGAGGTAGATCACTTAAATGGCATTTTGTATACATCACGCTTAGCACATAAAAATGCTTTTGGTTTTGAAAAAGAAATAACGACTTTTTGGAAAAATGAACAAAATAGAAAATAAAAAAAAAGAAGATATTCTCATAAAAGCTAAAAAAATTGTATCAATTGAAGGTTGGTCATCAGAAATATTTTCAAAATTACAAAAACTAAATATAGGAAAAAATGATCTGTTCTATTTTTTTCCAGATGGATATAGAGATTTATTAGAATATGCTCTACAAAATATTAATGAAAAACTTGAATATAAATTAAAAAAAATTAATTTAATTAATTTTCCAATTAACAAAAGAATAAAAAAAATATTATTATTACGATTTGATATATTAAATGAAGATAAAGAATTTTATAAAAAAACCTTTAACCATCTTTTGTTGCCAACAAATAATAAAATATCCAAAAAGAGTTTATATAATTCAGTAAATACAATGTGGTATTTAGCTGGAGATAATTCAACAGATTTCAATTTTTATACAAAAAGGCTTATTTTATCAGGAGTATATACTAATGCTTTGTTAGTTTTTTTTTCAAAAGAAATGAAGTATGTTGAGGAAAATATTGATAAAAATCTTAAGAGAATATCAAAAATTCCAAAAATTAAAGAAAGAATATTTTTTATTAAGGATAACGCTCCTAAATTTTTAAAAAGTTTTTTAGCTTAAGCTATACTATCAGGTTCTAATTTACTTTGAATTTCTAATATTTTATCTTTTAGGATTAACTTTCTTTTTTTTAACCTTTGAATTTGTAAGAAATCTACAGTATTTTTTTCTTGAAGCCTAATGAGTATTTCATCAAGATCTCTATGTTCTTGTTCAAAATTTTTTAAAATTTCTATAAGTTTGTTTATGTCATCCATGAAAATAAATAAGTAAAAATATTATAATAGTATATAAACGCCCTGTGGTAAAAAAAATAGCAATTTTAACAAGTGGTGGAGATTGTGCAGGTTTAAATGCAGTAATTAGAGCTGTTACATTAAGAGCACATAATAAGTACAATTGGGAAGTCTATGGAATTAAAGATGGAACATTAGGTCTGTTGAAAGAACCACTGGACGTTATCAAATTAGATCCTCAAAATTTTGAGGGTAGCTTAATGAGAATGGGTGGAACTTTTTTGGGATCAAATAACAAAGGTAACCCTTTTAAAAAAATTATAAGGAATGGAAAAAAAATAGATTCATCTGATTTAGTTATAGAAGGTTTTAAAAAATTAGAAATAGATGCACTAATAGGTATCGGTGGAGATGGAAGTTTAAAAATTCTCCAAAGTATTACAAAAAAAGGTAATATAAATTTTGTTGGTATTCCAAAGACTATAGACAATGATGTAAAGCATAATGAGCTTTCTATAGGATATGATACTGCAGTTGATGTTGCAACAAATGCATTAGATATGCTTCAACCAACAGCTGCTAGCCACAGAAGAGTAATGATTTTAGAAGTAATGGGCAGAGATGCAGGTCACATTGCTTTGAATGCAGGAATAGCTGGAGGAGCAGATGTTATTTTGATTCCGGAGATTCAATATTCTATAAAATCTATTGCTGACCATATTGAGAAACTTAGATCTAAAGGAAGAAATCATGCATTAATCGTTGTTGCAGAAGCTGTAAAAAAAGAAAACGGTAAAAAAGCTACAGTGAAATATGTTGATGGGGAGGTGCGCCTTGGAGGGATTGGAAATTATCTTGGTGATGAAATCTATAAAATAACAGACTCTGAAACAAGAGTTACAGTTCTAGGGCATGTTCAAAGAGGTGCTCAACCAACTCATAGAGATCGTTTAATTGCAAGTGCCTTTGGGGTTTATGCGGTTGATTTAATTGCAAAGAAAAAATTTAATAGAGTAGTTGTATGGAAAGACAGAGGAGTTCAAGATTTGATGCTTAGTCAAGTTGCTGGATATTCAAAAACTGTTCAAAAAAATGATCCTTTGATTAAAGTAGCTGAAGGACTTGGAATTTATATTGGTGAAACAAACTAAAAATTCCCTAATTTTTTCCATATATAAAAATATATTTTGTAAGGTAATATCCTTGTAAATTTAAAAAAATATACAATCAAATAGGGAAAAATTATTTCAAATTCTTTACCTTTAGTTAATCTATCAAATATTTTTTTTCCTGCATATTCAGCACTTTTTAAAAAAGGCATTTTGAAGCTATTTTTTTTGGTTGCTTCAGTATCAATAAAACCTGGACATATTACTCTCACATTAATGTTCAACTTTTTGAAATCAAAATACAAGCTTTCACTCAAGCTTAATTGAGCTGCCTTAGAAATACCATACGCCCCAGCTGTTGGCCAACCTCTATATCCCAACGGTGAAGAAATAATAGCAATCGTATTATTTCTATTTTTCATAACATCTTTTAATTTGTTAACACAATACAAAGTGCCTTTGATATTTACATCAACTAGCAATTCGTAGTTTGAAATATCAAATATTTGATTTTTGTTTGGACTATAAGCTGATGCATTTAATAATGCTATATCAATTTTACCTATGTTTTTTTCTATAGAATCAATCGTTTCATCAACATTATTTTTAGAAGAAATATCACATACAATAGCATGAACTAAATTTTTATTATTATTTAGTTCTAATTTTTTTTTTGCAGATTCAAGTTTTATTTTATTACTTGAAGAAATTACAACTTGCCAATTATTATTTATAAATTCTTTTGCTGTAGCAAAACCAATACCTGAAGATCCACCAGTAATCCATATAGTTTGCAACTATAGACCCCAATCATTACGAATTATTGTTATGATATTTTTTTTATCATTAGGGTTTTTGAATTCCATTTTCATGAGCTCTTTTTCAAAATACCAAAGTGTATACTCAGGGAATGGCCCTTTATCTTTTGGATTTTTTGATGCATTGAAAACATACTTATTAGCTAATATTTCAATGTCATTGATTTTTATTTTTTCATCTTCAAGTTGCTTTACTTCTATAGTTCTTACAATACCTTTTTGAGTGTCAAATACTTCTTTCTCATTTAACATTTCAATATTCCAATAATTTAATGGTACTATATTTTTATCTAATTTTAATTCTCCATCCATACCACTTGCAATAAAAAAATTGTCTTCATCATTTCCAATTATTTTATACTCTCGATCATCTTCGAAGTCTGTAAATCCATCTATTGATACAAATTCACCATTTTTCCAAGTTTCTTTAGTTTCTTGAAAAAATTTGTATGCTGGAATAAATAAAACTTTAACATTTATATCTAAGACTGAATGTACAACGACACTATCTTCATTATCTTCAAATTTTGATATTAAGCTTCCAATATTTTTCTTTTTTCTAATAACATCAAAACTTACCTCATTATCTTCTGGTATTGGAAATGGTTGACTAAAAACACTTAAAGAAAAAACAGATAAACAAATTATAAAGATATATTTCACGATTTTATTCTTAATGATGATCTTCCCCCATCTATATGAAATATTTGTCCAGTTATCCAACTATTTTTATCACTTAATAGAAAACTCCCAATATCCGAGAAATCATCACCAGATCCAATTTTAGGTAGAGGGTGCATATTTTCAATTGCTTTCTTAATAGTTTCATTACTAATCAACTTTTGTGTCATTTTTGCGTCAGTTAAACTAGGCGCTATACAATTTACTTTGATTTTTGGAGCAAATTCAGCAGCTAAACTCAAAGTAAGTCCTTCAATGGCACCTTTTGCGGTAGATATTATTGTGTGATTAGTAAAACCTTGTTTTACAGCAATAGTTGAATAAAGAAGAATACTGCCATTATTTTTAGCAAGAGTTTCTTGATTAAACTTAATCGCATTTATAGCACTAAGTGTATTTATTTTAAAAGAATCAATAAAATCTTCATCTTTAGTCATTTTAAGAGGTTTTAAATTTATAGAACCAACACAAAAAGCAATACCACTTAATCGATCTTTATATTCTTCCGAAATACTTTTAACTTTATCAAAATCTAAAACATCACAAACTTTATATTCGCAACCAATTTGCTCAGATAATTGTTTTAATTCTGTCTCATTTCTAGAAATAATTATTGGATCATAATTATTACTTTTCAGTTTTTTTGATAATGATTTTCCAATAGAACCCGTACCCCCAAAGACAAATATATTTTTGTTAGACATCTTTAACCTTTCTAATTTTAATTTGATGATAACTAATTAATAAAGTTGATAATAACAAAATTGAATTAGTTTGATGTAAACTTGCGACTGGTAAGTAAACATTACTTAAAAGAGTTATAATACCTAATATTACTTGTAACGTTAGAAAGAATAAAACTAAATATACAAGAGTACTAGATATATTTTTATTATCAAATTTAATAAATTTAAAACAAACAAAAAGGATATAAAAAAAAACAAATATTGATAACCAACGGTGGTTAAAATTTATTGCAACTGTATTTTCAAAAATATTATAAATACCTAAATCATCAATAACGTAATCATCAGGTATAATTTTTCCATTCATTAGTGGAAAAGTATTAAAAGATTGTCCAGAGTTTGTTCCTGCCATAAATCCACCTGTTGCAATTGTGATAAATATTAAGATTACAGCAACTAAAATATAAAATTCAATTGTCTTTGGATTAGATAAAAAACTTATATTAGAAGAATACCTGTAATCCATTGCTATCCATAATAGTATAGAGAAAATTATAAGAGCATTTAAAAGATGAAAAGTAAGTCTGTAAGGGCTTACGTAAGGATTTTCAGTCAAACCACTCTTTACCATCCACCATCCAATAACTGCTTGAAACAAACCAAACACAAAGACAATACCAAGCCTTATATACAGTGATGATTGAATTTGCTTTTTAAAACTAAAATAAATTAATGGTATTAAAAAGACAACTCCTATGGCTCTTGCAAATATTCTATGAAACCACTCCCACCAAAAAATATATTTAAACTCATTTAACGTCATATTTTTGTTAACTATTTTATATTCTGGTGTTTGTTTATACATTTCGAATACAACCAACCAACTTTCTAAACTCAGTGGAGGAATTACACCTAAAATTGGACGCCAGTCAGTCATAGAAAGTCCAGAGTCTGTTAATCTTGTGAGACCTCCTATTACTATAATTAATAAAACCATTGCGGTTATTGTTAATAGCCATATATAAATCGCAGGATTATAATATTTTGAAGTATTAGCGTAATTCATTTAGATTATATATAATCCCTAGAAATAATAAAAAAAGTTGTTATTTTTCACATATGACAGATAAAACTGATGTAGTAATTATAGGTGCAGGTCCGGTAGGCTTATTTGCTGTATTTGAATTAGGTCTTTTAAATATAAAATGTCATTTAGTTGATAATTTAGATAAGGTTGGAGGTCAGTGCGCTGAATTGTATCCAGAAAAACCAATTTATGATATTCCCTCAAGACCAGTTGTAACAGGACAAGAATTAACTGACGAGTTAATTAAACAGATAAACCCTTTTAAACCTAAATTTCATCTTAACCAACAAGTCGAGAAAATTGCTAAAACAGAATATGGTTGGATTGTAGAAACTAATATTGGAACAAAAGTTGAAGCAAAATGTATAGTAGTGGCAGCAGGGGCAGGAAGTTTTGTGCCGCGAAAACCTCCAATTGAGAATATTGAGAATTTCGAAAACAAAAATGTTTTTTACGCAATTCGAGACAAATCAATATTTAAGAATAAAAAAATCTTAATTGCAGGAGGAGGAGACTCTGCTTTAGATTGGACAAATGAACTATCTAAGGATTCCAATGTAACTCTAATACATAGAAGAAAAGAGTTTAGGGCAGCGCCTGATTCTGTCTCAAAAATGCAAGAATTAGAAACAAAAGGAAAAATTAAATTTTTAAAGGGCCAAATAAAAAAGATTTCTAAAATTCAAGATAGTAGAATAATGCTAGAATACGAAAATGATGATGAAAAATCAAATATTGAAGTAGATTATCTTTTACCATTTTTTGGTTTAAAAATGGAACTAGGTCCAATAGCGGAATGGGGTCTAAATTTACACGAGAACTTAATTAAAGTGGACACTGAAAAATTTCAAACTTCTACACCTTCAATTTTTGCGATAGGTGACATAAATTGGTACCCAGGAAAACTTAAGCTTATTCTATCAGGATTTCACGAGTCTGCCTTAATGGCTCAAGAAGTATTTAAGTATTGCTTTCCTGATAAGAAAAACATTTTTAGATACACAACATCTTCCAAAGAACTTCAAAAAAAACTAGGTGTTTAATGCCAAAGTTAATAATCACTGATAGATCAGGTAAAAAGTCTGAAATTGAATATGATAGTAATTTTACATTAATGGAAACCCTTAGAGACAATGGCTACGATATTGAGGCCTCCTGTGGAGGATGTTGTGCTTGCGCTACCTGTCATGTTTATATTGATGAAAAATGGACAAACAAGCTGAAAAATATGGATGATGATGAAGAATCTATGCTAGATCAAGCTTTTGATGTTAAAAAAAATTCCAGATTATCTTGTCAAATTGAGCTTTCTGGAGAGCTTGATGGCCTAGAGATAGAAATTGCACCAGAATAGTATTGACATAAATTTTTAATTTGTATACAAACAGTTTGTATAAAAACTATGGCAGACACTTCTCTTAATGAGAATAGATTAGCATTATTAATTTGGCAAACATCAAACCTATGGCAATCTAAAGTAAGACACAAATTAAAAGAGAGTCAAATCACATTAAATGAATATCTTATTCTCGAGACAATTTATTTATTACAGCAAGAAAACATAAATATTACTCAACAGGATATATGTAAAAATGCATCTATTGATAGATCAGTTGTTAGCTTACGTGTTTCTAATCTAGAAAAAAAGAAGTTAATATCAAAACAACAGCCACAAGATAAAAGATCTGATAGTTTAATTCTAACTGCGGCAGGGAATGATTTAATTAATAATATTATTGATAATATTGTAGATTTAGAAAATGAATTATTTAATAAATTAGGATCTGAAATTTTTAATTTCACAAATTCATTAAAGTTGTTATTGGGTAAAAAAATTAGAATTAGAGCAAAATTAAATGATTGATCAAAAATTAGTACAATCCTTAAAAACTTGGCCTTTTAAAGAAGCATTACAAATCATTAAAAAAAATGGTGGTTTACAAAACTTTAAAATTCCATCCAAGGGATATGTATTACTAGAAACTGGTTATGGTCCCTCAGGTTTACCTCATATTGGAACTTTTGGTGAAGTTGTAAGAACATCAATGGTAAAAAATGCATTTAGTTCTATAATTGATTGCCCAACAAAACTGATCACTTTTTCTGATGATATGGACGGATTAAGAAAAGTTCCTGAAAATGTTCCAAATAAAGAAATGTTAGAAAAATTTATAGGTAAGCCACTTACTTCTATACCAGATCCATTTGGTAAATTTGAAAGTTTTGGGCATCATAATAATGCAAAACTTAGAAGTTTTTTAGATGAGTTTAATTTTGATTATGAATTTGTTAGCTCAACAGAGAAATATCAAAGTGGAGATTTTAATGAAACAATATTAAATATATTTGAAAACTATCCAAAAATATTAGATATTATTCTACCTACTTTAAGAGCAGAGAGAAAAGAAACTTATAGTCCATTTCTTCCAATAAGTGAAAATTCAGGTGAGGTACTTCAGGTAAAAATTGAAGAATATAAAATGGATTCAAAAACAATTATTTACAAGGATCCATCTTTAGACAAGTTAGTTGAAACAGAAGTAATTAATGGAAAATGTAAATTACAATGGAAAGTAGATTGGGCAATGAGATGGATGTCATTTGATGTTGATTATGAAATGTGCGGTAAAGATCTTACAGAAAGTGTTGATTTAGGATCTAAGATTTGTAAAGCATTAAATAAAAAACCACCTACTAATCTAATTTATGAAATGTTTTTAGATGAAAAGGGTGAAAAAATTTCTAAGTCAGTTGGTAATGGTATTAGTGTTGATGAGTGGCTGCGCTATGCTTCTCCTGAAAGTCTTGCACTCTATATGTTCCAAAAACCAAAATCAGCAAAAAAACTTCACTTTGATGTAATTCCTAAAACTGTAGATGATTATCTTTCTCATTATAATGCATACTCAAGTTTAGATAAAAATAAACAGTATGATAATCCAATTTGGCATATTCACTCAGGAAAACCTAAAAAATTTAAATCAGAAATAAATTTCAATACCCTTACCAACCTAGTAAATGTATCTAATTCTAATGATAAAAAAGTAATATGGTCTTTTATTAATAAATATGATGATCAAATTAACGCTGATAATAATCCTGAATTTGATCGCCTTATAGACTTTGCACTAAATTACTATGAAGATTTTATTTTACCTAAAAAGAAATTTTTAGAGATTGATAGTAGTAATAAAGAGGTATTTATTGATATTATTAATGTTTTAGAAAATGAGGTTACTGAAAACAGCTCATCTGAAGATATTCAAACATTATTATACGAAGTAGGAAAAAAACACGAATTTGAAAACTTAAAAGATTTTTTTAAACTAGTATATCAAGTAATGCTTGGTCAGGATCAAGGTCCTAGACTAGGATCATTTTTTAAATTATTTGGATTAAGAGAAACTATTGATTATCTAAAAAAATTAATAGATAATTAATTTATTGTACAATAGTTCATTAAAAATTTTAAGATTATTACCTCCCGAGATATCTCATACTATTACAATTAATTTTTTAAAACATTTCAAAGTTAGACAAAAAAATATTGAGGATCCTATTCTTGCACAACATCTAATGGGTTTAGATTTTGCAAATCCTATAGGACTCGCTGCTGGTTTTGATAAAAATGCTGAAGTGATGCATTCCATGTTTTCATTTGGTTTTGGATTTCTTGAAGTTGGCACAATCACTCCACAACCTCAAAATGGCAACTCTAAACCTAGAGTATTTAGATTAAGTGAAGATAAAGCCATTATTAATAGTTTAGGATTTAATAATAAGGGTATAAAAAAAGTAAAAAAAAATTTAATTAAACACCAAAAATCACACTTAAATAATAAAATTGTAGGAGTTAATATTGGAAAAAATAAAAATTCAATTGAAGCTATTGATGATTATCTAAAATGTTTAGAAGAGTTAGGCGATTTGGCAAGCTATATTACTATAAATATATCTTCACCAAATACTGAAGGATTGAGAGATCTACAATTGAGAGGAAATATAGAAAAATTAATTAAAAAAATTATAGATAAAAGAGATGAAATAAAAAACATTAATACCAAGCCAATATTAATTAAAATTTCACCTGATTTAAATGAAGATCAACTAAGAGATATAGCTTTAATCTCCTTAGCTAACAACATAGATGGATTAATACTCACAAATAGTACTATAAAAAGAGAGAGCAATTTAATTTCTATAAACAAAGGGAAAAAAGGCGGTTTAAGTGGTAAACCTCTTTACAATAACTCAAATATAATTTTGAAAAAAATGTATGATTTAACAAATGGTCAAATACCATTAATAGGAGTGGGCGGTATATCAAGTGGAAGAGACTGTTACGAAAAAATTAAATCTGGTGCTTCTTTAGTTCAGTTATACACGGCTTTGGTTTATTCTGGTCCAAATTTAATCAATAATATGAAAGGTGACTTGATTGACCTAATTAAAACAGATGGATATAAAAATGTATCTGACGTTATTGGAATATCAGTATAGTAGTGAAAGAAATTAAATCCATTGAAGAAATTATTTATGATTATGACAATTTTATAATTGATCAATGGGGTGTAATGCATGATGGAACATTTGGATATGATCATGCTTTTGATTCTATTAATATTCTCAATAGTAATAATAAAAATTTGTTTATAATTTCAAATTCATCAAAAAGATCAAAATCATCTATTGATAGATTACCAAAACTTGGTTTTAAAAAGAAATCTTTTATAAATACAGTGACAAGTGGAGAAATGATTTGGCAATTACTTAAAAAAAAATTTTTAGGTGATAAAAATAAAAAAAATTGCTTTCATATTTATGATGAGGAAAAAGAGGATGGTCTAGATTTTAGAGATGGTTTAAATTTTAATTTTGTAGAAAAAGTAGAAGAAGCAGATTTAATTTTAGCTTGTACTCCTTTTATAAATTTACAGCCAATAGACTACATTCCGCTACTAGAAGTAGCTTATAAAAAAGAAATAACAATGTATTGTGCAAACCCTGACTTTGAAACTGTTGAAAGTAACAGCAACAATAATGTCTTTTGTATGGGTGCTATTGGTGAAATATACAAAAAAATGGGTGGAAATGTTATTATAAAAGGCAAGCCTGATGTAAGCATATACGCTGAAACCACTAATAAAATTAATTTAGAAAAAAAAAGAACATTAGCTATTGGAGACTCATTATTTCATGATATTCAAGGAGCTAATAATTTTGAAATAGATAGTGTTTTAGTAAAATCTGGTATTCATAAAGATTTAAATAAAATAAATAATTTAATTAAAAATCATCAAATAAACCCGACTTATATCATAGATAAATTTAGTATTTAGAATACTTGACAAAGTAATATTTATATTTACATGCAACTTCATTATGTCAATGCGATGTGAATTAACTGGAAAATCCTTTCAAACTGGTAATAACGTTAGTCATGCTAAAAATAGAACAAAAAGACGTTTTAAACCAAATCTTCAGAATATAACCTTTGTTAGTGAAGTTTTAGGTCAAAAATTTCAATTGAAAGTTGCAGTTAGCACAATTCGAACAGTTGAAAAAAAAGGTGGTTTAGATGAATTTCTAATTAATACACCTAATTCTAAATTACCGTTAAAAGCTAAAAAATTAAAAAAAACTATTCTATCAAAATCTAATTAAATTTTTGTAATGGGATTTTTCTTTGAATTAACTACAATACTTAATTCCCTTAGCACTGAACTAATGTGGTTCATAATGTTACTTTTTTGTTTTTTTTCTATTCTTATTTTTTTAAGGATATTTGGATATATAGGAATTTTTATCTATTCTGCACTAGCTGTAATTGCAGGAAATATTCAAGTTTTAAAAACAGTAGATTTTTTTTATTCACCCGAACCGGTAGCATTAGGAACTATTCTTTTTGCATCAACATTTTTATGTACTGATATTTTATCTGAATATTATGGAAAGGAAAAAGCTAGAATTAATATTTTAATCGGTTTCAGTGCATTCTTATTTATGACTTTGTTAATGGTAATTACTATTGGTTTTCAACCATCAGATGCAGATTGGGTACAAGAGAGTTTATCAAATGTATTTACTCCCATGACAAGATTTTTCATAGCTAGCATGATAGCATATTTAATAAGCCAATATTTTGATGTTTGGTTCTTTAACTATTTGAAACAAGCTTTATCAGGTAAGTCTCTCTGGTTAAGAAACAATTTATCTACAATTATCTCCTCTTTGGTTGATAATACTGTCTTTAGTATATTTGCTTGGATCTTATTAAATCCTGAACCAGTAAGTGTGTATAATGTCATAATGATTTATATTTTAGGCACTTATCTTCTTAGAATATTTATAGCCCTACTTGACACTCCTTTTATTTATATAGCTAAGTTTTTTGTCCCAAAAACTAATGACTAACTTTTCTTGGAAAGTTAAAAAAACAAATAAAAATAATAAAGCAAGAACAGGAAAAATTTCTACACCACACGGTGATATTGAAACTCCAGCATTTATTTTCTGTGCAACAAAAGCTGCACTAAAATCTTTTTCTACTCATGAAGCAAAAAAAAATAATACACAAATTATACTATCCAATACATACCATTTAATGCTTCAGCCAGGTAGTGAACTAATAGCTCAACATGGAGGTCTTCATAAATTTACGGGTTGGAATGGACCTATGTTAACAGATAGTGGTGGATTTCAAATTTTTTCTCTTGGACATGGCTCAGTTGCTGATGAAATAAAAGGGCGAAAAACAAATTCAAAAAATAAAAAAACTTTAATAAATCTAAATGAAGAAGGTGCATTATTTAAGTCTTATATAGATGGTTCTACTCATATGTTATCTCCTGAAAAATCAATAGAGGTTCAAAGAAATCTTGGCGCAGACTTCATCTTAGTTTTTGATGAATGCACTCCTTATAATGTAGATAAAATGTACACATCTGATTCTATGTTGAGAAGTCATAGATGGTCTTTAAGATCAATCAATGCGTTTAACTCTAAACTTAATTATAGTCCTAAAAATGGCTCAGCAGGTAGACAAGAAATGTATGGGATCATTCAAGGTGGGATTTATAAAGATTTAAGAGAAGAAAGCATTGAATTTAACACAGAAAAAATCAATACTTTTGGAATTGCTATTGGTGGTAGTTTAGGATCAAATAAAGATGAAATGAGAGATATAGTTCATTTTACTTCTTCTAAATTAGATAATTCTCGTCCAGTACATTTGCTAGGTATTGGCGATCCAAGGGATATATGGGATTTTGTTGCAGATGGAATCGATACATTTGATTGTGTAAGCCCAACTAGAATTGCTAGACATGGATCAGCTTTAGTAAAAGGTAAACAGGGAAAAATAAACTTAAAAAATGTTAAATATAAAAATAATTTATACCCAATAGATAATGAGTGTAATTGCTTTACTTGTAAGAATTTTACACTGGCATATTTATATCATCTTTTTTCTGCACAAGAATTACTAGGATTACAACTGCTAACTAATCATAATATATATTTTATGAATAATCTTATGAAAGAAGTTAGAAGTTCAATTGATAATAATGATTTTGATAATGCAAAAAAGAAATGGTTCAGTTCTTAATTATCTAAATGAAAAGTAGTAGATAACTGATTTAGTAATACTTCTCCTAACTGATCGACATCCATTATTGTTACAGCCTTACTATAGTATCTTGAAACATCATGCCCAATTCCTATAGCAATTAATTCAATTTCATCTTTTTTTTCAATTTCACCAATTATATCTCTCAAATTTTTTTCTAAATAATTACCTGGATTTACAGAAAGTGTTGAGTCATCAACTGGAGCACCATCACTTATAACAATAAGAATTTTTCTTTTTTCCTTACGAAAAGATAATCTATTATAAGCCCATGATAAAGCTTCTCCATCGACATTTTCCTTCAAAATTCCCTCTTTTAATAATAAGCCCAAATTTTTCTTTGATCTCCTCCATGGTGAGTCTGCAGATTTATAGATAATATGTCTTAGATCATTTAACCTGCCCGGATTAGAAGGTTTTCCATTTTTAATCCATTTTTCTCTAGAGTTACCCCCCTTCCAAGCTTTGGTTGTAAAACCTAATATTTCAGATTTAATTAAGCATCTTTCCAATGTTTTTGCTAAAATATCTGAACAAAGGGCTGCAACTGTAATTGGTCTGCCTCTCATTGAACCAGAATTATCAATTAGAAGACTCACAATAGTATCTTTAAATTCAACTTCTTTTTCTATTTTGTAGCTTAATTTATTATTTGGATTAGCAATAATTTTAGCTAATCTTGATGTATCAAGAAAACCCTCTTCCATATTAAAATCCCAATGACGATTTTGCTGAGCTAAAAGTTTTCTTTGCAGTCTATTAGCAATTTTAACAATTAGTGGTTGAAAAGAAAATACTTGCTGATCAAGATTTCTTCTAAGTTTCTCTAATTCTTTGATATCACAAAGTTCTTCAGCATTAATAATTTCATCAAAATTATAATCATAAACTTTATAATTCTCTAAATTCTCTAAAATTTTTCTATCTGGTAAATAATCTAGTTCAGAATCCCCGCTTTCTTCTCCCATATCATCATTTTCTTCTAATGAAACTGATTGCTCAACAGCTGTTTCACTTGTTTGCATTTCAATATTCGACTCAGTTTGTTCATCATTTTTTTGTTCATCATTATTCTCATTTTCATTATCTTGATTTTCATCGTTTTGATTAATATCTTCGTTCTGAGTATTGTTTACGCTGTTATTAATTAATCCAAGTTCATCTAGTTTTTCAACTATTGTAGATGTATATTTTTCCTGATCATGTAGACATTTCTTTAAATCTATAAAAAAGTTTGAATAATCTTTTTTTAATTTTTCTTTTACAATATTTTTAAAACTACTATTAATTTCACCTAAATCTACACCAACAATTTCTTCAAATGCTACGTTTTTAAATGCTCTAATTAATAAATTTTGATCTTTTTTAGTATTTCCAATTTTAAGATCTCTAATATACTTATTCTTTAGATTTTTTTGTATTCCCTTGAATTCACTACTACCTATAGCTTCTACTCGTGCTTGTTCCAAAACATTAATTATTTCGTTTGATAACTCATCTTGATTTAAAAAGTTTTGGTGTATGTCTTTAGAATGTAATCTGAATTCTAATGCAAAAGAGTCCGCTTCAGCTCTTAAATATTCTAGATTATTTTTGAAATTTTCAATTTTTGGTTCAGTTAGATTTATAGTGTTACCAATAATTGAAGGATTTTCTTTAACAAAATTAATCTCTATATCTTCTTTTTTACCTATTGATTTTATTGTAGCACTTAATGACTTTTTAAAATCTTCAATAATTTCGCTATTCTTTGACATTAGCTACCTTAGCATCAGTAATATCAATTCCAAATGACCTTTGAAAATATTCCTGTAAGATAGATCTCTCCATTTCATCGCATCTATTTAAAAAAGATAGTTTAAAAGAATATTCTATATCATTGAATAGAAGATAATTTTCTGCCCAAGTCAATACAGTTCTTGGACTCATAACAGTTGAAATATCACCATTAATGAATCCTGATCTAGAAAGATCTGCAGTAGCTACCATGCATTTAACGATGTCTTTGCCATCCTTATTATTAAGTTTTTTTACTTTACTTAATATAATATTTATTTCTTGCTCGTTACTAAGGTAATTTAAGGTTGATACAATATTCCATCTATCCATTTGACCTTGGTTTATTTGTTGAGTACCATGATACAAACCAGATGTATCACCAAGACCAACAGTATTTGCTGTAGCAAACAATCTAAAAAATTTGTGAGGTTTAATTACTCTTGATTGATCCAGTAGAGTTAATTTACCTTCTGACTCCAAAATACGTTGAATTACAAACATTACATCAGGTCTGCCTGCATCATACTCATCAAACACTAAAGCTACAGGATTTTTGTATGACCAAGGAAGTATGCCATCCTGAAACTCTGTGACCTGTTTATTATCTTTAAGTACGATAGCATCTTTGCCAATCAAATCTATCCTACTGATGTGACTATCTAAATTAATTCTAATACATGGCCAATTAAGCCTAGCTGCTACTTGTTCGATATGAGTAGATTTACCAGTTCCATGATATCCTTGAATCAAAACTCTTCTATTAGAAGAATACCCTGCCAGTATTGAAAGAGTTGTAGCTGGATCGAAAATATATGTTTGATCTATTTCTGGTACGTGTTCAGTTTTTTCTTTAAACTTATAAACCTCAAACTCACAAGAAACTCCAAATATTTCTTTGGGGTCAATTTTTAAACTAGGAGATATTTCTATATTTTTTTTATCAGTCATTTTTAAATTTTTTTAAAAGTATTTTGTATGAGTTATTTATTTCCTTAAACTTTTCTTCTGCTTTTTTATCGTTACCATTTACATCAGGGTGAAATATTTTCACTAGTTTTTTGTAAGTTTTTTTAATTTTATCCAATGTCAATGGTAGATCTAGATTGAATAATGATAGAGCTTTACTTTCTTCTTTTGTAAGATTTTCATCAACCAGCTTATTTCTGAAGTAATTATTCTCTCGTTCGTTTGGATTTAAATCGTTAATTTCTTCGTTAAAAAAATTGTTAATTTGATCCATTACTTTGTGATGATTTCCCTTTAATGGCCAAGATGGTCTATTCCAAATAATATCTTCTCTCATTGAGTTCTCAATTTCATTAACTGATAATCCTTTATAAAAGTCCCATGATTTATTATATTCCTTAATATGCTCTATACAAAAAAAATAATACTGATTTAACAATACTCTAGATTTTGGAGCTTTAAAATTTCCTTCATTATTACAATCATTCTTGTCACATTTTCTAAAAAAAGTTTTTTCCCAAGATAGACTATTTTTATTAATATCTATTTTATGTTTACCCACAGTTATTATATAGTTTAAAAATTATGAATCGTAAGCAAAGAATTAACAAAATCTTATCAAAAAAATTTAATAATTTTTTATTAGAAATTATTGACAATTCAAATTTACATAAAGGACATAACAATTTTACAGGCAATAATGAGACACATATTAAAATTATTTTAACAAAAAAAAACAAAATACCCATAAATAGATTGAATATTCACAGGATTATAAATAATTTACTTGAAGAGGAGTTTAAATCTGGACTTCATTCATTAGAGATAAAAATTAACTAATTTTAGAAATTTCAACTTTTGATATTTGTTTTTTTGAATGAGATAAAATTTTAAAATTAAAATAATTATCTTTATAAGACTCCCCATAAGATGGTATTTTTTTCGATATATCTAAAATATATCCTGCAATTGTTGATGATTCTATTTCTGGTGGATCTAAATCAAAGCTTTTATATAAATCTCTAATATTTTTTTCTCCATTTATTATAACTTTCCCATAATTATTAAGTTTAAAATCATTCTCTGGAACATCAATTTCATCGACTATTTCACCAACGATTTCTTCGATTATATCCTCTAATGTAATTAACCCAAGTAACTCGCCATATTCATCTACTACAAAAGCTAAATGCTCTTTTCTTTTTTTAAATTCAACTAATTGTTCTAATAGGTTTGTTGTTTCAGGAATAAACCATGGATTAGAAATTTTATCAAAAATAATTTCTTTTGATTCATTATGATTTTTTAAATCTATATTTAAGGTCCTTACATTTAAAAGTCCAATAATATTTTCGGGATTGTCACTCCAAAATGGAATACGAGTATATCTAGAATTATTAATCTTATT
Organism: uncultured Alphaproteobacteria bacterium; assembly: GCA_902572735.1. Lineage (GTDB taxonomy): Bacteria > Pseudomonadota > Alphaproteobacteria > HIMB59 > CACPNW01. Next base: position 92,397 of record CACGGX010000002.1, read on the forward strand.
TATAATTTCACTCGTTTTTAGAGATGAATCAATTGAGTAAATATTTTTTCGATGGGTAAAAATTTCTTCTACAGTTATATCATTTAATTGTAATATACTTTGTAACATATCTTTTTCTTGTTCATAATCTGGATTAGAAGTTTTATACAGATCTATTACTCCTTTTAATTCTTCCTCCGATTGAAGATCTTTATTTTTTGTATCATTATCATTTTTTCTAAAAATTAATCTCACGATTAAATTAATAAAAAATACAAAAATGAATAAAATTTTATTTAAATAATAAATGATTGGAGAAATTAATAATGCAGTTCTATTTGGTCTATTAATAGCATAAGTCTTAGGTAGAACTTCAGCGAAGATTACTATTACAACTGTCATTATTAGTGTTGCGTAAAAAATACCTTCTACTCCAAAAATATCGTAAAAAAATGCTGTCGCTAAAGAAGATGCAAGAATATTAACTAAGTTATTTGATAGTAGTAAAGTCGATATTACGTTATCTTTTTTATCTAGAAGCTCAAGAACGTATGCCGCTCTTTTACTTCCCTTTTTTTTCTTATACAGAATTCTCGCTTTTGAAGTTGCAGTTATTGCAGTTTCGGATCCCGATAAAAAACCTGAGAGAATTACCAAGATTATAAGTAATAAAAGAAGAAATATACTAGGCATTATATATTTTTTAAAATCTTATAAACTTTATTCTTATCTAGTTTTTTGTAAAAAATTGAACTGCCTATTTTATCAATTAGTGAAAAATTAATATTATTAAGGAAATTTTTTTTATCTTTTGTCAGTTTATTAACCAGTATCTTATCCTTTATTATATTATCTGATATTTTAAGTCTACATTTTTTAAAATGATCAATTATTCTTTCTAATTCAATAGATGATAATAATCCGAGATAATTTGATATCTTTGCCTCAGTAATCATTCCTATAGATATTGATTCACCATGATTATATTTTTTATAATTATAATGACTCTCAATCGCATGACCAATTGTATGTCCAAAATTTAACATAGCTCTAGAATTATGATTAGATAAAAATTCTTTTTCATCTTTATTTACATAAAAAAGTTTAATTTTAATTGATTTGTAAATTGCTTTTTCTAAAAAAGATTTATTTAAATTAATTAGTTTATTTGAATTTTTTTCCAACCAACAAAAAAAAGAATAATCATTAATTAACGCATGTTTGATTATCTCTGCATATCCTGATTTTATTTGTTTTCTTGGCAGGCTGTTTAAAATAGAAATATCTATAAGAACTTTTTTAGGCTGATAGAAAGTTCCAAGTAAATTTTTACCAAAATTTGTATTAATTCCATTTTTACCACCAATAGAACTGTCTACTTGAGATAAAAGTGTTGTTGGGATAAGAAAAAAATCCAAACCCCTTAAAACAGTACTAGCAACAAATCCAACTAAATCACCTAATGTACCTCCTCCAATTGCAACAATGATAGATCTTCTATTTACATTATGTTTAATTAGTTTTTCAGAGAGATTTTTGTAATAATCAAAAGTTTTTATTTTTTCTCCACATTTGATTGAAAATATTTTTACATTTTTTTGATTAGTAAATTTAATTCTATTTTTAACTTTTGAATCTATGATACAAAAAATCTTTTCATTTTTATTTGCTATACTTTCAATAAATTTAGAAATATAATTTTTTCTAATTATTATTTCTGTTTTTAAATTTTTATTTTTTATAGATAATTTATTTTGCATTTATATTAATTTTAGATTTAATTTTTTCTAATACTTGAAATTTATCATTATCGTTATCTATAATAAAATCAGCATTTTCATAAAATTTTCGTCTTTTATCATAGAGATTTTTTAGTGTTTCTCTATTATCAATATTTTTATTTAATAACGGTCTTTTTTTTGATGATCTAAGTCTTTCTAATAAATTGTTTATTTTAACTTGTAAATAAATAGAGTAGGAATTTTTCTTAATTTCTTTTCTAATTTTTTTATTTATTACACTTCCACCGCCTAAAGAAATTATACAATTGTTGTAATTTAATAAATCAACACATATTTCTTCTTCAATATCTCTGAAATAAGATTCCCCATGTTCTTTAAAAATTGCATTTATACTTTTTTTAGTTTTTTTCTCAATTTCCTTATCAGTGTCATAAAATTTTAAATTGAAGTATTTGCTCAAATCTTTTCCTATAATCGATTTACCAGAGCCCATAAGGCCCATAATACAAATATTTTTCTTTTTAAGCTTATTTATGAGGATCATATTATAACTATTTCTTATTGTTGACAAAATTTTGTTGAAATTAGAAAATACTTAAAAAAATGGTAAAAACATATATTAGACATTTTTTATAAACATATATGAAAAACAGATACATTATATATTTTTTTGCAATACTAACAATAATCGTTTTCGGATTACTATATATGATCGAAATTCCTTCACCATCATCAATTATAACTGAGAAATATCCTCTAAATTTAAAATGAAATTTATTTTTATTATTTTATTATATTTATTCTCAACTTCTATTTATGCAAATGAGGAGGGAGAAAATGAAGTAGAGGTTATTAATTTACATGAAAGCAAAAGCCTAGACCAGATGGTTTTAGAAAATCTCGAGCAAGAGAATGAAGTTGAGGAAATAGTTGAGGTTTCAAATGAATTAGATGAAGTTGAAATTAATGTAGTAGATGTAAGTCAAGTTGAAACAAAAAAAAATAATTTTTTATTCAATAATGAAACAAAAGATCTAAAAAATTATTTTGACAACCTACAAAAAATTAATTCTAAAACTTTGCAAAGCGAAATAATTAAAGTTTTAGAAAATCTTCAATTAAATTTAGAAAATGAACAAGATAATGAAATTTTTTTCTTAATTATTAATTACTTTAAATCTATCGGTCAAATTAATAAATCATATGAATTAACTGAAAGATTTCAAATTGATGAAGATGCAAATTTGAATTTCTATACTAGTATTAAATTAAATTATCTTTTATCAACTTTTCAATTAAATGAAGCATGCAATTTTAAAGAAGAATTAAATTCAAACATAAAATTAGATAATTTCTTTTTAGAAAAAATTGATATATTCTGTTTAATTTTAAACGATAATCAGTCAGAAGCCAACTTACTAAATTCAATCTTGATAGAAACAGAAAACAATTTAGATAATTATTTTCAAAACTTATTTTTATTAATATCCAACTCATCAGACCAAATTAATATTGATAATGAAAATAAATATCTTGAGATTAATTCAGAATTAATTTTTTTGTACAGTGCTATGACTAGAATTGCTGAACTACCTTTTTCGCATGAATTTTATGAACTTGATAAAAAAAATCTATCTATTCCAATAATTTTAAATCAAGCTTCACCAATTGACTTAAGAATCAAGGCTGCTAATGAAAGTTTTTTAGAAAATTTAATTACAGTAGATAGCTTGGCTGCTTTATATATGTCAGCAGATTTTAATTCAAATCAATTAAATAATCCAAAAGAAACATTAATTTCATTTTCAAATAATGATGAATTGAGCATGGCCTTTTTATTTCAGTTAGTAAACATTCAAATTTTTCCAAACGATAGATTAAATGTCTTAATACAGTTTTGGGATTATGCTAAAAAAAACAATTTAGAAGAAATTGCATATAAATTATCAAATAATATGTTGAGTTCTATTCAAGCTAATTCAGACAATATTATATATGGACCACAAATAGCTTCCGCCCATGTTTTTAACAAAAATTATGAGTCAGCATTACAGTGGATCGAATTATATGAAAATGCTAAACAAATTGATTCCAAAAGTATTTACACTAGAATTTTAATAGACTTATATTCTTCCAATGATTTAGACACATTTATAGACTCTATAAATATAACTTTAAACAATTATACAGACAATGAAAATAATAAAAATGCTGAATTATTATTTATTCTAAAAGCTGTAATGAATTTGGAAATAAATTCTAATACAAATATTAATTTGGATAAAATTTTTGATGATAGAATTATGCCGTCAGTATTTCTTTTAAATCAGATACATAATAGCGTTAATGAAAATAATGATGAAAAATTCCTTATTTATTCTTTGATATCTTTAAATGACAAAGAGTGGAACAGTATTCATCCAGAACATCTTAAACTTATACTTAACGGTTACTTAAAGTATAATGATGGCGCTTTATTCAGAAATATAATTTTAGAGGTATTAAAAAATTATAAATTTATTATATGATAAAATATTTTGAATTTGAAAATGAAGTAGAAAAAATAGAAATTTTATTGAATCAGCTTAAAAATAACAAAGAATTAAACTTTGATAAGATTAAAAAATTAAAAAAAGAAAAAGATGAACTTTTTAAAAAAATTTATTCTAACTTAGATCCATGGCAAAAAGTTCAAGTATCACGGCATGGTGAAAGACCCCATACTTTAGATTACATACAAAGCATATTTAACAATATAGTACTTTTACATGGAGATAAAAAATATGCTGATGATAATGCAATAGTGGGGGGATTAGCAGAAATTGATGGTAATTCTGTTTTTTTCATAGGAACAGAAAAAGGAAACACTATGGAAACAAGAATTAAGCATAATTTTGGTATGGCTAAGCCAGAGGGATATAGAAAAGTTCAAAGATTATTAAAATTAGCAGAAAAATTTAAATTACCTTTAATATCATTTGTAGATACTGCAGGAGCATTTCCAGGAAAAGATGCTGAAGAAAGAGGTCAATCAGAGTCTATAGCTTCATCGATACTTCAATTTTTAATAACTAAGATTCCTACAATTTCAATAATAATTGGAGAAGGAGGTTCTGGTGGAGCTATAGGAATAGCGACTTCAGATAGAGTTTTAATGTTAGAACATTCAATATATTCAGTCATTTCTCCTGAAGGTTGTGCATCTATTTTATGGAGAAATACACAATATTCTCAAGAGGCTGCAAAAACTTTAAAATTAACATCGGCTGATTGCAAAAATTTTAAAATTATAGATGATATAATTCCAGAACCATATGGGGGAGCTCATAGACATCCTAAAAAACAAGCAGAAATAATAAAAGAAAAGATAATTAGTATTATCAAAGAACTCAAACAAATTTCAATAAAAGAACTAGTTCAAATTAGAAAAGAAAAATATTTAAACATAACTTCAGAAATTTAGTTTCCATGACATTGTTTATATTTTTTACCTGATCCACATGGACATGGTTCATTTCTGCCTATTTTTTTAGTTATTATTCTTCGAGGTTCTTGAGACTGTTTTTTTGAATTATCATCTGCATTATTACTTACTAATTTAACATTAAACAGTGTTTTTAATACTCTTTCATTTTGGTTTGAAAGCATTTCATCAAAATAATCAAAAGACTCTTTTTTATATTCATAAAAAGGATCTTTACCTCCCATAGCTCTTAAATTAACGCTCCCACGTAAAGAATCCATTGCAGCTAAATGATCTCTCCAATCTTTATCTATTTGAAATAACATTACTCTTTTTTCTGCAAATCTAAATAACTCAACTGAATATTGATTTTGTTTTTCTTTATATTTTTGATTTATTTCATCTAATAACCTTTTTTTAATTTCTTCATCATCAACACCCTCTTCATCGAACCATTTTAATATTGGTAGATCTATAGAAAAAGTTTCTTTAATTTTTTCTTTTAATAAATTGCCATCCCATTCATGAGAGTATTTTTTTGGAGGAATACTAATATCTATTATATAATTAACATAGTCAGTAATCATATCTTGAATAATTATAGATTGATCATTTGTACTAAGAATTTCTTTTCTATTTTGATATATTATTTTCCTTTGATCATTCAATATATCATCAAATTTTAAAATTTGTTTTCTCATATCAAAATTATGACTTTCAACTTTTTGCTGAGCTCTTTCTAAAGATTTAGTAATCATAGAGTGAGTTATAACTTCCCCATCTTTAAGGCCTAATTTTGATAATACATTTTCAAGAGTTTTTGATCCGAATATTCTCATAAGATCGTCCTCTAGAGACAAGAAAAAAATACTTTCTCCAATATCTCCTTGCCTACCTGATCTCCCTCTTAATTGATTATCTATTCTTCGACTTTCGTGTCTTTCTGTGCCAATTATAAGCAAACCACCTGCATCAATTGCTTCTTTTTTTAAATTATCATCACCATTTCCCAATTTAATATCAGTACCTCTTCCCGCCATGTTAGTTGAAATTGTTATATTGCCAGGCATTCCAGCTTCTTCAATAATTTTTGCTTCACTCATATGATTTTTAGCATTTAGAATATTATGCTTTAGATTTTCTCTTTTTAATAAATCAGAAATCTTTATAGAATTTTCTACTGATGTAGTTCCTATTAAGATTGGTTGATTGATTTTATTTCTTGATTTAACAAGATCTAATACAGCATTGTATTTTTCTCTTTTTGTCATATAAATTTGATCATTTTTATCAAGACGATTTACTTTAATATTAGGAGGAATTTCAACAACCTCCAAATCATATATACTTTCAAATTCTTTCGCTTCTGTTTTAGCAGTTCCTGTCATCCCACTTAGACGATGATATGTTCTAAAAAAATTTTGATAAGTTACAGAGGCTATAGTTTGATTTTCTTTTTGGATCACTAAATTTTCTTTTGCTTCTATAGCTTGATGCAATCCATCACCATATCTTCTACCTTCCATGGCTCTGCCAGTTAATTCATCAATAATTACTACACTTCTATCTTTAATTATGTAGTCTTTATCTTTTATAAATAAATGATGTGCTCTGAGCGCTTGGATTATATTATGATTCAAAACCATATTTCCTAAATCCTGAAGTGTACCTTCTGTAATAATTCCATTGTCTTTTAATAATTTTTCACAAAATTCCATTCCTTCTGTAGTAAGTAGAATATTTTTACTTTCTTCATTAATTTCAAAATCATTTTTTCTAAGAATTTTTATAATTTTATCTATTTTTGGAAATAAATCTGTATCGGAATTTGATTCAGCAGATATTACTAGAGGTGTTCTAGCTTCATCAATTAAAATACTATCAACTTCATCAACTATGGCAAATGCATTTTTTTTAAAACATAAATTATTGTAATCATTTTTCAAATTATCTCTTAAGTAATCAAATCCTATTTCATTATTAGTTGCATACACAATATCTGCATTATATTGATTAGATCTTTCTTCATGATGTGTTTCCGAAGTAACACAACCAACACTAAGACCAAGAAAATTAAATATTTGACCCATCCATTCCGCATCTCTTTTTGCTAGATAATCATTAACTGTGATAATATGTACCGATAAGTTTTCTATAGCATTTGCATAAGCAGCTAGAGTAGCGACTAATGTTTTTCCTTCGCCTGTTTTCATTTCAGTTATCTTATTTTCGTATAATACCATTCCACCTATTATTTGAACATCATAGTGTCTCATATTTAATGTTCTTTTTGATGTCTCTCTAACTACTGCAAATATTTCTGGTAATGATTTAGTTATTGATTTAGTTTCATTAAATTTATTTTTAAAGTAATTTGTTTTATCTTTTAATTCTTGATCAGAAAGTTTAGAAATTTCTTCTTCAAGTTTATTTACTTTCTCTACAAAACTCGCATATTTTTTAAGTGAATTAGATTTTATAGAACCAAATAATTTATTAACAATATTAATCATGTTATGATAAGTGGCAGTTAATATATGAAAAATATTTCTTCTACAAAGGAATTTAAGCTAAAATATGGTCAATAAAATGATTTCAATATTTAAGCCAAAAAAAATCAAAGATTTTAATCCTAGCGGCCTCAATATCTATACTTTTAATGCCGGATTTAAAAAAAAAGATAAAGATCTTTTATTAATAATTTTTAATAAAATTATAAATGTGTGTTGCGTTTATTCTAAAACATCAACACCTTCGGCCCCTATAATTTGGGATAAAAAGAATAACAAAGGTAAGGTTAAAGCGTTAGTCGTAAATTCTGGCAATGCAAATGCTCATACTGGTAAAGATGGTCTTAAAATTATCGATGAGTACGTAAAAGCATTAACAAAAAAAATTAAATGTAAATCTAAAGAAGTATTAGTATCATCTACTGGTGTAATTGGTGAAAAATTTAATCCTAATTTAATTATAAATAAATTTGAAAAAATAAATTCCAAAAATAAAAATAGTTTACTTGAAAGTGCTAAGGCAATTATGACAACAGATACTTTCCCAAAGGTATCTATTAAAAATATTAACTTAGACAATCAATCATTTAAAATTTACGGAATAGCAAAAGGATCAGGAATGATTCAACCAAATATGGGAACTATGTTGGCGTATATTTTTATAGAATGTGAAATTTCAAAACAGTTAATAAACAGACTCCTTAAAAATAATTTAGATAACACATTTAATTCAATAACTGTAGATACTGATACATCAACAAGTGATACTTTAATGATGTTTTCTGTTGGTAATAAAAATATAAATTTAAATAAAAAGAATTTTAAAATACTAAATAATAAAATATTTGAATTAATGCATGACTTATCTCTTCAAGTAATTAAAGATGGTGAGGGTGTTTCTAAGCTAATAAGAGTTAATGTTTTGAATGCAAGATCAAAAAATCAAGCAAAAAAAATAGCATTTAGTATTGCTAATTCTCCTTTGGTTAAAACAGCTGTGGCCGGTGAAGATGCAAATTGGGGTAGAGTAATAATGGCAATTGGTAAAACTGAAGAAAATATAAATCAAAATAAAATTAAGGTTTTGTTTGGAAACAACGTTGTATGCGAAAATGGTTCTATTAGTAAAAAAATAAATATTAGAAAACTTAATAATTATATGAAAAATAAAACTATAGAAATCAATGTAAAATTAAACTTGGGTAAGTATTTTCACACTGTTCATGGAAATGATCTTACCTTTGAATATTTAAAGATTAATGGTGATTACAGATCTTAATTTTATTTTTTCCAAGCACAAATTGTATTAAAATTTATATCAAGATTAAAATTATCTTTATAATATTTTTTTTTGAATTGTTCCTCCAAAAGAATAAAGTATTTTTTATTCTCAAAATTATTTTTTTTATCCTTACCTGCATAGGGTAAGTTCAAAAATCTTACATCATCAAGTAGTTTATTAAAAACTGAATATTCAATAGTAAAGTTATTGTTATTTATTAAAGGTGCTTCAAAGTTATGCACTTTAAGCAGTTTAAAAATATCATTTGTATCTAAAATTGGATTAACTCTTTGATATATGCCTCCGTATAAAATATTATCTGTTTCATACATTGAATTTATAAGCTGATATTTATTTTCAGCACTTGGAATAGTTGCTATAAAAAATCCATTGGAATTCAGGCTTTGAAAGATATTTTCTATAAATTTCTCAAAGTTCGATGTTAATTGACAAAAAAAATTACTATAAATTAAATCAAATTTTTTATCTTTGATATTTATATCGTCCAAATCAATTTCTATTAATTGTCGATCTGTCTTTTTGTTAAAAAATGACAAATCGATATCAGCACTTGTTATAGAACAAGAGGGAAATCTTTCTTTAAGATAATTAATAATTAATTTGTCATTAATCCCAAGTTCTAAAATATTACTAAATGGAACTTTCAAAATATCTAGGGAATCAATTATATTTTTACTTATTTCATTATATATAAAGTTTTCTCCATATTTCCTATCTTTAGATCTTAATAGTTTAACATATTTTTTGTTTATCATTATTTTTATAAAGTATAAAAAGCAATTATGGATATTATTCTTAAAGAGATAGTTACAATTATTAAAGAAGAAACTGAAAATATTAATAAAAAAATCTATGGAACTACTTTTTTAGAAATATTAAAAGAAAAAATTTTAAACAGACAAGATCAAATTTCTTTAAAAAATCTAGTATTACAAAACTCTAATATTGATTTAGAAGAAAATATAAATGTTCTTGGAAAAAATCTTTTTTTTAAATTATCTCTTTATCAAACTCCTAAATCATTATTAAAATTCGAACTGAAAAAAAATTTTCTACTTATTATTTTTAAAGAGCTTGTAAAAATTGATATTTTAAATCAAAATACTCAAAAATATGTCAATGTTAGCTTAAAACCTTTTATGGGTGTAACATTGTCAAAGGGAACAGTATGTAATTTAAATTTTCCAAAAAATTCACTAATTATGCAATTAGAATCTGATGATATTGATTTTGATATTGAAAAAAAAACAGATGAAACAATATAACAGATATGATTGTATTTAATCTTAAGTGTTCTGATTGTGCCACTTCTTTTGAAGGATGGTTCGAAAATACGAAGGACTACAATAAACAAACTAGAAAAGGTTTACTCACTTGCCCTTCCTGTAATAGTACTCAAATAAAAAAAGGTTTAATGGCTCCAAATGTATCAAAAAAATCAAATGCAAAAATTTCTAAAACAAATAAGTCAATTGCTTCAAATGTAAAGAAGCTAAAAAAAATTATAGAAAAAGAATTTGATTATGTAGGTGATAAATTTACTGAAGAAGCAAAAAAAATCAAATATGGTGAAGTAAAGGAACGCGCAATATATGGTGAAGCTTCAATTGAGCAAACTAAAGAATTAATTGATGAAGATATTGATGTAATACCATTGCCTTTTTCAACAAAAAAAACTAATTAATTAAACTTGCGGTACAAAAATAATTGATCATATAGTTTTTTGATAATTTCCATTCCATATTTAATGGATCATAAACAAGACCTTTAATATTTTTAAAATGAAAATTTTCTTTTGATAAAGCCCGTTTTAATTCTTCAGGTTTAATCAATTTATTATAATCATGCGTTCCTTTTGGTATCCAATGAAGGATATTTTCAGCTATATTGATTGCAAAAAATTTAGAAAGTAAGTTCCTATTAATTGTAGAAATTATTATTATACCATTTTTATTTAAATTTTTTTTTATTTTTTTAATAGTTTTTTTCCAATTATCTAAATGTTCTAAAACTTCAAACATTAATATTATATCAAATTTTTCATCTAATTTTGCTTTTTCAATATCTTTATAAATATAGTTAATTTTTAATTTATTTTTTTTGCTATGTATTTTAGCAACTTTGATATTATTTGGAGAAAAATCTAAACCTGTAACCTTAGCGCCTAATCTTGCTAATGGCTCACAAATTATTCCTCCACCACAACCTACATCAAGTATTTTCATATTTTTAATGTTCCTATTATTAATTTGATCTAAGATATAAGCCATTCTATGTTGTTTGATTTGATGAAGAATCTTAAATTTACCATTATCATTCCACCATTCATCTGAAAGTCGATTAAACAGGGCAAATTCTTCATTTTTTGATTTTATATTCATCATATATCTTGTCTGTTAGAAACAATAATTATAATAGCTGAATTAATTTAATAAATATTTAAGTCAATGAAACTTGTAGTAATGAAATTTGGCGGTACTTCTGTTGGCAGTATCGATAAAATCAATAATGTTGCAAACATTGTTGAAAAGCATCTAAATGATAAAAAATTGATTGTTGTTTTATCAGCAATGTCAGGCGTAACAAACAAAATGCAAGAATATATAGATGAAATTGATTCAAATGAAATTATTGAAAATGATCTAATTTTAACCTCCGGTGAAGCTGTTTCAGTGGGAATTCTTTCAGCTATATTAAAAAAAAGAAATATTAACTCCATTCCATTGCTTGGATGGCAAATACCAATTTTAACAGACAGTAATCATCAAAAAGCTAAAATTTTAAATATTGATAAAGCTAGAATTGATGAATATCTAAAAAATTATGATGTTATAGTTGTTGCTGGATTTCAAGGTATCGACATAGATGGAAATATTACATCTTTAGGTAGAGGAGGCTCTGACACAACCGCTGTTGCTATCGCTACAGCTGTTGATGCTGATAGATGTGATATTTACACTGATGTTGAAGGTGTTTATACAACTGACCCAAATCTAGAACCCAAAGCTAGAAAGATTAATAAATTAGCATTCGAAGAAATGTTGGAAATGTCATCTACTGGAGCTAAAGTACTTCATACTCGTTCTGTTGAATTAGCAATGAAAAATAATCTTACCTTACAAGTACTTTCTTCAATAACAAAACAAAGTGGAACTTTTGTTGTAGATGAAAATAAACTAATTGAAAAAGAAATTGTAAGCGGAGTAAGCTATAGTAATAATGAATCAAAACTAACCTTATCTGGTATAGCCGATAAACCTGGTATATCTGCAACAATTTTCGGATTGCTAGCTAATAATAATATTAACGTCGATATGATTGTGCAAAATACTTCACAAGATGGTGTAACTGCGAATATCACTTTTACTGTTCCAAACAGCGAAATTCATAATGCTAAAAAATTAATAGAAGAAAATAAAAATCTGATTAATTTTAAATCTATTGAAACCAATACCAATATTTCTAAAATTTCAGTAATTGGTATGGGAATGATGTCTCAATCTGGAGTAGCAAAGAAAATGTTTACAACATTAGCAGGTAATTCAATTAATATATTAGCTATCTCTACATCAGAAATAAAGATAAGTGTCTTAATTGATAAAAAATTTACAAAAATTGCTGTTAAATCTCTTCATGATGCATATAATCTAGGCAGTTAAATGAAAACTGTAGGTCAAATTCTATCAATTGAAAGGAACTCTAAAAACCTTTCAATTAGTGATATAGCAATTGAGCTAAAAATTTCTAAAAGTGTCATTGTTGATCTTGAAAATGATAATATAAAAAACAATTCTGATATTATTTTTAATATTGGACATCTAAGGTCTTATTCAAATTTTCTTGAACTAGATACTGACACAATTATAAAAAAATTTAAAGATGAAATATCATTTAATGTTAAGGAAGAGAAAAAGAATATTACCCCAATAATAGAAAACAATTTTTTTAAAGTAGAAAAATTTTTTGCTGCTTCTATTATCCTGATTATATTTACTTCATTTTACTTTTTATTCATTAATGAAAATAATAATGAAATTAACTTTGCTTTAGTTCCAGATATACCTGAAAGTTTAGAACCTATAGTTGAAAAAGCTAATACTTTTAATAATATGTCTCAAACTACTGATATTAAAAAAAATGATTTGGTAAATAATTCTAGTGCTATAGCATCTATAGAATTTGATGAAGATGTCACTATAGTTGCTACATTAAAAATGTTAAATCCAACTTGGCTTCAATTAAGAGATGAAGAGAATAATATTGTTTTAAGCAAGCTAATGGATAAGGATGAAGAGTTTTCATATGAATTAAAATTGAATTACAATATTACTGCAGGAAATGCAGGCAATATATTAGTGCTTATAGATGATGAAGTAAGAGGAAAGATAGGTAAATACGGTGATATTTTAGATTCTTTTATTTTATATAAAGATTTTACAAACTAAATAGATGCTAAGACCGTATCAACAGATTAATAGAAGAAAATCGCGTGTTATTAAAGTTGGAAATGTAAGTATTGGTGGAAATAATCAAATTGCAGTTCAAACAATGACAAATACTCTTACCTCAAATGCAAAAGATACTATTGCTCAAATAGAAAGATCTGCAAAACTTGGAGCTGATTTAGTTCGAGTATCTGTTCCAGATAAAGAATCTTCACATTCTTTAAAAGAAATTATTAAACATAGCTCTGTACCCATTATTGCAGATATACATTTTCATTATAAAAGAGGAATTGAGGCAGCAAATAATGGAGCATCTTGTATTAGAATAAATCCTGGAAATATTGGCAGCATTGATAGAATAAAAGAAGTTATAAAAGCTGCAAAAGATAATAATTGCTCAATTAGAGTAGGTGTTAATGCGGGAAGTTTAGAAAAACAAATTTTAGAAAAATTTTCAGAACCTAATCCAGAAGCTTTAGTTGAAAGTGCAAAATTAAATATCAAGATACTTGAAGATAATGATTTCACTAATTTTAAAATCAGTGTGAAATCTTCAGATATTTTTATGTCTATAAAAGCATATGAGCAGTTGGCTGAATTATGCGATTATCCATTGCATTTAGGCATTACTGAAGCAGGAGGGAAGAGAACAGGTTCAATTAAATCTTCTATTGGAATAGGAAATTTACTTTTGAGAGGAATAGGCGATACAATCAGAATATCACTTTCAGATGAACCTGAAGAAGAGGTAAGAGTAGGATTTGAAATTTTAAAAAGTCTAGGACTAAGAAATAGAGGTGTAAAAATTATATCATGTCCTTCATGTGCTAGACAACAATTTGAAGTGATAAAAACTGTAAAAAATTTAGAAAAAAAATTAGATGATATTGCTACGCCTATTACTGTTTCAATAATTGGATGTGTAGTTAATGGTCCAGGTGAAGCAACTATGACAAATATCGGAATAACTGGTGGTGGTAACGATACACATATGATTTATCTTGACGGTAAAAAAAATAATATTGTAAAAAATGTTGATTTAGAAAGCTATCTTGAAGATCTTATTAGAAAAAAAACAAAAGAAATAGAACTTAGTAATTAAATGAAATTAAGATCAGTAAGAGGAACTCATGATATTTTTGGAGCAGAAATAGAAAAATTTAACAATATTTCTGAAGTTGTTTCTAAAAATGCTAATTTAAAAGAATTTAAAGAAATACAGACACCAATTTTTGAGTTTAGTGATTTATTTGCAAAACCTCTTGGAGCACAGTCTGATGTTGTATTGAAGGAAATGTATTCATTTGAAGATCGAAATAACGAATTTTTAACACTACGTCCTGAATATACGACCCCTATGATAAGAGCTGCAATTACTAACAATCTCTTGAATGATCTTCCACTAAAAATTTTTGGTATTGGCCCAATGTTTAGAAGAGAAAGACCACAAAAGGGTAGATATAGACAATTTAATCAGATAAATTTTGAAATACTTGGTACCAAAGATTTTCTTGCAGATGTTGAATTAATATTACTCTCTAATAATATTTTAAAAGAACTTCTGCCCAATTCAAAAATAAGACTTCAAATTAATTCTTTAGGAGATAAAAAAACCTTAATTGATTTTAAAAAAAGTCTTACAAAATATTTTAATACTCATAAAAAAAAACTATCAGAAGAAAGTATTAATAAAATTGACACCAACCCATTAAGAATATTAGATTCAAAAAATGAGGAAGATGTAGAAATTTCATTATCTTCACCTAAAATATATGAATACTTAACTGATGAAGCCAAAAAACACTACGAAGATCTCAAAAGATCATTAAGTATACTAGATATTAATTTTGAAGAAAACGTTAATCTCGTTAGAGGTCTTGATTACTATTGTAATACAGTGTTCGAATACAAATCAGATAATTTAGGAAGTCAAGACACGTTATTAGGTGGAGGAAGATATGACGGCCTAATAAAAGTATTAGGAGGGCCTGATATATCCGGTATTGGATGGGCTGCAGGCATTGAAAGAATTGCATTATTAATGGAATCTGAAAAAAAAATAAACTCAATTATTCACATCGCAGTAACAAATCAAAAATTTACAGATTATTTTCTTTATCTGCAGAAATATTTATCTGAAAATAGCATTTCATATTACTGGAATTATAAATACAATTTAAAAAAATCATTTACAAAAGCTAATACATCTTCAGCATCACATATAATTATAATTGGAGAAAATGAGTTTAATGGTAATTATTTTACTATTAAAAATTTAATGACTGGTGAACAAAAAGAATTAAAGCTTAATGAAATATTTAATCATTTGAATGATAAATCTAGATAAACAATTTTCAATAATTTTAGAAAAATTTAAAATAATTGAAAATTCATTAAACAATATGAATAATATTGATTCAAATGAATTAATTAAATTAAATAGAGAATATTCCGAGCTTCGCCCAATTGTAGAAAAAATTCAAGAATACAATGATTTGCAAAAAGATATATTAAATCTTAATGAGTTAGTAAAAGATAATGATTTAGAAATTAGTAAAATAGCTGAATCAGAACTTATTGAAAAAAAAAATCTAATCAAAGATCTTGAACAAGAATTATTAAAATTACTAATACCAAAGGATGAAAATGACTCTAAGAATTCAATTTTAGAAATTAGAGCTGGTACCGGGGGTGATGAAGCGTCACTTTTTGCTTCTGATTTATTAAATATGTATCAGAGATATGCTGATTTAAATTCATGGAAATTTGATATTTTATCAATATCAGAAACAGGTTTGAAAGGTGTAAAAGAGGCTATTTGTAATATTTCAGGATTAAATGTTTTTTCAAAATTAAAATTTGAATCTGGTGTTCATAGAGTGCAAAGAGTTCCAACTACAGAAAGTAGTGGAAGAGTACATACATCAGCTGCAACAGTAGCTGTCTTACCTGAAGCAGAAGAAGTCGATATTGAAGTTCTTGATAAAGATTTAAGAATTGATGTTTTCAGATCAAGTGGACCAGGAGGCCAATCTGTTAATACCACCGATAGTGCAGTGAGAATTACACATTTACCAACTGGAATTGTAGTTTCACAGCAAGATGAAAAATCTCAACATAAAAATAAAGCAAAGGCTTTAAAAATTTTACGATCAAGATTGCTAGATAATCAACTTCAAGAAAAAAATAAAGAAAGATCTGAACAAAGGAAAAACCAAGTTGGTTCTGGAGATAGATCTGAAAGAATAAGAACATATAATTTTCCCCAAGGAAGGGTTTCTGATCATAGGATAAATCTTACATTGTATAATCTATCAGAAATACTTGAGGGCAACATAGATGAGTTGATAAATCCTTTAATTGCTGAAGAAGAGAGTACAAAGTTAGCAAATATGAAAAATGAATAATTTAATTGAAGAGAGTTTAAAAAAATTAAAACAAAAAAATATAAATAATCCAGAACTAGATATTAGAATTTTGCTTAAATACGCTTCAAAAAAAAAAAATGAAATTGTTTTAAGTAATCTAAATATAGATAATATTGATATTGTTAAATTTAAATCTTATCTTCAAAAAAGAATTAATAGACAACCAATAGCTAAAATTATTAACAAAAAATCTTTTTGGAAAAATGATTTTTATGTAAATAATCATGTTTTAGATCCACGTCCTGAAACAGAATTAATAATTGAGGAAGCACTAAAAATTTATAGAAACAAAAACCTTAAATTAAAAATATTAGATATTGGTACTGGATCAGGCTGTATTGCAATATCACTAGCAAAGGAATTTAAAAATGCATCTATTACAGCTATAGATATATCTAAAGAAGCATTAGAAGTTGCAGAAATAAACTTAAAAATACATAATTGTGATAATCAAATCCAACTTAAGATGATTGATTTTAAAAATATTAGTTCCAAGTTTGATTTGATTGTATCTAATCCACCATATCTAACAACCGAACAGTTTAATAACGCAGATCCAGAAGTTAAAAATTTTGAGCCTAAATTGGCTCTAGTTGGAGGAGATGATGGGTTGAAATTTTACAGAGAATATTCAAATAATCTAAAAAATTTAATGAATAAAAATGCTCATTTTATATGTGAAATTGGTATTAAACAGAAACAAGATTGTAAAGAAATATTTGAAAATTCCGGATTATATTTGAATAAAACAATTAATGATCTTCAAGGAATCGAGAGAATCCTTAGTTTTTCAAAGATATAAGTTGAAAAAAATCAAATGAACTGTATAGGTAAGAAAATAGATTAATAATTTATTAAAATTTTTAATTTCCAAACAGTATGTATAAAAAAAACGGTAGAACCGCTTATAAGAGTAATAGAAGAACCAGTTTTAAGAAACTTGGTGGATACAAAAATTTCAATAATAGAAATAGAGGAAATGTATCTCAGCAATATAACAAGTACTTAAAACTAGCTAAAGAAGCATCAAGATCAGGTGATAGAATTCAATCTGAATACTATTATCAGTTTACTGATCACTACTATAGAATAATGGTTGAGTTAGGTATTAATATTGAAGAAAATACAAGTTTTGATGATCAAAAACAAAGTACATTAAGTGAAGAAAGTTCTGATAATCAAACTGAAACAATAGAAATAAATGATAATGATAAAGTAGAAGATGATTCAATCGAATCTATTCCATTTATAGCTGAACCATCTAAAGAAAAAAGAACAAGATCAACAAAGTAATTATTCGTATAACATGCTCAAATGATCAGCATATATTACTTTATACCACTCTTTGAATTTTTCTAATTCTTTACCCTCTAGTATTTTCCCAGAAGGAAGTTTTAGTTTTAACGGATTAATATGTTTATTTTGATAAATAATTTCATAATGAAGATGTGGTCCTGTAGAATTTCCCGTACTACCTACATAACCTATAACTTCACCTTGGTTAACTCTTACCCCTTTAGAAATACCTTTCTTGTAATTTGATAAATGTGCATAGGCTGTTTTATATCCGTTATTATGTCTTATACGAATATATTTTCCGTATCCTCCATTCCTTCCAACGTATTCAACAATACCATTTCCTCCGGCATAAATAGGTGTTCCTGTAGGTGCAGCAAAATCTACACCTTTATGCATTTTATTGAAACCTGAAATAGGATGTTTACGCATACCAAAATTTGATGAAATTCTTGCACCATCTAAGGGTGTTTTTAAAATCGATTTTTTAACATTTTTTCCTTCTCTGTTAAAATAATCAACATATCCATCATCTGTAATAAACTTAAAATATTCTAACTGTTTTCCATCAATTATTATCGAAGCATATTTAATATCGTTATATTCTAATTTACCAGTTTCAACTATTTCATCAAATTCATAAGATATTGAAACTACCGTATCCACTTTAATATCTCTTTGAAAATCGAGATCAAAACTAAAAAGACTGATAATTTTAACTAAAATATCTGATGATACACCATTTTTAATACCATCTGAAAATAATGATTCTTTAATTGTATATTCTTTCGATTCAACAAATGAATCTCTAGTTAATTCTTTTATATTTAAATTTATTTCTTTATCTAAATCAACAGAGATAATAGTCTCACTGTTCTTAAAAAATTCAATTTTTTTTATTTCTCCCAAATTATTTTCAAACACACTTATTATTTCTCCAGTTTTGATTTTTTTTAAATCAAAAGAGGTTTCTATTTTACTTATAATTTTGTAAATTTTTTTTTGTTTAAAGTTTAAGTTCTCCAAAATAGAGACAAAAGTATCACCTTGTAAAATTTTAATTTTTTTCTCAAAATATTGTGCTTTATTAATATTTTTATTAATATTAGGCGATTTTACTTTATCTTTTTTTTCTTGAATAATTTCTTTTTTGTCTTCTAATATTTCTTTTTTGACTATTTCTTTCTCTAAAATATTTTTCTCAGATAACTGAAAGTATTCAGAAATAAATATATAATAACCTGAAGATATTAAAGAAATTAAAATTAGATATCTTAAAATTCTAAACACTTAAAAATATTTTGAATTAAAATATACAAGTGGTTTCAATTTATCATTAGATTGTATTTCTAATATCTTACATATAAATATTATGTGATCACCTTTTTTGATTTTATCTATTAGTTTACATTCAAGATTTGCTATGCAATCTGGTATAATTGCTGTTTTATTTTTACCTTCAATAAAATTTATATTATTTAAATGTGGTGTAGTAGAAGCAAAATTATCAGATAATTTTTTTTGTTTACTAGATAAAATATTTATTGATAAAAATTTAGTTTTTGAAAACTGCTTTATTGAAGACGAGTAATTACCTAAAGAAAATAAAACCATAGGAGGGTTTAGAGATAGAGAATTAAATGAATTAACAGTTTTCCCATATATTGAATTATTATTTTTAACACATACAACAGTAATTCCTGTCGAAAACTTACTAAGTGTTTTTTTAAAATTCTTAGTGTTTACTTTTTTCATAATCTTTTTTGCATATAAATTGAATCAACCCATTTATTTTTTTTAAAACCAGCTTTTTTTATAGTTCCAATATATTGAAATCCGTTATTTTTATGTATTTTTATAGAAGCAAAATTATTTTTTCCACCAATCACTGCTATTAAATTTTTAATCTTTGTAATTTTTTTACATATTTTAACAAGTTCTTTTAATAACTTATTACCATAACCATTATTAATGTAATCTGGATCTACATAGATTGAATGTTCATATGAAAATCTATATCCACTTTTTTCTCTAAATTTATTTACAAATGCTAATCCAATAACTTCATTTTCTTCAAATGCCAAAATGAATGGCAACTTATTTTTTTTTATTTTTTTTAATAATAAATTAAATTTTGATTTAGATAATTTTTTTTCTTCAAAATTAGAGAATGAATTTTCAATAAAATAATTATAAATATTTAGAGCTTTAGAGATTTCTTTTTCTGTAAAATTATATTTTTTTACCTTCATTTATCTCCTAATTTCAATAATCAAATGTATGAATAATTCTACACTCTGAATATTATTTAATAAAAAATTGATCAATATGTTTATAATTTATTTACTTAATTAATGATTAAAAAAGGTTAAATTAAGTAAAATTTAAAAATCTTATACAAGCTTTCAATTATTGCTTTAGCTTTAAAAGTCATTATATTTTAAAATACTATAATTTAATAAAATTACTTGGGTGTGTAGCTCAGCGGTAGAGCACTGCCTCGACACGGCAGGGGTCACAGGTTCAATCCCTGTCACACCCACCATAGAAATTTTAATAAATATTCTTGAAATTTAATAATATGATATATTTATAAATTATGTTTAAATGTTTACTAGTAGCAACTTTAATTGCTTCATTGATCTTCCTAATAATTGACGTAATTTGGTTAAGTTTTGCTACAAAATCTTTTTATAGACCTCTAATTGGTAATTTATTAGCCGACAAACCTGTAATGTGGGCTGCTGCTCTTTTTTACATTTTATATGTGTTTGGTATGTCTTTGGTTGTAATTCAACCGTGCGTTGAATCAGGTAACTTAATGCGAACATTGTACACTGGTTTCATTTTTGGTTTGGTTGCTTACGGTACATATAATTTAACCAATATGGCTGTATTAAAAGGTTGGTCACCAACTGTCACTTTTGTAGACATGTTTTGGGGCGGTTCATTGACGGCCGTTTCAGCTACATCTGGATTATATTTAGCAAAAAAAATAGTTCATATTTAATTTAGTCGATCCATTCCAAATTCTAGCATTTTTATTAGTATAGGGTTTTGACTTAGTTTATTTTTATATTTTTTCATAAAAGTATTGATTTTATTATTACATAAATCAGTAACTTTTTTTTCACCAATTAATTGTAGTAAAGTACTTTTGCCCTGCTCAACATCTTTACCTGGTGTTTTCCCAATTTTTTTAAAAGTTCCAATCTCATCGATTAAATCATCTATTACTTGAAAGATTAAACCAAACAACATTCCAAACTCTTTGGCAAATTGAATATCTTTTTTGTTTTTATCTTTTAATATAAAAGGTGCAGAAAAAGAGAATTCAAATAATTTACCAGTTTTTCTAGAATACATATCTAAAATTTTATTTTTTGATAATTTTTTATTTTCAAATTCTAAATCTAAAGCTTGGCCAAGAGCTAGTCCTTTGTGTCCAATACATAAAGAAAGATAATTTATTAATTTTAATTTAGTAGAATTATTTTTCTTACTAATATTCCCTGAAAGTAATTCAAATGCTAAATCGTGTAAAGCATCTCCTGCTAAAATTGCAGTAGCTTCATTAAATTTTTTATGAGTACTTAATTTACCTCTTCTAAAATCATCATTATCCATAGATGGTAAATCATCGTGTATTAAAGAATATGAATGTATACATTCAATACATGAGGCTATGATCAAGGCATCATTTGATGAAATTTTTGCTATTTTTGCTGACTCCATTACTAAAAATGGCCTTATTCTTTTTCCTCCATTCATAGAGCCATAAAACATTGCATTTGATAAACTGGATTTACCTAGCTTATTTTTTAAAAGTTTTTTAAATTTAATATCAAACTTTATTTTATTTACATTTATTAACGTTTTTAAGTTCATAGATAACAATTTATATTTGTTTTAATTTCTAAATTATTTAATAGAAATATGCGAATGTATTTATGAGAATAGAAGAAGAAATTAAACTTGACTACTCAGATGTTCTTTTTAGACCAAAAAGAAGTACTTTAAAAAGTAGGAAAGATGTTGATTTGAATAGAAAATATACTTTCAAGCATTCAAGATTATCATGGCAAGGAATTCCAATAATAGCCTCTAATATGGATGGTGTTGGTGAAATAGGCGTTGCAAAAAAACTAACTTCTCACAAACTAATGACTGCTTTAACAAAACAACATGATATTTATCAAATAGGAACTATTTATAAAAAAAATATTTTCTTTGATTCAATTGCCCTTAGTTGTGGTACAAGTAAAGACAGTTACAATAGGTTAAATTCAATTTTAAAAAAATATCCAAAATTTAAATTTATCTGTATTGATGTAGCAAATGGATATTCAGAAAATTTTAGTAATTTTGTTTCAGAAGTAAGAAAAAAATATCCAAAAAAAACTATTATCGCGGGTAATGTTGTTACTGCAGATATGACTCAGGAATTAGTATTAAGTGGAGCGGACATTGTAAAAGTTGGTATTGGTCCTGGAAGTGTCTGCACTACAAGAATACAAACTGGAGTAGGCTATCCACAACTAAGTGCCGTTATGGAATGCGCTGATGCAGCTCATGGATTAGGAGCGCATATTATTGCTGATGGAGGCTGTACTTGTCCTGGTGATGTTGCAAAGGGATTTGGTGCTGGTGCAGACTTTGTTATGCTTGGCGGAATGTTAGCAGGCCACAAGGAAGGAGGAGGTGATATAATTGAAGAAAATGGAAGTAAATATATCGAGTTTTATGGATCAAGTTCTGAAGAAGCTAATGAGAAACATTATGGTGGTCTTGCAAATTATCGATCATCTGAAGGTAAAAAAGTTAAAATACGAATGAAGAATTCGCTAGACAGTACAATTAGAGATATTTTAGGGGGTGTCCGAAGTAGTTGTACATACGTAGGCGCTTCATCATTAAAGCAGCTTAGTAAGTGCACGACATTTGTAAGAGTAAATAATCAGTATAATGACACTTTTGGGAAAGTGTAGATTAGCAGCCTATTGCCATACCATCCTTTCGTGGGTCTGATCCCCCAATTAGTACTCCATTTTTTCTATCTATTTTTATACACTGACCGCCACCAATAGCATTTTTATTTATTTTAATTTTATGACCAATATTCTTTAATTTTTTTACAATTTTATCATCTAATGAATTCTCAACGTTTAAGAGACCATTTAGAGCAAATGCTCTAGGTAAATCCAAGCCTTCTTGTACTGTCATGTTATAGTCGATTATATTTTGAATCAAATGACACTGACCAATTGGTTGATATTGACCTCCCATAACTCCATAAGAATACAGTGTCTCATCATTCTTATTGGTTATTAGACCAGGGATTATTGTATGAAGAGGTCTTTTATGACTATCAATTGAGTTGGGGTGACCATCTTCTAATCTGAAATTTACACCTCTATTTTGAAAAAGAATTCCTGTTTTATTACTTGTAATTCCACTTCCAAAACCATGACATATTGAATTAATAAATGATACTGAATTCAAATCTCTATCCACAACACTTAAGTATATTGTTTCAGGGTGAGATGTTACATAACCTTTTTTTGAAGAGTAAATTTTATTTTTATTTATTCTAGAACATAAAGAGCTTATATATTCATTACTTAAATAATCTTTTATATTTATATTATTGAAATTAGGATCGCCAAATATTGTTTCCTTAACCTCAAAACATATTTTTGAAATTTCAGCTTGAAGATGATATCTTTCAAAACTTGAAGGATGGTATTTTTTGATATTTAATTTCTCAGTCATTGCCATCATCATCAAGACAACTAATCCAGGACTATTTAAGGGGCATTGATGTATTTTTAAATTTCTATATGAATTTGTTATTGTTTTTGAAAATAGCGTTGTTTGATTATAGAAATCTTCTTCTGTATGCAATCCTCCAATTTTATTTAGTGTCTTAACCATGTCTTTAGTTATTTCACTTTGATAAAATCCTTTAATTTTATTTTTTGATATTACTCTTAGAGTATTTGCTAAAGGAATATTCTTAAAAACTTCACCATAACTATAACTGAGATTTTGATTTAAAAATAATCTTTTAGAATTAGAGTTTTTTTTAAGCTTTTTTTCATTTTCTTTCCATGCAATAGCTTCTACTTCATGAACAGGAAATCCTCTTCTAGCAAAATTTTCTGCACCAGATAAAACTTCTTTAAAATCAATTCTTCCAAATTTTTCATGCATAGAACACCATGCATGAACTGCTCCAGGAATAGTAACTGAATGTGGACTTGTTAAACCAATATTTTTTATTTTATTATCTTTATAAAACTGTAAATTTGCTTTTTTAGGAGCAATTCCAGACCCGTTTACAGCAATCGGTTTTTTCCCATTCATCGAAATAATTGCAAAACAATCCCCACCTATACCTGTTGCGCTTGGACATACTACAGCTTGAACAGCTGAAGCCGCGATAGCAGCATCAACAGCATTTCCACCCTTTTGAAGTACATTAATAGCCACTATGGAACTTAATGGATTTGATGTTGCCACCATACCATTTTGAGCTAAAACATTAGATCTTCCTGGGTAAGATAACTTTCTCATATTTATTTAGACAATATATGTTTGACAAAACAAATCCCAGAATTTAAAGCGCTTTTTATGAAAGTTAAATGTTCATTAAAAACTGCCAAAACTAGAGATAAAGATTGTAAAGTCGTTCGTAGAAAAGGTAGGATTTATGTAATTAATAAAAAAAATCCCAGAATGAAGGCCAGACAAGGATAATTAATTTTCTGCTATATATTTTTCAGCCTCTAAAGCAGCCATACAACCCATACCAGCAGCAGTTACAGCCTGCCTATAAATTTTATCTTTTACATCACCTGCTGCAAACACTCCCCTAATACTTGTTTCAGTACTATCAGGTTTAGTAATTATATAATTTTCCTCGTCCATTTTTAACTTATCTATAAAAAGGGAAGTAGCGGGATCATGTCCTATAGCTATAAAAGCACCATTTACATCTATAGTTGTTTTGGTACCATCTAGTGTGTTCTCTAAAATAATTTTTTTTAATGTATTTGGATTTTCTTCTCCAACGAACTCAGAAACCTTACTATTCCAAATTACTTCAATTTTTTTATTGTTAAATAGTCTTTCTTGTAAAATTTTTTCGGCTCGTAAACTATCTCTTCTATGGATTAACAAAACCTTTGAAGCAAATTTAGTCAAAAACATTGCTTCCTCTACAGCACTATTACCTCCACCAATCACTGCTACTTGTTGATCTTTGAAAAAAAACCCATCACAAGTTGCACAAGCAGAAATACCAAATCCTTTAAATTTTTTTTCACTTTCCAAATTCAGCCATCTAGCCTGAGCGCCTGTTGCAATAATTATCGATTTGGATACAAATTCTTTCCCTGACTCAGTTTTGGAAGTAAATGGATTTTTTTCAAAATCAACTGAAGTTACAATATCATTATGAAAGATAGTTCCTACT
>CACGGX010000003.1 GCA_902572735.1 uncultured Alphaproteobacteria bacterium
ATCTTGCCCAGTTGATGCAATAGTCGAAGGACCAAATTTTGAATTTGCCACTGAAACGAGAGAAGAATTAATTTATAATAAAGATAAACTTTTAGAAAATGGAGATAGATGGGAGCAAGAAATTGCTCAAAATATTCATCTCGATAGAAAATATAGATAAGAATGATTCTTTATTCATTAACATTTTATCTTTTTTCATCTGTTGCAGTTCTTTCTGCTCTAATGGTTATAAGTGCAAAAAATCCAGTTCATTCAGTTTTGTTCTTAATTTTAAGTTTTGTTAACGCATCAGGACTCTTTGTTTTATTAGGCGCTGAATTTTTAGCAATGATCCTTGTCGTTGTATATGTTGGAGCTGTTGCTGTCCTTTTTCTATTTGTTGTAATGATGCTTGATATAAATTTTGTAAAGTTGAGAGAAGGTTTTTTGCAATATTTACCTTTTGGAGCATTATTAGGGATAGTTCTAGTAATTGAACTTGGAATACTTTTTTTAACAGATAGATCGTCTAATATTTACAACAATCAAACACCATTACAACCTATAGTTAGTGAAGTGGAGAATACAAAAATGATTGGGCAAATACTCTACACTGAATATTTTTATTTATTTCAAATATGTGGGATAATTTTATTAGTCGCAATGATTGGCTCTATTACACTTACATTAAGGGATAAAGGTGGCGTTAAAAGGCAAAATATTGCTTCACAAAATACAGTTGATGCATCAACAGCTATAGAAAAGAAAAAAGTAAAAATAGGCGAAGGAATTTAATTAATGATTACTCTTGAACACTATCTTTTTCTCGGCGCAATTATTTTTACCTTAGGTGTTTTAGGAATATTTTTAAATAAGAAAAATTTAATTATAATTTTAATGTCTATAGAACTCATCTTGTTGTCAGTAAATATTAATTTTATTGCTTTCTCAGCATATATTAATGATATTTCAGGGCAAATCTTCGCAATGCTTACACTTACCGTTGCAGCAGCTGAAGCAGCAATTGGACTCGCCATACTTGTAGTATTTTTTAGAAATTTAGGATCAATAGAAGTAAATAAAATTAATCAGCTTAAGGGATAGTAGATGGCAACCTCAATTATATTTTTACCTCTACTTGGTTTTCTTTTTTGTTTTTTACTAGGTAAACAGTTTAACTTTAGGGTTTATCAAATATCAACAACTTCAATCCTTTTTCTTTGTACTTTATTTTCTTGGATAATATTCATTCATTTTATTAACAATAAGGAAACTGAAATAATCTTTATCCTTAACTGGATAAGTTCTGGAAACTTTATTGTTGATTGGTCAATTAGATTAGACACTTTAACCGCTGTGATGTTCATTGTGGTTACAACTGTTTCTGCCTGTGTCCATTTATATTCAATAGGCTATATGGAAGATGATCCATCAAAAATAAGATTTATGGGTTATCTAAGCTTATTTACTTTTTTTATGCTTGTTCTTGTATCAAGTAATAACTTGCTGCAAATGTTTTTTGGTTGGGAAGGTGTTGGGCTAGCCTCATATTTATTAATTGGTTTTTGGCATCATAAAGACTCAGCAAATAAAGCTGCTATAAAAGCATTTGTTGTAAACAGAGTTGGAGATTTTGGATACGCAATAGGAATTGCTGGAATTTTTTATATTTTTGGCACGGTAAGTTTCGACAGTATATTTTTACAAGTGGATCAATTTAGTGATCATCAAATTCAATTTCTTTCATTCAGTTTTCCAACTTTAGATTTTTTATGTTTTCTTTTATTCATAGGCGCAATGGGTAAATCTGCCCAATTAGGTTTACACACCTGGTTGCCAGATGCTATGGAGGGACCTACTCCTGTATCTGCACTAATACATGCTGCAACAATGGTAACAGCTGGTGTATTCTTAGTTGCAAGAATGAGTCCTCTTTATGAATTTGCTACATTTACTAATTTATTCATTACTTTTATTGGTGCTGCCACAGCTATTTTTGCTGCCTCTATAGCCTTAACGCAAAATGATATTAAAAGAGTCATTGCATATTCAACATGCAGTCAATTAGGATATATGTTTTTTGCAGCAGGTGTAGGAGCTTATAATGCATCAATATTTCACTTAACAACCCATGCCTTTTTTAAAGCTCTTCTATTTCTTTCTGCAGGTTCTGTAATTCACGCAATGCATCATGAACAGGATATGAGAAAAATGGGCGGACTTTTCAAAAAAATACCTTTTACTGCTACAATGATGTGGATTGGATCTCTTGCAATTATTGGTTTCCCATATCTATCTGGTTACTATTCAAAAGAAAGTATTTTAGAAAATGCTTTCTATACTTCAAATGGAATAGCATATTTTGCATATTTAGTAGGTATTTTAACTGCTTTACTTACCGCTTTTTATTCATGGAGATTATTATTCCTAACATTTCATGGTGAAAATAGATCAAATAATAAAACATATGATGACGCCCATGAATCACCTTTAGTAATGACAGTTCCATTATTTATTCTTGCAATTGGTTCTATTTTTTCTGGAATATTTTTTTCTGATTATTTTATTGGATATTACAAAAAAGAATTTTGGGATAATGCAATATTATTAACAGAAAGCTCTCATAAATATCTTCCTCTTACGCAATCATTAATATCAAAATCGGCTGTTGCAATTGGAATTCTTGTCTGTGTGTTGATATATTCAAATAATTTAAACAGAGCAAAAAATCTTTCCTATAACTTAGATCCTTTATATTCTCTTTCTAAAAATAAATGGTATGTGGATGAACTATATCATAAAGTATTTGTTTTAACTTTTTTCAAATTGGCAAACTTTTTCTGGAAAAAAGGAGATGAAAAAACTATTGATGGTTTAGGACCAAACGGGGTCTCCTGGATTATTTCAAAATCTTCATCTTATGTAAGTTTGTTTCAATCAGGGTATTTGTTTCATTATGCTTTTGCTATGCTTGGAGGCTTAGTAATAATTTTAACATGGTTTTTATATTACTAAATGATTGACTGGCCATTAGTATCAGTAATAATTTTTTTACCTTTAATTGGTGCTTTAATTATTCTTTTTATTAAAGAAGATGAATTAACATCAATTAATATTAAATGGGCTGCTTTACTAGCAACATTAGGAACATTTATTTTAAGTTTAATACTCTGGTTACAATTTGATTATTCCAATCCGTCTTATCAATATGAAGAAAAATTTAGATGGTTTAATGATTTTAATTTCTTCTACCATGTTGGAGTTGATGGTATCTCACTTTTTATGATTTTACTAAGTACATTTTTGACCCCACTTTGTATTTTAGCTAGTTGGAATAATATAAAAAAAAGAGTCAAGGAATACATGCTTTCTTTTTTATTTTTAGAGACTGTAATGATTGGAATGTTTGCTTCTATAGATATACTTTTATTTTATATTTTTTTTGAAGCAGTATTAATACCAATGTATCTAATCATAGGTATATGGGGAGGTAATAGAAGAATCTATGCTTCTTTTAAATTCTTTCTCTACACTCTTTTGGGATCAGTACTCATGTTGATTGCTATCATTGTGATGTACAGAAATACAAGTTCAATGAGTATTGAATTCTTACAAGGTAATTATTTTTCCTATAATACTCAATTGTTTCTATGGCTCGCCTTCTTTGCGTCCTTTGCAGTTAAAATTCCTATGTGGCCGTTTCATACATGGTTGCCCGATGCCCATGTTGAAGCTCCAACAGCTGGATCTGTCATTTTAGCCGGAGTACTTTTAAAAATGGGTGGATATGGTTTTATCCGTTTCTCTTTAGGCATGCTTCCAGAAGCAACAGAGTTTTTTATTCCTTTAATTATGACATTAAGTATAGTTGCCATAATATACACTTCCTTAGTAGCACTAGCACAAACTGATATTAAAAAACTAATTGCATATTCATCTGTTGCTCATATGGGAATTGTAACAATTGGAATTTTCTTAGTGAATCAACAAGGCTTAGAAGGAGCAATGATGCAAATGATTAGTCATGGACTAGTTTCAGCAGCTTTATTTTTATGTGTTGGTGTTATTTATGATCGAATGCATACTAGAGAAATTGAATTTTACGGAGGATTAGTTCAAAGAATGCCACTTTATGCAACAGTATTCATGATTTTTATGCTGGGATCAGTTGGATTGCCTGGAACTAGTGGTTTTATTGGAGAATTTTTAGTTATTGTTGGCGCATTTAAATTTTCAAGTTACGTTGTTATTGGCGCGGCTTTTGGAATAATATTATCCGCTGTTTACATGCTATACCTTTATAAAAGAATTATTTTCGGCACCATAACTAATAATAAACTTGAAGATATTTTAGATATAAACACAAGAGAGAAAATCATATTAATTCCTTTAGCAATTTCAGTAATATTACTAGGTATATTTCCAAATCTATTTTTAGATCCTATGAGATTATCACTTGAACTAATTATAACAAACTATGAAATAGCCAATGCTAAATAATATTTACAATATTTTTTTTATACCCGAAATTTTTTTAGCATGCTCTTCTTTTGTTTGCTTACTTTTTGGGCTTTTTTTAAAAAGGAATGCATTTAGACAAACTTCCAATCTAGCAGTTTTCGTTTTATTATTAACCATTTTGCTTGTTTACTATAATAGTGAATCAAATTTTGCAAATTATAAAAGTTTATTTAGCCACTCTTCTTTTATAAATTTTTTTAAAATTTTAGCTCTATTAGGATCTATAGCTAGTATCATCATTTCTAAAGATTATTTCTTAGGCATTAAGCTTAAAAATTTTGAAATTCCTGTTTTATTTTTATTTTCTACACTTGGGATGATGTTAATGATTGCTTCAAATAATCTTATGTCCATGTATCTAGCAATAGAACTACAAAGTTTATCTCTATATGTTGCTGCAGCAATAAAAAGAGATTCAATCTCATCAGCTGAGTCAGGAGTAAAATACTTTATTTTAGGAGCATTATCGTCTGGTATACTTTTGTACGGCTTCTCCTTAATTTATGGATTTACTGGTTCAATGAATTTTGATGATATAAGTTACTATTTATCAAAATATGATAATTTAAATTTAGGTCTAATATTTGGGCTTGTATTTGTGATGGTAGGCTTGGCTTTTAAGGTTTCAGCCGTACCTTTCCATATGTGGACTCCTGATGTTTATGAAGGAGCTCCAAACTCAATTACAGGTTTTTTTGCTATTGTCCCTAAGATTGCTGCAGTAGCTTTAATTTATCGTTTTTGCTTAGTTCCATTTGAAAATTTTTACATAGAATGGAGTCAAATAATTCTATTTTTATCAATAGCCTCAATGTTTCTTGGAGCTGTAGCGGCTATAGCGCAGTCAAATATTAAAAGATTATTAGCCTATAGTTCTATCGGACATATAGGTTATATCTTAATCGCTTTAGTTGCCGCAAATGATGATGGAATTAAAGCAGCATCAATTTATATGTTTTCATACATGATAATGAATGTTGCTATTTTTGCTATTTTACTTTCGTTAAAAGTTAAAAATGAATATTTAATTAATATAAGTGATTTAAAAGGGTTAAGTAAAAGTAATCCAATTGTTAGTCTTTCTATTTCAATAATAATGCTATCTATGGCTGGCATCCCACCCTTTATAGGATTTTTTGGAAAGTTTTATGTTTTCATTGCTGCAATTGAACGAGAATTATATGTACTTTCAGTTCTTGGCGTCCTAGCTAGTGTTATTTCTGCTTTTTATTATTTAAGAATTATTAAGATAATGTATTTTGATGAAAGTAAAAGTGAAGGAATAATTAATTTTCAAATTTCTTTTCAATCAAAAATTATCCTGTCCTTAAGTTTGTTTGTAATTATTTGTTTTATATTTTACCCGTCTTTATTGATTAATATATCAGCAAGTTTGACCATTTGACTAATGTCATTAGATAAAATTAAAAATCTATTAGATAAAAACAATTTTGATTTTCATTTTATTGAATCTGTAGATTCTACAATGTCAGAAGTTAAAAAACTTATTTATAATAGAAATATATGTTTGATGGCAAATGAACAAAAAAAAGGATTTGGAAGACGGGGAACAACTTGGGAAAGTCCAAAAAATAATGTTTATATTTCTATTTTATCTAAAAATATATTGCCAATAGAAAATCATTTTTTAAATAATGCTTTTATTACTAATATGATATGTTCTGTGATTGAAAATATTTGTAATGTTAAAACTCAAATTAAATGGCCAAATGACATTTTAATTAATAAAGAAAAAATTTCTGGAATAATTTCTGAAATATTTACTATCAAAAGCGATAAATATATAAATACTGGTTTCGGAGTTAATATAGTATCCTCTCCAAAAATTGAAAATTACCCAACAACTAATATTAATAAATACAATAAAGAAATTAACAATTTTTACTTTGTGTATGAAATTATGGAAGAGTATTTTAATAATTTTAAACAACTGCTAAATAATCACGAAAAAATTATGACTGAATATAAAAGTAGATTATTATATTTAGGAAGCAATATTAATTTAAAAATTGATGAACAAAATGTAAAACATGGAATATTTCATAATCTTAACCCAGATGGTTCAATCACTTTAAAAAATAATATTAATTTTGAAAATATATATAATGCTAGAATAATTTAATGATTGTTATAGATGCAGGTAATACGAATATAGTTATAGGTTTTTATACAAAAAATAAATTAATTAAAATTATTAGATTAAAAACAGAAAAAAAAATCAATATTACAAAAAAAGAAATAAATAAATTTTTTAAATCTAACAAAAAGTTGATTAATAATCTTAAAGATAGATTTTGTATTTTGTCCTCTGTTGTACCTTCTGTAAATTTAATCTTTAAAAATATTTTTCAAAAGAATAAATTCAAATTTTATGTAATTAATCCCAAAAAAATATCATTTAGAAAAAGTATCAATTATAATTTAAATCAAATTGGAAGTGACCGAATAGCAAACTATGCATATGTATATAGTAAGAAAATCAAAGACTGTATAATTCTCGACTTTGGTACAGCTACTACTTTTGATGTCATTAAAAATAATCAATATTTAGGTGGATTAATTTTTCCAGGTATAAATCTTTCAATGGAGACACTTTTAAAAAATGCTGAGTTAATAAAAACTTCAAAAATCTCAAAATCAAATAAAATTGTTAATAATAATACATCAGCTTCTATTCAATCAGGTTTCTATTTTGGTTATTTGCATGCTGTTAACGGCATATTAAAGCAAATTATTAAGGAGAATAACTTTAAGCCCAAAGTCTATATTACGGGTGGTCTAGGTAAAATATTTAGGGATAAAATTATTTATAAACCTATATATATGGAACATTTGACTTTAGAAGGAATAAAAGAAATCGGTAACAAACATTTTTATGAGTAATTATTTACAACTAGATGATTTTAAAGAAGGACTACATTTTTTATCTCTTGGAGGTATTGGAGAAATAGGT
The DNA here is from genome assembly GCA_902572735.1 of uncultured Alphaproteobacteria bacterium. Lineage (GTDB taxonomy): Bacteria > Pseudomonadota > Alphaproteobacteria > HIMB59 > CACPNW01. The sequence goes on from CACGGX010000003.1 coordinate 7,475, forward strand.
GCAAATTGTTATCTTTACGGATGTGATGGAAAATGGATAATGATAGATTTAGGTCTTTCATTTGCTGATGAAAAGTTTCCTGGTGTAGATTTATTGGTACCAAAAATAGATCATATTGAAAGTTTAGAAGATAATCTCGAGGCTATTATTATCAGTCATGGTCATGAAGATCATGCAGGAGCTGTTGCGTTCTTAGCAAATAAAATTAAATGTCCTGTATATGCTAGTAAATTTGCAAAATTTCTTATCGAAAATAGGCTTAAAGAATTTAATAAAGTAGAAGAATTTACTTTAAAAGAGATAAATTTAGACAAGAAATTAATACTAAATAATTTTGATATAAGTTTTATTCCAACTACACACTCAATTCCTGAACCAACTGCAATAGTAATTAAAACAAAATATGGATCATTACTCCATACTGCTGATTGGAAAATAGATCATTCACCTACTTTAGGAGATTCATTTTCAAAAGAAAAATTTGAAAAATTAGGAAATGATGGATTACTTGCCCTAATAGGTGACTCTACTAACGCAAATGTGCCTGGTAGATCTGAATCTGAAAGTGATGTTAGGGACGAACTTACAAGTATATTTTCAAGATTTTCTAATAGAATTGTTGTTACCTGTTTTTCTTCAAATATTGCACGAATGAAAAATATTATTCAAGCAGCAAAAAAAAATAAAAGAAAGGTTGCTCTTGTAGGTAGGAGTATGAAAAAAAATATCGAAGTAGCAAGAAAATGTGGTTATGTTGCAGATGATGAAATTTTTATTAGTGAAGATGAAGCTTCTTATATACCAAGAGAAAATTTAGTCATAATTTGTACTGGAAGTCAGGGTGAAAAAAGATCTGCACTTTTCAGAATAGCTTATAATTCTCATCAACATTTACATTTAGAGCCTGAAGATGTAGTAATTTTTAGCTCCAGAGATATTCCTGGTAATGAAAAATCAATAAATAATTTAAAGAACTTACTTATTAGACAAAGAGTTGAGATAGTAACTGCTGATGACGATCTAGTACACGTTTCAGGTCATGGTTATGCAGATGAAATAAAACAAATGTATAATTGGACAAAACCGTACTTATCTATTCCTGTTCATGGTGAACCTATGCATCTAGAGGCGCATAAACAATTATCTTACTCATCTCAAGTACCATTTACTAAAATTTTAGAAAATGGAAAATGTCTCAAAATTGCACCAGGTGAACCTAAAATTGTAGAAAAATTTGAAACTGGAAAGTTAATTGTTGAGGGTAAAAATCTTTACGACTCTGACTCTACATTTATTAAAGAGAGAAGGAAATTTTCATTTGAGGGGCTAGTTTTAATTTCTTTAATTATCAATGATGATGACTATTCAATTAATAAAAATATGTTAATTACCTTAAAGGGATTGCCAGGAATAGATGAAGAAAATATTAAAAATGATTTTAAAATCCTTTTAATAGAAAACTATACAAAACTTAACAATGATCAAAAATCATCAGACCTTATAGTATCTGACTTAGTTAAAAGTAGTTTTAGAAAGATTATAAAAAATTCAATTCAAAAAAAACCAGAAATTGAAGTTCATTTAATACGATCTTAATGGCACTATTTACTCACGTTCTAATTTTTATCCTTATTTGGTGGATTTTATTTTTCATACTCCTACCGATTAAGATAAAAGTACCACAAAAAGTAGAATCTGGACATGCAAAAAGTGCTCCGAGTAAGCCATATCTTCTAATAAAATTTATAGCAACTTCATTAATATCAGCTTTAATTTTATTTTTTTTGATTTTATTTGGATTTGATTTATCAAATATATTTAATAAATGAAATATTCTAACTTTTTTCTTCCAACTATTAAAGATGCGCCATCAGATGCTGAAATAATTTCACATAAATTAATGATCAGAGCTGGCATGATTAAACAATCTAGTGCCGGCATTTATTCGTGGTTACCTCTAGGTCTACTTGTATTAAAAAAAATTGAACAGATTGTTAGAGAGGAACAAAATAATGCAGGAGCAGTAGAACTGCTTATGCCTACGATTCAATCTTCGGATTTATGGATTAAATCAGGAAGATACGATGATTATGGAAAAGAAATGTTAAGGATTACAGATAGAAGTGGAAGGGAAATGCTTTACGGCCCAACAAATGAAGAATTAATTACAGATATATTTCAATCACATATAAATTCTTACAAAGATCTTCCAAAAAATCTTTATCATATTCAATGGAAATTCCGAGATGAAGTTAGGCCTAGGTTTGGAGTAATGCGAGGAAGAGAATTCTTAATGAAGGATAATTATTCATTTGATCTTGATGAAAGCGAAGCAAAGAAATCTTATGACAATATGTTTAAAGCATACATAAAAACTTTTATTAGAATGGGTTTAACACCAATTTCCTTAAGAGCAGAAACAGGACCAATTGGAGGTAACTTAAGTCATGAATTTCAAATACTAGCTAAGACTGGTGAAAGTACACTTTATTATGATAAAAAATTAGAAACACTAAACCCTGAAACTATAGACCCAAGTGAGTTGCAGTCATTTTATGCTGCAGTTGATGATCAACATGATGAAAAAAATTGCCCAATTTCAAATGAAGATTTAAAAATTTCTAAGGGCATTGAAGTTGGTCATATATTTTATTTTGGAACAAAATATTCTGAGAAATTAAAAGCATTTGTTCAAGATAAAAGTGGGAAAAATGTTCCAGTGCATATGGGATCATATGGCATTGGTGTTTCAAGACTTGTGGGCGCAATTATAGAAGCTTATCATGATGAAAAAGGAATTAGGTGGCCTTTAGAAGTTGCTCCATTTAAGGTTTCAATAGTTAATTTAATGCCAGAAGATCAAGATTGTGCCACAAAATCATCAGAATATTATGAATATTTTATGAAAAATAATATTGAAGTTATTTTAGATGATAGAATCTGCAGTATAGGAAAAAAATTATCTGATAATGAGTTAATTGGGACACCATATCAAATTATTATTGGCAAAAGAGATTTAAAAGATAATTTAGTAGAAATAAAAAATCGCCAAAATAATGAAAGTGAAAAAATTTCATCCAGTAGTGTATTTGATTTTATTAATAATAAGTTAAAAAAATAGATGATTTCTAAATCAGAACGATTACTGATTTTTAGGTTTTTATTTTCTAAGAAATCTGACGGCTATGTGTCTATTTTTTCTTGGTTTTCAATAATAGGTATTAGTTTGGGAGTAGCAGCAATTATTATAGTAATGTCTGTTATGAATGGTTTTAGAATTGATCTAACTAACAGAATAATTGGACTTAATTCACACCTCAATATTTATAGTTTTGATAATGAGATAACAAATAAGCAAGCTGATGAACTCATTTTGAATATTGATAATTCTTTTTTTTACCAACACTACAAATCTATTGAAACAAATGGATTAATTATAAAATCAAATAACTCAAAAGGAGTTATGATCAAAGGCTATGATGCTTATGATAAAAATCATTATTTGTTTAATTCAATTAATATGGGCTCATTAATTCAAAATTCAAAAAGTGAAATATTAATTGGAGACTCCTTAGCGAACGAAATGAATTTAAGCGTGGGAGATAAGGTTAAAATTGCAATTCCAAAGACTGATAAAACAATATTAGGAAATATTCCAAGATTTAAAACATTGGAGGTAGTAGGTGTATTTGATCTAGGTTTATATGAATATGATTCAAATTTAATTTTTTTATCTTCAGAACTTGTTAGAAAATTACTCTTATATGATGAAGATATATATAACAAAATTGAATTCTTTACATCATCTCCTAATGAAATTGAATTATTTAAAAATAAAGTAGAATTAGAAACATCTAATCTTTTATTAAATTTTTATTCAATATCTTGGAAGGATCAAAACAAAACTTTAATAAATGCACTTAAGGTGGAAAAGAATGTTATGTTTATTATTCTTTCTTTAATTATCTTAGTTGCATCATTAAATATAATTTCTGGATTAATTATATTTGTAAAAGAAAAAAACAAAGATATTGGTATTTTAAAAACTATTGGAATGAGTAATAAAAGTATTATAAAAATATTTTTTACTATTGGAATCTCAATTGGTTTAATAGGATCTTTAATAGGATTAATAATTGGAATTCTTTTCACAATAAATATTAAATCAATTCAAAGTTTTTTAGAATATTTACTTGGAACAAAACTGTTTTCTGAAGAAGTTTATTATTTATCATCTTTACCTTCTAAAATTAGCGTAAATGAGGTAGTTTACGTACTTTGTGTAGCAATAATCATATCAATTATATCAACTATTTTTCCAGCTTTAAGTTCAGCTAGAATAGACCCTGTTAAAAGTTTAAGAAGTGAATAATAAATATTTATTAGAGATAACCAATCTTTGTAAAAATTATACAAATGAAAATAATTCAAAAATTGAGATAATTAAACATTTAAATTTTAAATTAAAGATAAGCACTAAAGTTTCAATTGTCGGGCCTTCAGGTTCAGGCAAAACAACTTTTCTTAATATTATTGGTTTACTTGATTCAGAATATGATGGAAACTTTTATTTTAAGAATAAAGATATTTCTTTATGCTCTAAACATGAAACGAATAAAATTAGAGGATTATCCATTGGTTTTATTCATCAATTTTTTCATCTGATTCCTGAACTCACTGTGATCGAGAATGTTATGCTTCCATTATTAATAAATAAAAATGAAAAGAAAAGTTATGAAATTTCTAAAAAACTACTTCTTGAATTTGGTTTAGATGAAAGGATAAATTACAAACCTTTAAAATTATCAGGAGGAGAGCAGCAAAGAGTCGCTATTGCAAGATCTTTAGTAAATGATCCAGATTTAATTTTAGCTGATGAGATGACCGGCAATCTTGATGAAGATACTGCTAACAATATTTTTAAATTTTTTATAAATTATATCGAACAAAATAACAAAACTTTAGTATATGTTACACATAACAAAACTTATTCTTTATTAGCTGATGAAATTTATTATTTTAAAAATAAGAAAATACATTTGACAGATGAATAATCCTTTTATTCATTTACGATCTCTTTCTTCATATTCTCTCTCTGAAAGTACTCTAAAAATTACTACTTTAGTGGATCTTGCTAAAAAAAATAACATGCCTGCAATTGCCATTACAGATAATAATAATATGTTTGGAGTATTTGAATTTTCTAAAGAATGTGTAAAAAATAATATTCAACCTATAATTGGAACTTCAATAAATTTATTAGATATTATTGTAAATAATCAAATTTCCCAAATTACCTTTTTAGTCAAAAATGAAATTGGGTATAGAAATCTATTAGAATTAAGCTCACTTTCTCATCTTAATGAAGGAAACAATATTGGTATATACTTTTCGCAATTAGAAAAATTTTCTGATGGTTTATTCTGTTATATGGGAGGAGAATTAAATCCTTTACTTTTATTAAATAAAGAAAACAGAAAAAAAGATATAATTCAATTAATCACCAATTTTAAAGGAATATTTAAAAAAAATTTTCTCTTTGAAATTCAGAGGATCAAAGATCAAAATATAGATTTTTTTGAAAAAGAATTCATAAATTTATCAAAAGAATTTAACATACCCCTTATTGGCTCAAATAATATTAAGTACGCTAATAAAGATGATTATTCAGCTCACGATGCATTGTTATGTATTGCACAAAAATCTACTATTAATAATTCTCAAAGAAATACCTCTAATGAAAATATATATTTTAAGTCAAGTGAGGAAATGCATTTAAATTTTGAAGATATTCCAGAGATAATAAAAAATAATTTAAATATTTCTCTATCTTGTAATTATTTTCCTGAATCTACAAAACCACAATTACCTGAATTTATAAATGATCAAAATTTATCAGCTGAAGATTTTTTATTACAATCATCAGATCTAGGTCTTGATAAAAAAATAAAAGAAAAGAATATTAAGAATGTAGAAATTTATACTGATAGATTGAAATATGAAAATGAAATAATAATTAGAATGGGATTTGCAGGATACTTTTTAATAGTAGCAGATTTTGTTAATTGGGCTAAAGATCAGCAAATACCTGTAGGCCCAGGTAGAGGATCGGGTGCCGGGAGTTTGGTAGCTTGGTGTTTAGGAATAACCGATTTAGATCCATTAGAATACGATCTGTTATTTGAAAGATTTCTAAATCCAGAAAGAGTATCAATGCCAGATTTTGACATAGATTTTTGTCAAACTAGAAGAGATGAGGTTATTGAGTATGTTAATAAAAAATATGGTAGTGAATGTGTAGCTCATATAATTACATTTGGTACACTAGCTTCAAGAGCAGCAGTAAGGGATATTGGCAGGGTATTAGAAGTTCCATATGGAGAGGTAGATTCTTTTGCTAAACTGATACCTTTTAACCCATCAAATCCTCTAACTTTAAGTGAATCAATTAAATCCGAAAAAAGTTTGCAAGAGAGGATCAGAGTTGATGAACGAATTTCTAATATTATTGATATAAGTCTTAAAATTGAAGGAACGCATAGACATGCTTCGACACATGCTGCTGGAGTTGTTATTGGTCATGAAAAGCTATCTAAAGTAGTTCCCTTATACAAAGATCAAAATACTAATACAAATGCAACACAATTTTCTATGAAATACGTTGAAGAGGCTGGTTTAATAAAATTTGATTTTCTTGGTTTAACAACTTTATCTATTATTGATGATTGTGTAAAATTAATATTAAGAGAAAATAAGAATTTTTTAATTGAGAATATACCTTTGAATGATTCAAAAACTTATGATCAGTTAAGTAAGGGTGACACAGTTGGAATATTTCAATTGGAAAGCAATGGCATGGGTAGTGTTCTTCGTCAATTGCAACCAGATAGATTTGAAGAAATAATTGCAGTTGTAGCTTTATTTAGACCTGGTCCAATGGACAATATTCCCTCTTTTTGTAATAGAAAACATGGCCGTGAAGAAATCAAATATCTTCATTCTATGTTAGAGGATGTTTTAAAAGAAACGTATGGAATTATTGTTTATCAGGAGCAAGTAATGCAAATCGCACAGGTTTTATCAAACTATTCTTTAGGTGAAGCAGACTTGTTAAGAAGAGCAATGGGAAAAAAAATTCAAAAAGAGATGGATAGACAAAAATCAAGATTTATTGAGGGAGCAATTCAAAATAAAATTGAAAAAAAAGAAGCTTCAAAAATATTTGATCTAGTTGATAAATTTGCAGGATATGGTTTTAACAAAAGTCATGCTGCTGCATATGCTTTAATATCTTACCAAACAGCATATCTTAAAGCTAATTTTCCTCACGAATTCCTAACAGCAACATTAAACTATTCCATTGATAGGACAGAAAAAATTATTTTACTTAAACAAGAAATAGAAAGGCTAAATATAAATTTTCTAAAACCAGATATTAATTATTCAAATCCATTATTTTCAATTGAAACAAATGAAAATTCAAAATCTATTAGATTTGGCCTTGGCGCAATTAAAGGAGTAGGAATTAAATCTATCTCTAGTATGGTAGATGAAAGAAATAAAAATGGTAAATTTAAAAATATTATTGATTTTATGAATAGGGTTTCAAAAGAAGTAATAAATAAAAGACAGCTTGAAAAACTTATACAAGCTGGAGCGTTCGATAGTATAGAATCAAACAGGTCAAAATTATTTACTAATGTTCCAAAATTTGTTGATTTATATGGCTCAGAAAAAGATCTAAATCAAGATATGCTTTTCGAAGATAACGAGATCTCTTTTAATGATAAAAATCTTTTTAATCAAAATTATAAAACCTGGAAGAACTCAGAAATTTTATCAAATGAGCTCGAAGTTATAGGATTTTATTTTTCTGATCATCCACTTAACCATTATCCAAGAAAATTTTTTGAATTAGAAAACATAAACTCATTTAAGGATTATTCTGAAAATAATAACAATGGTTCGATTAAAGTTTGTGGTGCAATTTTGGATATTAAAGAGAGATCAAATAAAGATGGTAAAAAATATGCATTTATCACAGTTTCAGAAATTGGTTATCAGTTCGAGTTAACAATATTTAGTGAAAATTTATATAAATTTCGCCCTATCTTAAAAGAGGGTAATTTATTAGTATTTACAATAGACATTGTAAAAAATAATGCAGATACTCGTTTTATTATTAGAGATATTTTTTCCCTTGACTCAATTTTTGCAAAAAATAGATATAAGTTTAATATTTATTCAAATATGAGTAACATGATCGAATTAAAGAATAATATTTTTGAAAAAAAACATAATAACACTACAAATAATTTTATTGAATTATTCATAACAGTTGATCAAAAACTAATTAACTTTGATTTTAATAAATATTCAATTAAATCATTCAAAAAACTTGATGAACTAAATAAATCCAAAATCTTAGATTATTCTTTAGAAATCTCTTGAAAAAATTACATATTACAATAATAGATCAAACAAATTAAATCTAGCACACAGAAAAAACCGGTGTTTTTCTTTCTGTGGAGGTTAAACCGGGAGTTATTATGAATTTACCAGAAGTTAAAATCGAAGATCTTCTTGAATCTGGCGTACACTTTGGTCACAATGTAAGAAGATGGAATCCAAAAATGAAAGAATACATATATGGTGTAAGAAATAACATTCATATTTTTGACTTAAGAATTACAGTAGAGTTATTAAATACTGCTCTTACTAAAATTCATGAAACTGTTTCAAAATCTGGAAAGATACTTTTTGTTGGAACAAAAAAACAGTGTAGCGAAGTTGTAAAAGAATTAGCAATGTTAGATAATAATTTTTATGTAAACAAAAGATGGTTGGGTGGAACTTTAACTAATTGGAAAACAATCTCAAATTCAATTAAGAGATTAGAAGAAGTAGAATTATTTTTAAAAGATAACGATTTATCAAAAAATTTATCAAAAAAAGAATTACTGGACATTTCAAGGGAAAAGCAAAAACTTGAATTGAATATTGGTGGAGTCAGAAATCTAAATGGTAAACCAGACTTATTAGTAGTTTTTGACGTTATTAAAGACAAGATAGCAGTAAAGGAAGCTGCAAAACTTAATATACCAGTTGTTGCTGTAGTTGACTCTAATGCTGATCCAGAAAATATTGATTATATTATCCCTGGAAACGATGATGCACTTCGATCAATAAATTTATATAAAAATTATTTTTTTGAAACTATTAAAGATGCAACTAACCTCCAAGATAAAACTACTAATAAAGAGAGTGAAATTATTGGAGATGTAAAAATAAAGGATGAAAAATAATGAGCATAACAGATCTTATTAAGGAATTAAGAGAAAAAACTGGTGCTGGTTTCTTAGATTGTAAAAAATCACTAGAAGAAAACAATAATGATATCGAAAAATCAATTGAATCTCTTAGAAAAAAAGGATTAGCTAAAGCATCAAAAAAAAGTGAACGTGCTGCCATTGAAGGAGCAGTTGGCTTTTACTCAAATCAAGATATTACTGTATTAATTAAAGTTAATAGTGAAACTGATTTTGCAGCTAAAAGTAATACCTTTTTAGATTTTCTAGATAGTTTAGGTAATTTAGTTTTAGATAATAATAAAAGTTTAGACAAGGATCAGTTTCTTAAAATTAAGTATGATAATGGTACTGTTCAAGATTATTTTAATTCAATGATAGCAAAAGTAGGTGAGAATTTAGTTCTAAATGAATTGATTATTAAAGAAAATAAAAATTCTCATTATTCATTTTATATACATAATAGTTATAGAAAAAATATAGGTAAAATTATTTCTCTCTTAGAGTATTCAACTACTGAAAAAAATACTGAAATTGAAAGTTTATCTAAGAATTTATGTATGCATATTGCCGCAATGAAACCTGAGTCTATAGATATTATTGATCTAGATAAAGAACTTATAAGTAAAGAAGAAAAAATTCAAAAAGAGTTAATTCTTAATTCTGGAAAACCATCAAATATAGCTGATAAAATATTAGAAGGTAAAATGAAAAAATTTTATAGTGAGATAACTTTACTAAATCAATCTTATATTTTGGATCAAGATCAGACTGTAAGAAAAATCATTGATCAATATTCAAAATCTAATTTTAAAATTATTTCTTTTGAATTGATTAGTTTATAATATGAATAAAAGAATCCTATTAAAGATCTCAGGTGAGTCATTAATGGGTTCCTCAAGTTATGGCATTGATGTTTCTACCATTAATAAAATTTCAAATGAGATAAAAAATGTTTATAATAAAAAATACCAAATTTGCCTAATTATAGGCGGTGGCAATATCTTTAGAGGAATAAAAGGAGCTTCTGAAGGAATAGACAGATCTACTTCTGATCATATGGGAATGTTGGCTACTGTGATGAATGCTTTATCCCTACAAAGTAGTTTAGAAAAAATTAATGTACCAACCAGAGTTCAATCAGCAATTACTATGTCGCAGATAGCAGAACCTTATATTCGCAGAAGGGCAATAAGGCATTTGCAAAAAAATAGAATTGTAATTTTTGCTGCCGGAACAGGAAATCCTTTCTTTTCTACAGACACAGCTGCAACTTTAAGAGCTTCTGAATTGGACTGTAAGTTGATTATAAAAGCAACTAAGGTTGATGGTATTTATAACAAAGATCCAATTAAAAATAAAGAAGCTAAGTTAATTAAACAAATTTCATATAATGATGTCATTAAAAAAAATTTAAAAGTAATGGATTTAACAGCAATAAGTTTAGCTAAAGATACAAAAATACCAATTTTTATAACTAACATTTTTAAAAAAAACTCACTAATTAATGTTTTGAATCGTAAAGGATCATATAGTAGGATAAGTTAAATTATGAGTGATTTAGAGAATAAAATGAATTCTGCTGTATTACATTTTGAGAAAGAATTAAATTCTTTAAGAACTTCAAGAGCTAACCCATCAATGTTAGATAATATATTTGTTGATGCATATGGTTCTAAAACACCCTTAAATCAATTAGGAAATATTTCAGTACAAGATGCAAGTACAATTACAATTCAGATTTGGGATTCATCTCTGATTAAACAAATTGAAAATGCTATAACAGAATCAAATCTTGGAATTAATCCTCAAAGTGATGGTCAACTAATAAGGTTGCCAATTCCAAAATTAAGTGAAGAAAGAAGAATTGAAATTATTAAAATTGCATCTGAATTTGCTGAAAACTCTAAAGTTACTATTAGAAATATTAGAAGAGATTTTATAGAAATATCAAAAAATGATAAGAAAGACTCAAATTTATCTGAAGATGAATTAAAAAGAAAATTGAACGAAATTCAAAAAATTACTGATGATAACATAGGTAAAATTGACAAAATATTAGAATTAAAAAAAAATGATATTTTGAAAGTATAAGTTTGTTAAATAACTTAAACCATATCGCACTTATTCTTGATGGAAATAAAAGATGGGCAAAAAAAAATAAGCATACCAATTTATATGGATATACAAAAGGTTTTGAAAATATTAAAAATTTAGTTACTTATACTTTATCTAAAAAAATTCCCCATTTAACAATTTTTGCACTATCTTCTGAAAATTTCAATCGATCATCTATCAATATAATTTATGATATTATCTATGAAAATTTTTCAAATACTTTTAATGATTTAGTTAAAGAAAAAGATGTTAGAATCAAAATATTTGGATCAAGAAAAAATTTACCAAAAAAAATTTTAGAAATTTTTGAAAATATTGAATTATCTTCATCCAATAATAATCAACTAAATTTAAATATTGCATTTAATTACGGTTTTAAAGATGAAATCAAAAATGTTTTACAACTAATAATAAATAATCATAATAATATTAATTTTGATAATGATAAAGATATTAACAAACTATTTTATTTAGGCTCATTTCCAGATCCTGATATATTAATAAGAACTGGAGGTTATAATAGATTGAGTAATTTTATAATGTATAATTTGACATATACAGAACTTTTTTTTACAGAAACTCTTTGGCCAGATTTTTCTGAAAATGAATTTAACTCAATAATAAATCAATTTTTAAAAATTGATAGAAAATATGGCTTATAATAATTTTATTTTAAGATTTCTATTTTCAATATTATTCATTTCGATTTATTTTATTTTCGTTTTTTTTAATTTTAGCTATGTATATTATTTAATTTTATTAATATATTTTTTTGTTTTTTTTGAAATTTACGTTTATTTCAAATTATATAAATTATTACCTTTACTTTATCTCTTAATTTCATTTATTTTTTTTATGACAATTAATTTTAGTGAAGAATTTTTTTTAAATTTTAATTTATTTATTTTAATAGTTATAACTTTTGACATATTTTCTTATATTATTGGTAAAATTTTAGGTAAAAATAAGTTAATTAAAATTAGCCCTAATAAAACTATTGAAGGTCTTATCGGTGGCTTTATCGCATCTTTTTTTCTTAGTTTATTATTTTCATTTATTTTTGAAATCAATATAAATATTGAACTAATAATTTTTATTTTTATAATAATAATAGGAGCTTTTATTGGAGATTTAATTGAATCTTACTTTAAAAGAAAAAATAATCTAAAAAATTCAAGTGAATTTTTACCGGGGCATGGAGGTGTTTTTGATAGATTTGATAGTTTTTTATTTTCAATTATTTTTTATTCCTTATCAATTATTATATAACTATGAATATTAATATTTTTGGAAGTACTGGTGTTATAGGAAAAAAAACTTTATCTCTAATTGATAATAATTTTTTAAATTTAAAAGTTAATTTATTATGTGCTAAATCAAATTTAAAACTATTATCTAAACAAATAGTAAAATATCAGCCAAAGTATGCTTTTCTATATGATCACGAAAAGTTAACTAATTTTGATTATAAAATTGGAAAAACTAAATTTTTAAATCTAAATGAGTTACAAAGTTACTTATTATCGAGTAAATCCAATTTAAGTATATTAGCAATATCTGGTTATAAATCTTTATACTTTTTAAATAATATAATTCATAATACTGATAATCTTGGACTTGTATCAAAAGAAGCAATTGTATCTGCAGGACATATTTTTAAAAAAAATAATTATTTTAAAAAAACAAACATATTTCCTATAGACTCTGAACACTTTTCACTTTTTGAGTTTTTTAAAAAAACTAATACAAATTCAACTATAAAAAAAATTATATTAACTGCATCTGGTGGGCCATTTTATAAAAAAAAATTTAACTCATTAAAAAATGTTAAATTTGAACACGCAATTAAACATCCAAAATGGAAAATGGGATATAAAAATAGTATTGACTCAGCAACTTTGGTTAATAAATGCTTAGAATTAATTGAAGCTCATTACTTGTTTGATATACCATTCAATAAAATGAAAATACTTATTCATCCCGAAGCTTTAGTTCATTCAATTGTTGAGTATAATAACTATGTATCACATTTAAATTTATTTAAAAATGATATGGGAATTCCTATATTGAATTTTTTAAGTCAACCAAACTTTAATTATTCAAAATATAAAAATAATTTTTATATTAATGAATACAGTGATTTACACTTTGAAAATGTTTCAAATGATATATTCCCAATTTATAATTATTTTAATAAAATTAATAAAAAAAAACCCCAAAATTTAATTAAATTTAATATAGGTAATGAGTTTGCTGTAAATTTATATAAAAATAGAATGATTAATTATACAGATATTTACAAAATTATTAAAAAAGTAACATCTTTAAATTTGAATTCTTCAGTAAACAATATTAAAGATATTATTCAATATCATGAAGAAGTTGAGCTTAAATTACGAAATTTTAAAATTTAATTTAATAATTCTTTTTATTATATTCTTTCTAACAAAATCAGTATTTTCCAATGAAATACTATTTGATATTGAGGGAAATAATTATACTGATAGAAATGTAATTATATCATTGTTAAAAGATATTCCTGATAATGCAAGTAAAGAATATAGTAACGAGATAATTCAAATTTTAAATAGCTCTAATTTTTTTTCTGATGTTGAAGTTAAATTAATTGATAATAAATTTTTAATTATCGTTAAAGAATATCCAAATATAAATAATATTTATTTTCAAAATAATGAAAGATTAAAAAATGATGAGCTAGAATCAATAGTATCAGAAATTAATTTTACTAGGTTTAATAGTATTTCTATTAATACATTTATAAGTGAATTAAAAAAAATATATCAATCTTTCGGATATAATAATATTAAAATTGATTATTCATCGAAAGTTTACGAAGAAAACAATACCGTTGATTTATTTTTTAACATAATCGAAGGAGAAATTACAAAAATAAATAAAATAATTATAAAGAGCAATAACTCAATTTTAGATCAAGATATTAGAGATATAATTAATTCTAAAACAAAAACAATATTAAATATTTTTGCTAATAATAACTTCAAACCTGAGATTGTAGAAAAAGACAAATATGTAATTCTTAATTATTATAGGCAAAATGGCTATATTGATGTGAGTGTTGAAACTAAAATAGAATATTTAAAATCTAATAGAGTCAATATATATTTTATTATAAATGAAGGTAATGTTTATTCGTTTTCAAATATAAATATTGATGACTCAAAAAATATTTTAAATGAAAAAATTTTAGATAAAATTAATAATGAAGTTGAAATATTCTTAAATAATGAAACAGTTTTTTCAACAAAAAAAATTCAAAATTTTGAAAAAAATATTTCATCTATAATTATTAAAAATGGCCTTGATTTTTTTGAAATAAATACGTTTGAAAAAAAGAATAAAAATAATATTGATATTCTATTTCAAATTCTTCCAATCAAACCTAAATATACTAATCAAATTAATATTGTAGGTAATTCAAGAACTTTTGATCATGTAATAAGAAGGGAATTAGAAATAGTTGAAGGTGACGCAATTCATAAAAATCAAATTAAAAGTATTAGAGATAAGTTAATTTCACTAAATTTATTTGAATCAGTTGAATTAAAGCAGGAAGCAGTTGATGACAATAATGTTAATTTAATAATTAAAGTTATAGAAAAACAAACTGGAACTTTTAATGCTGGTGTTTCTGTAGGTACTCTTGATGGTTTTGCTATTGTCACTGGTCTAAATGAAAGAAATTTTTATGGAACTGGAAGGTCTCTAGATTTTCTTGTCAACACGTCAGATGATAGAAATCAATTTAAGTTAATTACAACTGATAGATTATCTTATGAAAATGATGCTGATATTAGTTATACTATAAATTATAAGCAAGAAGATTTTTCAAAAGCTAGTTCATATAAATTAGACTCCTTTACTTCTGGATTAGGCGTGAATTACAAAATTAATAAAAAATTATTTCATGATATTAGTCTTGATTATGTAATAAAAGATTATAAAATTACTGATACTTCTACTGTATCTAATATAATATCAGATTCATCTGGCTCTAATATCAGTTACTTAATAAGTAATAATTTAAGATACTCTACTTTAAATCCTGGATTTATTTCAAAAACTGGAAATTATTTAAGTTATATTAATACTATCGAAACACCAACAAGTTCAAATAATGGTTTTGTTAGAAATATTTTTAACATAAAGAAATATGTTAGTAGAAATAAAAACATTTTTGCACTTCAAGGTAAATTTGGAAATATATTTTCTTTAAACAATAATGATATTCTAACAGATGATAAATTTTCACTTGGTGGGAAATGGTTAAGAGGTTTCGATAATTATGGTGCTGGACCTCGTAATTCAAGAACCTCATATGTAGGAGGTAATAATCTAGCAGTTATTAAATTAGATTATTCATATGAGATATCCAAGCAATCTAATTTTCCATTTTATTTAAACTTATTCAATGATTATGGCGTCATTTGGGATAATAAAACTAAACCAACTCAAAGCGATAATAATCTTAGATCTTCAGTGGGATTTGGTATAAGATATTATTCACCAATAGGTCCTATTGGTTTCACCTGGGGTTTTCCAGTTATAGATGAAGAATATGATATTAATAGAATGTTCTTATTTTCAATAGGAAATTTAGATTGAAATTAATTTATATAATTATTTTTTTTAGTATAAACTTTTACGCTTTAAATATTTTTTCGCAAACTGTAGCTGTTGTTAATATACAGTATTTAATTGATGAAAATAAATCGTATCTTGAATTATTAAAAAATATTGAGTTAAGTCAAAAAAAATATCTCAAAATATTTGAAATAGAGGAAAATCAACTTAAAATACAATTAAAAAAAATTGAAGATTCAAAACTTATACTTAATAAAAATGAAATAAATTTACAAATAGATGAATATAATAGTCAATTGTCAGAGTTTACAGTTATGATTGAAAATTTTAATTCTCATTATGAAAATCAAATAATAAATATTAGGGAATTTTTATTGAGTGAAATAATAAAATTACTTGAAAATTATGCATTAAAAAATAATGTTGATTTAATTTTAGATTCTAATAATTACTTAATTGCTTCAAATTCACTAGATATAACAAATCTAATAAATAACGAATTAGAAAATTTGAATTTTAAATTGGAATATAAAGACTTTGAAAAAAATTAAATTTATAGATATAAAAAAAATTTTAGAGAAAAATCTTATAGAAATTAACTCTAAAATTTCTGACAATGAAATATTTTTGAGTATTAAAACTATTTCTAATTCAACAAATGATGATCTAACTTTCTTTTCTAATTTAAAATATTTAAGTCATTTAAAAAAAATGAAAGGTAAAGCATGTTTAATTGAAGATAAATTTGTTAAATATCTTCCTAAAAATTGTAAGCCAATCATTGTGAAAAATCCTTATTTAGCATTAGCTTTAATTAGTAATCTATTTAATAATGAGAATTTAGAATCAAATGGAATTATATCAAATAATACAAGTATTAACTCCCTTAGTAAAATAAAAAATAATGTGCAGATCAATTCCTACACAAGAGTTAATGCAAATACTGAAATAAATGAAAATGTATATATAGGTTCAAATTCTTCTATTGGACCAAACGTTTTGATTCATAAAGGTGTTATTATTAATGATAATGTTTCTATTTCAAATGCTATTATAAAAGAAAATTGTATCATTAAATCTGGTGTAAGAATTGGAGGTGATGGTTTTGGTTTCGAAATGAATACTAAGCAAAAAATATTTCATAGTGGCAACGTAATCATTGGAAAAAATTCATCTATCGGCTCAAATACAACAATAGATCGAGCAGTTTTTGATTCAACAACTATAGGAAATTATTCTAATATTGATAATTTAGTTCAAATCGCTCATAATGTTACCATTGGAAATTACGCAGTTATTGCAGCACAAGTTGGAATTGCAGGAAGTACAAATATAGGCGATTGTGTAAAAATAGGAGGTCAAGCAGGAATTTCTGGTCATCTTGATATTGGTGATAATGTTACAATTGCTGCCAAAAGTGGAGTTACTAAAAATATAAATAGCAATGAAATTGTCGCCGGTTTTCCTGCTAAAAATATTAAATTGTGGAAAAAAGAAGTAATAAGAAATAGTTTAAAAAAATGAAATTAAATATTAGTGAAATTAAAAATCTTATACCACATAGAGACCCTTTTTTATTTGTAGATACTTGTGAAGTTTTGATACCTGGTGAACATGGCAAATCTCAAAAATTTTTTTCTAAAGATGAGTATTTTTTCAAAGGGCATTTTCCAAACAATCCTATTGTACCTGGAGTAATTATTATAGAAGCAATGGCGCAAACAGCTGGAATTGTAGTTTCATATAAACTTAGAGATTATAAAGAAAAATCTGTATTATTTATGAGTGTAAATAAAGCAAAATTTAGAAAACCAATATTACCAAATGAAAATGTATCATTTGAAGTTAAGTTTTTAAATAGTGTTAGAGATGTATATAAATTTGAAGGCATATGTTTAAAAGAAAATATTAAGGTTTGTGAAGCTGAATTTTCAGCTATGATTACATATAAGTAATAATCAGAAATATTTTATTTATTTTAAGTTACATTTTCATAATTTAATAGATTTATAAGTATGATTCATCCTACAGCTGTTATTGGAAAAAATACAGAAATTCATGAAACAACAAATATTGGTCCTTTTTGTATCATTGGTGATGGGGTTAAAATTGGGGAAAATAATAATTTAATTTCCCATGTTTCTATCGTTGGAGATACAACTATAGAAAATAGTAATACTTTTTATCCATTTTGCTCAATTGGTTCTGAACCTCAAGATTTAAAATATAATAAAGAAAAATCGTATCTAAAAATTGGCAGTAATAATAAATTTAGAGAAAATGTTACTGTAAATCCAGGGACATCTGGAGGGGGGTTAAATACAATAATATCTAATAATTGTTTATTTATGGTAGGTTCTCATGTGGCACATGATTGTATTATTAAATCAAACGTTATTTTAGCTAATAATGCCACTCTTGCAGGACATGTAGAAATTGATCATAATGCAATTTTAGGAGGTAATTCAGCGATTCATCAATTTGTTAGAATAGGAAAATATGCAATGATTGGTGGTATGAGCGGTGTTGAAAAAGATATCATTCCATATGGTTTGTATACAGGAATAAGAGAAAATTTGAAAAGCTTAAACCTTATTGGTTTAAAAAGAAAAGGCTTAACATCTAATGCAATCAATGAAATTAAAAATCTTATAAATATAATTTTTGATAAAAATGATACAATTGAAAATAATATTAAAAATAATTTTGTAGAAAATTCTGAAATATTAGAAATTAAGGAAGTAATTGAATTTCTGAACTCAAATTCAAAAAGAGGTATTACCAATTTTGAAAATGACTAAAATAGGAATAATTGCTGGAGATGGTAATTTGCCTTTATATATTGGTAAATCATTATTAAGTAAAAATTACGATGTTACATTTTTATCTTTAAATAATAAAAATAATAAATTTTATAATAACCATCATGTTGTAGATTTAGATATCTTATCAGTAAAAAAAATCTTTAAAGTTTTAGACTCAAATAGAATAAAATATATAATATTTGCAGGAAGTATAAAAAGACCTGGTATTAAAGACTTAGGCTTTGATTTGCCAACATTGTTACTTGCTAAGAGTCTTTTATTAGAAAAAAAAGGTGACAATAATCTTTTAATGAGCTTGAAAAAATACTTCGAAACTAAAGGATATATTTTTTTTAATTGGACTAAATATTGCAAGGAATTATTTTCAACTGAAATAAATTTAACAAAAATGAAACCGTCTAAAAATGCAATTCTAAATTTAAAAAAAGCAAAGTCAATATATCATATTTATAAGAAATTAGATGTTGGCCAAGCTATGATAATTCAAAATCAATTAGTTTTAGGATTAGAAGCTATAGAAGGCACAGATGAATTGTTAAAAAGATGCAAAGAATACAAAAGAAAAGATGATAATGGTGTGCTATTTAAATTTTCTAAACAAAACCAGAGTAATCTAATTGATATTCCTTTAATTGGCTTGGATACAATTAAAAATTTAAAAAAATATAATTATGAAGGTGTATTTTTGCAAAAAAATAAGTGTTTAATTTTAGATAAGAAAAAAATTATTGATTATGCTAGTCAAAATAATTTATTCATTTCATCAGTCGATCTAAATTGAAAAAAATAAAAATTTTTGTTTGTTGCACTGAGCAATCTGGTGAAAATATTTGCTCAAATATTTTATCAAGAATGAATATAGATAAATACCAATTTGATGGAGTTTGTGGCAAACAATCTGAAAAATATGTTTCTAATAAAATTTATGATTTATCAGAATTTAAATCTATTGGGCTTTTTGAAATAATACTTTCAATTTCAAAATATTTAAAAATGATAAGAAGATTAAAAAACTATATTATTAAAAATGATTATGATTTAGTTTTAACTATAGACTCACCAGATTTTAATTACAAGCTTGTAAACCAATTAAGAAAATCAAATTATAAGAATAAAATAATACATGTAGTTGCCCCAACTGTTTGGGCTTGGAGATCATATAGGGCAAGGAAATTTGCAAATATTTTTGATGAAATTTTTCTATTGTTTAATTTTGAAAAAAAATATTTCAATTTTGATAATCTAAATAAAACTTTTATTGGGCATCCAATTTTTCATATAAAAAAAAGAGAGAATAAAGGAAAATATAAGTATATCTCTTTTTTACCAGGTAGTAGACAAAATGAAGTATTAAAACTCATGAAATATTTCAGTTATATTGAAAAATATATATCTAAGAATAATCTAAATTATAAAATATTTATTCCAACTTTGCCTCATCTTGTCTCATTAATTAAAGAAAATACTAAGCAATGGAAAACTGAGACTATAATCTCAACTGATATGCATAAATTTGATGAATATTATGAAGATGTTTACATTAGTATAACTTGCTCTGGTACGGCCTCTTTAGAAATTGCCAAAAGGAATATTCCTCAAATAGTAATCTATAAACTTAATTATTTCACAGAAATTTTAATAAAGCCTTTTGTAAGAGTGAAATATGCAAATCTTATTAATATTATAAGTAACCAAATGATTATTCCAGAGGTTGTTAACTCAAATTTAAATGAAAAAAAATTATTAAATATTTTTCTAAATTTATTTAATGATAAAAAAAAACAAGAAACTCAAATTAACTCAATCAATATGTATCTTAAGGAAATTATTAGTGATTTTAGCCCTTATGATGTTAGTGTTAATCGTATAAATAAGTTAATTAATCCTTCTTCCAAAGCCAATTAAAAATTGATTTTTTTTCCCTAGATGACTCAACTTGATAAGGTCTAGCTTTATAACCAGTGTATAATTGACGGGGTCTGCCAATTTTATTAATAGGATCCTCTATCATTTCTTTCCATTGTGATATCCAACCTACAGTTCTTCCTATTGCAAATAGCACCGTAAACATACTTGTAGGGAAACCTAATGCTTTAAGGATTATACCTGAATAGAAATCTACATTTGGGAATAATTTTTTACTAATAAAATATTCATCTTTAAGCGCTATTTTTTCTAACTCTATTGCAATTTTAAGTAATGGATCATCTTGCATATTTAGCTCTTCTAAAACCTCATGAGCACTTTCTTTCATCACCGTCGCTCTTGGATCATAGTTTTTATAAACCCTATGTCCAAAACCCATTAATCTAAAAGAGTCATTTTTATCTTTAGCTTTATCTATAAATTTTTGTATATTCGATACATCACCAATTTCTTCTAACATTTTAATTACTGCTTCATTTGCTCCACCATGGGCTGGTCCCCATAAAGATGCAATACCGGCTGCAATACAAGCAAAAGGATTTGCTCCTGATGAACCTGCCAATCTTACTGTTGAAGTAGATGCATTTTGTTCATGATCAGCATGTAACGTAAAAAATCTATCCATTGCTTTAACAATTTTTGGACTCACCTTGTAATCTTCTGATGGTACAGAAAATGTCATGTATAAAAAATTTTCTGCATAAGAAAGATCGTTTCTTGGATAAACAAATGGTTGACCGATGGAATATTTATAAGCCATTGCACCTATTGTCGGAATTTTTGCTATTAATCTATGACAGGCGATCATTCTTTGATTAATGTCTGAAAAATCAGTACTGTCATGATAAAAGGCCGAAAGGGCACCAACAACACCTACCATAATTGCCATAGGGTGCGCATCTCTTCGAAAACCTCTGTATAAATTTACAAGTTGCTCGTGCAACATTGTATGATTAGTGATTACATCTTTAAATTTCTGTTTATCTTCAGGGGATGGTAATTCACCATGAAGTAAAAGATAGCAAACTTCAAGAAATTCACTTTTAGATGCTAAATCGTGGATATCATAGCCTCTATGACGAAGAATTCCTTTGTCACCATCAATATATGTTATGCCAGATTCACATGAGGCGGTAGAAGTAAAACCTGGGTCAAAAGTAAATAGCCCAGTTTCTTGATAGAGTTTACGAATATCCAATACATTTGGACCATCTTTACTTTCAATAAGTGGAATTTGATACGATTTACCGCTCTCGTTATTAAATAGAGTAAACTGTTTATCGTTAACTTTTTTATCTTCGTAATCAGCCATATTTAATCACCTCTATATTGATTTAATCTATCAATAGTATCTTTTTTACCTAATATTATAAAAATATCAGAAATTGAAGGTCCTTGATAGGAATTTATTAATAAAAATCTTATTGGTTTACCTAGGACAGGGAATTTAATTTCATTATTTTTTAAAAAATCATTAATGACATTTTGAATACTATCTCTATTCCAATCACTTATTCCTTCAATTAAATTTAAAAATTCATTAAAAAAACTATCAAATTCTGAGGTCAATTTTTCTGTCTTATTTATTTTATAATTTTCATCAAAATAAACTTTAATTAAATTATTCAAATCACTTAGTTTTTTGATATCTTTTTTATAAACATTAAAAATATTTTTCATTTTTGTCTTATCTTTTTGTAGGTATTTATTTAATTCAACATCACTTTCACAAAAGCTTAAGAATTCTTCTATTCCGTTTTCTTTTCTTAAATAAAAATTATTAAAAAAATCTAATTTATCAAAACTAAATATACTAGATGATTTAGATAAATTTGATATTTCAAAATTTTCAATTATTTCATCTAATTCAATAGTTTCTGACTTCTCATTATTATTTGACCAACCTAAAAGTATAAGATTGTTAATAATAGCTTCTTTTAAATATCCATTATTTTTCAAATCTAAAATATTTACTGCCCCATGTCTTTTTGATAATTTTGTTCCATCTTCTCCATGAATAAGTGGCATATGAGCATACTGAGGTACATTCCAATTCATAAATTTATAAATATAGTATTGTCTAAAAGTATTAATAAAATGATCATCACCTCTAATAATGTAATTGACTCCTAAATCATGATCATCAACTACTACTGATAACATATACGTAGGTGATTGATCTTTTCTAAGTAAAATGAAATCATCTAACTCTAAATTTGCTACTGAAACATCTCCTTGAATAGTATCATTAATTTTTAAATTCCCTTCATCTGGCACATCTAATCTAACAACAAAACCCTCATCTTTATTTTGAATATCTTTATTATTTTTACAGTCATTACATATTTTTTTAGAAGAGTTTTTATTTTCTCTAATTAATTTTCTTTGGTGAGCAATTTTTTCTTCAGAACACACACACTTAAATGCCTGTTTTTTTTGAAGTAACTCTTTGGCAACTTTTTGATGTCTTGCTAATCTTTTAGACTGAACTTGAATTTCTTCATCCCAATCAAGCCCAAGCCATCTTAGGGAATTAATTATATTATCTGTGTATTCTTGTTTTGATCTTTCATGATCTGTATCTTCAATTCTCAAGTAAAATTTAGATGATGATGATTTCTTACTTACAATATAATTAATTAAAGCCGTTCTAGCGCCTCCAAGATGTAGATTACCAGTGGGAGAGGGAGCAAATCGTGTTTTTAATACAGTCATCTTAAAATTAAGATAAACTATTAATTATATTTTCTTATAATGCCAGATAAAGTCCCTTGGACTTGGATTTCACCCGCTTCATATTCCTTTGTCTGAAAACTTTGATTAGCAGGTATTAATAATACCTTGTTTCTATCAAATTTAATGGTTTTTAGAGTAACCTCGTTATCTTGTGTTATGACAGCTGCAATTTTTCCATTTTCAACATTATTTGTCTTTTTTATTACAGCAATATCACCATCAAATATTCCTTTATCTATCATAGATAGGCCTTTTACTTTTAGTCCAAAATATTTAGCATTAGGCGATGTCATCGAAGATGGTACAGAAACAAATTCATCAGTATTTTCAATTGCTTCTATTGCTTCACCTGCGGCTATTGCACCAATTAGTGGTATATTAATGCTATTTGATAAAGAATTTACATCAGTAACGTTATCTTTATTAATAATTTCCATTGCTCTTGCTTTGTGCTTTAATCTTTTAATAAACCCTCTTTCTTCTAGGCTTGTAATTAACCTATGAATACCTGACTTTGATTTCAGATTAACTGCACTTTTCATTTCCTCAAAAGAAGGGGAGATTTCATTACTTGAAATGTAATTTTTTAAATAATCGTATAGCTCTTTTTGTTTTTTTGTTAGCATTACTGTTCTATATATGTTCTGAAAGATCAAAACAAGAACAAAAATAAATATGTATATTTTTCAATAATTTAAATATTAGATTTACCACCCGTTTTCGAAACAAGATGTATATTTTGTATTTTAATTTTTTTATTTAAATACTTACACATGTCATAAATTGTAAGACAGCTAATTGTAACTCCAGTTAATGCTTCCATTTCTACTCCAGTATTTGCGTTTGTTTTTACTGTACTTTCAACAATAAGACTAAATTTGTTATCATTTTTTTTAACCTCAATATTTATGTGATTAATTGGAATATTATGACAAAGCGGTATTAATCTAGAAGTTTCTTTTGCCCCCATAATACCGCCAATGATAGCAGTTTTTTCTAGGTTCCCTTTTTTTGTCTCAAATGATTTTATTTTTTTATATGTTTCTTTATCAAATTTAATTTCTCCAGAGGCAACTGCTACTCTTTCTGTGACATCTTTATTTGATACGTCAATTATATAAGGATTTCCTTTTTTATTAATATGACTCATTTAAAAGTAATTCTCCAATTTTCTTTTCTTTATCTTTAGATTTTAACAAACTTTCTCCGATTAAAAAATTATATATCCCTGTTGAATTAAATTTTTTTATATCATCGGAAGTTTTAATTCCACTCTCTGCAATTAAAATAAAATCATTAGTCAAATTTTTATTCAAATTTATTGAGTTATTTAAATTGATTTCAAGACTTTTAAGGTTTCTATTATTAATTCCAATTACAGGATAGTCTAATTTAATTGCTCTTTTCAGTTCCTCTTCATCATGAATCTCTATAATACAATCTAATTTTAGTTCATTAGCATAATTTATAAATTCCATTGCTTGAGTGTCTGATAATATTGATAAAATTAATAATATACAATCGGCTTGATAAATCTTACTTTCTAAAATTTGATATTTATCAATAATAAAATCTTTTCTTAAAATAGGTAAATTTGTTTTCTTTTTTACTAGAGATAAATGATCAATATTTCCTAAAAAATATTTGCTCTCTGTTAAAATCGATAATGCTTCAACACCAGATCTTTCATATAAAATAGCAATATCTTCTGGTTTGTAATCTGAAATTATTTCACCCGCACTTGGACTTTGTTTTTTTACTTCACCAATTATTAAATTTTTTTTATTTTTTTGAGCTGAAATTAATTTTTCTTTAAAATCGCGTTTCTCTAATTTTGAGGAAATTAATTTTTCTAATGTTTTAAAAGAACATCTTTTTTTTGTTTCTTCTAATTCTTTAGATTTATCTTCACAAATTTTTTGAAGTATATTACTCATTTATTAGAGAGTTTACAAAATTTTTTGTAACCCCTTCCTCAATAGTTTCCTTTGCTAACTCAAAACTATCTTTTAGATTATTTCTTAAATTGGATAAATATATTGCTGCTCCTGCATTTATTTCTACAATCATTTGAAATTCTCTGTAATCGCCGTTAATCATTTTATTAAAACAATTTGCATTATATTCTGGATCTCCACCTTTTATATCTTCTAATTTAATTAAATCATAACCATAGTCTCTTGGATCAAAACTATATTCCAGAACTTTATTATCTTTCAATTCATTAATTAGAGTTTTGTCTGATAAACTTATTTCATCTAAGCCATCCAATCCGTGAACAACCATCGCTTTTTCAGAGCCTAGTTCTTTTAAGCAATTACAATGCATAGAAACTAGATCTCTTGAATAGACACCTAGAAGCTGTTTACCTGCTTTAGCAGGATTAGTAAGCGGGCCTAATAAATTAAAAATTGTGCGAGTAGCCAAATTCTTACGAACGTTAATTACATTTTTCATGGCAGAATGATGATTTTGAGCAAATAAAAAGCAAAAATTTTTATTTGATAATGAGTTTTCTAAATCTTCTACATTATTTGTAATTTTATAACCTATTTTTTCTAGCATATCTGCAGAGCCTGATTTTGAACTAACCGAACGATTGCCATGCTTTGCTATAGTAACGCCAGCACTTGCAGCAACTATTGCTGCACTTGTTGATATATTTAATGTATCTTTCATATCTCCACCCGTACCACAAGTATCAATTGTATTTTTAGGAGAGTTTATTTTTAAAGATTTCTCTCTCATTACTTTAGCTGCACCGATAATTTCTTCTTTTGTTTCCCCTTTTAACTTTAAACCAATTAGTATTGATGTAATTTTAATATCATCTAATTCTCCACTCATAATTTTATTGAATATATACATACTCTCTTCAATATTCAGATTTTGTTGTTCGAGAATTTTATTTAATATTAAAGTTTGATCCATTATTTTGCTAAGTTTAAAAAGTTTTTTAAAATAATTTTACCCATATCAGTACCTATACTTTCTGGATGAAATTGTAGTCCAAATATTGGTAATTTTTTATGTGCAATGCCCATTATAATCTTATTATTTGTTTCAGCAGTAATTAAAAAATCTTTAGGCATAGTTTTTTTATCAATTATAAGAGAGTGATATCTAGTTGCTTTAAATTTTCTTTCTACATTTTTAAATATAGAGTGTCCAAAGTGATTAATTGTATCGACTTTTCCATGCATGATTTCTTTGCATTTAACAATTTTTCCTCCGAAAGCTTGACCAATAGTTTGATGTCCTAAACAAATGCCAAGTATAGGAAATTGTTTTGATAATTCTGCAACGATATTAAGACTTATCCCAGCTTCATTTGGTGTGCACGGACCTGGTGAAATAACTATTGATTTAGGTTTTAATTTACGAATTTTATTTATAGAAATTTTGTCATTTCTAAAAACAACAACCTTCTGATTTAAATCTAGTAAGTAGTGTTTTACATTGTAAGTAAAACTATCATAATTATCTATTAATAATATCATATATCAAATTTGTATGAATCCTCTGCAGCTGCCATTAAAGCACCAGCTTTATTCAAAATTTCTTGATGTTCATTTTTTGGGACTGAGTCATAAACTATTCCAGCACCAGCCTGAATGTATAATTTATTATCTTTTACAAGCCCAGTCCTCAAACTAATACAAGTATCCATGTCTCCATTAGAATCAAAATAACCCATACAACCAGCATAAAAACTTCTATTTAAATTTTCAAGTTCCTCTATGATTTCCATCGCTCTTATTTTTGGCGCACCAGAAACTGTACCTGCTGGAAATCCAGCCATTAAAGCATCTAGAGCGTCTAAATTATTATCTATTTTTCCCTCAACGTTTGAAACAATATGCATTACATGAGAGTAGTATTCTATAATCATCTTCTCAGTAACGTTCACTGTTCCTTTTTTTGCAACGCGACCAACATCGTTCCTTCCTAAATCTAAAAGCATTAAGTGTTCTGCGAGTTCTTTCTTATCATTTAGTAAGTCATTAGATAAATAAAGGTCTTCAGAGGCATTCTTTCCTCTTTTTCTTGTTCCAGCAATTGGTCTTATCGTAACTTTTTTGTTTCTTAATTGAACCATTAATTCTGGACTAGATGCAACAAGGCCAATTTTATCGAAGTTAAGATTTACAAGATAAGGAGATGGATTTAGTCTTCTTAACGATCTATAAAGATTGATTGCCTTTAAATTATATTTTGTTTCAAATCTCTGTGAAGGCACAACTTGGAAGATATCTCCATTTTTTATATATTCTTTTGCTTTATTTACAATTTTATAAAATTGTTCTTTCTTGAAATTTGATTTAAATTTTAATTTAGATTTTTTATTTTTCTTTTGTGCAGGTTTTAAAATACTTTTTTCTAACTTTTTAATTGTTTTATCAATAAGTAATTTATTTTTTCTATAAGCTTTTTCTGCAGAGATTGTTTTACTTGGATACGTAACTGTCATAAGGGAAATAATATCTTTAATATTATCAAAAACTGCGACAATTTTTGGTCTGATTAAAATTGCATCAGGTATTTTTATATTGTCCTTATTACTCAGTTTAATTTTTTCAATATATTGAATCATTGGATATCCTAGATATCCAACTAGTGTTGGGAAAGGAACGTCGATTTCATTATTTTTAAATTTTGAAATTTTTACAAGCTCTTTAAGACTATGAATTGGCTTTTGATCTAGTTTGTAATCAAAATTATGATCCAAATATTTAACTTTTGCCTTACCTTTTTCAACTGTCCAAATTAAATCTGGATCACAACCCAGTAATGAATAACGTCCTCTTTTACTTCCACCTTCTACTGACTCTAAAAGAAAGGAATATTTTTCTGATTTACTAATTTTTAACAATGATGAAAACGGTGTTTCAATATCAGCAATAAGATTTTTTTTTAATATCTGAGGCAAGCCTTTATTATATTGGCTTATAAAATTTTTTTTTTCTAAACTCATTTATATTGAGATAAAAGACCATTTATAAGTTCATCATTAAATGATATTTCTTTTGTCTTAATAATCTCACTACCAAATGCTGTTTTTAAATCACTTATTAAATTAAGATTTGAAGTATTTTCTCCTTCTTCAGACATTTTGATAATTTTAATATTGGCAAAATAAATAGCATTTTCATCAGATCCAAAAGCTACTTTATCAACATCAGTTTCAAAAATCTTTTGTTTAAAAGATATTGGCAATTCTTCATTATCACTTAAAGATAAAGTTAGATACTCTGGATTAGTTGCATAAAATTTACTTATATTTGTGAAAATCTCTTTATTTTTATTAAAAATATTTTCTGCCTGTTCAGTTTTTTTTGTAAATATAAAATCATTTAAAACACTGTCAAAGATATTATCAATACTCTCTATCTTTGAGGGATATATTTCATCGATATTTACAATAAAAGAAGTATCATTACCAACGTCTACTAAATCACTAACAAAATCTTTATTTTGAGTAAAAGAAAATGAAATTATATTACTTAAAGTAGGATCATCTTGATTATTATTGTTTATAATTTTTTTCTTATTAATTAATTTAAGATTATTTTGACCTGCTATTTCAGTAATTGAAAATCCATCAAGTATTTGTTGGTCGAGACTTGATTTTAATTCATTGAAGTAATTATCTAATTCAAAACTGGTTAACGTATTATTTATTTCATCCTTAACTTCATCAAATTTTAATTCTTTTTCTGGAAAAATTTCATCTAAAATAATTATATGGTATGCCAAGGCAGTTTGGACTACATCTGATATACTTCCTTTGGATAATTTAAATATAACGTTTGCAAGTTGTTCTAAAACTTTATTTCTATCTACATTTTTAAATTCATTAAAAATTATATTATTTTCTTCTGCATATTTAATAATTTCTTCATTAGTTTTTCCAGAGACACTTAATTTAAACTCATCTGCTTCTTCTTTTGATTTAAAATTAAATTGTTTAAAACTTCTCTCTTCTGGATTTATAAATAAGTTTTTATTGTTATTGTAATACTCATTAAGACTGTTTTCTGAAGGTAAAAAATTTTCTCTAAAATCACTTTTATTTATTAATATATATGAAATATCTCTTTCTTCATTCGTCATATATGAAGCAGAGTTATTATTAAAATAATCTAACAATTCTTCATTATCTTTTGTAATTTGCTCTTTGTTGTAGTCTTCTAGTTTAATTTCGCCGTAAGGTATTTTAAGTAATTCAATTTCTCTAATCTGATTATCATGCTTATTAAAGTTTATTTGCAATTGTAATGGATAATTTTTTTGAAAGAAAAGGTTATCAAATACATTAGCTCTAGTTTCATAATTTATTAAATTCACAAGGTCTTCAATTTTTAAACCCTGTCTTCTTAAAAAAGTATTCAACATTTCATCATCTAATTTATTGTTTATGTATAGATCTGGAAAATTTCTTTTTGTTTCTTTTGCAATTGTAGTGTCATCTAAAATAAAATTTATTTTATCGAACTCATTTTCAAAAATTGCATTGTTCACTAAATTTTGAAGAGCAATTTGATGTACTTGGAAGCTTCTTATTTGATCACCAGTTAATTTACTTCCAATCATTTGAGAAAATTGATTAATATTCAAATCCATTGAGCGCATAAATTTTGTCGTTGAAATAGGCGTACCAGAAATATTAGCGACAAAATTATCAGAATTAAATAAATTGGAGTATCTTGCTTGTCCTCTAAAGAAAAACAAGCTAGCTCCAAAAAGAATAGCTAAACCAATTCCAATCCAAGAATTTCTAAAAAATCTCATAAAATTTCTATTGCTTCTATAATATTAGTTTCTATAAATAAAAGTAATTATGGTAAATCTTGATAAATATACCTCAATTTTTATAGCAAATTGGAAATTAAATGGAAATTCCTCATTTTTAAAAGATTATTATGAGAAATTAAAAGTTAATTCTAAAAATTGTACAATTATCTGCTCACCCTCAATTTACTTAAAATCATTAAAAGGAAATAATGAAAACCTGTTTTGTGGAGCACAAGATGTTTCCTCTTATAAAGAGGGTGCATACACCGGAGAATTATCTGCCTCAATGCTAAAAGATAATGATATAAATTTTTGTTTGGTAGGGCATTCTGAGCGAAGACAATACTTTGCTGAAACGAATGATAATGTAAGCATTAAAAGCTCAAACCTTATTGAGGAAAATATTATACCAGTGATTTGTATAGGTGAAACCTTAGAGCAAAAAGAAAAAAACTTAACAGAAGAAATCTTATCGACACAAATTAAGGATAGTACTCCTAAATCAGCTAATCATCAAAATGCATTAATTGCTTATGAACCAGTTTGGGCAATAGGAACTGGATTAACTCCGACCTTAGATGAAATAAATCAGGTACACGAATTAATCAAAAATTTTGATACTAAATTTAGAAGTTTTAAGGTTCTTTATGGAGGTTCTGTTAAATCTTCAAATTCAAAAGAAATTACTGGATTAAGTAATGTAGATGGCTGCTTAATTGGTGGAGCATCATTAAAAGTTGATGAATTCAATACAATTATTTCTTGATAAATAGAATCAATTTAATATAAAGCGCAGATATGACAACTCTAGTAATAATTCAGCTGATACTTGCAATTGCTTTAGTTATATTAGTTTTATTGCAAGGTTCCGATAATGATAGCTTGGGCCTTGGGGGTGGAACCTCGACTGGATTAATGTCAGCTCGAGGTACTGCAAACCTACTTTCTAGGCTAACTGCTATAACTGCTGGTTTGTTTATGATCATGAGTGTTGTACTAACAATAACTGCATCAGTTGGATCAGATCGAAATGTATTAGAGTCACTTCCTTCAATTAATACTGAAGAAACTTCTGAAGAACCATCTATACCAGAAAATAATTAATTATATCTTGCTATAAATAGATCTATTATGTATCACGGTATTCCGTAATGCATTTTGTTTTTATTACGGGCGGTGTCGCATCTTCTCTGGGAAAGGGTATAGCCTCAGCCTCTCTAGCAACTCTCTTAAAAAGTAGAAAATTCAAAGTAAGAATAAGAAAGTTAGATCCTTATTTAAATGTTGATCCAGGAACAATGAGTCCATATCAACATGGAGAAGTTTACGTTACTGATGATGGAGCAGAAACAGATTTAGATCTTGGTCATTATGAAAGATTCACAAATCAGTCCGCTAAACAATCAGATAGTGTTTCATCAGGTAAGATTTATTCTAATGTTCTGCTAAAAGAAAGAAAGGGAGATTACCTTGGTTCAACAATTCAGGTAATTCCTCATGTTACCAATGAAATAAAATCATTTATTAATAGTGATTTAAAAAATGAAGATATCGCAATTTATGAAATAGGGGGAACAGTTGGAGATATTGAATCTCTACCTTTCTTAGAAGCAATACGACAAATTAGAAACGATAAAAATATTTCATCAGCATTAATTCATATGACCTATATTCCATATTTAAGTTCAGCAGGTGAGTTAAAAACGAAACCTACTCAACATTCAGTTAAAGAACTTCTCAATGCTGGTATTCAACCCGATATAATTATGTGTAGATCTGAACAACCAATAGATAATGATTCAATTTCTAAAATATCTTTATTTTGTAATGTTAAAAAAGAGTCCGTAATTCCTGCATTGAATGCTAAATCAATCTATGAAGTTCCTTCAT
The DNA here is from genome assembly GCA_902572735.1 of uncultured Alphaproteobacteria bacterium. Classification (GTDB taxonomy): domain Bacteria; phylum Pseudomonadota; class Alphaproteobacteria; order HIMB59; genus CACPNW01. Next base: position 39,696 of record CACGGX010000003.1, read on the forward strand.
TGTATTCAAAATATGGTTTGGATGAGGCTTTGCTTAAACAGTTGGGTTATAAGCCAAAAAATCACAAATTAAATTTAAAACCTTGGATAGATCTTCAAAAAAAAATTAAAAAAAGAAAACATAAAGTTAAAATTGCAGTAGTAGGAAAATACACAAATCTTAAAGATAGTTATAAATCACTAAATGAAGCATTGACTCACGGAGGTATAGAAAATTCTGCTGATGTAGATATTCAATGGATTAATTCTGAAAAAGAAAATAACATTAGTTTAATGAAAAAATTAAAAGGTTGTGGTGGAATTCTAATTCCAGGTGGTTTTGGTATTCGCGGTATTAATGGAAAAATTAATGCCATCAAATATGCTAGAGAAAACAATATTCCTTTTTTTGGAATATGTCTTGGCATGCAGTTAGCTGTTATTGAAATTGCACAAAACGTAATAAAAATTAAAAACGCTCATTCTTCAGAATTTAAGAAAACTACTAAATCAGTAGTTGGATTAATGACAGAATGGATAAATAAAAATAAGATCGAAAAAAGAGATAAAAATAGTGATAAGGGTGGAACTATGCGTCTTGGAGCATACAAAGCTGTTTTGAAAAAAAATTCAAAAATCTTTTCGATATATAAAAGTAAATTAATTAGTGAGAGACATAGACATAGATACGAAGTAAATCAAAAATTTCTATCAAAATTTGAAAACAAAGGTTATTATTTCAGCGGTATGTCACCAGATGGATTATTACCTGAGGTACTGGAAAGTAAAAAACATAAATGGTTTATTGGAGTTCAATTTCATCCAGAGTTAAAATCAAGACCATTAGATCCTCATCCTCTTTTTGTATCATTCATTAAGGCTGCAATTAATGATTAATATCAATTTAAAAAATTTTTCTATTTCAAATAATTCCTCATTTGTTTTAATTGCAGGCCCATGTGTAATTGAAAATGAAAGTCATTCATTAATGATTGCAGAAGAGCTATATAAAATATGTAATGATGTTGGTATTAATTTAATTTTTAAATCTAGTTTTGATAAGGCAAATCGATCAAGTATTAATAGTGATAGGGGTATTAAGCTAGATGATGCATTAAAAATCTTTGAAAAAATTAAAACTAATTTTAATTTACCAATACTAACCGATATCCATAATGAAGATCAATGTAATCAATTAAAACAAGATAGTATTATTGATATTATCCAAATTCCTGCTTTTCTATGTCGTCAAACAGATTTATTACTAGCTGCAGGTATTACAAATAAAATTATTAATGTTAAGAAAGGTCAATTTTTATCACCAACTGATGTTAAAAATATATTCGCGAAGATAGAAACTACAAATAATAAAAACATTATGATAACTGAAAGAGGAACATCTTTTGGTTACAACACGCTAGTAAATGATTTTAAAGGTTTAGATATTATGAAAAGATATGAATACCCGGTAATTTTCGATGCAACTCATTCCGTTCAACAACCAGGAGGATTAGGTGATAAAAGTGGTGGTCAAAGAGAACATATCCCTTCTTTATGCAAAGCTGCTATATCTATTGGTGTAGCTGGTTTATTTTTAGAAACACATAATGATCCAGATAATGCTCCTAGTGATGGACCAAACATGATTAATATAAAGGATTTAAAAAATTTATTAGTTCAACTTAAAAAATTTGATGATATAGCGAAAAACAATGCCTAAAATAACGAATATAAAAGCAAGACAAATAATAGATAGCAGAGGAAATCCTACTGTTGAATGTGATATAGAATTTGAAAATTCTACATTTGGAAGAGCTGCGGTTCCAAGTGGAGCATCTACTGGAGTGCATGAGGCTCTAGAATTGCGAGATAATGATAAATCCCAATATAAAGGTAAAGGAGTTTTGAAAGCAGTAGGAAATATTAATGATACAATTTTTAAAGAACTAGTAGGAAAATCATTTGAAGATATTTCTTCTTTTGATGATTTTTTATTAGAACTTGATGGTACGGAAAATAAATCTAACCTAGGCGCTAATGCAACACTTGCTGCAAGCTTAGCTTTTGCAAAATGTTTAGCTTCTTCTGAAGGCCATGAACTTTATTCTTTTCTTGGTAAAGAACATAAAATGAGTCTTCCAGTTCCAATGATGAACATCATTAATGGAGGATCACATGCAGATAATGACGTTGATATTCAAGAATTTATGGTTGCTCCTATAGGTGCAAATAATTTTTCAGAAGCACTTCAATATGGTTGCGAAATATTTCATTCATTAAAGTCACTTTTAAAATCAAAAGGCTTAAACACAAATGTTGGTGATGAAGGTGGATTTGCTCCTAACATAAATAGTTCTAGTGAAGTTATAGAAACGGTTTTGAAATCAGTGGAAGATGCAGGTTTTAAACCTGGAAAGGATATTTATCTTTCTCTTGACGTTGCATCAACTGAATTTTACAAAAATAATAAATATGATTTACAGGGAGAAAAAATTGTTTTGTCTTCTGATGAGATGATAAAATATTTAGAGAAATTGGTAGATGCTTATCCTATTTATTCTATTGAAGATGGAATGTCAGAGGATGATTGGGATGGTTGGTCTAATTTAACATCAACAATAGGAAAAAAAGTTCAGTTAGTTGGTGATGATTTATTTGTTACAAATAAAACAAGATTACAGAAAGGTATTGTAGAGGGTGCGGGTAATTCTATTTTAGTAAAAGTAAATCAAATAGGTACTCTAAAAGAAACTTTGGAGTCGATTAAATTAGCAAAAGAAAATAATTTCACTACTATTATTTCACATCGTTCTGGTGAGACTGAAGATACGACGATTGCTGATTTATCAGTTGGTGTTTCAGCAGGTCAAATTAAAACAGGATCATTATCTAGAACAGATAGAACAGCAAAATATAATCAATTGTTAAGAATTGAAGAAGCATTACAAGGTAAAGCAAATTATGCTGGATCATCTATCTTAAATAATAAATAATTGACAGTTTCGATCTTAAATATGCTATTTATATAATAAATGAATAAATCTTTAGTTTTAAAAAATAAATTTTATTTTTATTTATCTTTTTTGTTTACTTTTTTTCTATTTGTTTATCTTCTCTATTTTCTTATAAATGGTGAGAGGGGATTACTGAAATATTTCAGTCTTAAAAATTTTAATGCTCTATACAATGAACAATATATGTCCTTAAAAAAGGAAAATGAATTTTACCTAGATAGAATTAAAAGATTACAACCAAATACTATAGATTTGGACTATTTAGATGAGACATTTAGGAAAGTTACAGGATTTACTTCAGAAAACGAAACAGTTATAATTATAGAATAGATTGATTTATTTGACAATAAATCACCCTAATTATAATTAAAGATTATCTTATGAAGAAACTTCAAAAAGCAGATTATATCAAAATGTACTCTTTTATGCTCAAGATTAGAAGATTTGAGGAAAGAGCAGCTCAACTTTACGGAATGGGTAAAATAGGTGGTTTTTGTCATTTGTATATTGGTCAAGAAGCTGTTGTTGTTGGCATATTAATGACAATTGATAAGAATGACTCAGTTGTAACAACTTACAGAGATCATGGCCATATGATTGCTAGGGGATTAGATCCAAAACGTATTATGGCAGAATTGACTGGTAGAGAAGATGGTTATTCTGCTGGTAAGGGCGGTTCAATGCATATGTTTTCAAAAGAAAATAATTTTTATGGTGGTCATGGTATAGTTGGAGCTCAAGTTCCAATTGGAACAGGTATTGCATTCACACACAAATATAATGGTGAAAAAAATATATGCAGAACATATATTGGTGATGGAGCGATGAACAACGGACAAGTTTTTGAAGCTTTTAATCTAGCTGCTTTATGGAAGCTTCCTGTTTTATATATTATTGAAAATAATAAATATGGAATGGGCACATCTGTAGATAGAGCGGCGGCTGGATTAGACTTATATAAAAGAGGGGAGGCATTTGGTATTCCTGGTGAGAAGGTAGATGGTATGAATGTGTTCTCTGTTATAGAAGCAGCAGATAAAGCAGGTAAATATGTCAGAGAGGGGAATGGGCCTTATATTATTGAAGTACAAACATATCGATATAGAGGACATTCAATGTCAGATCCTGCAAAATATAGAACGAAAGAAGAATTAGATAATTATAAGCAAACTGATCCCATTGAAATAGTCAAAGCTGAAATTTTAAAGAAAAAAATTGCAACTAATGATGAAATTGAAAAAATTAATAAAGATACTTTAGAAGAAATTAAAAATGCAGCTGAATTTGCAACCAATAGTCCTTTTCCAAAGGACAGTGAGCTTTATACGGATGTTTATTTATAAATTATGAGTACAGAAATTTTAATGCCCGCATTATCTCCAACAATGACAGAAGGGAATCTATCTAAGTGGTTAATTAAAAAAGGAGATACTGTTAAAGCTGGTGATTTGATTGCAGAAATTGAAACTGACAAAGCAACAATGGAAGTAGAAGCTGTCGATGAAGGTGTTGTTCTTGATCTTTTATTTAAAGAAGGTGAAGCTAATATTCCAGTAAATAAAGCTATAGCGATTATTGGCGATCCAAATGAAAAAGTTGAAGTAAAAAAAGAAGCTTCTATTGAAAAAGTAATTGAAGAAAAGAAAATTGAAAAAAATATTGAGCCAAAAATTGAGAATAAGAAAACTGATATAATCGATACACCATCACCTAAAATAGAAGAAGATAGAAATTTAAGTTCAGAAGAAATTACTATGCGCCAAGCACTAAGAGACACAATGGCCGAAGAAATGAGAAAAGATAATAAAGTTTTCATACTTGGAGAGGAAGTTGCCGAGTATCAAGGTGCGTATAAAGTCACACAAGGTCTTCTTCAGGAATTTGGCAAAGAAAGAGTATTAGACACTCCTATTTCCGAACATGGATTTACTGGATTAGCAGTTGGAGCAGCGTTTAAGGGATTGAGACCAATCTTAGAATTCATGACTTTTAATTTTTCTATGCAAGCAATTGATCAAATTATAAATTCAGCTGCAAAAACACTTTACATGTCTGGAGGGCAAATTAATTGTCCTATTGTTTTTAGAGGTCCAAATGGCGCTGCAGCGCAAGTAGCTGCACAACATAGTCAGGATTTTTCTTCCTGGTATTCTCAAGTTCCAGGTTTAAAAGTTATTGCACCATCTACCCCTTATAATGCAAAAGGTTTATTGCGTTCTGCAATATCAGATCCAAATCCAGTAATTTTTCTAGAAAATGAAATTCTTTATGGATTAAAAGGCCCTGTTAATAATGATGTTAATTTTTCAATACCAATTGGAAAAGCAAATATTGAAAAAGAAGGAAAAGATTTAACTATAGTAACGTATTCTATCATGTTGCAGAAATCGAAAGAAGCAGCATTAAGACTAAAAGAGGAATACAATTTAGATGCAGAAATTATTGATCTACAAACTTTACGACCTTTAGATACGGAAACAATTTTAAATTCAGTTAAAAAAACTAATAGACTAATCACTGTTGAAGAATCATGGCCATTTGGAAGTGTTGGTTCTGAAATTGCAAATATTGTGCAAAGGGATGCATTTGATTATCTAGACTCACCAGTGATAAAAGTAAATAGTGCGGATGTTCCAATGCCATACGCATTGAGCTTAGAAAAATTATATCTTCCTCAAGTTGATGATATTATAAATGCTGCAAAAAAAGTAAGTTATATAAAATAAATGGCCATTAAAGTTTTAATGCCTGCATTATCACCTACTATGTCAGAGGGTGTAATTAATAAGTGGTTAGTTAATATTGGCGATACTGTTTCAGCTGGAGATATATTAGCTGAAATTGAAACAGATAAAGCAACAATGGAAGTTGAGGCAGTCGATGAGGGGGAAATTACACATTTAATTGATACAACTCCAGATAAACAAATTGCCGTTAATTCTGTCATTGCACTAATCAATGGTAGTAAAGATGAAAGATTAGAAGATTATAATGATAAAGATCAAGCTTTAAGCAATGAAGAAAAAAATGAAGTTTCAGAAACATCTAAAGTAAATACTGAAGTAGATAAAAGTCAAATAATAGAAAGAAGTAAAGATTCAAACACTAAACAAAATACTAATTTTGCTTCACCGTTTGTTAAAAAATTTTCAAAAGATAATAATATTGATTTAACTCTTATTAAAGGATCTGGACCTGATGGTAGAATAATAAAAAAAGATATTCAAAATTTTGAACTACAAATTAATGATGAAAATATTTCTGTAATTGAGCCCTCTAGTATTAGAAAAATAATTGCTGAAAGAACAACACAAACAAAAAATGAGGTTCCACATTTTTATCTTACTATTGAAACAAGAATGGATAAGCTAATAAATTTAAGAAAAAAAATTAATTTAAATAGTGATATCAAAATCTCTTTTAATGACCTTATTGTTAAAGCATGTGCAATGGCAATGGCTAAAAATCCAGAGACAAATATTTCTTGGGTCAATGGTAAAATTCACCAATATAAAAATATCGATATTGCTATTGCGGTTGCTTTAAAAGAGGGATTGATTACCCCTATTGTCAAAGAAGCTGATACAAAAGGATTAGCTGAAATTTCAACAGAAATTAAATTATTAGTAAAAAAAGCTAATCAAAATAAATTATTACCAGAAGAGTATAGCGGAGGCTCTATAACTATCTCTAATTTAGGCATGTTTGGAATCACAGAATTTCAAGCAATTATTAATCCGCCACAATCAAGTATTATTGCAATTGGATCTATAATTGAAAAACCCGTTGTTAACGCCAGCAACATTGAAATAGGGCATACAATGAAATCAACGATTTCAGCAGATCATAGATCATTAGATGGAGCCGTTGCGGCAAAATTACTCAAAGATTTTAGCGATATTTTAGAGGATCCTTTTCAAATATGGTTGAATAGCTTGGATATGGAAGTTATTTAACTTATATGAGTGGTCCACGACATCCTGAAAAAGTAAAAAACAAATCAAATCCAATACTAAAAAAACCAAGTTGGATTAGAGTAAAAGCACCAACTTCAAAATTTTTTAAAGAAACAAATAAGCTTTTAAAAGAAAAAAAAATTGTAACTGTGTGCGAAGAAGCAGCATGTCCAAATATAGCGGAGTGTTGGCAAAAAAAACATGCAACATTTATGATATTAGGAGATATTTGCACTAGAGCTTGTGCATTTTGTAACATTAAAACTGGTAAACCTAATTTTATTGATCACGGTGAAGCTATTAGAATTGCTGAATCAGTTAAACAACTAAACTTAGAACATGTTGTTATAACTAGTGTTGACAGAGACGATCTAATAGATGGAGGAGCATTACATTTTATAAATGTCATAGATTCAATTAAATCTTTGAATCCAAACTGCACAATTGAAATTCTAACACCTGATTTTAAAAATAAACCTGAAGCAATAGATATTTTATCAAAAAATTTACCTGATGTATTTAATCACAACTTAGAGACAGTACCAAGATTATATCCTTCAATTCGACCAGGTTCACGGTACTTTGTAAGTTTAAATTTACTTAGTCAAATTAAAGAAAAAAATCCAAGTATATTTACAAAATCAGGTCTAATGGTTGGTTTAGGTGAAACTAAAGAAGAAGTTTATCAAGTAATGGATGATTTAAGAGCAGCTAATGTTGATTTTATTACTATAGGTCAATACTTACCACCAACACCAAAGCACGCTAAGCTAGAAAAATTTATTACTCCTAAAGAATTTGATGAATACAAAAAAATGGCATACGCAAAAGGATTTCTAATGGTTGCATCATCACCACTTACTCGCTCTAGTTATCACGCATCTGATGATTTTAAAATCATGCAAGAAAATAGGAAAAATAAACTTTATCCAATTCAATGAAGTCATCAAATAGGGAGGAGATAGTCGATCACGACGCAAAGGGTCTTTTTGATATTGTTTTAGATATTGAGAGTTATCCTTATTTTATCCCTTGGTGTTCAGCAATGAAAGTACATTCAAAAAGTGAAAAAGAAATCTATGCAGATATGGTCGTATGGTATAAATATTTTATGCCTCAAACTTTTGGTTCACATGTAACTTTTGATAAAAAAAAACTCTCAATTAGTACAACTTATATAAAAGGACCTCTGAAAGATTTGAAAACTAATTGGATTTTTGAATCATTAAAAAAAAACCAAACACGAATTCATTTTAATGTTGAATTTGAATTCACAAGATTTTTTCATCAAAAAATTGCTGAAGCTTTTTTTCCATTGATTGAAAATAAAATGATTGAATCATTTAAAATACGCGCTGATGAAATATTAGATTAATTTATTAATTTTTCTAAATATAAAATCTCTTGTTTTTCTTTGTATATCTAATCTTTTACCTTTGTATATTTTTCTAAAAATATAATTTTTTTTATTAATTTTAATCCCAATATACACTAGTCCTACTGGCTTTAATTTTGTCCCACCATTAGGACCTGCTATACCAGTTGTTGAAATACAGATTTTTGTTTTCTCATTTTCAAATAAACCGTTTATCATGTCCTCAGCAACTTCTTTACTTACAGCTCCAAATTTAGAGAGATTAGTTTTTGAAACAGATAAATACTTAAATTTAGCTTTATTAGAGTAACTAATTATACCATAAGAGAAAATTTTTGAAACTCCACTATGTTTGGTAATAGTATTTGCTATTAATCCTCCAGTACATGACTCAGCAACAGCAATTGAGATATTTTTTTTTATTAATTTATTTATAATTTTTTTAATAAAGGGCATTTAATATATAAAGAATAATTATTGTATATATTCCAGCTATTAAATCATCAAGAATTACACCAAATGAAGACTTAAGTTTCTTATCAACAATATTTGCAGGAAATATTTTTAAAATATCAAAAAAACGAAACAAAATGAAAATTAATATCATTGTAACATAAGGATTTATAATAATAATTTGTTCATAAAATATTAAAATTAAGTGTATTCCTAGAAATTCATCAATAACTATTATTTTTGAGTCATGTGAATGTGTGTGTGTAGAGAATTTATTAATAAAAAATAATGATAATAAAAAAAATATAATAAAAACAACTATAAATATTTCTAAAGAAATAATTTTGTATTCAACAATTGGAAATAAAATAAGTATTGATAAAAAAGATGCAAAGGTTCCTGGTGGTATTATTTTAATATATCCAGCAAATGATAACGATACAAAAAAATTAGCTAATTTTATCATTTGTTATATGGATTATTGACTCTGCTGCAATTCCTTCACCATTTCCAATAAAACCAATCTTCTCATTTGTAGTCGCTTTAATAGATACAGAGTTATTTTTAATTTGAAGTAATGTTGAAATATTTTTAATCATTTTTGAAACATACTTATTAATTTTAGGTTTTTCAGCTATTATATTTATATCTAAATTTATAATGGAATAACCTTTTTCTTTGAGTTTATTTCTGCAATAAATAATAAACTTAGATGAATCTGCGTTTTTCCATTTTTTATCTGTGTTGGGAAAATGATAACCTATATCCCTCATAGAAAGAGCTCCAAAAATACTATCACAAATTGCATGAAGTACAACGTCCGCATCAGAATGACCAATCAATTTAGAGAAAGGTATTTTAATGCCTCCTAATTTTAATCCATTTTTAGTATTTTTATCAATTTGATGAATATCGTAACCAATACCATATTTTGTTATCGGTTTTCTGTATAAATTAAATAACTGAATATCTTCTGGATAAGTAATTTTAATATTATTTTTTTCACCTTTGATAAAATTAATTTTCATATTTGATTTTTGTAATAGTCCTGCATCATCACTAAATTCAAAATTTTTATATTTAATATGTTCTTTCAATATTAAATTATAATTAAAACCTTGGGGTGTTTGTACATTGATTGCTTTTGTTTCCAATTTGCTTTTCTTTATTAATTGTCTGTCGTTATATTCAACATATGGAATTGCATTAGTATTTTTATCTAACTTAGAAATAATTTTTTTAATTAATTTGTTACTACATATAGGACGTGCAGCATCATGTATTAATACTTTCTTAATTTTAAATTTTTTTAAATTTTTTAGAGCATTAAAAGAAGAAATTTGTCTAGTATTCCCAGGTTTTGAATAGGTAATTTTTATTTTATCAGAAATTACCTTGTGATTTAAATAAGTATTTTGATATTTTTTATCTATTGAAATGTTTATAATATCAAAGTTTGATAAGTCTAAATTTGAAACAAAATAATTTAAAAAATTTGTATTTCCAATTTTTAAGAATTGTTTAGGAATTTTTTGACCAAATCTCTTTCCTTTTCCGCCAGCTAGAATTACAAGTGCATTTTTCATCATTTTAATTTATAAATAATATTATTTTATAATCATTATTTGAAAAATTAACTAAAGTACACAGTGTTTGACCTATCAAAATTACTTAAATCTATTCATCTATCAAGATTATCTTTTTATTTTTTAATTTTTTTAATCATATTAAGTTTTTCGATTACATTCTATTTAATGCTACCAAATAACGATTTAGTAAAAGATCCTAGAAGATTACAATTTTTCTTATTGGCTGATGTTATTTTTGTCATTTTATTGATTTCAATAATTGTTAGGCAGATTGTCCTTATTTTAGTGAGAAGAAGAAAAAGTTATGATGAATCACGATTATATATAAAATTTGTTAATTTATTTGCTGCAATGGCTTTGGGTCCTGCCATTGGATTAGTTATCATTACATCACTTTTCTTCAATTTAGAGTTAAGAACTTGGTATGGAGATGCTGTAAGAGACGCCGTTGTCAATTCTAACATTGTAGCAAAAAATTATGAAAATGAGATTCAGGCAGAAATAGTTTCTGATACTCAGTTAATTATGAGAGAAATATTAAAAGCTTCTCAAAATAATGAAGTAAATATTCAATCAATAAGATTAGCTTTAAGTGAATTTATAAATTTAAGAACAATTTCAAGTATCTATATTTTTAACACTGAAGGAAATATCTACTTAAGTCTTAAAGATCCTGATAATGAAAATTTTTCTCTCCCTTCAAATGAAATATTTAAAGTTGTTAATCAAAACCAAGTTTACATTTTTCAATTAGATAAAAATTCTATCACTGCCTATAAAAAAATAAATTTTTTAAACGATGTTTACATGCAAGTTAATAGAAATTTGAATACAAATATTTGGGATCATATTAGTGCTACAAAAGAGGCATTTGAAATTTATACTTTGAAAGAAGAAGAAAGTTCAGGAATTCAAATAACTTATTCAATGATATTTGTTCTTTTCTCCATTTGTTTTATATTAGTGGCAATTTTAATTGGGTTTAATCTAGCTAGCAATCTTAGTAAACCAATTACAAATTTAATCAAATCAGCGAATAAGATATCAGAAGGGAATTTTGATGCTAAAGTTAGTGAAACAGATCAATTTCAAGAGATAAAAGTATTACTATCGTCTTATAATAAAATGATTTCTGAAATTGAGAATAAACAAAATGAGCTAATATCTAAAAGTCAAGAAGATGAAGAAAAAAGAATTTTTATAGAGGCGATTTTAAGTCTTTTAACAATAGGTGTAATATCTTTAGATAAAAATTTTAACATTTTATTATTTAATAAAACTTTAACAAAATTATTTAGAAGCACTAAAAATTTTAAAATTAATAACAATTTTCTATCCTATTTCCCTGAATGGAAAAAGATATTTGAGAATTTTGAAATCTCAAACAAAGTATTATTAAATTTTCAATGCGATTTTACATTGTTTGATGATCAAAGAAATTTTAATATTAGAATTATTAAAGAAATTAATGATAATAAAATTGAGGGATATGTTGTTGCACTAGATGATGCTACATCTCTAATTTTAGCAGAAAAACATGCTGCTTGGTCTGACATAGCAAGAAAGATAGCGCATGAAGTTAAAAATCCCCTGACTCCAATTAAACTTTCTGCTGAAAGAATAGAAAAGAAATTTTTAGATGCAAAAACAGATAAGAAGGATATTTCACTTTTAACCAAAACAATATCAAGGCAAGTAGATGATATTGGAAAGTTAGTTGATGAATTTTCATCTTTTGCTAGAATGCCTGAAGCAGAAATCAAGCTTGATAACCTATCAAAATGTTTAGAAGAGGCATTCCTTTTATATTTCAATACAAGGAAGGATATAAAACTTAATTTAATTAAACCTGAAAATGATATTTATTTTCACTTTGATACTCTTCAAATCTCAAGATGTTTCAGTAACTTAATTAAAAATGCTATTGAAGCTGTAGAAAAAATACCTAATCCAGCAGTTGAAGTATTATTGGCTACTGATGATAAAAATATAATAATTGAAATAAAAGATAATGGTGTGGGAATTGATGAAAAAATGTTGAGTAAAATATTTGAGCCTTATTTTACAACTAAAACAAAAGGAACTGGCCTTGGTCTATCTATAGTCAAAAGAATTATTGAAGATCATGGTGGTAAAATAAAAATTGAGAAAAATAAAAATATGGCAGGCACAAAATCACTAATTAATTTTGAATACAATGCATAAAGTTTTAATTATAGATGATGAAAAGGACATTTGTTTTCTTATTTCAGAAATTCTAAAAGATGAAAATTATAATACATCAATTGCGCTCAATTCAGATGAAGCAATTAGTAAATTCAAAGAAATTAAACCCGACTTAGTTATTTTAGATGTGTGGCTATCTAACAGTAAATTAGATGGTATTGAAATTTTAAAAGAATTGAAATCAATTAATAGTAATATTCCAATTATTATTATAAGTGGTCATGGAACTGTTGATCTTGCAGTAAAATCTATAAAAAATGGAGCATACGACTTTTTAGAGAAGCCATTCAATAGTGATAAATTAATCATTCTTACTAAGAGAGCAATAGAAAGTTCATCATTATTGAGTGAAAATAAAAATTTAAAAGATACCTTAATTAAATCTATACCACTAATAGGGAATTCAGAATTCATAAAAAAAATTTACAAACATTTAAATGCCCAGAGTTCAAGTAATTCAAGATTATTAATTGAAGGACCATTTGGAACAGGAAAAAAACATTTTACAAATTTAATACATCAAAATTCACCATATAAAGATAAGCTCCCTATATCAATTGATTTTAAAAAACTTACAAATGAAGCATTGGATAATATGTTTGTGGAAAATAAAAATGCAATTAATGAAAATATTTTTTATCGATCAAACAATAATTCATTAATACTTCTCAATATTGAAACTCTACCAAATATTTATCAAAAAAAACTTTTAAATTTTCTAGAAAATAAAAAATTTTTTGAAGATCTTGATATTAAATTAAATCATAAAATTATTACAATTACTGAGAAAAATTTAGAAATAGAAATTGAAAAAGGTAATTTTATTAAAAGACTATATGATAGAATTTCGACAGACTTTATAAAATTTACCTCTCTTTCTGACAGGAGAGATGATGTTCTTCCTATCCTTAATTTTTATTTAAATGAAAAAAGTGGAGGAAATTTAAATTTTAAATTTTCTTCTAAAGCCTTAACTAAGTTACAAATGTATGATTGGCCTGGAAATATATCTCAATTAATTAACTATGTTGAGAAAAGTCTGATACTTAACCAAGATCAAAATATAAAAGAGTTAGAGGTTGATGATTTAGCTTTACAAATGGGGGATGAAACTGCGTCAAATTCTTCCAATAATTCACTGGATTTGTCATTAAAAGAAGCAAGATTTGAGTTTGAAAAAAATTATTTAATATCGCAAATTAAGAGATTTAATGGTAATATAACAAAAGTTTCTGAATTTACAGGAATGGAAAGAACTGCTCTTTATAGAAAATTTAAATCACTAGATATAAAAGTAGAATAACTAATCAATGAAAACTATTATTTGTGGTGCTGGAGATGTTGGATATAGTATAGCTGATAAACTATCACGTGAAAATTTTGAAGTTACAGTTATTGATGAAGATGAAACTAGATTAAATAAAGTATCTGAAACATTGGATGTCAAAACAATAAATGGCATTCCTAGTATGCCAACAGTTTTAGAAAGTGCCAATGCAATTGACTGCGATATACTAATTGCAGTTACTAAGAGTGATGAAACTAATATGGTTATTTGTCAAATTGGCCACTCTTTATTTAAAATAAAAAAGAAAATTGCAAGAATAAGACAACAAGATTATTTAAAAAATGATTGGAAAAATTTATATAATGACGAAAATTTTCCAATAGATGCAATTATTTCTCCCGAGCAAGAGGTTGCTAAAGGCATATTTAGAAGATTAATTTCTCCAGGAACTATAGATATGGTTGAATTATCTGATAAAAAATTAAAACTAATTGGATTAAAATGTGAGGATAATTTTTTACATTCAGGTTTATCTGTAAGAGAATTATCTGAAAAATTTCCTGATTATCTTGCTAACATAATGTTTATATTTAGAGGAGACCAAAAATTTACTGTAAATTCTTCAACTAAAATTGAAAAAAAAGATACCATCTTTCTTGTTGTGGAAACTGATAATTTGACAGACGTGTTATCTGAATTTGGCCATCAAGAATTGCAGGCTAAAAAAGCAGTTATTATTGGTGGTGGAAATATAGGATTTTCACTTGCACAATTAATTGAAAATTCTGAAACATATATAAAAACTGAACTCATTGAAGCTAATAAAGAACGCGCAGAATTTCTTGCATCAAATTTAGAAAATATCACAGTGACATGTGGAGATGGCCTGGACAATCAGATACTTGAAGAGGTAAACATATCAGATTCAGGCTACTCTATATCAATTACAGAAGATGATGAAGTTAACATACTATCATCCTTACTAGCTAAAAGAGCTGGCGCCAATACATCAATAACTTTGATTAATAATAGTAATTATTCATCTTTGTTGTCTAATATTGGTGTTGATATGACCATAGATCCAAAAATAATAACAATTTCTAAAATTTTAGAAAAAGTTAGAGGTGTAAAAATAAGAAATGATTATTCCATAGGTGAAGGTTTTGGTGAAGTAATAGAGGCAGATATTCAATCAGAATCATTTCTTTGTAATAAAAATCTTAAAGAGTTAGAATTGCCAAAAGGTATACGTATTGGGTCAATTGTAAGAGATAAAAAAATTATAATCCCTAATAGTCAAACTATTTTTAAAGAAAATGATGATGTTGTTTTTTTTGCAGAAACAAACTGCATAAAAAAACTAGAGAAACTTTTATCAAAAGTTTAATCTAATGCCAAATTTTGCTTTTATAAATAACAAATTAGTAAATTTTAAATCGGCAAAAATTCATATAGAGGATAGAGGATTGCAATTTGCTGATAGTGTTTATGAAGTTATCGCAGTTTTGAATAATAATTTAATTGATTTAGATTTTCATCTTAAGAGATTACAATATTCTCTTCGTGAATTAGAAATCAAATTCAAAATTAATAAAAAAAACTTAACTAATATTTTTCTAAATCTAGTAAAAAAAAATAAAACAAGAAATGGTATAATATATTTACAAATTACAAGAGGTATTCAATTTAGAGAACACAAATATCAAAAAAATTTAATCCCAACTTTGATTGTATACACAAGAAATAAAAGTTTTAATTTACCTGGAAAAAAATTTGTAGGAGTAAAAACAATTACATACCAAGATCTTCGATGGAAAAGACGTGATATTAAAACAGTAAATTTACTTCCAAATATTATAGCTGCAAATATGGCCAAAAAGAAAAATGCATATGAGGCAATTCTAATACAAAATGGAAAAGTAACTGAGGGTACATCTTCTAATATTTGGATTATTAAAAGAAATAATTTAATAACTCATCCAGCAAATTCTGATATTTTAAAAGGAGTAACTAGAACATCTCTTTTAAAAATTATAAAAAAAACTAACCTTAAACTAATTGAAAAACAATTTACCCATAAGCAATTAATTAATGCTGACGAAGTATTTTTAACAAGCTCTGGAAGTTTTATTACTCCTATTTTAAAAATTGATAATAAAAAAATAAATAATGGTAAAATTGGTAATATCACATTGAAACTAGCAGAAATGTATACAGAAGCATGTATAAATGGATAATATAAAGCAAGAGGACATTGAGGACATTTGTTTTAACGTAAGTCAAAATATTATTTTGCCGAAATTTAAAAATTTATCAGAGGATGAAATTAATTATAAAAATGGATCTGATTTAGTAACTGCAGCTGATATCGAAGCAGAAAAAGAGTTAAAAAAAAATTTATTAAAAATCTTACCTTCTTCAAATTTTATAGGTGAAGAGGAATATTCTAGAAATGAAAATATATTAAATTTTTATAATGAAGATGCATATTGCTGGACTGTTGATCCAATAGATGGGACAACAAATTTTGCTAATGGTAGAGATAAATTTGCAATTATGATAGCCTTAACATTTAAAGAAAAAATTTTACGTTCTTGGATATATAAGCCACTAGATAAAATTATGTGTTCTGCTATTGTAAATGAAGGTGCTTATATCGATAATAATAAAATTATCACAAAAGAAGTAAATATAATTGAAGAAACTATAGGATCAATAAGTACAAAGTATTGGGAACCAGGATTTAAAGAAAGGTTAAAAATATTTAAAAATATATTTAAAGAAGTTAATTCTTATAGATGCATTGGTTTTGAATATATTGATATAGGTATTGGCATTAGGAATTTTGCTATTTTATCAAAACTATCTCCCTGGGATCATATTCCAGGTATTCTTTTTGTCAGAGAAGCAGGTGGTGCTGACATAGATTTTGATAAAAATAAATATGACTTTACAAAAAAGAATAAGAATTTAATTGTTAGTAATTCAGAAGATTTGAATTTTAAAATTTTAGAAAAATTAGGAGAATATTCATGAGTATTAAAAATGTTTCTTTTATTGGCTTAGGAGTAATGGGTTATCCAATGGCAGGTCATCTTCAAAACAAAGGTTATAATGTAACTGTATATAATAGAACAACTGCTAAAGCAGAAAAATGGGTAGAAGAATATAAAGGTAGCATGGCTAAAACTCCTGGTGAAGCTTCTCAAAATTCTGAAATTGTTTTTATGTGTGTTGGACGCGATGAAGATATTATTGAAGTAATGGAAGGTGAGGATGGAATTCTTTCAGAAGTAACTGAAGGATCAATAATCGTTGATCACACAACAGCTTCTGCAGAGATAGCAAGAAATTATTATCTAAAACTTAAAGATAAAAAATTGAGTTTTCTTGATGCTCCTGTATCGGGCGGTCAAGCTGGTGCAGAAAATGGCGTTCTTTCCATTATGATTGGCGGCGATGAAAAAGATTATAATACTGTTAAACCAGTTCTCACATCTTATGGAAAAGCAGTTGAACTTATAGGTCCATCTGGATCAGGTCAAATAGCTAAAATGATAAATCAAATTTGTATTGCGGGATTAGTTCAAGGTTTATCTGAAGCAATGGCTTTTGGAAAAAAATCGAATGTAGACATGGAAAAAGTTCTAAGTGTAATATCAAAAGGAGCGGCACAATCATGGCAGATGGAAAATAGATATAGAACTATGCTCGATGGGAAATTTGATTATGGTTTTGCTGTAGATTGGATGCGTAAAGATTTATCAATTTGTTTTAATGAAGCTGATAAGAATGGTGCTAATCTTCCTATTACAAAAATAGTTGATAAATATTATGAAGAAGTCCAAAAGAATGGTGGTAATAGATTTGACACGTCATCTTTAATGACGCTCGTTGATAAATAGTGGTAAATAAATATTTATTAGCTATTATTTTATTAATTGCCTCCTCTTTTTTTTGGTCTGGAAATTTTTTTGCTGGTAAAATTGCATATAATACAGACTTGTCTCCGTTTAAATTAAGTTTTTTTCGATGGACTTTGGCTTTTATTATACTTTTACCTTTTACGTATAGTGCGATAAGAAAAAATTTAAAATATTATAAAGAAAATTTATTATTAATTAG
Organism: uncultured Alphaproteobacteria bacterium; assembly: GCA_902572735.1. Lineage (GTDB taxonomy): Bacteria > Pseudomonadota > Alphaproteobacteria > HIMB59 > CACPNW01. The sequence continues at coordinate 57,700 of CACGGX010000003.1, forward strand.
TTTGATCGCATTTCTTGGTGTAACAATCTTTAATTCTTTTACTTATATATCTTTACAAACAACACTTGTAATTAATTCTGCTCTTATGAATTCTGTAACACCAGTTCTAATAATTGGTTTTTCATGGTTGATATTTAAAACGAAGACAAGTTTACTACAATTTATCGGAATATTCTTATCTGTAATTGGTGCATTTTGTATTATTTTAAAAGGGAATTTAAATAATCTTTATTCTTTTCAATTTACAAGTGGTGATATTTGGATGTTTATTGCTGCACTTTCATGGTGCGTGTATTCAGTACTATTAAGAAAAATTGATAAAAATCTTTCTCAACTTGCAACTTTAGAAGTGCTTATATTTATTGGTTTAATTTTTCTCATACCTTTATATTTAGTAGAGTCTTCAAATTCTACTTTCATTCCTGATAATAGTACTGATTACTTAATAATTATTTATGTGGCCATATTTGCAAGTATTGTTTCTTTTTTTTCATGGAATATGGGAGTTTCAATTATAGGCGCTAACAGAGCTGGGTTATTTTTACACTTAATACCAGTATTTAGTTCAATTTGGGCAATAAGTTTTTTAGGAGAACAATTTGCTTTATTTCATTTAATTGGAACTATATTTATATTATTGGGAATAATACTCTCAAACTTAAATTTTAAATATGTCAAAGATAATTAAAACAGATGAAGAATGGAAATCTCTTCTTACAGAAGATGAATATTACGTAACAAGACAAAAGGGAACAGAACCTCCTTTTTCTGGTAAAAATTTTGAAATTGTTAATGGTGGTATTTTTAAATGTAAATGCTGTGGTAATGAATTATTTAAAAGTTCAACAAAATATGATTCTTATTGTGGGTGGCCAAGTTTTTTTGAACAAATTTCACCTGAAGCAATTAAAACAGAGACTGATAGATCGCATGGAATGGTGCGTATTGAAATTATGTGTGCCAAATGTGATGCCCATTTAGGTCATGTCTTTGATGATGGCCCTGAGCCTACTGGCAAAAGATACTGTGTAAATTCTCTTTCTATTAATTACGAAGAATTTGAATAATACTTTTTACACACTACTATTTTCCTCAATAGGTCATGCTCTCATGCATATGTTTGCAGCATTTTATTTTGTAATCGTTCTGACGATAGAAAAAGAATGGAATATTTCTTACGATCAATTAATTAGATTATGGTCTCTTGGAGCTCTACTAATTGGTTTAGGGGCAATTCCTTTTGGGTGGCTAAGTGATAAATGGTCCCGTTCAGGAACAATGACAATTATGTTTATTGGAATGGGATTAGCCTCCATTTTATGTGGTTTAAGCACATCAGTTTCTTTTTTATTTTTTTCCTTATCACTTCTTGGACTTTTCTGTTCCATTTATCATCCTGTAGGCATTCCTTGGGTGATTCATGCAGCTAACAAACAGGGAAGAGCGCTTGGTGTAAATGGTATTTTTGGTGGGGTAGGGATAGGCTCTGGAGCATTTGTAGCTGGTACTCTGACAGAATTACTAAATTGGCAACTAGCTTTTATATTACCTGGTTTAATATCAATTATTATTGGGTTTATTCTTATTTACTTAATCTTAATTGATAAAATATCTTACAAAAATTATTTTATTAAAAATGATGATCAAGATCATTCTCGTAATGAGATGATTTTAATTGCATTAATAATGCTATTATCAATGTTTGCTCTTGGATTATCTTTTCACAATACACAAACAGCCTTACCAAAGGTTTTTGAAATACGTATCGGCAATATTAATTCTATTCAAATTGGATTTATGATAGCAATTATTTATTTTATTTCTGGCGCAACAACATTTGTTGGAGGCTTACTTGCTGATAGATTTAATTTAAAAACCATTTACTTAATTGGTATATTTCTTCAGTTTCCGTGTTATCTTGGTATAGCTTACATATCTGGTTACTCTTTAGTTGTGTTATGTATTCTTGCTGCCGTATTTAATGCAAGTATTCTGCCTACAGAAAATCTCCTACTTGGGAGATTTACACCTCAAAAATATCATGGTGTTGTATACGGAATTAAGTTTATTCTCGCATTTGGTTCAGGGCCAATATCAGTATTCTTAATTTCAGAAATATATTCGATTACTCTAGAGTTTACTTATTTATTTTTAATTAATGCAGTAATGATGGCTTTAGTTTCAATATTTATTATTTTTTTACCAATTCAAAATAAAAATAATATTATTACTCAGGATTAGATTTTAATATTTCGAGATAATCAGTAACATTATTAAATTTATCATCTGGTATATCTTTATATGTCATACCAAAATGATTTTTTACTTCTAAAGCAACATGAGCATAAGGATTTCTACCCTTAGGATGATTTGGATGATCTGGTAATTTACCTTTTAAAAAATCACCTGTTTCTTGAATTAGCTTCCAGAGTTTACTTGCGTTTTCTTTATTCATATTTAAAAATATCAATATTAAAATATAATTAATTACTATGCACGCAGATTCATCAACTTGGTTTAAGCCTAAAATTGATAAAAATAAATTAAAAGAACTTTCAAAAAGAAGTGATATTCCAGGACTTATTCATTTTGCAGTTTACTTTTTATCATTAATTATTTTTGGTTACCTTTCTTTTATTTTTTGGGGAACGTGGTTTTTTTTAATATTTTTTTTCATTTATTCTACAATTTATACATTTGCTGTGGCTAATGGACATGAAACAATTCACAGGACAGCATTTAAATCTCGATGGATCAATGAAGTGTTTTGTTATATTTCTTTTTTTCAACTACATTCAGAGCCCTTAAGTTTTAGATGGAGCCATACCTTTCATCATTCAAACACATTACAAACAGAAGGAGAGTATGATCATGAAATTGAAGTGAAAAGACCTACTGATTTATTAAAATTTTTTTTAAAATTTATTCCTTTAACCGATTTATTTTATATTCATCAGTCAAGTTTTGTTACAGTAACTAAGCTTGCTTTTGGAATAATGAATCCAAGTAATATAATATCAGCTCCAAAAAATCAGTGGAACAAAATTATCTGGAATGCTAGAATTCTAATACTCTTTTGGATTTTAATTATTACAGCTTCGATTTATTTACAAACGTTCTGGTTTCTTATTTTTTATTTTTTACCACCATTTGTAGGCAGACCTATTCACTTTGCTGTAAATGTTACTCAGCATTTAGCAGCGAAATTTGATACTCATGACCATCGATTAAGTACTCATACTATTATTTTAAATCCAATATTAAGTTTTTATTATTGGCATATGGAGTATCACCTTGAGCATCATCTTTTTCCAATGGTGCCTTCTTATAATCTCAAGAAACTACGAAAAGAAATTAAGGATGAACTACCTGAACCATTTTATGGGTTATTCCATTTCTATAAAACAACATTACCTTATCTTATCAAGTTAGCGTTTAATTCTGAAAATTATTATAGAGTAGATATTTCAAAAATATCAAAAACTTGATTATCCTGCCAAAGCTCCCATAGGATCCCAAGGAGCTAGCGCAACTGGTTCCATATCTAAGTATTTTAAAAGTCTTTTATTAAGATATTTTTTATCAATGACAACTTCATAGGTATATTCATCAAACCATTCATCAGTCATCATCATATATCCTTGATTACCACTTTTTGTTCCCCAGCTATTTTCAATTTTCCATTTTGTTGAATTTCTTTTTTTAATATCAACACCCGTTAAAAGCATGGCATGAGTCATTTCACTATCACCGTACTCTAAACGTGTTTGCTTATTCATCTTAAATGAAGTTTGAAAAACATTTTCATAGTCATAAATGCCCATATCAAGTACACCCATATCACGACTAAAACGTTTCCCAACATCACAACCAAACCATACAGCTTCATTGTTTTTTATTGAGTCCATCGCAGATTTTTTTAATTCTTTAATATCTACATTTAAATATTTAATAATTTGTCCCTCAACAACATTACCAAGATATTCAACCGTGTACATTGTATTAAATTTTTTATTACTCATGGGAGCATGAATTAAGCAAACTTTATCTTTAATATTAATATCAGCATATTTTTTGCAAAAATCGATTGGTGTCATATCTGAAATGACAATGTGTCTATTATCTTTATTCCTAGTAGACCAATTGATAACATCTGGTGGTTGACCAAGAAACATTGCTAGTAAATTATAAATTGTTTCCATCATATCTTTTTTTAGAGCTGCAGAATTTTTTGCTGGTTTCTTTCTTAGTATAGAAGCAAACTCTCTTAATTTATGAGTCAAAATATAATTCATGGCGCCAGATTTACTACTATGGTTTGTTTCAGGCATTACGTCTTTAGGTACTGCACCATACTTATTAATTAAGTTTACAAACATATCCCACTGTCCACCATCTTGCACCGGTGCTTTTAAAAGATGAGTAATTAATCTGCTCTCATATGATTCATCTCTTGATTTGATAATATTCTCTAAAAAATAGTTTGCTTTCTCTAACTTATCCCAAAACATGAAATAATTTTGTGAAAACTCAAATGTATTTAGTTCAAGGCTATCAACAACTTGCAAACGCATAAGATTTAATCCTGCAAATCCCCAACATCTACCTGATGCCATTTGATTTGTTGCAGGTAGTTCTTTTTTTATTAGATTAGAAAAATTATGGTTGATTTGACTAAAATTTTCCCAATTGAGTGCAACATTAGCTAAATCATTTTTAATTAATGCATTTCGTGAAGCTGTATTTTTATTATTTCTTAAAAATTTATTTTTGAAAGTTTTGATTGTTGATAGAGATATATTTTTTGCCATAGTCTCTATTTAAAACTATTTCAGCTTAATTCAATTCTTAACTGTTTTTTTCTTTTTTTTGAGACCCATTTTAGCTTTTCTTTCATCAATTAACCTAATGGCATCTTCAAGTTTTAAGCTATCTATTGTTTGATCACCAAGAATTGATGCATTTATTTTTCCACATTTTACATATGGTCCAAATTTTCCATCATGAGCAGTAATATTTTTCTTTTCTGTTGGATGCTCTCCAAATGTTTTTAACGTAGCATTACCTCTCTGTGTAGGTTTAGCAATTAATTCAATGGCTCTTTCAAGTTCTATATCAAGAATATTATCTGTTTTTTCGAGAGCTTTATATTTTTTATCATGCAGAATATATGGACCGTACATTCCTATACCTGCACTAACCGTTTTATTTGTTTCCGGATGAAATCCTAATTTACGTGGTAAACCAAGTAATTGAATAGCTGTGTTTAATCCTATTTCATCTGGCTCAAAATTTTTAGGAATAGAAACTCTTTTTGGTTTCTTTTCTTTTGTCCCTTCACCAACTTGCATATAAAATCCATAAGGACCTTTTCGCAGAGTAATCATTTCACCTGTTTCTGGATAAATACCAATTTCTTTTGGTCCGCTAAGAGCAGCACCATCTTTATCATTTAATTGATTAAACTGAACTGTATATTTGCAATCAGGATAATTAGAGCAACCAATAAATCCTCCAAACTTTCCAACTTTAATTCCTAGTCTTCCATTATCACAGGTTGGACAGTTCCTCTTTTCATCTGCTCCATTTGGTGGAAAGAAATGCGGACCTAGTGCTTCATCTAACACATCAATGACTTCTCTGTTTGATTTACCTACAGTTTCGTCACAAAGTTGTTTAAAAGTTTCCCAAAATTTTCTTAGAACCTCTTTCCAATCAAGCTTACCATCAGAAATTTCATCAAGTTGATTTTCAAGATCAGCGGTAAAGTCATATTCTACATATTGATTGAAATATTTCTCTAAAAATATCGATACTATTCTTCCTCTATCATGAGGATTAAAACGTTTTTTATCTAAAATTACATAATCTCTATCTTGTAGAACTTTAATAATAGAAGCATAAGTAGACGGTCTGCCAATACCAAGTTCTTCAAGTTTTTTTACTAAGCTTGCTTCTGTGTAACGAGGAGGAGGGGAGGTAAAATGTTGTGTCTTTTCAAGTTCTTTTAAATTTAAACTCTCTCCTTCACTCATGGCAGGAAGAATTGTTTCTTTTTCTTCATCTTTATCATCATCTTTAGCTTCTTGATAAACTTTGTACATTCCAGGAAACTTAATTGTTGATCCATTTGCTCGTAAAACAATTTTTTTATCTTCGTTTGTAATATCAACAGCTACTTGATCTAATACAGCGCTCGCCATTTGTGAACTTACCGCTCTTTGCCAAATAATTTCATATAGCTTGTATTCTTCTAAAGTAATATATTGCTTAATATCTTTTGGTGTTAGGTAAATATTTGTTGGTCTAATACATTCATGTGCTTCTTGGGCATTTTTAGCCTTCGATTTATAAACTCTTGGCGCTTCTGGTAAATAGTTTGCACCATAATTATCAGTAACAAAACCTCGAACTTGATTAATAGCTTCTTTTGACATGACGACACTATCTGTTCGCATATAAGTTATTAAGCCAGTTGTTTCTCCTTTGATGTCTGTTCCTTCATAAAGGCGTTGAGCTGTACGCATTGTTTGGCTCGCGCTAAGACCAAGTTTACGACTAGACTCAATTTGCATTGTAGATGTAGTAAAAGCAGGATAGGGATTTCTTCTAGCTTCTTTTTTCGTAATATTTCCAACAGTGAAAGTAGAATTTTTAATATCATTAAAAATTTTTGTCGCCTCACTCTCATTTTTAATATCAAGTTTATCTACTTTATTCCCATCATAAACTGTAAGTCTGGAATTAATTATTTTATCTTCTTTATTTCTAAACTCGCCTTGTAAAGACCAATATTCCTGTGGAATAAATTTTTCTATTTCAAGTTCTCTCTCACTAATTATTCTTAATGCTACAGATTGAACTCTACCCGCTGATTTTGAACCTGGTAACTTTCTCCATAGCACTGGAGAAAGTGTAAAACCAACAAGAAAATCTAATGCTCTTCTTGCAAGATAAGCATTTACTAAATTTTCATCTATTTCTCTTGGTTCTTTAAGACTATCAAGAACTGCATTTTTTGTAATTTCATTGAATGTAACTCGGTGAATATTTAATTTTGAAAGTGATGAATTATCTCTAAGTAGTTTTTCTACATGCCAAGCTATGGCTTCACCTTCACGGTCGGGGTCAGTGGCTAGATATAAATTTTCAGATTTTTTTGCTGCATCTGTTATTTCTTTTATCACTTTTTTTCCACGATCACTGGTTTCCCATTTCATTTGGAAATCATTTTCAGTATCTATCGCATCATTTTTTGCTGATAAATCTCGGACATGCCCAACACTTGCAAGAACTTTGAAGTTAGAGCCTAAATATTTATTAATAGACTTTGCTTTTGATGGTGATTCAACAATTAATACATTCATAAATTTTGGCCCCCAAATTTCAGTTTAAAGATAATTCGTCAAGAAATTTTAAAAAAAAGTATATTTTTACTTGGATAATTTAATTTTACTTTCAGTTTTATTTATGAGTCTTTTAATGTTTTCTGTGTGTTTAAGATAAATAATTAATGTTAAATAAATAAAGAAAATTAGAAAATAAAAATTAAAATTAATAAAAATATAATAAGCTGGAGCTACTAAAACTCCAATTAAAGATCCAAGAGAAGAGTATTTACTTACAAAAGCAGTAACAAGCCACGCTAATAAAAATAAAATTGCAATGTAAGGATTAAAACCAAATAAAAAGCCAATATACGTTGCCACTCCTTTTCCACCTTTGAATTTTAACCAAACAGGATAAATATGACCTAATATGGCAAAGTGACAGAGAAGTATTTTATTTAATAAAGAAATATCTTGAAAATACATTTGTAAAATGAGGAATGGAAGAAAGCCTTTAAAAATATCAAAACAAAGAACAATGAATGCTAAAAATTTATTTCCTGTTCTCAAAACATTAGTTGCACCTACATTTCCAGAACCGACCTTTCTAATATCTCCCAAGCCAAATAATTTTGTAAAAATTAATGCAAAGGGTAATGATCCTATTATATAAAAAAATATGATTAATGATAAACTACTTACTAAAGTCATCTCTGTTTTTAATAATTAAGTCTAAGCATGCCATTCGTACTGCAACACCCATAGCGACCTGTTCTTGTATTAAGCTCCTCGTAACGTCATCGGCAAGTTTTGAGTCTATTTCTACACCACGATTCATTGGGCCTGGATGCATAACGAAAGCATTTTTTTTAGCATATTTAAGTTTATTGTAATCTAATCCATACTTTTTAAAATAAGTCTTTTGATTTGGCATAATTTTTCCAACTATTCTCTCTTTTTGAATACGTAGCATCATAACAATATCACAATTTTGTAATCCCTTTCGCATATCCGTATAAACATTCACAGGAAGTTTTTTTAAACTTTTTGGTAACCATTCCTTAGGACCAATAACATTAATTTTTGCACCTAATTTTGAGAGTATGATTATGTTTGATCGGGCAACACGGCTATGTAAAATATCGCCACATATAGCAATTTTTAATTTTGTAAAATTTTCAAATTTATTTTTTATAGTAAGTGCATCTAATAAAGCTTGTGTAGGATGTTCATGACTTCCATCACCTGCGTTAATTACAGAGGCATCTACTGTTTCTGAAATCTTTTTACTAATCCCTTCCTCTGGATGTCTTACAATTAAAATGTCAGGATTCATTGAATTAATAGTAGTCATAGTATCTAGTAAGGTTTCACCTTTATTTATTGAACTATCTTTTACCACTACATTAATGAGATCTGCTCCTAACCTTTTAGCAGCAACTTCAAAACTTGTTCTTGTTCTTGTTGAATCTTCAAAAAAAAGATTAAATATTGTTCTTCCTTCTAAAACATTTATTTTTTTAATTTTCTTTTTATTGAAAGATATGTATTTTTTGGATTCATCTAAGATATGCTCAATTTCTTTTTTAGTTAAATCTGCTGTTTCTACTAAATGAATTTTCTTAAAAATATTTTTTGTTCGTTTTAATTGAATATTTGTTTTTGATGAAAATGATGAATAATATTTTAACGCTATTTTTTCTGCATCTTTAAGAATTTTTGAACCTGTAGATGATCTGATTGCTTTTATTTTTGGCATTTTTATCTTCATTTGCCAATATTTTGAATTTTCTCTTTTATACAATTTTATGTGTCCTGATTTAAGTAATTTTGAATTCATATGTGTTAATAATGTGTTAATATGTGTAAACTAAATTATTAATTATTTCTATATCTATCTAAATATCCTTGTAAGATATAAGCAGCTGATTGCTGATCGAGTTTATTTTTTATCTTAGTTTTACTTAAATCAGCTTTTCTCATTTCTTTAAAAATTACATCTGATGAAAATCTTTCATCCCAAAGAGCCGTGGGTTTTTTAAAAAAGGTTTGAAGATTAATATTAAAATCTCGTACTAATTGACTTTGTTTGTTTTCACTATTATCCATGCTAATTGGCAGACCCAGAATAAATCCACCAATTTCATACTCTTTCAACATATCTTTCATGATAATCAAATCTTTATTAGTTCCTTTTCTTTGGATAACTGAAAGTGGTGTAGCGATTATTCTCGATCTATCACTTACAGCAACTCCAATCGTTTTAGTTCCTAGGTCTAGACCTACAAGTATTTGTGATGTATTAAGACGATCGATTAAATTATTTTGATCATTCATATAACGGAGCTTATAAATTGAAGATTGATAAAAATACAATAAATAAAATTGCCCGTCTATCTAGAATAAAGTTAGATGATAAAGAATCTGAAGATTATATTAAAGATCTTAACTCCATTTTAGACTGGGTTGAACAATTAAATGAAGTAAATACTGAAAATGTAGAACCATTAAGTAATATATCATCATCTATTTTACCTAAAAGAGAAGATGTATCTAAAGATACTAATTCAAGTGATGAAATTCTTGAAAATGCCCCTGATAAACTTGAAGGTTTTTTTGCAGTACCAAAGGTGGTAGAATAATGTCTAATTCATCTTTGAAGCAAGCGTTAAAAGATCTCGATACAAAAAAAATATCAATAAGAGAATTAAATCAGGATTATTTAAAAAGAATAAAGGAAAAAGAAAATTTAAATATCTTTATTCATTTTAGTGAAGAGAATGTTTTAAAGCAGATAGATAATTTAGAAAAAGATAATTCTACAAAAAAATTAAAAGGTATTCCGATTGCAATTAAGGATCTATTTTGTACTAAAAGTATGCCAACAACTGCAGCTTCAAAAATTTTAGAAAATTTTAATCCAACTTATGAATCATTTGTCACTCAAAAATTATTAGATGAAGGATCTATTTTTGTTGGTAAAACAAATCTAGATGAATTTGCAATGGGATCTGCAACTAATACAAGTTTTTTTGGAAATACAATTAATCCTTTATCAAAAGAGAATGAGCCTTTAGCGCCTGGTGGATCCTCAGGTGGTTCAGCAGCTGCAGTTGCCGCTGATTTATGTTTAGGTGCTACTGGTACTGACACTGGCGGATCAATAAGACAGCCAGCCAGCTTTTGTGGAATTGTTGGTATCAAGCCAACATATGGTCTATGTTCAAGATGGGGTATTGCTGCATTTGCATCTAGTTTAGATCAAGCAGGAATTTTTTCTCATAATGTTGAAGATGCTTCAATATTATTACAATCCATTGCAGGATTTGATAAAAGGGATAGTACAAGCGCAAAAATAGATATTCCAAATTATTTTGAAAATTTAGACGATGATCTAAATGGAAAAACTGTTGGTATACCAAAAGAATATTCTATTGATGGCACACCATTGGAAATAAGTCAGATATGGGAAGATGCTATCAAAGTTTTAGAAAAAAAGGGTGTGAAAATTAAAAATATTTCACTTCCACATACTAAATACGCACTTCCTACTTATTATATAATTGCTCCTGCTGAAGCTTCCTCAAACTTAGCACGATACGATGGAGTAAAATATGGTTTTAGATCGGAAGAAATTGATTCACTTGACGAAATGTATGAAAATACAAGAGCTCAAGGTTTTGGAAGAGAAGTAAAAAGAAGAATTTTAATAGGAACATATGTTTTATCTGCAGGATATTATGATGCATATTATTTAAAAGCACAAAAAGTAAGAAAATTAATTGCAGATGATTTTAATAAAGCTTTTAAAGAATGTGATTTTATAGTTACTCCTACTGCACCAAGTGCAGCATTTCCCTTAAACGAAAAACAAAATGATCCTATCAAAATGTATTTAAATGATGTGTTTACTGTTCCTGCTTCTTTAGCTGGTTTACCAGGTATTTCAATTCCTTTTGGAAAAGATAAGAATAATTTACCATTAGGTATTCAAATACTAGGAAAACACTTTGATGAACAGGCAGTATTGAACGCTGCATTATCTTTAGAAAGATCTTATGAATAATTTAATTAAAGGTGAAAAGCATGATTGGGAAATGGTTATAGGTCTTGAAATACATGCTCAGGTAAAATCAAATTCCAAATTATTTTCTTCATCATCTACAAAATTTGGCTCTTCACCAAATAGTCAAGTATCTTTAGTTGATGCTGCTATGCCAGGAATGTTGCCAGTAATTAATAAGTATTGTGTAGAACAAGCAGTAAAAACTGGAGTGGGTTTAAATGCTAAAATTAATAATTATTCAGTTTTTGATAGAAAAAATTACTTTTATGCTGATCTCCCACAAGGATATCAAATTAGCCAATATAAATATCCAATTGTTGGAGAAGGAAAAGTTACAATTGATTTTAAAGATGGGACATCAAAAGATATTAGAATTGTAAGATTACATTTAGAGCAAGATGCTGGTAAAAGTTTACATGATCAAAACCCTTCAAAAACATATGTAGATCTTAATAGATCTGGTGTTGCTTTGATGGAAATTGTTAGTGAGCCTGACATTAGAACACCAGATGAAGCTGGTATGTTTATATCCAAAATCAGATCAATTTTAATGTATTTAGATACATGCGATGGAAATATGCAAGAGGGCTCATTAAGAGCTGATGTCAATATTTCAGTGAGAAAACCTGGTGATGAATATGGGACTCGTTGTGAAATTAAAAACTTAAACTCAATAAAGTTTATTAAACAGGCTATTAATTATGAAGCTAAACGACAAATAGAAATATTAGAGTCTGGTGGTTCTATTGAGCAAAATACAATGCTTTTTAATACATCTACTGGTAAAACTAGACCAATGAGAAATAAAGAAGAAGCTCATGATTATAGATATTTTCCTGATCCAGATTTATTACCACTAGAAATTTCTGAAGAAGAAATAGGAAAAATTAAATTATCAATACCAGAGCTTCCAGATGAGCTTAAGTATAAATTTATTGAGACTTATAAAATGTCTAATTATGATGCTTCAGTTTTAACTGCAGATAAGCAAACCTCAGATTATTTCAATGATGCCATTAATTCAGATGCAGAATTAAAAAATCATTCAAAAATAGTTGTTAATTGGATTACATCTGAATTGTTTTCATTATTAAACAAAAATAATCTAGAGTTAAATAACTCTCCAGTATCGCCTGAAAACTTAGGGCAACTTGTTAAGTTAATTTCTACAAATGAAATTTCTGGCAAAATTGCAAAGGATGTTCTTGAAGATATGTTTACTTCAGGGAAAACTGCTAGACAAATTGTAGATGAAAAAGGATTGAAACAAGTTTCAGATCAGGGAGAAATAGAAAAAGTTATTGATGAGGTTATTGCAGAAAATCCAAAAATGGTCGAACAATATCTTGGTGGTAAAGATAAGCTACTAGGTTTCTTTGTGGGTCAAGCAATGAAATTAACTAAAGGAAAAGCAAATCCAAAAATTTTAAATGATATTTTAAGGCAAAAATTAAATAAAAAGAATTAAACGTAAAGAATAGCATCTATAAGCAACAATTATAAAAGTTAAAACTATCCAAACAATACTTCCTTTGTAATTTTCAGCCGATCTCCAAATTCCTATAGATATAAAAATTGTCCATATAAAAATAGCTATTTTTGATAATAAAGTGAGATTAGCAAAATCTAAAAAAGGGAATTGTGAAACAGAACTGTCTGTATTAAAAAAATAAATTTCAAGATTAAAGATAATTAATAAAAATATACCATTTAATAACTCGCCCACTAACCAATAAGATTTCCAAAGTTTAACATTTCCTTCAAAAAAATTTTTTATAATTTTATTATTATTCATTTCTTTATAATATTTTATTAGTACAAATAAAAATTAGCTTTATCAATTAATAAAATAATAGGATCGACAATATTTTGAAAATCTTGATTTAGCAAAATATGTATTTTCTAATATCCAACTTTTTAAATTTAGATTATCAGATTTGAATTCCATTACATCAAAATTATCTTTGAATTTAATTTTACTATTAAAAAGACTGTAATTAATATTTGAATCAATTGTAATTCGAAAAAAATTATTACTTAAGTATTCTCTTTCATATTCAACTAGCCTTATTGGTTTACAAATTCCATAATATTTATCAAAGTAGCCAAAATTTAAAAATTTTTTATAGATACTATTATTGATTTTTTTTGATATTTTAAAACGACCTTCAACTGCAGATGTTTTTATTTCTAAATTTTTTTGAGATACCTCTATATTCGGATAATTTCGTATTCTTATTTTTTTTCTTGGAATACACCCCTCTTCAGAGTCACTATAAATATCTCTGTTATAATTATCAAAATATAAACTATATATTTTTCTTTTAGGATACAGTTTTCTATATTCATTTTTTATCAACCATTTTTTTAAATTGACTTTATCATTATTTTGTAAAATAATTTTTTCTTCTATTCTAAATGTCATTAGTATTTATAGTTATTATTTTTGACAGTTTATCCATATCTTTAAAAATATTATAATTTTCACATTCTAAATTTTTTATAAACATGTAACCTCCAGAAAATTCTTGTTTCTTTTTATAGGCACTTAAGCAAGTATCTACATCTGAAATATTAATATCTGTTCCATAAAATTTAGCATAATCCTTTGCTGCTATACCTATATTTGAATTTAATATTTTTACTCTATGACTTTTTAAATGGGAATTTTCACCAACAGATAGTGCTTTGTCACCACAGTTAAAAACCTCGATATTATTAATCTCATAATTACCGTAAGAAAAATCAATACAATCGTTTCCAGAATCTATGATGTTAATATTTTTGATATATAAATTTGAAAAATCAAAATCTACTGAATCAGATAGTGAATTTTTAGAAATAATTCTTTCAACATTTCCATTAACTCTAACAAAATTAATAGCATCTTCACAATTAGTACCTGAAGTTTGTATTTCTAGATTATCAACATTTATATCATAAAAATTTAGACAACCATTTAAACCATATTTTTTTTGAGTATTTTGATTAATTTCACTCTTATTAGCAAATGTTTTATCATAAAAATTTATTTTCCAATTTTTTATATTTCCATTCTTAATTACTACAGCAGATTTATTGTCTGATCTAAAAAAGTCGATAATTTTTTTTTCTCTATTTATTTCTATATCTATGTTGCCAAATATATTGATTAAGGTATTTTCATTTATATATAATATTTCTTTATTTTTTTGATTAGAATAATTTTTAATATTGATTTTGTTTAATTTTTCAAACCACTTTATATCACCAAGGAAAATGATATCTAATACTCTATCATCTTCTTTATTTTTATATTCAAAAACTTCTTTATTAAACGTATTATAGCTACATTCTTTTATATTTTGTAAATTACTATAGCAGTTTTGATTCATAATTTTTAAAGATTGATTAATTAATAATTTTTTTTGATTTGATGTTAACTTGATTTTACTGCAATCTGATAAATCTAAATTACATATTAAAAATACATTGTCATTCGTTAATATATATTTAGTATTCTGAAATATATCATTAGGAAAATTTTCTTTTTCAAAAAAATTTCTTTTATCAAAATTTATTGGATATATTAATTGATCATTTATTTTATCTCTTTCAATATTAGATTTTAGATAAATTAAATATTTTAAAGTAATTTTTGTTTTTTTTATTCTATTTTCAACATTGTTATTATTTATATTAAAACCTCTTTTAACTAATTTTTTTTTAAAGTTTGGTTTATTTAGATTTATAATTTTTTCTAATACTTTTTCTGCTCCAAATAAAGAAGAATAAATTATAGTTTTAGAATTAGATGGATATTTAATTGATGGAAAAATAAAATTATTACCGTCATTTTGTTTTGATCCAGTGTCATACAATATTGGCAAATATACATTGTTGACTATATCATAATAAAATCTTCTATCATCTCTTGGAAATCCATGTAACGAATGCGTGGAAAATTTTAAAGCATCAAAATCAGAAAGATGATAAAAAAATTTATTAAAATTACTATTATATGTGCTTGTAAAATAATCTACTAAAACACTATCTCCTAAATTCTTTATATTATGTTTATGTCTATGATAAGATATGTTAAGTATCTCAATAGCCTTTTTACTATTTTCAAAATTATCTAAATCATCTTTTATCCATTTTCTATTATCAATTTTGTGCCAAGACAAATCAGGCAATGCATACTCAAACACAAATCTCTCGTCACCAGATAATAATGGTCCCTCTACTAGATTATTAGACTCGAGAAATTCCTTATTTATTACTTCTTGAAATATCATGCTCTCATTTTTTCCTTTGAACTTAACATTCGCTAAGGAGGTTTTTGGTGAAAGAAAACCCATTTCAGAAAATAAAGAAGTAACATAAATTTCGTTCAAATAATTTCTCGTCTCAGGCCTAAACAGGATAAATTCAACAATTCCAAAAATGTGAGTATCCTTTAATTCAACTCTTAAACTTGGTATACGAAAGTTATTAATACTTTCAAATTTATAATGATCTTCTAGATCACCATGAGGCCTTACTCTTGCATCTATTAAGCAATATTTATTATTATTAAAATTTACTTTTATACTTGCGTCAGCTTTTTCACTTTTATTTTTAACATAATTAAAATTTAATAACTCGTTTAAATTATTTAATAAAATTTTAGAGAATTTTTTTTCATTTATAAATAATTCTATATTAATTTTTCTAAAATTTTCTGGCTTTAGAAATAAACTTTGCTCATAATCTAATTTTTTACAATATAATGTTTCATTATAAGTTATTAAATTATTTTTATTATAAATTATAATTAAAATTGTTGTTAGAATTAATGTGATATATAATATTAATTTATTTCTTATTTTTTTAAATATAATGAACATTGAATGAACATTTATCAATATTTTCCAATTTACTAATTAAATCATTTACCTCATCTCTTTTATTAAAAATAATTTTATATGACCATTCATTATTATCACTATCAAAGTTAAAAGATTTAATATTTTTATTATTGTCTAGAAATTCTAGTTTTGAAGCACTTGATATCTCAAGTATGTTAACTTCATTACCTTCACTGAATGATATTTCATATGCTTTCCTATCAAATAATTTAAAAAAATTATCTAATATTTCTATCGAGATAAACACAATAAAAATAAAAAGAAATAGAAATATTGCCCATAATATATTAACTGATGCTGCTATACCCAAAGTTAAAAGAGCAAAAAACATTATTAATTCCAGAGGACTCTTAACTGGATTTCTAAAACGTACTATAGACAATGCACCAATCATACCAAGAGAAAGAGCTAAGTTATTTGAAATTACTGAAGTTACAACGTAAGCTATGACTGGTAGTATTGTATAAGTAGCTAAATGATGATACCCCCTTACCCAGTGTTGACCAAGTAATAGCAATGTTTGCCTAATTATAAGACCCGAAATTGATAAAAAAATAACTTTTTGTAAGTGTTGTTGAATAAATAGAAGTATTTCTGAAGCCATATATTAATAAAATTATTAAAATAATTTAAATTTTTAAATTGAAATCTGCAATAAAAATGTAATAAATAATTTGAAATAATTTTGTATTAAAACTTTTATTTTTTATAGATAAAAGCAAAAAAGTTTAAAAAGACATAATATAATTTAATACTTAAAAAGTTTTTAATTTATATATGAAAGTAAATCCATTTTTGACGAATTCAACTATTTTCTTAATCTCTTGTTTTTTTGCAATTTATTTATGTGAAGGATTTTTGTACTTTGTTGAATTAGATAAGTATCAAAAATTTTTTGATAAAGATAAAGGCAACATAAAGGAAAAATTTATTAAAAGTAAAATAAACGTATTAGAGTTTAATGAAAAAGAAACATTCTATGAAAATATCTACATAAAGAAAAATAAAGCTGGAGTGTTAAGTATGTCACCAAGTTTTTATTTGAATCAAAATTATTTATCTCATAATGATATAAATCTATTTCCACTTTCTAGTATCGCTCTTAGAAACACATTATATTGTAATGAAAATGAATATTGGTCTGAATACAAAAGTGATCGTTATGGATTTGCTAATAAAGATATAAAATATGAAAAAGTCATAAAAGTTGGACTTATTGGGGATTCATTTGTTGAAGGTGCTTGTGTAAATCAAAATGAAACATTTGCTGCTAACTTTGATAAAATTTTTGCTAATACTATTTCTTTTGGCAAACAAGGAACAGGCCCTTTAATACAATATGCTATTTATAAGGAGTATGTGAAAAAAATAAAACCTGAAATAATTTTATGGTTTTATTATAAAAATGATCTTGAAAATTTAAATAGTGAATTACAAAATAAAACTTTAAGTAAATACCTATTAGAAGATGATTTTTCCCAAAATCTTATTTTAAAACAAAATGAAATTGACTGTCTTCTTACTGATTTTATATTACAAAAAAAAGATTTACCAATTATTGATGTGCAAAATAAATGTAAAAAATTCAATTTTCAATTCAATGAAAAAAATAAAAAACAAAAAAAAGTATCAAATAACATAAATAATACTGTCAAATCTTTTAATAAAAATAACAAATTTGTTTTAAAAAATTTCATTAAGTTATTTAACGTAAGATCTTTATTGGGACTTAAAAAACCAACAAATGAAATGAAAATTTTTAAGGAAATTTTATTAAAGGTTGAGAAAGATAGTAGGGAATGGGGAGGCAAATTATTTTTTATTTATTTGCCTGATTTATATAGATATCAGTATACTTCTGAATATAATGAAAAAAATTTTATAGATTATATTAATTTTCAAACTAAAATTAATACTATTGATATAGATAAGCTATTTTTATCAAATGTTTCAAATCCTTTATCTTATTTTTCTTTATACAAATATAATGAAAAAAGTTTGATTAATAAAGATCAGCATCATTTAGTAGATCAAATAATTGTAGGCCATTATAATAAATTAGGTTATCAAAAAATTTCAAATGTTATTATTGATGAAATTAATAATTGGTTAAATAATTAGTTTAATAAATTAATATTAAAAATTTCTTAAATATAAAATCAAACTATTTTCTAAATTAAAAAGGTTTAATTATGTAAATATAATATTTATATTAAAAGAGACTAGAGAAATGGATCTTTCTAGTCAAATTTTATAATTATTAAGAATGAAACTAATTCATTTATCTGGTGTTTTTAAAGTATATGAAGTCCATAAAGAATGCCATTTAGCATAATTATCTTTTTTCTTATTACTACCTTCAATTATAACAACACTTTCAATTAGATATTTTGTGTTTTCTTTAAATAAGTAATCAAAATATCCACCCTTGTTTGTTCTAACGTATTCTTTTCTAAAATAACCATTATTTAAACTCATAATAGAAATCTTATGATCAGTTAGTATTTTATTTTTATATTCTAATAGAATTCTTTTACTTTCATTTAAATTTTTAAGAGGATTGTCTAAAAAAATTAATTCAAAGTCCATATTTGTATCGATATCTTTACCATCAAAATTTTCCACGTTAATTAATGACTTTGCATATCTTTTATAACTTTCAAAAAAATTTTCTGGGTAGTTATTTTCTATATGTTTTTGAGCTAAATTTGGATATCCTTTCTCTCTTGCGAAAATTTCAAATTTTACTAATTTTTCATACTCAACATATTTAGTAACTGATTCAACTTGTATTACATTTAAACCTTTGGACATTTTTTTAATATTAAGGGCAGGAATATCACCTAATCTACCTTTAATTTTAGATTTACCATCTTTAGAATGAAGGAATGAAATTTTAAAATATTCTTTAGTAAATGGTATTGGTGATCCTTCAAAATTTTCTCCTATAAAGATATTCGCCACAGCTTTTTCATTTTTTGATAAGTGATAATTTTTTGGATCAATCCAAAATTCATGACATAAAGAGTTTTTTGTTATTGAAGTTAAGATAATAATAAATATTAATCTTTTTAAAGTAAATTTCATCATGTTCTATTATATAAAAATTATAAGGTTATATCTATTTTTAATTCTAGTATGTTTTTTAAATTTATTTTCTACATCTTCTATTAGTCATGAAATCAAGCCATCTATTGCAGATTTTACTTATGATGAAAAATATTTGGATTTTAAAATAAGATTAAACGCTGAATTGATATTATCTAATATTGATGCATCTACTGTTTCTAATACAGACTCTTCATCACTAAGTGAAATTTATGACAAATTTAGAATTTTAAGCAAAAAAGACCTTGAAACAATGTTTCAAAATTCTTGGAGTGAAATAAGTTCTAATATTGATATTAAAATTAATAATGAAACAAAAAAAATAAATTTAATTAAAACTGAAGTTGAAGATATAAAAAATTTTGAAATAAGTAGAGACACGCATATTTATTTTAGAGTTTTATTAGATGAAAATTCTGAACAATTTACATTTAGGTGGGTTAAAAACTATGGTTCAATTATTTTAAGAGAGAATAGTAATAACAAATTAGAAGATGAATTAGTTACAGAATATTTGCAATCAGGAATTGAATCAAGTCAATTTTCATTTAAGGAAAATAATTTTAGTAAAACATTCAATAGCTTTACAAAATTTTTTGTTTTAGGAATTCAACATATAATTCCAAAAGGATTAGATCATATTTTATTCATATTTGGACTTTTTTTATTTTCATCATCTTTAAAAAAATTAATTTCTCAAATAACTATTTTTACTATTGCTCATTCAATTACCCTTATATTTGTTTCTTTATCTTTAATGAGAATCAATCCTCAAATTGTTGAACCTATCATTGCACTTTCTATAGTTTATATCGGATTAGAAAATATTTTTAAAAAATATATAAAAGAATATTTAAGATATGTTGTAATCTTATTTTTTGGATTACTTCATGGTTTAGGATTTGCATTAGTTTTGAGTGATATAGGTTATAGGAGCACAGACTTATTTATAAATCTTGTATCTTTTAATATTGGTATTGAAGTAGCGCAAATATCTATAGTATTGGTTTTATATCTATTGATTGCTTTAAATTTTGCAAAAAATAAAAATTATAGAATCTTATTTCAAGTTCCATCCTCTATATTAATTTCTAGTATTGGGCTATATTGGTTTTTTGAAAGAATTAATTTTATTTAATCAAATTTGTCAGAGTTCAAATTATCAAATTACTGATGAATAATAGAAAACTCTGATAAATCTCCCCGCATTAAAGATACGGATATCTGTATTTTATTTCCATCTTTATCATTATCTAAACCTGTAGATATTAAGAGTGGCATTAATTTAGAAATTTTAATAATTCTTCTTTCATATGCATCTGGCAATCTTGTACTTAAATACGTTTTACTGCGATGAAATTCATGGACACCCAAACTTTTCAAAGCCAGAGTTATGCTTAGGAATTTTTTTATTCTTTTTTCAATATCAGGAAATTTTTCTCTCATAAAATAATGCCTTGATATGGATACAACGCTACCATCAATTTTTCTCAATAGTTCACACATAATAATTTTTTTAAAATCTTTTGCTTCTAATAAATTTTGAACAAATATTGGAGGTTTCATTATTTTTGACCTTAAAAAAATAGCAGAGGAATCTCTTTTTTCTAACAAGGCATTTAAATGAAATTTACTATTTTTGGAAAGATGGACTCTGTAAATATTTTTAGTGATAAAACTACCTTTTCCTTGATGCGAAATTATAACGTTTTCATTTTCTAATTTTTTAATTGCTTTCCTTACTGAGTATCGTGAAATATTATTTATTTTTGATAATATGTTTTGAGATTCTAGTTTTTGTCCACTTAGTAATTCTTTATTTAAAATTTTTTCTTTAATTTTAAAATATAATATTTCCCATTGATTTTTATCATCTTTTAAAAGTTTCATATTTATTTTTTACATTTTTTTGTTTCAATTTTACTACATTTACTTTCTTATTTCACACAGTAATAAAGTTTGTTACGACACAATATTAAAGTTGGAAGATAATTTAAATAAAATTCAATATATTTGTAATTTTTTTTACAAATAATTTTTCTATTACTTTTTTTGTGATAGTTAATTCTGATATAATTTATAAAGGTAACATTCACTGCCACTCAACTAATAGTGATGGTCAATTGTCACCTGAAAAGGTTTGTGAATTTTATAAAAACCTAAATTATGATTTTATTTCTTTAACTGACCATTTTAAAAGTGAATACAATTTTACCATTAGTGATACATCAAATTTCTCCGATGATAAATTTACAACAATAACTGGTGCAGAACTTCACGCTGGTAAAAATAGTAATGGAGACGAATGGCATATCTTATCTGTTGGTATTCCTAAAGATTTCACTTCTCCGACTGAAGATGAATCTGGCCCTGAAATAGCTACAAGAGCTCTAAAAGCTGGAGCTTTTGTTGCTATCGCCCATCCTGAATGGTCAGGTTTAAATCTAAATGATGCATTATCTATGCCCTTAGGCATTCATGCAATTGAAGCATTTAATGGTGTTTGCAAAACTTTTGGAAGAGAAAATGGCTCATATTTAATTGATCAAGTTATGGCTTCGGGGAGAATGATTGGAGCTATTGCAACTGATGATGCTCATTATTACGAAAAAGATGCCAATGCAGGTTGGGTTATGGTTCAAGCAGCATCTAACTCTCATGATGATATATTGGATGCGCTTAAATCTGGAAATTATTATGGATCAACAGGTCCAGAGATAATTAGAAGTGAAATAGTTGATGAATATTTTCATGTAGAAACTTCTAATGTTGATTATATCGGTTTAGTTGGTCGAGGAGCAAGATTTGAAAAAATTTCAGGTGAAAACCTTAAAGAAGCAAAATTTCCATTAGCAAAGTTCCATAATAGTTGGGCAAGATTAATTTTAAGAACAAATGACGGTAAACAGGCCTGGGGTCATCCGTTTAAGATTTATTTATAAAAAATGCGGTTCGTAATTATAAGAACTCTAAGAGCTTTTTTAACAATTTGGGGAGTCATCACTCTTACTTTCATTGCTACAAGAATAGCAGGAAATCCGATTGATAATTTTGCACCCGAAGGTTTAAGTAATGAAGAGTATAACTATTTAATGGAGTATTTTGGACTCAATGAGTCATACTTTGTCCAATATATTAGTTATTTTAAAGGAATAATAGAAGGTAATTTTGGTTTTTCTTATTTTTCTTTTCAACCTGTAACAGAAGTTTTTTTTAGTAAATTACCTAATACTTTAGCTTTATTTGGATATGCATTTTTAGTTTCATTAATAATTGGCATTCCTCTTGGAATTTACGCTGCTATTTACCGAAATTCAATTTTAACCACATTCATAATGGCTTTAGCATTTACTGGATATGCTATTCCTAATTACATATTAGCTATATTTGCCATCCTTCTTTTTTCTTTTACGCTTCATTTATTACCAACTGTAGGTTTAGAAACTCCCTATCATTATATTATGCCAGTAGGCTGTTTAGCTATGTCTATGTTGGCTGGAAAAATACGTTATTCACGCTCAGCAATGCTTGATGTTCTCAATGAAGATTATATTCGTACTGCAAGGTCAAAAGGCTTATCAGAACGTATAGTTATTTTTAAGCATGCATTTAGAAATGCATCAATGCCTATCGTTTCAATTCTTGGATTACAAATTGCAGGTTTTATTGCTGCTGTTGTTTTAGTTGAAGCAGTTTTTGCCATTGATGGAATAGGGAACTTAATTGTTAAAGCTGCAATCTTTAGCAATTATCCAATACTCCAATATGGTGTGATGCTATGGGGTTCAATAGTTGTATTGGCTACTCTCTTAGTTGATCTGACATATGCATTATTAGATCCTAGAATTAGAGTAAACTGATGTTTTCAATTCTTAATAATAGTGAATTAGTTAAAAAATTCAAAAAAAGTGATTTAATCATTAAGGGAGGTTTATTTCTTTTATTCTTTTTAATACTTGTAGCTATCTTTGCGCCTATTCTTGCACCTTATGATCCAAATTCGACGAGCTTGTTATCTAGATTAAGACCTCCTTTAGGTTTTGAAAAATTTAAAGTTGGCTTTTTGCTAGGTACCGATGAACTTGGAAGAGATATGCTTTCAAGATTAATATATGGTTTAAGGTTTACTTTATTTATTGCTTTAGTAGGATCATTAATCTCCATGACAATTGGAACCTTAATAGGTGTCATATCTGGATATGTTGGAGGTATCATAGACAACATTTTTATGATGTTGGTAGATATACAGATTGCATTTCCAGGTACTTTAATGGCTTTATTATTAATATCTGTTTTTGGCTCGAGTATTACAATCCTAATTTTTGTAGTAGGTATTAGTGGTTGGGAAAATTATGCTAGAGTAGTAAGAGGTCAAGTAATACAAATAAAAAATGAACCCTATGTATCTGCTGCGCAAGTAGCAGGGGCGAAACCAAGAAGAATAATTCTTCTTCATATGCTTCCAAATATTGCTTCCCCAATTATCGTCTTATACACTTTTGGTATTTCTAATATAATTTTATTGGAAAGTTCTTTATCGTTCTTGGGCTTAGGTATTCAGCCTCCAACAGCTACTTTAGGATCAATGACAGGCTTAGGAAGAGATTTTTTATCTTCCTATCCTCATATTTGTGTTTTGCCAGCGATAGTGATTTTATTAATTGCTTTAGTATTTTTGTTACTGGGTGATTGGTTACGAGATTCTCTTGATGTTCGTTTACAAAGAAAATGATTTCAAGAGATGGTGTTTTATTTTTAATGGTTAAAAATAAAACTAAATTTAACTTTTTAGTTAATGGAGTAAACTATGAAAATAAAAAAATTTGTTAGAAACTTCTTTATACTTCTAACATCTATTTCATCATTATCTTTAACTTCTTTTGCGAATGCAGTTGAAATAAAAGTTGGTGTGTTAAATCTATCAGCCACGTTTGCACCAGCACAAAGTCACTCAAACGTTGATTCACAATTTTTTGTAAACATGATGGAACCTTTGATAGGTAAAAATGCAAAAAATATGGATAATGAATTTGGCCCGATGTTTGGTGGATTGGCTGAGTCGTATGAAATTCATCCAAGTAAACAAATTATTGATTTTAAAATTAGAAAAGGTGTAAAATTTCATAATGGTGATGACATGACCATTGAAGATGTTCTTTTTTCTTTACAATCAATGATTAATGTTACCGATCCTATAAGAACAGAAAGATCTAAAGAATTTTTTGGAAATATAGCTAGAGCTGAAGCACTCGATGAAAACACTGTTCGAGTTATTACCAAAAAACCAGATTTTCTAACGGAATTATTTCTATCTTCACAACAATCAATGATTTATCCTAAGAAATATCTTATGGGTTTGACAGGTGATCCTGATATTGATGAAATATCTGATTATCGTGCTTTCGGATTAGCACCTGTTGGTACTGGTCCTTATAAGGTTACATCATTTAATCCAAGAGTCGAAATTGTTTATGAAAGACATGATGATTATTGGGGTGAAAAAGCACCATACGATAAAATAACTATGGTAAGAATTCCAGAAGCTGCGGCAAGAGTAACTGCTCTTATCAATGGAGAAATTGATTTAGCTACAAACATAGCGCCAGATCAGTTGGCAACAATTGATAATGCCCCAGGTTATAAAACCACAGGTGCAGTAACTCCTTTATTTCATGTAATCTATTTTGCTGGTGCTGGCTATGATAGGGAAAGTGATGCTCTCTCTGGTGGATCAAAAACTTTCACTAAAGAACTTCGTCAAGCAATGGTATCAGCTGTAGATAGAGATCTTTTAAATGATGCTTTATGGTTTGGAAAGTCTGTAGTTCCTAGTACGCATTCATATCCTAACTACGGGAAATTTTATACTCCTGATTTTGATACTTTTAGTTACGATATTGAAAAAGCTAAAAAACTTATCAAAGATAATAATTTAGAAGGAACAAAATTAGAATTTTGGACTGATCCATATTATTATACAAATGGTCTTCTAGCTGCTCAGGCAATGGCCGAGATGTGGAAAGAAATTGGTATTGATGTAACTATTCGAACAACGGAAACTTGGGCTTCTAAAGGTGAGCCTGGTTCTTGGGGGTACAATGGTCAAATGCAGAATTGGTCAAATCCAATGTATTATGCAGATCCTCATGGCTCATTTGGAAAAATGTGGGCTCCAGGTGGTGCAGGAATGACAAGAGAACTTTGGAATCCATCGATCGGTATGGAAGCATATACTGAATTGTATAATGAGTTTAGATGGGAATTAGACCCTGAAAAACGAAATGCAAAATATGGTGAAATAATGGATCTCGTCAAAGAAGATGCTTTCATGTTAGTTCTATATCAACCATTTGAAAGTTATGGAATGAGAGAAGATCTTCATTGGGATCCTTTCCCTGGACATATACCATACGTTCTTGATTTTAGAGCAGGCATGTTTGAGGATGATAGATTAAATTAAATTATAAAGGAGGGCAGAATAATCTGCCCTCCATGATTAATATTTTATGAAAAAAAAATTATTAGAAGTTAAAAATTTAGAATTATCATTCGGTAATAATGATAGTTATTTTAAAGCTCTAAAAAATATTAGTTTTGATATTTATCCAAATGAAACTGTGTCTATAGTAGGTGAATCAGGATCAGGTAAATCTGTTACTGCAATGGGCGTAATGTCATTAATTCAAAAGGCAGGTGGAAATATTGAAAATGGATCAATCATATTTGATAAAAAATATAATATGGTGAATATCGAAGAAGAGAAGGCAAGAAGCATTCGAGGAAACATGATTTCGATGATTTTTCAAGAACCTATGACTTCTTTAAATCCAGTTTTTACAGTAGGTGAGCAAATTTTAGAAGCCCTAATTACTCATAAAAATGTCTCAAAAGAAAAAGGGAGGCAAATGGTAATAGAGGCAATGAAAGAAGTTAAAATTGCTCAAGCTGAAAAAAGATTTTCCCAATATCCTCACGAATTATCAGGAGGTATGCGACAGAGAATAATGATTGCGATGGCACTTGTTTGTGAACCAAAATTATTAATTGCCGATGAACCTACAACGGCTCTAGATGTAACAATTCAAGCACAAATTTTATGGTTGATAAAACAATTAAAAGAAAATCATGGTACAGCAGTAATGTTTATTACACACGATTTAGGTGTTGTTGCTCAAATTTCAGATAGAGTAGTTGTTATGAAAAGAGGCTCTATTATTGAAACAGGTACCGTTAATCAAATTTATAATAATCCAGAAGATCCGTATACCAAAAATTTAATAGAGTCAGTGCCAAAACTTGGGAATGAACATCAAAAATTATACAGAGAGGAAAACAAATTTATTTTAGAATTTAATAATGTTACTGTAAAATATCCTGTAAGAAGAGGTATCTTAAATAATGTTACAACTGAGTTATGTGCTGTAGATAGAGCAAACTTCAAAATTAAAGAAGGTCAAACATTAGGAATTGTTGGAGAGTCAGGTTGTGGAAAATCCACAATTGCTAAAACAGTTGCAGGATTAGTTAAACCAGAATCTGGAGAAATAATTTTAGATGGAACCAACGCATTAGACTTAAAAGGAAGAGATCTTCAAAACTTTAAAAAAAATATAGGTATGATATTTCAAGATCCATTCGCATCTTTGAGCCCAAGAAGAACAGCTGCTCAACAAATTTCAGAACCATTAGAAATTCATAATGCTGGTTCCAGGAAATTTATACAAGAAAGAGTTGAATGGTTAATAAATAAAGTTGGTCTAGATAATTCACATTTGTATAGATATCCTCATGAATTTTCAGGAGGACAAAGGCAAAGGTTAAGTATAGCTAGAGCGTTAGCTCTTGAGCCAAAACTAGTTATTGCTGACGAACCTGTTTCAGCTTTGGATGTTTCTGTTCAAGAAACTGTACTTGGTCTTTTTGAAGATTTACAAAAAGAATTAAAATTAACGTATATTTTTATTTCACATGATCTATCAGTAATTGAAAAAATAAGTGACTGGGTTGCAGTTATGTATTTTGGAAGAATTGTAGAAAGTGGTAAAGTTAAAGATGTGTTAAGAAAAACTAAACATGATTATACAAAAAACTTAATTAAATCAGTTCCTACACCTGATCCAAATATAAAGATGACTCAACCAAAAATGTTTTCTGAAATGAAAAGTGATTTATTATTAAAGAAAGGACATCAATTTGAAGAAGATTTACAATATGATGAAAGTTTAGAAAATCATAGAATGCTTCTTACTAATTAATATTGTGCACACAGTCAAAACTTATAGAAAAAAGTTAAATAATTTTATCAATAAAAAATATCTTGCAAGTTTTTTAGTTTTAATAAGCGCTCTTACTATAGCAAGTATGATGTCAGCATTTAAAATTTCGAGTCACTACCTGTCATTTTATCAAATAATATTTATTAAATCTATTGGCAGCACTTTACTGCTATTACCAATTTTTTTATTTTCAGGTCTAAAATTCTTACCAGAAAATAGTTATCAATTATATTTTTTAAGAATATTTCTAATAATGGGAGCTATAGTTTGCTGGATTTATTCAATTGTTAACTTACCTATGGGAACAGCAACCGCTATATCTTTTTCTAAAAGTTTTTTTGTACTTTGGTTAGCTTATTTATTTTTATCAGAAAATATTACTTTTCAAAAAATAATAGTTACTTTTATAGGTTTTGTAGGTGTTTTATTTTGCTTAGAATTTTCAAATTCATCAATTTTATTTTCTGGTATTGTTGGAATTATCGGAGCTATTTTTGCAGCTGGATTAACTATTGTTATTAAAAAACTCTCCTTAAAAGAGCCAGTTTTAAGAATAATGCTAATTCCAAATATTTCTATAAGTATATTGTTTTTATTACCTGCGCTTTATAGCTGGAATGAAATTCCAACTTCAATTTTTTTTCCTGTTCTAATAATGATCACCTTTGGTTCAATTGCTCAATGGTGTTTTCTTACTGCTTATAAATTAGTTGATGTATCGTATATAGCACCATGGGAATATTCGAGATTAGTTGCTGCAATAATTTTTGGATTTATATTTTTCAATGAATTATTAACAGTTAATATTCTAGTTGGTATTATTTTGATAATTGGTTCCACATACTATTCGTTACTTTACATTAAATCTGATGATAATTATTCAATTGAAGGGAGAAACTAATGATAAAAATAATTACAATTGCTGATATTCATTGTGGAAAGAACAGCTTAACTAAAAGAGGTGATACAGCACTTAGCTTGCTTGATGAATTTAATCTTTTTGTTGATAAAGAAAAACCTGATTTAATCATTGATTTAGGTGATCGTATAAATGATATTGATAAAAAAAATGATATTATTTTGCAAAAAGAAATATTTAAGAAATTAAATGAAAATAAAATAAAAACTTATCATATTTGTGGAAACCACGATGTTGTAAATCTTACTGTGAAGGAAAATGAAGAGATATTTAATCAATCTTTAGAAAACGAAGTTATTCTTTTAGATAATTTTAAAATATTATTATGGAGAGCTGATGCTAAAACTTATCGCACAGATGATTTTTTTGGATTTAAAATTAATGAAATGGATTTTATATGGTTAAACAACGAGGTAATGAATTCTAAGGTTCCAGTTATCATTTTTTCTCATGTACCTATTTCTCCTGCATCTCTAATCGGGAACTATTACTTTCAAAATAATCCTTCTTTTGGGTCATATCCTAATTCTTCCCGTTTAAGAAATAGTATATGTAAAGCATCAATGCCTGTTTTTTTTCTGTCTGGTCACGTGCATTGGAATTCTTTTTCACAAGAAGATGGAATTACATATCTTACTCAACAATCCCTCACTGAAAGTTTTTCTAATTTTGGAAAACCAGCAAAATCTTGGGGACAAATTTCCCTTGATAATAAATTTTTATGGAAAGTTTACGGTGATGAACCAATAGAAATATCGTTAGATATTAAGAAAAGAAATAGTATTACTCCTCTAGGTTCATTTTCAAATTTAAATCAAGATTTAAGAGCAAAATAAAGTGTCTAAAATACAAAGAAAAGATTGGATTTCTATTTTGTCAAAAACAGAAACAATAGATTTAAAAAATTGTATTGAAAATATAAATTATACTAAAGATTATAAAATAATTTACGGACCGAATGTTGGCTCCATCATGATAAGAGGAAGATTAGGGGGTAATGGAGATCCTTATAATCTGGGTGAAGCAACATTAACTAAATGTGTCATAAAATTAGAAGAAGGAGTAATTGGTTATTCGTATCATCTAGGTAGAGATAAAATTAGAGCTGAATATGCTGCAGTTTTAGATGCTTTAATGCAAGATAACAATTATTATTCTAAACTTCAAAGTATGATTTTAGACTTAAAAGATAAAATCAATAAAAAAGAAAATCACATTATTAATGAAAGTAACTCATCAAAAGTTGATTTCTTTACACTGGTGAGAGGTGATGGATAATGGAATATATTGGATATCAAGATCAAACACATTCATCACAAAATATGTTTAGAACAATTTTAAAAGCAACCTCTTTTCCTGGATCTATATTCACAGTTCCAGAAAATCTTGAAACAGATAATGTTCTTTATTCTTCAACAGCTAATATTATTTTTACGTTATTTGATATTGATACTAAAATTTTTATAGATTCTGAAAAGATATCAAAAATACAAAACTTTATAACTTTCAACACAAATGCAAATTGTATAGAAAAATCTAATCATTGTGACTTTGCAATTATTCAAAATAAGGAATTTAATATTGAAAATTTTAATCTTGGCTCAGATGAATATCCTGACAACTCATCCACGATAATTATTGAAGTTGAAGATCTGGTTAACGGTGAAGAATTAATAATTGAAGGTCCTGGTATTCAAAAAACAAAATCAATATCCCCAACTAATTTACCTAAAAATTTTCAATCTCAATGGCAAAATAATAATTTTATTTTTCCAAGAGGTGTCGACTTAATTCTTACATGTAAAGATAATTTTTTCTGTCTGCCACGAACATCAAAGGTATTAAAATAATGTATGTAGCAGTAAAAGGAGGGGAAAAAGCAATCAAAAGCTCATTGAAACTTTTAGAGAATAAAAGAAAAGAAACTGGCACTAAAAGTATTGAGATAAATCAAATTAAAGAACAACTAAGTTTTGCAGTTGATAGAGTTATTAATGAAGGTTCATTATATGATAAAGATTTATCTGCTTTAGCAATAAAACAATCTCAAGGAGATTTGGTCGAGGCAATTTTTCTATTGAGAGCTTATAGAACCACTTTAGAAAGATATGCTTACTCAACTGCTATAGATACAAGCAAAATAATTATAAAAAGAAGAATATCTGCAAGTTTTAAAGATATACCGGGCGGTCAAATACTTGGCCCAACATTTGATTATTCTCACAGATTATTAGATTTTTCTCTAATGAAAGAAGATGAGATAAATTCATATGAAAACATCAATAACCAAGAACCTAAAAATAAAGAATTTCCTAGTGTTATTGATTATCTTAATAATGAGAATTTATTAGAGCAGGAAATTAACAATTTAAAAGATAATCCATTTGATGTTACGAGAGATCCTATGAAATTTCCTGCATCCAGAGATCAATGGATGCAAATACTAGCTAGGGGTGATGAGGGTTTTCTTCTAGGTTTATCTTATTCAGCTATTAGGGGATTTGGAAGTAAAGGAACTCATCCTTTTGTTGGAGAAATTAAATACGGTATTGTTGATATTTTTATTTCGCCAGATGAATTAGGTTTTGAAATTTGTATTGGCAGTATTGAAATCTCTGAATGTCAAATGATAGATCAATTTGAAGGAAATAAAAATACTCCTCCCCAATTTACGAGAGGTTATGGTTTAACATTTGGCTATAATGAAAGAAAATCTATGGCTATTTCTATTGTAGATAGAGCATTAAAAAGTGAAGGATACGGTGAAGAAATCAAATTCCCAATTCAAGATCATGAATTTGTTCTTTATCATGCTGACAATGTTGAAGCACAAGGTTTTGTAACTCATCTAAAACTTCCTCATTATGTAGACTTTCAAGGTGAACTAAATCTTATTCGAAAACTTAGAAATGAAATACTGCAAGGAAAAAAATTATGAAAACTGGTTTTAATTTTGCGTATTTAGATGAAGCAACTAAAAGAATGATAAGGAGAAAAATTCTAAAAGCTGTTTGCATTCCAGGCTATCAATGTCCATTTGGAGGAAGAGAAATGCCATTAGCATATGGATGGGGAACAGGAGGTATCCAGGTTACAGCCTCCATAATTGGTAAAGAAGATATTCTAAAAGTCATTGATCAGGGTGCTGATGATACTACCAATGCTGTTTCTATTAAAAATTTTTTTAAACGTGTATGTAATATTATGACTACAGATAAAACTGCAGAAGCATCCTTGATACAAACTAGACATCGTATTCCTGAAACAACATTAAATAAAGATCAAATCATTGTTTACCAAGTTCCTCAACCAGAACCTCTAAGAAAATTAGAGCCTAAAGAAAAAGAAACTAGAAAACTTCATGCATATAAAGAATATGCATTAATGCATGTAAAATTATACGAAGAAATTTCTCAATTTGGCTCAGTAATAAAAACTTGGGCTTATCCAGTAGAAACCAATAATAGATATATTACTGATCCAACACCGATACCTAAATTTGATAATCCCAAAATGAATAATATGGAAGCGTTGCAATTATTTGGCGCAGGAAGAGAAAAAAGAATTTACGCAATTCCACCTTACACTAAAGTTAAAAGTCTTGATTTTGAAGATCATCCCTTTGAAATACAAACATGGGATGAATGTTGTTCAATATGTGGTTCAACGAAGAGTTACTTAGATGAAATAATTATCAATAATGAGGGAAAGAAAAATTTTATATGTTCAGATACAGATTTTTGTAAAAGCAATCTTGAGAAAAATAAATGAATATTAAAAAAATAATGCATGTGGAAAACCTTACACATTTTTATGGAAACCAAATTGGTTGCAAAGGTATAAATTTTGATTTGTATAAAGGTGAAATTTTAGGCATTGTTGGTGAATCTGGTTCAGGTAAAAGTACACTGTTGAAATGCTTGTCAGGAGAAATTTCTCCATCTGCAGGAAAAATTAACATATCGCTAGATCAAGGTGGTGTAAAAGACTTTCTTTCTCTACCTGAACAAGAAAAAAGACAATTGATGAGATCCATGTGGGGGATAGTTCATCAAAATCCAAGAGATGGTTTAAATTTAAGAATTAGTGCTGGAGGTAACATTGCAGAGAGACTTCTCAATGTATCTGAAAAAAACTATTCATTTTTAAGAAATACTGGAAAATATTGGATGAAAAAAACTGAGATGGACCCAGATAGAATTGATGAATTTCCTTTAAGTTTTTCAGGCGGAATGCAACAAAGACTTCAAATATCAAAAATATTATCATCAAACCCGCAGATAGTGTTTATGGATGAGCCAACAGGGGGGCTGGATGTGTCTGTACAAGCTAAAATACTAGATACTATTAAGAGTATTGTAAGAGATATTAATGTTACTATGATTATAGTAACACACGATTTAGCAGTTGTGCGATTTTTAACTGATAAATTATTGGTTATGAAAGACGGCATAGTTGTAGAAACAGGATTAACAGATAGAGTTTTGGATGATCCTCAACATTCCTACACACAGCTTTTAACTTCATCTATTTTACAAGTTTAATAATGAAAATTATCGAATTAAAAAACGTTAATAAAAAATTTATTCTGCATAACCAGAAGGGCACCGTATTAAATGTTTTAAAAAATATTAATTTAGAAATAAAGACAGGAGAATGTATTGCGCTAGTTGGAAAATCTGGAATTGGTAAATCTACATTTTTAAAAATGTTATATGGAAATTATTTACCATCTTCAGGTGAAATTAATATTTATAATAATAATAAAATCAATATTGCTAATTCATTAGAACATCAAATAATAAATCTTCGAAAATATTTTATTGGATATGTAAGTCAGTTTTTAAGAGTTTTGCCTAGGGTTCCAACAATTGAAATAGTATCTGATACTCTAAAACAACAGTCTTTATTTGATGAACACTCATTAATAAAAATAAAAAAACTTTTATCTGAATTAAATATACAAGAATCTATGTGGAATTTATCACCATTAACTTTTTCTGGAGGCGAACAACAACGAGTAAATTTAGCGAAAACATTAATTGGAAATTATTCTATTCTTTTATTAGATGAGCCAACAGCATCTCTCGATGATATGAATAAATCCATTATCATTGATATGATTAAATCCAAACTTAAAAAAAATGTAACAATAATAGTTATAGTTCATGATAACAAAATTAGAAATGAAATATGTACAAGAGAAATTAACTTAGAAAAATACATTCCAAATGATAATTAAAAATGCAAATATAGTTACTTTAAATGATACTTTTATTGGCTCAATAAATTTTAATGAAACAATTTTAAACATTGATAAGGGTGATTTAAATAACTCTAATGCAATTGATTTTGAGGGTGATTATTTATTCCCAGGATTGATAGAGCTTCATACAGATAACTTAGAAAAACATTTTATTCCTAGACCTAATGCAATTTGGCCAAATAAAATTGCAGCTGCAATAGCTAATGATAATGAAATTATTTCTTCAGGTATTACAACAGTTTTTGATGCAATATTAGTTGGAAACTATACAAAAATTAGAACTAGTATTTTGGATGATATAATAACTTCAATTACTAGAGGTAAGGATTTAGGATTATTCAAAGCTGATCACCATCTTCACTATAGGTGTGAATTATCTGACCCTGAACTCTTATATACATTAGAAAAATATTCTGATAACAAATATATAGCTTTAGCTTCTTTAATGGATCATACTCCTGGACAAAGACAATGGAGAAATAAAGAAAAAATGCTAGAATTTTACAGTAAAGGAAGCAATGTTACATCTCATGGTACATATGATTTTGATGAAAAAATGTTAAGACTAGAGGAAACGGCAAAAGAAGCTGAAAAAAAGAATAGACCAAAAGTATCGAATATATGGAGAGATAAAAAAATTATTATGGCCTCTCACGATGATACAACAGAAGAACATGTAAATGAAGCAAGCAAAAATGGAATTTACATTAGTGAATTTCCAACTACCTTAGAAGCTGTAAAACAAGCAAAAAAACTTAAAATGAAAACAGTTTTAGGTGCTCCAAATTTTATAAGAAATAAATCACACTCGGATAATGTTTCGGTAAATGATTTAGTGGATAACAACTTTGATTTAGTTGATATATTTTCATCTGATTATGTTCCTTTGAGTCTAATACAATCTGTATTTAAATTATTAGATAAAGGTGTGAATTTAAGTGAATCTACTAAATTAGTTTCTTATAATCCAGCAAATTCAGTTGGTTTACATGACAGGGGTCACATTGAGATTAATAAAAGATCAGACTTTCTTAGAGTTTCATATTTAGAAAATACTCCATTAATTAAAGAAGTTTATGTTAAAGGCAAAAGAGTAAATTGAATTTAATGAAACCTTAACTTTTTTGGTGAATTTTTTTAAAATTTTCTTTTAATTTCTATTAACTAAATTTTATATTTTTTTAACATTATTTTAATAAATATAATCTACTTGATTAAACATGAATGAGGTTGGATTTTCAATTACTGGAACATCTGTAAACAATAATAGTAGTAGTAATTTAGAAATTCTAGAAGGAGAACTTACTCAATTTAAATTATTAGAAGTAGATTCAATAGAATTACCAATTTATGCTTTAGATATAATTGTGGGGAAAAAAATTTTTAAACCCGAAATAGATAAACTAAAAAAAATTATTTCTACTTTTGACTTTAATTATACTGTTCACGGAGAACTTTCAGTAAACTTAATGGATGAAGAATTTTTTAGTGATCATAAAGAGGTTTTAAAAAAAAATATTGAAGTATCAGGTGAATTAGGTGCTTCGCATTTAGTGACCCATTTTGGATATACAACCAAAAAAATATTTGAAGATAAAAATCATTACAGTGATTTATTACAAAAGCAAAACGAGTGTTATGAAGAATTATCGAGTTTAGCTGATTCTTGTAACGTTACTCTAGCTATAGAGTGTTTGTTTCCATTTAATATGGAGGCTTACGCTCCTTTACCAAGTGAAATTGCGCATAATTTAAATCAAATCAATCATAATAGAATTAAAGCATGTTTAGATTTTTCCCACGCTTATATTAACTGTAATTATAATAATGCTGATTATATAAGCGAAATAAAAACAATGGCTCCATTAAGTGAGCATCTCCACATGCACGACTCTTTTGGATTATTGCAAAAAATGCCAACGTTTTATAAATCTGAAGCAGTTAGTTATGGTTTGGGTGATATTCATTTGCCATTAGGATGGGGTAATATCCCCTTCGATGAAATATTTAATGAATTGGAATTTCCTAAAAATACTAATCTTAATTTTGAATTATTGCCTAAACATTACCCTTATTTTGAAGAAAATATTAAAAAAGCTAAAGAGTTAATTAAAAAAATTTAATCTTTTTAAAATTTTTTGTACATCAACCATAACCTTTAATCCTATAACTATTGGAGTTTTTGCTTAACAGAACACTGAACACCTGGCACATTTCGAAATCACACTTTAAAAAATTATCTATCCATAACTTTAAAATACTCTGGTAATTAGGTGTTCTACTGTTCTAAGATTAAAAAACGAAGTTTTATGGTAACTTAATCGGAACACTTACCATTAAATTAGAATAAATTATCAGTGTTCTAAAATTCAAAGTTATTTCGAGAGAAAAAAGAGGCGGCTTATTACAAATATGGTTACGCAAAGTAACGCTAATTGTTATCTTTTGTTAACTTTTGCTATGTGAGCAGTGATCAATGAAAAATATTTTAAAATACAAACCGAAAGAAAAACTTAATGATCATATTGCACTAGTAAGATTAGTTTACTATGGGGTTCTATGAAGCGCTATTAGAGCAGAATACAAGAAAGCAAGCTGCAAAGATGCACATAAGAGAACTTGAACTACACGCAATAGGAAAGAAGATGGAAGAAGAATACAACTTCTTTACAGAGAACAAGGGAATTTAATTACAAATTTTTTTGGCCATGTGAACCTAGCATCATTTGCTAAAACTTTTCAACTGATGGCTGTTTGTATTTGTCTTTGACCTTTAGCAGACATTGCAAGTAACTAGGCCAAATGGTTGTGGTGGGTATTGCACCATTTGCAATTCGATTTAATTGAATTTTTTAAGTACCTAATCGCACACAGGTTTAACGAATTTCTTCTGGAGCATTTTTCGAGCACTAAAAGATCAATTTTTACATTTAATCCTAACTTATCCCATGATATAAACATAATTGATTAAGGAAGATTGCACTTGTAAAAATCTTTGTTTATCAATGAAAAAAGAACGATTGGACTTATACGAAGATCATGACAAACGAAAAGGAGAGATGGGTGAGTGGCTTAAACCACAGGTTTGCTAAACCTGCGAAGGAAGTAATTCCTTCCGAGGGTTCGAATCCCTCTCTCTCCGCCATATAAAAATGTTTAAAGGAAGTATACCTGCTGTTATTACACCATTTGTTGAAGATAAAGTTGATTATGTTTCATTAACTAAAGTTTTAACTCATTTGATAGATAATGGATCTCATGGACTTGTACCATGTGGTACAACTGGTGAATCGCCAACTTTATCTCATGATGAACATAAAATAATAATTGAAGAAACAATCAGAATTGCTGATAAAAGAATTCCAGTTATAGCTGGTACTGGTTCAAATAATACTTTAGAGGCTTTAGAGTACACTAATCATGCTGAAAATTCAGGTGCTGATGCTGCTCTTATTGTAACACCTTATTATAATAAACCAACACAATCTGGACTATATGAGCATTTCAAAACAATTGCTGAAAAAACAAATATTCCTATAATTATTTATAACATACCAGGTAGATCAATTGTAGATATGAATATCGAAACTATGTTAGAATTATCAAAAATTAAGAATATAATAGGTGTAAAGGATGCAACTAATGATTTATTTAGACCATTACTTACTAGAAAAAAAATGCAAAATGAATTTTGTTTTCTTTCTGGTGAAGATGGAACAGCCTTGGCATATTTAGCTCAAGGTGGGCAGGGATGTATTTCAGTTACAGCCAATGTAGCTCCAAAATTATGTTCAGAAATGCATATTGCTTGGCAGGAGTCAAATATTTCAAAAGCTCAAGAAATTAACCTTAAATTATCGTCTTTACATAATGCCTTATTTATTGAATCGAGTCCTGGTCCTGTTAAGTATGCTGCATCATTATTAGGTTTATGTAATGCAAACACAAGACTACCTTTAACAGAAATTAAAGATGACACAAAAAAAATAGTCAAAAACTGCCTTAAAGAATTACAACTTTTGTAAATGAAAATTATTGCTGCTAACAATAGTGCTAATTACAACTTTACAATATCAAATAAAATAGAAGCTGGTATTGTATTAACTGGATCAGAAGTTAAATCTTTACGAACAAATACTGGTTCAATTAGAGGTGCTTATATTACAGAACAAAATGGCGAACTTTGGCTTTCAAACTCTTTTATAAAAAAGTATCAAAATGCCTCAGATCATAAATATGATCCAACTAGAAAAAGAAAATTATTAGTTACAAAGAGGGAATATGACAAAATATCAGGATCTCTTAAACAAGGTGGTTTTACAATAATACCAATATCTTTATACTTCTCAGATAAAGGTTTCGCAAAATTATCTTGCGGTATTGCTAAAGGTAAGAAAAAAATTGATAAAAGAGATTCAATAAAACTAAGGGATTGGAATATAAAAAAGCAAAGATTACTTAAAAATAATTAACTATTTACTTTTAAAAATTGATAACTATAAGCCTTTTATGGCAAGAATTACTGTTGAAGATTGTATAGATAAATTTCCTAGTAGATTTGAATTAGTTTTAGTCGCTTCAAATAGAGCTAGAAAATTGTATTCTGGAGAAAATCCAACTGTTGAAATCGATAATGATAAAAACACTGTTATTGCACTTAGAGAGATAGCTGAAGAAACTCTTACAACTGAACAATTAAAAAATGAATTAATACAGGAATATCAAACAAATACATTTAATGAAGATGAAGAAATAAACGAAATAGAAGATAACAGTGATGAAAATGAATCTGGAACTAATGAATTAGATGGTGATGATTTAAAGCAAAATATTGAAAATACTAATAATTCTTCAGAAGATATACCTATTGATACTACAGAAGATAAAATAGAAAATTCATCAGATGATGAAAAAAAGCTCGATTTATTATAAAACTAAACAATAAATAAAATAAATAATTTAAATATTATTTATGACTAAAGAAATTCTCAAAGAAATAGAATTAATTACATCATATCTTACTAATTCAGAAAAAGATAAAGTAAAACATGCCCTTATAATAAGTGAGGAAGCTCATAGTAATCAGCTTAGAAAGTCTGGGGATCCTTTTATAACTCATCCATTAGAAGTAGCAAAAATTTTAACTTCAATAAAATTAGATGCTGACTCTATAGTAGCTGGCTTACTTCATGATACTTTGGAAGATACAAATTTAAATATTGAAGAAATTAATAAAAATTTTGGAAGTCAGATAGTAGAGCTTGTAGAGGGGTTAACAAAAATAAATAAATACTCATTGAAGGTAAACAATCAAAAATTTGGAGAAAATTATAAGAAATTAATTTTAGCGACAACAAAAGATTTGAGAGTAATTTTAGTAAAGTTAGCTGACAGATTACACAATATGAGAACTATTCAATTTATTAAAGACGAAAATAAAAAAACTAAAATAGCGTTAGAAACACTCGAAGTATTTGCTCCCTTAGCTCAAAGATTAGGCATGAAGGAATGGCAAGACGAATTAGAAGATATTGCATTTGAAATAATAAATCCTGATGCAAAAAAAACAATTATAGAAAGATTGGAATATTTAAAATCAAAGGACGATAATATTGTTGATGAAATTAGATATGAGTTAAAAAACAATTTTTTTCAGGAGGATTTATTTTGTAAGGTAGAAGGCAGAATTAAATCTCCATATTCAATATGGAATAAGATAAAAAATAAAAATATTTCTTTCGAGCAACTTTCAGATATTATGGCTTTTAGAGTTATTACTAATTCAACTAGAGAATGTTATAGATGCTTAGGTATAATCCATAGGCAATATCCTTATATTCAAGGAAGATTCAAAGATTTTATCTCATCTCCTAAATCAAATGGATACAGAGCTTTACATACTTCGGTAATGGGGCCAAAAAATAAAAAAATTGAAATTCAATTTCGTTCAAACATAATGAATCAAATTGCTGATTTTGGTGTTGCATCACATTGGAAATATAAAGATCCTAAAAAAATAAAAGAGAAAGACGCAAGAGAATACAAGTGGGTATATGACCTAGTAGATTCAATGAATTCGTCAGTTACTCAAGATGAATTAATTCAAAACTCAAAGTTAAAAGTATTTCAAAACGATATTTTTGTTTTTACTCCAAAAGGGGATCTTATAGAATTACCTAAAAATGCTACTCCAGTAGATTTTGCTTATGCTATACATAGTCAAATAGGAGACAAATGTGTAGCAGCTAAAATAAATGATAAGTTACAGCCATTAAAAACAATTTTAAAAAATGGTGATCAAATAGAAATTATTACGTCAGAAACTTCACAACCATCACCACTATGGAGAAGATTTGCAGTAACAACAAAAGTTAAATCTCAATTAAGAAGATTTTTTAGATTTAAGAAGAAAGAAGAACATATAATTTTTGGTAGAGAAATATTAATTAACTATTTTCAAAAAGAAAATTATGATTTTAACAATAATATTCAACAAAAAATTCTTGAGGATTCTAATTATAAATCAATAGACGATGTATACGCATCAATAGGATCAGGAGAAATTACAGCACTTTCTGTAATTAAAAAAATTTATCCTGAATATAACTACATACCAGTTTCTAAATTTAATGAAAACACTCAAAATCCTATAAAATTAAAAGGACTAACTGCTGGAATGTCATATCATCTGGCTGGCTGTTGCTCCCCTTTAAAAGGAGATAGTATTGTTGGTATAGTAACTGCTGGAATTGGTGTTGCCGTTCATACACTTGATTGTGACACACTTACATCCTATCAAGATACTCCAGATAGATGGTTAAATATTTCTTGGGATAATCAAAGTAATTTAGAAATAATATCAAATGCAAGAATTGTTGTTGTATTATTTAATAAACCGGGAAGTCTTGGAAAAGTCACAACAGTTATTGCAAAGAACAATGGTAATATTTCAAATATCCTTTTTTCAGTAAGGAAGCCTGATTTTTTTGAGATTATAATAGACATTGAGGTTAGAGACGCTAATCATTTACAAAATATAATAGCAGCATTAAGAATGGAAAAAGAAGTATCCTCCTTAGAGAGATTAAAAGGTTAAATATGATTTACGGTAATGGAATAGATATTATTGATATTAATAGAATAAGAAAAGTAATAGATAAATATGGCAATAGATTTAAAAAAAGATGTTTTAGTATTTCTGAGATAGAAAGATCAGAAAAACGATTAAATTCGGTAGAATCTTATGCAAAAAGATATGCTGCTAAAGAGGCTTGCGCTAAAGCTTTAGGCACAGGTCTTGCTAGGGGTGTATTTTGGAAAGATATTGAAGTTGTAAATAACCAATATGGTAAACCATTTATAAAACTTCATGGTAAGGCAAGGATAATTTTTAAAAATATGAATAAAACTACAAATACACAAATTGAAGTATCACTTTCTGATGAAAAAAAATACGCAATAGCAAATGTGACAATTTATGACTAAATCAAAAAAAAATAGTTTTTTTGGTAATTTGAAATCTATACTTATTGCAATCTTTATAGCTTTAGTAATTAGATCATTTATATTTGAGCCATTCAATATACCTTCAGGATCAATGAAACCAAATCTTCTTGTGGGTGATTTTATTTTTGTTTCAAAATATTCATATGGCTTTTCTAGACATTCCCTTCCATTTTCAATACCCTTAATATCTGGAAAAATATTTTCAAATATACCTGAAAGAGGTGACGTAGTAGTATTTAAAACCCCTGAAAATAATAGGACTGATTATATAAAAAGAGTAATTGGTCTACCTGGTGATAAAATAGAAATTAAAAATGGTATTATTTTTATTAATGGATCAGAAATCTTAAGAAAAAAATTAAATGATTTTATAGATACAGATAACAAAACAACTAATAAAAGAGTTAGAATGTATAATGAATATTTTTTTAATAAAGAGATTAATATTCTTGATATAACAGACAATGGTATTGCGGATAATACTCAGCTGTTTAATGTCCCAGAAAATCATTTCTTTGTAATGGGTGATAACAGAGATAATTCACAAGATAGTAGATTTATAAGTACAGTTGGATTCATTCCTTATGAAAATTTAGTTGGCAAAGCCCAGTTTATTTTCTTTTCTTTAGAGAATGCAAGATTTTTACAGATATGGAAATGGCCAAACTCAATTAGGTATGAAAGAATTTTTCAAAAAATTCAATGATAGATAGTAAAAAGCTCAAACTATTTGAAAAAAAAATAAATTATAAATTTAAAAATAATAAATTGTTAATTCAATCCCTTACACATCCAAGTTTTTATTTAGAAAATGAAAAAAAAATTAACATTAATGAATTTGAAAGATTTGAATTTTTAGGTGATCGAGTACTGGGATTAATAATAGCAAATTTATTATTTTCAAAATATAAAAACTTTAATGAGGGTGATTTATCTAAGAAATATTCTTATTTAGTTCAAAAAAAATTTTTGTTTAAAATTTCACAAGAATTGAAAATTGAAGAAATACTTCAATACAATTTTAAAAAAAAAAATAATAAAAAGTTAAATTCAATTTTTTCAGATTCAGTTGAATCCTTAATTGGTGCAATATTTATAGATGGAGGCTATAATCCATCATTTGATTTCATAAGTAAATTTTGGTCAAAATCTCTAGATATTGAAGTTTCTAAAACCTTAGACCCAAAAACATTATTACAAGAAATATCACAACAACTTTTTAAAAAACTTCCTGAATATAAATTAATAAAAAAAGAAGGACCGCCTCATTCACCCACATTCACTGTTTCAGTTAAAGTGGTAAATTTGAATAAGATCAATTCAAAAGGTTCTTCAATAAGAGAGGCAGAAAGAAATGCTGCAGAAATTGCATTAAAAAAAATTAATGAAAAGAAAAATATTAAAAATTAGTCTTGTTGGTAAGACTAACGCAGGGAAGTCAACTCTATTAAATAATCTTGTTGGAGAAAAAATTTCAATAACAAATAAAAAAATTAATACCACTGAAGACTTTGTAATTGGTATTGTTAATTTTAAAAATACTCAACTAATTCTATATGATACACCTGGTATTAGCTTTCTTAGAGATAATAAATCACAAAAAAATAAATTGAAGAAAAATTTATGGGAAGGCTTAAATCAATCAGATATTATTTTGTATTTAATTGACTCAAAAAGAATTGAATTAAATGATTTAAAAAATGATTTTCCTAAACTTTATGAATTAAAAAAAAATATTTCAATTATTTTTAATAAAACCGATTTAATAAAAGCAGAAAATTTACTTAAGCATATAAAATTAATTACAGAAAAATATAAAATTGAAAAGTTTTTTAATATATCAGCTAAAAAAAAATTAGGTTTTGAAAATTTAATTGATTATCTTTTACAAAAATCAAAATATGGAAAGTGGCAATATAAGGATGATGAAATCACAGACAAAGATGATATTTTTATTACTAATGAATGCACAAGAAATGAGATACTATCACTCATTCATAAAGAAATTCCATATAATATAGAAGTAACTAATAAAACTTTTAAATATTTGAAAAATGGACAGCTAAAAATAAAGCAAGATATTATTATTAAGAATGACAGATATAAAAAAATCTTATTAGGTAGAAAAGGATCTAAAATAAAAGATATTAGAATAAAAAGTCAAAAAGAAATTTCTAATATTTTAGATGTAAAAACTCATCTTTATATTAATATTATTTCATCAGATGCAAAAAAAATTTAACGGTATACTTATACATTCAAAAGTTTTTAAAGATAATGATCTATTAATTAAATTTTTATCAGATACCGATGAGGTATTCTCAGGAATTGTATACGGAGGACTTTCAAAAAATAAAAAAAACATAATGCAACTTGGTTTTTTTTTAAATTTGGACGTAACATACATTGGTAATCGTCCACCATCAATAAAAGCTGAATTATCAAAACCTTATTTATCAAGTGTTATTAATGATAAATATAAACTAAGCTGCCTACTTTCAGTTGTGTCTTTAATCAATGCCTCAGTAATTGAAGGGCAAAAAATAAACCAAATATATAAAATTTCTAAAGAGTTTTTAGAAATTATGATTAATAAAAAAAAATGGTTAAATTTCTTTTGTATCTATTTATTTGATTTACTTAAATATATTGGATACGAATTAGATTATGTTAACAATAATAGATTGAAATATTTTGATACAGATACTTTAGAATTTAAAGAAAATTACTCAAACTATACTATTGATTTTCCTCATCATCTTTTTGTGAGTAATTCAAATATTACATTCGATTATAACTCTTTAAATAATTTTTTTAAAATTTTTGAAATTATTTTTATTAAAAATCATTTATCAAATTTAAATCATAAATTGCCAAATCAGTATATTTTATTTAAGAAAAATATAATCAGTTTTTTAGAAAAGAATGAACAAAATAATTGAATCTAACTTAGATACTATACTGAGTGAAAAGTATCTTTCTTATGCAATATCAACTATTGTTTCAAGGTCATTACCTGATGTAAGGGACGGATTAAAACCTGTTCATCGCAGAATAATTTATTCAATGTATCAACTAAAACTTTTCAAAAGTTCAAGTTATAAAAAATGTGCAAGAATTGTTGGTGATGTGATGGGTAAATTTCATCCGCATGGAGATCAAGCTATTTATGATAGTTTGGTAAGGATGGCTCAGGATTTTTCTACAAGAATTACATTGGTCGATGGTCAGGGCAACTTTGGAAATATTGATGGTGATAATCCTGCAGCAATGCGATACACCGAGGCAAGATTACAAGATTATACAAATTATTTTTTTGATGGTATCGAAGAAAATTCTGTAGATTTTAAAGATAATTACGATGGTCAAAATTTAGAACCAGTGGTTCTACCA
The DNA here is from genome assembly GCA_902572735.1 of uncultured Alphaproteobacteria bacterium. GTDB lineage: Bacteria > Pseudomonadota > Alphaproteobacteria > HIMB59 > CACPNW01. The sequence continues at coordinate 102,451 of CACGGX010000003.1, forward strand.
TCTCAGCTTCCTAATATTTTAATTAATGGAGCAATGGGAATAGCTGTAGGCATGGCTACAAACATCCCCCCTCATAATATTGTTGAATTAATTGATGCATTAAAATTAATAATAAAAAAAGATAAAGCTTCACTTACTGAAATTTTAAAAATTATTAATGGACCAGATCTTCCCACAGGTGGTGAAATAATTTTAGATAGTAATGAAAAAAAGCAAATTTATAAGAGTGGCAAGGGATCATTTAATATTAATGCTAAATACCAAATAGAAGAATTAAAAAATGGTTTGTATCAAATAATTATTACTGAAATTCCATATCAAGTTAATAAAGTTAAGATAATCGAACAACTTGCTAATAACATCAATAATAAAAAATTACCTTTGGACGATGTTATCGATGAGTCAGATGAAAATATTAGAATTGTATTAAAGCCAAAGACCAGAAATATTGATTCTGAAAAATTAATAAGCTTATGTTTTAAATTAACTGATCTATCAATTAAGTATTCTTGTAATTTTAATGTTTTAATTGATGGTATAGAGCCTAAACAAATTGGAATTATTGAAATACTATCTAATTTTTTAGAACATCGAAAAGTTACCATTAAAAGAAAATCAAAATTTAATATAGAAAAAATTAAAAAGAGACTAGAAATTCTTAAGGGTTATCAAATTGTTTTTAAAAATTTAAATTCTATAATAAAAATAATAAGAACTAAGGATAATCCCAAAAAAGAATTAATAAAAAAATATAAATTATCTGATTTACAATGTGAGTCAATTTTAAGTATGCGTTTAGGATCTCTAAGAAAGATTGATGAAAAAAATATTAAAGATGAAATCCAAAAATTAAATAAAGAGTTAAAATATCTTAATAAATTAATAAAAGATAAAAAAACACTAGATAAATTTATAGTAAGTGAATTAGATCTTATAAAGAGTGATTTAGATACTGATATAAAGGAGAGAAAATCCTTAATTTCATCAGAACAAAATAATGATATTGATATTAGTATTGATGAATTTAAAGAAATTGAAAAATTCACTGTTATCATTGATAAAGATTTTCAGCTCAAGAGAATTAAAGAGATAACTGATGAAAAGGAAATTGAAAAAATAAAAAAAAATAATCTATTTTCAGTTAATTTAAATTCAAACCAAAAAATACTTTTGTTTGTTTCTTCTGGTAAAGTTTACACGATTGATCCAAATATTTTACCAGGTGGAAATAGTAATCCTAAATCATTTATTTACTTTGTCGACAGTATGCCAAATGATAAAGTTACTGGATTACTTTCATCAATCGATGAAGAGTTCTTAATTGTATCCAAAAACGCAAAAGGATTTATTAGTAATACTGAATCTCTTGTAACTAACCAAAAGAAAGGTAAGCAATTATTTAATTTAAAAAATAATGATGCTGTAATTAAAGTATTAAATCTTACAAAAAAACATATTGCTTGTGTTACTAAGTTGCAAAAAATGCTAATTTTTGAAATAGATGCTTTGCCAAAATTACAAAAGGGTGGTGGAGTTCAATTAATTAAAATCAAGAAAGATGATTTTTTATCAGATGTCACTCAATTAACCATTGAGGATGGTTTAGAATGGAGTACTGGTTCTAAAAATAGAAAATTGGATGATGTTGAGTTTTGGATTGGAAAGAGAGCTCAGGCTGGTAAAAAAGTTCCTAAATTTTTCAATAAAAATCAGAAATTTGATGGCTAATTTTGTTTATTTAAATATATTTAAGTTTACTGATACATTCCAATAGTAAATATGAAAAATATCTCTCTTATTTTAAGTACAATTAATAAATATGCTGGTTACTTTTGTGCATTTCTAGTAGTTCTCATGACAATAAATGTTTTTTTAGTAGTAGTATTAAGGTACTTATTTGGAATCAGTTTTATATGGATGCAAGAAACATATGTATGGATGCATGCATATATTTTTATGGTTGGCGCTGGTTTCACATACTTAAATGACGATCATGTACGTATTGATATAATTTATAGAAACTCATCAAAATTGTATCGTGTAATAGTTGATTTAGTAGGCAACATAGTTTTACTATTACCTTTTTTGTATATAATTTGGTCTTATAGCTTTCCTTTTGTTTACAAATCTTGGCAAATGAATGAAGTGTCTAGAGAAGCAGGCGGTTTGACAATGATATTTTTATTAAAACTAGCAATTCTTATTTTTGCTTTTCTTCTTTTCATACAGGTAATTTCAAAAATTATTAATAATTTTATCAGTTTAAATTCAAATGACTCCTGAAGTATTAGCAGTAATAATGTTTTTAACAACTTTGTTGTTTTTGTTATTTGGTTTTCCTGTTGCTTTTACTTTAGCAGGATCATCTTTAATTTTTGCTTTTGTAGGTGATCTATTAGGAGTGTTTAATTTTAAAATGCTTCTTTTCTTCCCTCAAAGAATTTATGGCGTGATGATTAATGAAGCTCTTGTCGCTGTACCTCTATTTATTTTTATGGGAGTTATGCTGGAAAAAACAAAAATTGCAGCTAAACTTTTAGAGTCTATAGGAGATTTATTTGGTTCAGTAAGAGGTGGATTAGGAATAGGTGTTATCTTAGTTGGGATGTTGCTTGCTGCCTCTACAGGAATAGTTGGAGCAACAGTAGTAACTATGGGTATGCTTGCATTGCCAAGTATGCTCAAAGCAGGTTATGATGAAAAAATTGCTACGGGAACAATTTGTGCTTCAGGAACCTTAGGGCAAATAATACCTCCTTCAATTGTTTTAATACTGCTAGCTGAAATGTTGCAGGGAGCAAATGAAGAGGCTGGTCTTTTAACAGGAGACTTGGCACCACTACCAGTAACCGCAATAGATTTATTTGCTGGAGCTCTTTTACCTGGTTTAATGTTAGTAGGATTTTTCATTATCTACATTCTTTTTACTGCTAGATTACATCCAGATAAATTACCTCTTAAAATTTCTAATAAACCTAAAGCTGAAATATGGAAAAATGCTCTGTTTGAAGTAATCCCACCTATATTTTTAATTTTAGCAGTTCTTGGATCTATTTTTCTTGGTGTAGCTACTCCAACTGAATCTGCTTCTGTCGGTGCTGCAGGTGCTGCTATTTTAGCTTTATTAAGAAGGGATCTAAATCTTAAAAATATTTCAGAAGCTGCAATTACCACAGTAAAAATGAGTTCATTTGTTTTTATCATTTTAATTGGAGCATCAATGTTTTCTTTAGTATTCAGAGGATTTCAGGGAGATGAAATGATTAGTAATTTTTTAACTAATATACCAGGTGGAGAGTATGGTGCTTTAATTATAGTAATGTTAACTATTTTTATATTGGGTTTTTTCCTTGATTATATTGAAATTATATTTGTTATTATCCCATTAGTAGGTCCAGGATTAATTGCGAACGGAGCTGATCCTTTGTGGTTAGGAATTTTAATTTCTCTTAATCTACAAACAAGTTTTCTAACGCCTCCATTTGGATTTTCATTATTTTTTTTAAGAGGTGTTGCTCCAGAAAATGTTAAAACATCCAATATATATGCCGGTGTAATTCCTTTTATTTTTATACAAATACTTGCAATAATCTTAGTATTCGCGTTTCCACAAATAGCAACTTGGCTTCCTAGGTTAATAAACTAAAAAAAAAGAGGTCTCAAAAAAGACCTCTTAAAAATTAAAAAATTTCAAATATTATACTGAATCAGGAAACTTAAATGGTAAATCTCTTATACGTGAGAAGTTTTGCTCACCTTTAGTAAACCATTCTTTAATGACTTTTCTGAAAGATAATAAGTGATTTGTTATAGCTTTTGTTTCAGAGTTAATAGAACCCCTTTCAAAAACAACTTCACCTGCTGCATTACCAAGAGCTATTAAAACCTCATCTGGGAAAGTTTTAATTTCTACGTTATGTTCATTAACAAGTTTTTGTAATGCTGGTCCATTAATAGCTTGGAAACGACTAAATACAGTCATGTTGAAAGATTTAGCTAAATCATCGATTAAGCCTTGAGTGTCACTATCAAGTGCTTCCCATGCTTTAAGATCCATAGATAAATCTAGAAGAGTAGATGGTTCATGCCATCCTGGTCCATAATAATACTTTGCAGCTTGATATAATCCAGCACCTAAATCTGCTGCTGGGCATATCCATTCTGCTGCATCAACTGCGCCAGAAGTTAAAGCCGGTAAAACATCAGGTCCTGCAAGCAATACAGGTGTAGCTCCAAGTTTTTCAATAGTTCTACCACCTAAGCCAGGCATTCTCATTTTTAGACCTTTATAGTCATCAGGAGTATTGATTTCTTTATTAAACCAACCACCCATTTGGTTTCCTGTGTTACCCATAGGTAAAAATTTAACACCAAGTGCATTATAAATTTT
>CACGGX010000004.1 GCA_902572735.1 uncultured Alphaproteobacteria bacterium
ATTAATTTTAAAACTAAAGAAGATGCTGACGAATCTATTAAAGATTATTCAGAAAAAGCACCATCTGAATTTCCAGAGGCTGAACAATTGTTACAAATACGAGCAAGTGATACAACTGTTATGGCTATTTCTTTATATGCTGATAATGAAGCAATGGAACGTGCTTCAGCTGCTAGAACCAAAAGAATGAGTAATAATGAAAAAACATTTGATGTTGTTGATACAAAAACTGGTGAAGTAACATTAAATCATAAAAATTAAATTAGGAGTGCCCGTAGCTCAGTAGGATAGAGCACCAGATTCCTAATCTGGGGGCCGCATGTTCGAATCATGCCGGGCACGCCAAATATGACATATAAATTTACAAATGCAATTGTTAGAAAACCAAATAAGAGTATACATAATGCACTAAGTTCTCAGTATTTACATCCAAGTTACGAAAAAATATTAGAGATACATAATAATTATATCACTTCCATTGAAGATGCAGGATTAAATATAATTTTATTAGAAAGTTTAGAACAATATCCTGATAGTATTTTTGTAGAAGATCCTGCTCTCATCTTTAAAAACAATATTATTATATTAAATCCAAGTGATTTTTCACGAAATGGTGAAGCAAAAATAATTAAAAATGAAATAAGCAAATACTTTGAAAAAATATTTATTGTCGAAAATGGCATCATAGAAGGTGGAGATATATTAAATATTAATAATCATTTTATTATAGGTTTATCAAATAGAACTAATAAACTAGGTGCGGAAAATCTATCTAATATACTAATCTCACTTGGCGCTACTGTTGAAGTATGTCAAACACCAAAAGATATTCTTCATTTTAAATCTGAATGCAGTTTATTAGATGATGATATAATTTTAGTAAGTAATAGAATGTCGAAATTAGATTACTTAAAAAAAAATTATAATTTAATTGAATTACCATTGGGTGAAGAAAATGCAGCAAACTGTATTCGAATTAACAATAAATTATTAATTCCAGATGGTTTCAGTAAAACTGAAGAAATTTTATCGAAAAGTTTTAATATTTTTAAAATTAATATTGATGAAATTTCAAAGGTTGATGCAGGTTTAAGTTGTATGAGTCTTAGATGGTAAAAATCTTTATTCACATATTAAGACTTAAAGAAATACCTAAATTATATTGGAGCTCTCCTTTCGAATATAATCTTAAACCAAAAAAAATAACAATTTTTTATTTAATTTTAGGACTTATTCTCTTTGGCATTGGTGAGGCATTATTAATTACTGCAAATTTGGGTGTTTCACCTTGGTTTGTGCTACATCAGGGTTTAGCATTCAAAACTGGTTACACTATAGGTATTACAACATTTTTTGTAAGTGTTGCAGTATTGTTACTTTGGTTTCCACTAAAACAAAAACCAGGCATTGGAACAATATTAAATGCTATTTTAATTTCTGTGATTTTGGATCTTTCATTGATCTATCTTCCTTATCCAAAAGATTTTTTATTTCAATTTTTACAAGTATTAATTGGTATTTTCATAATAGGTATCGGTAGTGGTTTTTATTTAGCTGCAAATTTAGGACCTGGCCCAAGAGATGGATTGATGACTGGCTTAAATAAACAAACTAATTTTTCAATTTCATTTATTAGAACATTACTTGAACTATCAGCTGTGGGTTTAGGATTTTTTTTAGGTGGAAAAGTAGGAATAGGAACATTGATATATGCAATAGGAATAGGTTTTTCAGTATCTTTAGGTTTGTTTTTCGTTGGTAAAATTTATATGAAAAATTAAATTTCACTAGTTTATTAATAATTTTTAACCTTAAACCATTAAGTATTTTATTTTCTTAAATTTTGTTTTGATTATACTTAATAAAACAATAATGGACAAACTACTCCAAAGATCAAATGGAAAAATAGATATAGAATTATTAGATAATGATTTTTTAAGATTTTTTCAAAGTGGTTGTTGTAAAATTTTAAATCCAAATAATTATAATAAAAGTAAAGAATTAGTTTTAATTAATACTGCAGGAGGCATTACTTGTAATGATAATATTGAAATTAATGCTACAATTCATAATTCTGAATTAAGTATTTGTACTCAAGCCGCAGAAAAGATTTATTCAGGAATTGGTGATCCTGCTAGAGTAGACATAAATATAAATTTAAATAATTCAACTTTGTATTGGTTGCCCAAAGAGTTAATTTTATTTGATAATTCAAAATTAAGAAGAAGTATAAATATTAATCTATCAAATAATTCTAATTTGATTTTTTGTGAAACTACAATTTTTGGAAGAAAAGCAATGTCTGAAAAAATTAAAAATATTTCTTTTTCTGATCAATGGAAAATTTTTACGAATTCTTCAATAAAGCATTTTGAAGCAATTAATATAAAAGGATCAACGATTGATAATTTTAAAAACAATTATACATTTGATAATCAATCTTCTTTATCAACAATTTTAATTTTTGGTGATATTATTCATCAACTTGAGTTTGAGTTAAGTAAAGTTACAAAAACCAAAGAAAATCATTATTGTGAAATGACAAAATTTGATAATAAGATTGTAATTAGGTGCTTTGCCGATGATAATTATGATTTAAAAAAAACACTAAATTTTATTATGAAAAATATAATAAATGATAAACTACCAAAAAGTTGGGATCTATAAATGAAATTAACACCAAGAGAAAAAGATAAGTTGATGGTCAGTATGGCAGCTAATGTTGCCAGAAAACGTTTAGAAAGAGGTGTTAAACTTAATTACCCAGAAGCTATAGCTTTGATAACAGATTTTGTCATTGAGGGTGCAAGAGATGGAAAAATGGTGTCAGACTTGATGGAAACAGGTGCACACGTAGTAAAAAAAGAAGATTGCATGGATGGTATTCCAGACATGATACCTGAAGTACAGGTTGAAGCAACATTTCCAGATGGAACAAAATTAGTAACAGTACATAAACCAATTAGATAATGAAACCTGGTGAAATAATAACAAAACAAAATAGTGACATTAATTTGAATGATAAAAGTCAATCAATCATTTTAAAAGTTTCAAATAGTGGAGATCGACCAATACAAGTTGGTAGTCATTATCATTTTGCTGAAACAAATGAATATTTAAAATTTGATAGAGAAAAATCAAATGGTATGCGTTTAGATATACCATCTGGTACAGCTGTTCGTTTCGAGCCTGGTCAATCAAAAGATGTAGAATTAATTCCAATAGCTGGAAATAGGAGGATATTTGGTTTTAATAAGAAAGTAATGGGTCAATTGTAATGAAAAAAATAAAAAGAGAAGCTTATGCCGATATGTATGGGCCAACAACTGGTGATAAAGTCAGACTTGCTGACACTGAACTTTTTATTGAAGTTGAAAAAGATTTAACAACATATGGTGAAGAAGTAAAATTTGGTGGAGGAAAAGTTATCAGAGATGGAATGGGGCAATCTCAAGTATCTCGTAAAGACGGCGCTGTTGATACAGTTATAACAAACGCTTTAATTGTTGATGTAAATGGAATTTATAAAGCTGATATTGGTCTTAAAGATGGATTAATTAATGAAATTGGAAAAGCAGGTAATCCAGATACTCAACCAAATGTAAATATTATCATTGGACCTGGAACAGAAATAATTGCTGGTGAAGGCAAAATTATAACTGCTGGTGGTTTTGATAGCCATATTCATTTTATTTGCCCTCAACAAATAGATGATGCACTTCATTCAGGTATTACAACTATGCTGGGAGGGGGAACTGGTCCTGCACATGGTACTTTAGCTACTACAGTTACTCCAGGACCTTGGCATATAGAAAGAATGATTCAATCAGCAGATGCTTTTTCTATGAACTTGGCTTTTGCTGGTAAAGGAAATAGTTCATTGCCTAAAGCACTTGAAGAACAAGTAATTGCTGGTGCAAGCTCACTAAAATTACATGAAGATTGGGGTACAACTCCAGCAGCAATAGATAATTGTTTAAATGTAGCTGATGATCATGACATTCAGGTTATGATTCATACAGATACATTAAATGAAAGTGGATTTGTCGAAAGTACAATTAAAGCAATTAATGGAAGAACTATTCACGCTTTTCATACTGAAGGAGCTGGTGGTGGTCACGCACCTGATATTATAAAAGTTTGTGGTGAACAATATGTTATTCCTTCTTCTACCAACCCAACAAGACCCTATACAGTTAATACAGTTGAAGAGCATTTAGATATGTTAATGGTTTGCCATCACTTAGATAAATCAATACCTGAAGATGTTGCTTTTGCTGAAAGTCGTATTCGAAAAGAAACAATTGCTGCAGAAGATATACTGCATGACATGGGTGCTTTTTCAATTATTGCTTCTGATAGTCAAGCCATGGGTCGCGTTGGTGAAGTTATTATTAGAACATGGCAAACAGCACATAAAATGAAAGTTCAACGGGGACAATTAAAAGAAGAGCAGGGTGATAACGATAATGTAAGAGTTAAAAGATACATTGCTAAATATACAATTAATCCTGCATTAGCACATGGTATTTCTGATCATATTGGAAGTATCGAAAAAAATAAACGTGCTGATATTGTTATTTGGGACACTGCTTTTTTTGGTGTTAAACCTGAAATGGTATTACAAGGTGGAAGTATTTCATGTGCACAAATGGGTGATCCTAATGCATCTATACCAACACCACAACCAGTTTACTCAAGACCAATGTTTTCTTCTTTTGGTAAATCATTAGAAAAATCTACTGTCACTTTTGTAAGTAAAGTTTCTTTAGATAAAGATTCATTTAAAAACTCTGGAGTGAGTAAATCTCTATTACCCGTTAAAGATATCAGAAAAATTTCAAAAAAAGATATGGTATTAAATGATTATTGTCCAAAAATAGAAGTTAACCCAGAAACTTATGAAGTTTTAGCAGATGGTGAGTTAATTACTTGTGAACCAGCTAAAACATTACCTTTAGCTCAACGTTATTTTATGTATTAAAATGCAAACTTGTTTAAAAATAATTCATCACAATCATAATAATAAGAATTTATTAGATGAAATCTCACTATCTTATGAAGAAAGATTTATTCGTAGAAAAAAACTTATAGCAAATAATGGTACTGAATTTTTAGTTAATCTTGAAGAAACTGTTAGCGTTGATGAAAATAATTTTTTTGAATTAGATAATGGTGATTTAATTGAAGTCATATCTAAAGAAGAAAATTTAATTGAAATAACAGGTGATAATTTAAAGCAAATCATATGGCATATCGGCAATAGACATCTACCATGTCAAATTGAAGAAAACAGAATTCTTATTCAAGATGATGCTGTAATTCTTGATATGATTTTAAAGTTACATGGAAATGTAAAAAAAGTTTTTGAAAAATTTAAACCTGAAGGTGGTGCTTATGGTTTGGGCAGAACGCATAGCCATAAACATTAAAATGAAAAAATTTAAAGATCCTCATCAAATATTACAAGTATGGTTTTCATCATCTTTTCCTATTGGTTCGTATGCATACTCTCATGGTTTAGAAGCTCTGATAGATAATAAAAAAATTAAAAACAAAGACGATGTTAAAGAATTTTTAGATGCTCTTTTATTTTATGGCACATTAAGAAATGACTATATTTTTTTGAAGTCTATTTACAAAGGTGGGGAAATTAATCAATTAATCTTAGCAAGTGCTTCTTCAAAAGAAAGGCAAATAGAAATGATAGATATGGGTAATTCTTTTCGTAAAATCATGAAAGATAGTTGGGAATTATCTTTGCCTGAAAATACATCATATATATATTGTTTAGCAAAAGCTGGAATATATTTTGATATTAAGTTTGATGATTTAATTAAGTTTTATCTACAATCATTTATTTCTAATTTAATAAATGTATGTGTAAAACATATCCCAATGTCTCAAAAAGATGGGCAGAGTCTTAATGTTATTTTTATTAATCAAATTCAAGATTTTTTAACTCTTTCAGATAAACTAACTCTCAAAGATATCGGTACAACTTTTTTTATTGGTGATATTTTTGCTATTAAGCATGAAAACTTAGACTCAAGGATTTATTTAACGTGAATAATATAAATGGACCGTTAAAGGTAGGTATTGGTGGCGGAATAGGGACTGGTAAAACGAGTTTAACAGAAGCATTATGCCGTTATCTGTCTAAAAAAATTTCTATGGCAGTAATATCAAATGATATTTATACAACTGAAGATGCAGAATACTTAATGAAAGCACAGGTTTTACCAATAGAGAGAATTAAAGGTGTTGAAACTGGTGGATGTCCACATACAGCTATCAGAGAAGATTGTAGTATTAATTTACTTGCTGTAGATGAGATGAAAAAAAAATTTCCAGATTTAGAGTTAATACTCATTGAGTCAGGTGGTGATAATTTAGCAGCAACTTTTAGTCCAGAGTTAGTTGATTTAACAATTTATATGATTGATGTGGCTCAAGGCGCAGACATACCTAGAAAAAAAGCACCAGCAATTAGAAAGTCTGATTTATTAGTAATTAATAAAGTTGATCTTGCCCCATATGTAAATGTTGATTTAGAGCAAATGAAAGAAGATGTTAATGAAGCCAGAAATGGTTTGCCATATATTTTTGGTGAAATGAAAAACAATAATGGAATTGAAAAAATTACTGACTTCTTAATATCTCATGGTGGATTATAACTATTCTACAATTCATAATTATCTCCTAAAAAAATATCCTCACCATTTTTCTTAATGGGAGGATAAATTTATACGTATCTCATTTTAGCTGCTTGTTAACCGCAATAGTGTCAAATCGTTTATTAATAAATAACAATTATTTATTACAATTCAATGACATTTGATAATCAATATTATCAAACTTAACATTATAAGTTGTTTCAAAATTCATTTAAGAATATTTAAAATATTATTGAGTTTTTTATATCTATTAGACAATATTTTTTTATTTGATATTTCATGCTCCCATGTCACATGATAAGGTATATGAATTGCATGACCTTTAATGTCAATAACTGGTAAAACATCTGATTTAATTGAATTACCTACCATAAGAAATTGACTAGGCTTAATTTTAAATTGATTTAATATTTTTTTGTAAGTATTTTTATCTTTTTCATCTAAAATTATAATTGAATCAAAGTATTTTTTAAGTTTCGATTGTTTAACTTTTCTTTGTTGATCGTTGTAATCACCTTTAGTAATTAGAAAAAGTTTATATTTTTTTTTTTAATTGCATCAAAACTTTTTCCACATCAGTAATTAGCTGAACTTTTTTAGTTAACATTGTTTTGCCAATATCTAAAATTGCCTTAACTTTATTAATCGTTATATATTTATTAAAGTAAATATAGGTTTCTAAAAGAGATAGATTAAAGCCTTTAATGCCATATCCATATATAGGTAAATTTTTCTTTTCAATTTCTAAAAGTTTTTTTTTAATTTTTTTTGGATTAATATTTTTAAATAATTTACAAAAATCATCTTGTGCTTTTTGAAAATGAATTTCATTATGCCATAATGTATCATCCCCATCTAATCCTATGAATTTTACTTTTTTATTTATCATTATTTGTTTGTAATTTATTTTTTTGTCTATCTTGTTCATCAAAATTACTCTCAGATAAATATTTAGAGTAATTTTTTTCTATATTTTTCCATTCTTTATCTAAAATTGAAAACCAAGCTGTGTCTCTATTTCTTCCTTTAATTACAAACATTTGTCTAAATAAACCCTCATATTTAAAACCTAATCTCTTTGCTGCTTTTTTTGAATCATTGTTTAGATTATTACATTTCCATTCATATCGTCTATAACCTAAATTATTAAATACATTACTCATCATTAAATACATTGCCTCTGTACCTTCTTTAGAATTTTGAAGAATAGGAGAATAATTTATATGACCTACCTCAATAGTGCCATGATCGGGTACTATATTGAGATAACTAGCCATTCCACAATATTGTTTTATTTTTTTTGAGTATATTGCATAAAAAAAGGGGTCGTTGCTTAAGCAAAACTTTCTTAACCACTCACTAAAATTTTGGTAAGAATTAAATGGACCATATGGTAAGTATTTCCAAATGATATTTTTTTGATCTTTTTGAAAATTTTCAAATAAAAATTTTCCATGTTTTTTAATTATAATCGGTTCTAACTTTACATATTTACCATTTAAAATTATTTTTTTTGGAATCTTTGCTTTTTTAAAACTTACTTTATTACCTAACATTGTTTTTATTTAAAAAATTATTTTTTAATATTCGTCCATCTAATATTATCAAACCAAATATAATTATTAAAGAGCCTATTAACTCTGACATCGTTATTATTTCTTGAGATGAGATATACATTTTTTCACCTGCTTTTAGATCGCTAAAATTTTTATCTAGAATTTTAATAATATTTTTAGGCATAGTTATTAACAAAAATTATGATAATAATTTTCACTTTATTTTTTTATACCAACAGTTTCGTTGATATTATAAGCTTTAATTATTAAATCATTTTAATGATTAAATGCATCTACTAGAATGCAAACCCTAATAGAAAAATTTATTAGAATGCAAATACAGTATACTAGTAACTAAAAAAAATAATTACTAATCTTTTTTAATTGCTTCTTGTAATGAATTATTTTCTTCTGATGGTTTTGAATCTTTTTTAATAGGCTGTATCTTATCAGATTTTTTAATATCACCACTAATTTGGCCGCCAAGCTTAATTTGTAAGTTTTGGTACTCGATGTCTCCAGAAGCAACTCCTTGCTCTTGGATTGTTAAAGTGCCAGAAGCTTTTATTTCACCGTCAAATTTTCCCCAGATGTCAGCATTATGTGTTTCTATATTCCCTTTGCAATCTCCAGTAGCACCAATAACTACATTATCAGTTTTCATAGTAACATCTGCTTCACCATCAATCTGAACTTCATCAGCTTTTTTAATTTCACCATTAATTGTTACGCCGTGACCAATTACAACTTTTGCGGATCCCTTTGCAGGTCTAAATACATCAGTTGTTGAATTTGAATTATTGTCTTTTTTATCAAACATTATACCTCCCTATAGTTTTGTTAATGCAGGTATTCTACAACTGCTATAATTATGTCAAATAATTACCATATAAGCATTAATATTTGAAGATTTATGTAATTTTTTCAGGTTATTTTTGATGATTTACAACATCAACAAGGATAGCAATCACCAAATTCAATATTGTAATTGAGCAAATTGAAATAAAGCTGAAAAAGTAAATCCATGCCCACCAGTAAATAGCCTGCATAGGCAGCATGACATTCTCCCAACTAGATAAAGTTAAAACTTGAAAAAGGGTAATTAGGGATATTCCTAGATCGGCCCATCGTTCTGGATCATCTTCACCAAATAAAATAGAGCCCATTGTTGCATAAATATAGAGTATTATAAAAAGCAGTAGACTGACAAAAAATACTCTTTTTATAGAAGCTAGAATAGCTTCTATAATTTTTTTTAATTCAGGTATTACAGAAATTAATCTTAATACTCTAAAAATACGAAGAAGACGTAAAACTAAGAAACTAGAATTATTTGGAATAGGAATGAGTGAAATTGCTACAATGATTGTATCAAATACATTCCAACCATCTTTTAGAAAATTTTTCTTTTCTTTTTCACCAATAAAACGAATAAGTATTTCAATAACAAAGAAAACAGTGATTGCATAATCAAGTAAGTGAATAGTATTTAAAAATATAGGATCTAATTGATATGTTGTGGCACCAATAAGAATTGCATTTAATATAATTATAACAACAACAGAAAATTGAAAAATACGATTATCTTTCAACTTAGAAAAAAAATCTATCATATTAAATTAAATAGTTTTTAAGTTATCTATTTTCCTATCCATCACAAAAAACCACAAAGGAGGGATTAAAGCCATAATTAACATGATGGAGTAATTAGCAGGCATCTCTATTGCTTTTTCTTCTTGAGATAAAAGAGGATAGGGCTTCGATGCACTCTGGTGATGTTCAGCATGAAGACCTAAATTAAATGTCGACCAATTAGCAGAGATGTGACGACTATTCCAAGAATGTAAATCTGTAAATCTTTCATACCTTCCATTTTCTTTTTTTCTTTCTAAACCATAATGCTGAATATAATTTACTAACTCCAATAAGATAATTGAAACAAAAGAATGAAAGATAACGAAAATTAAACCATTCATACCGGCAATTAAATAAGCAAATGCTAAAAATAAAAATTCTAATACAAAATAATGAATCATTCTGTTTTGAAAACTTAAGATATTTTGATTTTTTCTATCAAGAATATTCTTTTCAATATTCCATGATGAAATCACACTATTGATTACACAGCGAATAAAATAAAAATAAAAATTTTCACCTCTTCTTGCTGTGGCAGGATCTTCTTTAGTAGCTACATTTAAATGATGACCATAAATATGTTCTATACGAAAATGCCCATAACAACATAATACTAATAAAAATACTCCAATGCCTCGCATAAATTTATTTTTTCGATGAATAAGTTCATGTGCAGTTGTAATGCCAATAGAACCGCCAGACATACCTACAGCTGCCCCCAAAGCTGCAGCGGTTAATAAAGTAATACTAGAATCAGAAACAACGATTAAACCAAATATAATTAAAAATAAAATGCAAGGAAGTACGATTAAAATAGAAAAATTGTGAAACACACTTTCATTTAGTTCAACATCATCTTTACTTAAGTAAGGTAATACAAGGTCAATAATTGGAACTAATATAAAAACCCAAATAAAAGGTGAAATTGACCAAGAGGGATTAATGATTAATCCTAAAGAACTAGCAAATATCAAAATTAGCGGTGTTACAAGATATAAAATCATCGAAATAATTATATATTATTTTTTTTTCTAAACTAATACCTAAATTACTCTAAGAAAATTTATATGAATAATAACATAAAAGGTCTTATTTTAATTATTGTGGGGATGTTGTTCATCATTACCCAGGACGTCTTAATTAAATACACCATTCATGATGCCTCTTTAATGCAAATACTCGTATTTAGAGGAGGAATAGGATTTTCTTTGTTATGTCTTTATTTAATTTATACAAAACAACCAATATTCTTTGGAACAGCGCACCCTTATATTGCTATTTTTAGAGGTTCCACCTTCTTCTTTGGCTTTACCTTGTTTTTTATTTCGTTAAGCCAAATTACTTTAGCTGAAGCAACAAGTTTGTTTTTTGTGAGTCCATTTTTTATTACTATTTATTCTTACTTTATTCTGAATATAAAAATTGGCTTGAATAGAATATTTTCAATTTTTGTTGGTTTTAGTGGAACACTTTTAATCATCAAGCCAGAATTTAATGAAATAAATATTTATATGTTATTTCCAATCATTGCTGCAGCCACCTATGCATTATCGATGACATTGGCAAAAAAAACTGCAAAAAATGATAATTTATTCCAACAAACTTTTCATATTTATATAGGTGCATTCGTTGGAGGAAGCGCAATTAGTATTTTATTACATAATTCAGACGTTAATTTATCAATTTTTTCTATTCTTAGTAATCCTTGGATAATTAATGATCTTCAATTT
Source organism: uncultured Alphaproteobacteria bacterium (assembly GCA_902572735.1). Taxonomy (GTDB): domain Bacteria; phylum Pseudomonadota; class Alphaproteobacteria; order HIMB59; genus CACPNW01. The sequence goes on from CACGGX010000004.1 coordinate 11,599, forward strand.
ATTGGATTAATACTTTTTATCTCTACAACTGGAAGTCTTGGGATATTTTGTTTGATTGCAGCATACAGAGTAGGGTCACCTTTAGTTAACAGTATAACTGAGTACGTCCATTTGATTTTTGCGATAATAATAGGAATTATTATTTTTTCTGAAGTGCCCGATATAAACTCATTTATTGGTATTTTCCTTATTATGGGAAGTGGTATCTTTGTTGTATTCAGAGAAAATAGGCGTGAGGAATTAGTTGTATCCAAAACTACTCTTAGAACTTAATAGTTTTATAATATTGTAACAATTATTAAATAATATTAATAAAAATTATGTATAGAAAAGCATTCTTTGCCATTTGTTTAAATGGTTTTGCACTTGCTTTTACTTGGGGAATAACTGTAACAAATATTCCATGGTTATTTGATAGAGTTGGCATTAAAGAAACTGATTTAGGAATTTGGTTTACAATTTTTGCAGTTCTACAACTTTTTTTCAGCCAGTTATCAGGAAGAGTAGTTGTACCACTTATTGGAACTACTAAAACTTTAATGTTAGGTCAATTGAGTTTTGCAATATTTCCCTATATATTTATTACAGCTAGCAACATACAAACCTTTTTTTTGTCCAGTATTCCATTATCGATAGCTGCAGGTTTAATTTTTCCTACAATTGCTAGTAGTACTAACTTTATTGAAAATAAAACTAAAAGAATTTATCAAACATACCAACAAGCTTCATTTAGTTTTGGTTTTATTATTAGTGGTATTTTTGCAAGTTTATTTTTTTATTTAAATTTATACCCACCACATATTTTTATAGGTTTAATATTCTTTTTAACTTTAATAGTTATTCTAACATTCATATTTGGTTTATCTTCTGAAAATGATTACTATGAAAAGTTAGCTAAATTTAAAATTCCTGAAAGAAAGGTTTTATTCTTTGGATTAAATTTAGCAATATTCATGGGCACTGTTGGTATTATGTTAGAATGGACACCATTATGGTTAAAAAGAGATCTTAATGCTTCATTGTACGTTGCATCATTATCAATTCTTTGCTGGGGAGGTGGTGAGTTTATAGGAAGAATTTATGGTGAAAAAATTGTTAATGCTTACGGCGAAAAATTTGCAGCAGGGTATTTTGGTTTAGTAGGCTGTTTAATTTTCTTTATTTCTATTTTAACTGCAAATATTTATATTATTATCTTAGCTGTATTTTTATTTGCTCTGTCCACTTCAAATTTTTATCCAGTCGTTCTAATGCAGGGATTGAAATATACTAATGAAAGTATATCAATCACAGCAGCAAATATCACAACAATTGCATTCTCAGGATTTCTAATAGGGCCGGCTATAATTGGATTTTCAGCTGAAACCTTCGGTTTAACTTTTAATGTTATAGCTCTTTGTTTTATCTGGGCATTTAATGGACTTTTATTTATTTACTTTATTAATCAATTAAAAAAATAAATTTTTTTATTGCAAGAACTTACTATTTATAAGGTCAGGGCAATTTTTTTGCTGATGATTGTAATAATCATCATTATTGAAATCTAAATATAATTTTCCAGATTGTTTATGCATAATATCATTTTTATTGTCATTCACATGAGAGGATTTATTATTTTTTGCACAACTAGCAGGAAAACCTAATGAATGAATCATTTCATGCAAAATTGTTGCTTCTGCATCACCAAAAGTAAAATCATTTTTATCATTTAGATGATCTTTGTGAGTACAAGAAAATATTCTGTCATTATTTGACAAAATTAAATCACCACCAATGTATTTTTTAAATCTAGAATATGTGTAATAAATTGCTATGTTTCCATCAAATCGTGATTTTCCACATATATCGTAATCAATATATTTTCTTTTTTCCCAACCTTCAAAAAAAATAATAAACTTCTTTGAAGAAAAATTATTAAATAGATGACTATTATCATTAATAATCTTTTCAATTTTCTCAGATACTTCAGTAATATCGATGTCCTGATCTTTAGTATCTAAATCGCCAAACCAATCCATAGTTTTATTAACTCGCAAAAAAGTTACATCAAAATTTCCATTAATTTTTTTATCAAATCTAATTGTTTGATTACTTGTTTTTTTTTCAAACCAATTATTAATAGCTAGAAGTGATGCTTCTATATTTTTATTTACATCATAAAGACGATCCTTCCTTTCACATGGTAGTAAAAAGATTGGATGAAATTGGTTGCCAATATATACATCTTTTTCATCTTTATATGATCTATTCTGATTAATATCATCCTCATGTATAACAAATTCAACTTGATTATTATTGTTGCAAGAATCTGGAAGTTTGATTTTAGGTACTAAAAATTTCCAATCCTCATTAACAAATTGAAGATAAATCATAAAGATACTAATAATTAGAAAAAAACCAATGAAAGGTATCAAAAAATATCTGTGCATAGGTTTTTAATTGTATAATTTATTTTTCTATAAATTTTTTTACAGTATCGTAAAATGAAGGTGTTACTGTAAAGTAGTAGCCATTTTCTTCATGGACACTATTATTTCCAATACTATTATCTGAGTGAAAATCTACAAGGTGCTGATAAAAGCCATTGGGGTCATCTACATGGTATTCTCTTCCATCATCTGCTTTAACTATTAAAGTTTTCATCTTGATATTAAATATAGAAACGCGTAAAAAATTAAAATAGAAAAATTTATATATGGCAAAAAAATATGATTTTATAATTGCAGGCGGTGGAACATCAGGAATTATTACAGCAACAAAATTAATTGAACATGGCGCCTCTGTTTTAATTTTAGAAGAAGGAATTAAATCCAATAATTTACTTTTATCAATGCCTGCTGGTTGGATTAAAGGTTTAGAGAATAGCCCATATTTAAAATTCTATGAATCTATTCCACAAAAACAATTAAATAATCGTCAGCACTTTATAGCTCAAGCTAAAACTCTTGGTGGGGGATCAAAAGTGAACGGTATGGTTTATATGCGAGGGAAACCTTCAGATTATAATAAATGGGAAGAGGAGACTGAAGATAGTAATTGGAATTGGAACTCGTTGCTCAAGAATTTTGTTAAACTTGAAAATAATCAACGTATTCAAAATGAATATCATGGAAATAAAGGTAACTTAAAAGTTTCAGATCCTGGTTATATTGTAGAAGGTACAAACCTATATATCAAAACAATGCAAGCTATGGGTTTACCTTATAATGATGATTTCAATGATGGTGACCAATATGGCGTAGGAACAATGCAATACACCATTGGCAATGGCAAAAGATGCGATGTGTACAGTGCTTTTTTACAATCAAAAACTAATAATAAAAATTTAGAAATCAAAACTAGTTCAATTGTAACAAAAGTTATTCTTGATCAAAAAAAAGCAATTGGTGTTGAATGTATATCAAATGGTAAATCAACTAAATATTTTGCGAATGATATTATTTTAACATCAGGAGCATATGTTACACCTAAAATTTTAATGCATTCTGGAATAGGGGAAGCAGAGCAATTACAACAATTTAGTATTCCAGTAATTGAAAATTTAAAAGGTGTAGGTAAAAATTTACAAGATCATCATGAAGTACCTGTCATCTCCAGAGTAAAACCTGGTTATAGTTATTATAAACAAGATGAGGGATGGCGAATGATAAAAAATGGAATTCAGTATTTATTATTTAATTCAGGCCCTGTTCGATCTCAAGGTGTTGATAGTTGCTCTTTTTTTAACCCAGAAAATTTAGAAGATAAAAAAGATCCTAAAATTAAACTGTATTGCGTGCCCATAATGTATACCGATAGAGATACAACAGGAATAAAACCTGATCACGGATTAACACTTACATCTTGCTTAATGAATCCAAAATCAAGAGGAGAGGTTAGAATTCAATCCTCTAACCCATTAGATTTACCTCTTATTGATCCAAATTTTTTAAGTCATGAAGATGATATGAATGCTATGTTAAATGCTGTAAAGCTTGCAAGAAAGGTAATTCAAAAAAAGCCTTTATCCGATATTGTATTAGAAGAAACAGTTCCCGGTCAATCCATTAATTCAGATGAAGATCTCATTAATTATTCAAAAAAAATGATTAAAACAAATTGGCATCCAGTTGGCACATGTAAAATGGGTAAAGATAATGATGAGATGGCGGTATTAAATACAAAATTGGAAGTTAAGGGAATAAAAAATTTAAGAGTTTTTGATGTGTCGATGATGCCAACAATTGTCGGTGCTAATACTAATGCTCCAGCTATGGCAATAGCAGATAAGGCTACTGATATATTATTACAGTCACGATAATTTGTTTAATCTAATATATTTAAAATTTAGAAAATAAATTTTTACATATTCTTTAGAGCATTATATAAAAGGTATTAATGTATAGAATTATATTTTTTCTATTTTTAATTTCATCCAGTGTTTATGCTACAGATCTACCTAAGAAATTTCTTGATGATAAATATATTTTTAAATTTGAGGAAAATATTAAATATCCGTATGATACTGGATTTTGGGGCCCAATAGAAACACATACTAGAATACATCAAAACGCTTGGGCTCTTAGATATGATAATAAAATTACAAAAACAAATGAATATTCTTTGCGTTTTGAAAAAAGACTAGATGATTGTGGTGCTGAAGATTGTAATAGAAAAGAAAAAACTTTTATTGGTCGTTCTGAACTTGGTTTCTTTGATCCTATAACTGGTGAAAAAATAAGAGGTCATTTAGGTGAATATTGGTATACTTGGTCTTTCTATATCGATCCTGCATCCGATGGACCAAAAAATATGCGAGATTTTGTTCATATAGGCCAATTTAAAATGGATCTTGAACATGAAAAACTAACAAGGAGTTTGCTTACTACGCAAACAATAGATGAATTTAATGTTGCTTGCCCTGAAATGAGTTTCTTTTTTTCTTGGCGTTATGATGGAATTTATGTGGGCCGATCAGGAGTTTCTGTTTGTGATGGTAGTGATTATAAAAGAATAATTCCCCTTAATAATGTGAAGGGTAAATGGCACACTGTCTTATTAAATATTAATTGGACTGATCAAGAAGATGGAAAAATAAAACTTTGGTTAAATGATCAGCTTATTTATCGCTTTGAAGGAAAAACTATATCAAAAATTGTAAAGAACAAAAATGAATATCAAATGGGACCAAAATTTAGATTTGGCTTGTATAGTCAGGGTGAAAATGGTGATCAAGTTATGCACTATGAAGGAATGAAAGCAGAAAAATCATGTAACAAACTTCAATTATTTGATTGTAACTATATTCAAAAACAAGAAATTGATGTTGTTAAAACAAATCCTGCTGACCCAGATGATGGAAATCAAATAGTTGGTCAGTATGAAACAAATGACGATCAAGGTAAACGAGACAGGATTATTAATACTCTAATAAATAAAATTACCAAAGACATTATTAAAAAATCTAAAAGTAATAAAGATGATATCAAAAAATGGGTTACCACCGAAGTAAACAAATTAGATTGGGATAAAGACTTAGACAAAAGTAAGGATAGAAAAAAAATACGTGATCAGTTGACCAAAAAGGGTAAAAAAATTTTTAAATAGGAAAATGGGGCAAAACTTCCGCAGTGGAGCGGACTTTATACCCCAAATTCATTATATTGTATCTTTTTCTTTTCTAAAACTATATTCGACCTAGATTATATAAAATGAAAAAGTTTATCTTATTAATTTTGGCAATAATTATCGCAGGTGGAGGTTACTACTATTTCTTTGTAAGCAATAATACAGAAGTAGCAACTACCAGCTATGAATATATAAAAATAGAAAAAGGAAATATAAAGAAAACTGTTTCTGCTACAGGTAAAATTATACCAACATCAACTTTAACATTATCATCCGAAATATCTGGAAAAATTGTTGAGATTAATAAAGACTTTAACGAACAAATTAGCAAAGGTGAAGTTCTAGCAATCTTTGATCAAAACCCTTTTACTTTAAGCGTAAAAGAATCTCAAACTTCAGTAGACATATCAAAATCTAAGTTAAAACAAAAACAAGCAAGTCTTGAAAAAGCAAAATCAGAATTAAACAACTCAGTTGCAAATAAGTACGGTGCTGAATCACGATTAGAAGACTCTAATTTATATTTAAGTAAGCTAGAAGAAAATCTTGAAGAACGAAAAGCTTTATTTGACAAAAAATTTATTTCTAAAAAAGAATTTGATGACACGAATTTTGATTATGAAAGTGCTATTATTCAAAATGCTACTATAAAATCAGAAATATCATCTTTGGATGCAATTATCAGTTCACGAAAAGCACAAATTGAAATTATTAAAGCAGAAATTGAAGAAGTTGAAAAAATAATTCAACAATCTGAACTGACATTAGAAAGTGAAAAACTAGACTTAACAAAAACTAAAATAGTATCACCAATAGATGGTTTTATTTTAGATAGACATATCAGTGTTGGTGATGTTCTTGGCGCTTATCAAAAAGACTCTATAATGTTTACTATTGCCGAAACATTATCCAATATGAATATAGAAATATTTATCGATGAATCAGATATTGGAAATATTCAATTAGATCAGCTTGTCGAATTTTCTACTGATGCTTTTCCTGATAGAAAATTAAATGCTACTATTAGCCAAATACGTTATTCACCAATAGATGATCAGAATGTTATCACCTATGAAGTAATTGCCTCTTTTGATAATCCAGAAAATCTTCTTCTACCTGGTATGACTGCTAACGTTGATATTATTGTTCAAAATAAAGAAGAAGTTTTAAAAGTAAAAAATTCAGCACTCTCTGTAAAACTCAATCAAAAGCCTAAACAAAATTCAGGTGGAAGCAGATGGGGTGGGGGTGGGGCATCTCAAATGCAAGAAATCATGGCTCAAATAAATATGACTGCTGATCAACAAAACAAAATGAGAAGTGTGTATCCTAAATTAGGTAAAGTAAGAGGCTCTTTAGAAGCTAAAAACTTATCGCCAGAAAAAATAAGAAAAGAAATTCAGCTATATATTGAAAATGCATTAGTTGAATTATTAACTGATGAACAAAGAAATAAATATTTCTCCTTAAAAGAATCTTTAAACGTTAAAAAAGTATACAAATTAGTTGATGGTTCTCATGAACAGATTGATTTGGTTACAGGTCTTAATTCTGGTGGCTACACAGAAATAATAAAAGGTGAGATTCAAGAAGGCGATGAAGTAATTTCTAAGGTTATCGTCGAAACGTCAGAAAAAAAAGCACTACGTCTATTTTAAGATGATTAATATCAATTCTCTCTCAAAAGAATACATCATGGGAGATAACAAGCTATTAGCGCTCGATAATATTGATCTTTCAATCAATGAAGGTGATTTTGTTAGTATTATGGGTTCATCTGGCTCTGGGAAATCAACCTTAATGAATATTATAGGATGTTTAGATGTGCCATCTAGTGGGGAATATCATTTTAGAGATAATAATGTATCAACTTTAAATTCAAATAAATTAGCTGAATTACGTAACAAAGACATAGGATTTGTTTTTCAAAATTTTAATTTACTACCAAGATTAAACGCACAAGAAAATGTTGTGTTACCACTTTTATATTCTGGTAAAAATTTAAAAGAAAGAAATCAATTAGCAATAGATGCTCTAGAAAGTGTTGGATTAAAAGATAGAGTTCATCATAGACCTAATCAGTTATCTGGTGGTCAACAACAAAGAGTATCAATTGCAAGAGCAATAGCTGGATCTCCAAAATTAATCTTAGCAGATGAACCAACAGGAGCTTTAGATAGTAAAACAGGTTTAGAAATTATGAAAATTTTAAATGATCTAAATGCAAAAGGTATCACGATTGTTCTTGTTACACATGAAGATGATATAGCTAACTATGGTTCAAGAATTATAAAAATGAAAGATGGTAAAATTTTAGAGGATAAAAAAAATGTCAATAACTGATCTTATATATCTCTCACAAAAAAGTTTACGCTCAAACATCTTAAGAAGTATTTTAACTTCTCTTGGTATCATTATTGGTGTGAGTTCAGTTATTACTATGATCTCAATTGGTTCAGGAGCAAGAATTGAAGTTGAGCAACAAATAGAACGATTTGGATCGAACAACTTAATTGTTAGATCACAGAGTTCTTCTAATAGAGGTGTATCGATGGGTGCTAATTCAGTTAACACGTTAACTTTAAAAGATATGGAAGCTCTTAAAGAAGAATTACCAGCAATAAAAGCTATCGCACCAAGAGTAAGTTTAAGTACACAAATTGTTGCTAACGGAAATAACTGGCTTGCTACTGTTACAGGAACAACAAATGATTATTTTGATTTAGGAAACTGGAAATTTGAAAATGGAAGAAGTTTTGAAGAAGAGGAGCTAGCTTCAGGTTCAAGAGTTGCCATTATAGGAAAAACAGTTCAAAAAAATTTATTTGATACTGATAGTCCTATTGATGAAGTAATACGAATTAATAAAGTTCCTTTTACTGTTATTGGATTGTTAGATGCAAAAGGTGGAACAGCGTGGGCAGATTTAGATGATACAGTTATAGTACCATTAAAAACTGCTAAACAACGATTAGTAGCAAAAAAATTTCCAGGCGATCAAATTCGCAGCATGACCATTAATGTAAGATCTTCTGATTTACTTTTTAAAACGGAAAAAGATGTTGATACAGTTATGCGAAAACTTCATAAAATTTCAGCTAATGGTAATCCTGACTTTGTAATTCGAAACTACGCACAATTCTTAAATGCCAGACAAGAGTCTTCAAGAGTAATGTCTATACTTCTTGCAACTGTTGCAGGTATTTCTCTAATAGTAGGGGGCATAGGTATTATGAACATTATGCTTGTTACGGTTACAGAGAGAACAAAAGAAATTGGTGTTTGTATGTCTGTTGGCGCAAAAAAACGAGATATACTCCTTCAATTCTTAATTGAATCATTAATGATATCTCTCATAGGAGGTCTCATAGGAATTGCATTAGGTTTAGGGGTAATATACGGTGTCAGTGAATATTTTAAATGGAAAATGAGTCTTGATTATATGTCTATCGTACTCTCTTTTGTTTTTTCATCGTCAATTGGAATTATATTTGGATTTTATCCAGCAAGAAAAGCGGCAAACCTCAATCCTATTGATGCATTAAGATACGAATAAAATTGAGGGCAAAATAATTATTACCCTCAATAAAATAAAATCTACTCAACTAAAAAAACTAATTCCTGGCTATCTAAATCAACACCAGCATCAGTTCTAAGTTTTGCTAATTCTGGGTCTTGCATTGCTGCTTGCATTTTTTCCATCGATTCAATCTCTAAAACTTGATAAATTTTAGTTTCATCATCTTTAGGGTGGCCATATGCTAAAACTTTTATTCCATATTTTTCTCTATGAGTATCAACACTGAGAAAAAGATTTTTCCATTTTTCATAACCTTCTTTTAATTTAACATTCATGATTATTTTCATAGTACGTCCTTTTTCTATTACTTTTAGCTTTTTTAATTTGCTTCTATAATTACTAAATTTCTCACAACAACATCTTCTTTATTGTCACCTAAACATGCTAAAGCTTCTTGATATCGAGGATCATTGTAACCATCTATTGCGTCTTGTACGCTATTAAATTCAACAACTGCTGAATATAATAAATCAAAATTCTTTTGAATATAGAACTTTGGTTCGCTGCTAGCAGTAGGAACAAAATTTCCTGATTTCTTCTCTGCCTCCTCAGCAACAATATTCATAAATTTCTCTAAATATTGTCCCCATTTTTCTTCATTTTTAATTTCTTTTACTTGTCCAACCCAATATCCTTTTTTCATAAATCCTCCTTAAATTAAGTTTAATTACATTTCTGTAGCGCCAGTCTCAGTTCTCCATATTAATCCATCTTTTTTTAATGAAACCATCATTAATGCCTCTTTATCTCCAGATGCATAGGTATTAAAACGATGTGTAACTAAAATTTCATCATTTTCATAAATACAACGAACTTTATCTTCAGTAATATTATTAAACATTTCTAAAGTTTGCTCCTCGCTTCCTTCACTTTTTTTAAAAACTTTATTTTGCTTATGGCTAATAAATTCATGATCTTCATGGAAAAGAGCTCTGTGAGCTTTTGCATCTTTTTCTTCAAATGCTTTTTGTAATTTTTCAAATAACATACATCTCCTTTTGCTTTTTAAAACCTAAGATTAAAATTTTACAATTTTATGAATATTCTATTATTGAATAATAATTAAGTTAAGTAAAAATAATATTATTAATAAAAAATAATAAATATTGACGAATAGTTATTCAAACCTTTTAGGTTTATTAATAAAAAGATTGTTGATCTTCATAAATTTTTAATAAAAATTCTATCATAATTTATAATTAAATTGAAAGGAGGATGTTAAATGTCAATTTTTGTATCACTTGGTATTTATTCCCAAAAAGGTGCAGATGGTATCATTAATGGAGACTCAGACAGAAAAGCAGCTATGGAAAAAATGGTTAGCAGTGTTGGAGGTAAATTAATTGATTATCATATAACAAGAGGTCAGTATGATTTTGTCATGATAGCAGAGGCAGAGTCATTTGAAAGTATGGCTGCATGTGCTTTAAAAGCAAAAGCAGCAGGCACTCTTACAGAAGCAGTAACTTTAGAGTCAGTTGATTTAAACAAAGTAAGAGAAATGGGAAATAAAGTAGATTTTTCTCCTCCTACTTCTTAATTAACAAAGCACTCTTTTCTAGAGTGCTTTATTAAAATACAAACTTTAGAACGGTATATTTTTCTGAGGCCACCCAGAATTTCTACATTTCGTATCTTTATTAGGTGCGGTTTCACATAAGATTATAGCATGAGCAAAATGTGCTTGAGAATTATTCAATAACTGATCTGTCAGTTCATCACATCCAGACCAAAGGTCATCACATTTATTAGATTTTCCAATATTTGCATATTTCACATTTAGATCAGGGATATCTATATTTTCTGACGTAGCATCATCCATATAGTTTCGATAAGGACCAAACTTCATACGTATTTTATCTGCGCCTGCTAAAGTTTGACCATAGTAACTTGATACCAGTTTCCCATCAATCCATAAATGCAAGAAGCCATCATCTGCCCACTTAGCATTTATTATTAAATTTACCCACTTACCTTTTAAGGAAATTTCATTTTGATTAAGATCAAGTGAGAAGGTATTGTAATAATTCTGCCGGCCAGCTTCATTGTTTTCTGTAAAAAATTTTTCTGAATTAAATGTCCATGAAAACCTATTATTTGAATAATTAAAAGTAGGACCTACACCTACTTCTGATTTACCTTTAATAGGCTTAAAATCAAAAATACTTAGATTATGTTTTTTGCTAAAATATGATCCATCTAAAAAATATTCTACGCGGTACCATTTAGTTTGGTTTTTTTTGGCAACTTTTTTAAGTGGTTCCATTATCTGAAAGCGTTGAGCGTGACCGGGATTACCCCATCTTTCCCAATCCAATTTATGACCTTCATCTGAATATTTAACATTAAATTCTACACCTTTTTCTTTGACACCAAATCTATCTTCAAATTCATCAAAAAAAGAAACTAGCCCCTTTTTCTCTTTGATATTTCTTATTGTGAAAACCATATTACCTACTAATTCACCTCTCAAAACATATTGATCATAATTTTTCTTTTCTTTATTTTTCATTTTGTCTTCGAATTTATTTCCAAAAGATAAAGAGGGTAGTGATACGATTAATAAAAAAATTAGAATGTATTTCATGAGAATTTTTCCTTTCTAATATAGCCAACATTAGTTGTTTTAAAGTGTTTGAAAGGAACATTAAGATCCTCAATGGCTTTAATCGTTTCATCTGTAATATTACCATAAACTTCTATTTCAAATTTATCGGCTATTTCTTGATGTTTTTCTACATATGCTACAACAGGAGGATTATTAATGTGGTGAACCATTGCTTCACTGGTACGATAAACTTCACTCCAGGTAAATTCTAGGGGATCTGTTGGATCTTGATCAAAAGTATGGATCAGCATATCTGGTTCTGATGAATTAACGGCGTCATCAGCTTCTTTTGCTATCTTGAGATACTCTTCAACCTTACCTTCTTTTACACGTATTCTTGCTATTAAAATAAAAGGGTTAGACATAATTTAATAATAATAGGTTTTAATTATGTTTTAAATAGATTTATTGAATTCTATAAGATGCTTCTTTCAAAAAGTTTTCTTCAGGTATCTTAGTTTTTTTCTCATTCTTTCTTAATTCTATAAGACAGTGGTCAATGAGATCAATTTTAGAATTTAAAAATTTAATATTTTGCGGAATAGGGATGTGAATTGGGTATCCCTTGATAAACTCTACATGTAAGTCGTATCCACCCATATAAAATTCTTTTAAGATTTTCCCTTTATTTAAGAGATAATTATTCGATGATTCATGAATAATGGCACTTGCTTTGGAATTATTTCTTTCCAGAGATTCAAATAAAGTATTATTTTTTATAATTTCCATTGTGTAGGGGTAGAGTTCTAATTTTTTCATATCACTAAAGGATAATTCTTTATCAAAAGGTGTTAATTGTAATGTTTCTAACCTTACGTAATTTATAATTGCTGGTGTATCATCAAAGAGAGCTGCGTAAAGACTTACAACAATCCTCGTTCCTGTAAAATCAACTGTTGTAAGCTCATAGCCACATAAACTTACTTCATCTTGTTCATCAAAAACAACTAAAGGATCAAAATAAAATGTTCTTTTCGGATATTCTTGTGCTTCTGTAATAATGAGTTTGTCACTCCCTTGATCAAGGGGAAGTTCTTTTTTAATAAATTCTTTCGAACTTAATAATTGATCCCCTTTAGCAGCACCAGCTAGAAGGAGAACAATAATAAGGAGGGAGAATAGAAAAATTATAATTCTTTTGATAACTGGTGCCACTAAAACTTCTATAAAAATAAATTTTGATAAAAATGAGAAATCAATAAGGTAATATTAAGAACAAATCTTAATCCAAACACAATTATAATAAAAATAAGTTTTATAAATTTATGTTCAAAAAATTTATGTATATTATTTTATTTTCACCTTTAATATTTGGATTAATTTGTTTGATGATACCAATATCATTTCATCTTTCATATGAAGAACCAATCTTTAGAAATGCAGTAGAATATTGCAAAGATAAAGATAATATAATCACCAGTGATAGAGGGACACTGCAAGATCAATGCATTGATAAATACATGTACACACCTTGGCTTGGAGAATTATTTCTCACTTTTATAGCTTTGATATGTTTTATATTTTACATTCCTATTTTTATTTTTTATTTTTTTAAAAAAATAAGATTAATTTATTAAATTAATATTTAGGGCTTACACCGTAAATATTTGTATCTTTTTCTCCATCGATACAATGCCATATGAGTAAAATTATTGAACCAGCAATTGGTATAAATGAAATTAAAACCCACCAACCAGTTCGACCTATATCATGAAGACGTCGCACAGAAACAGTCAAACTAGGTATAACAATAAATAAATAAAAAATATTCGCAAAGATACTTTCATCAACATTGAATTGACCTGTAAGACCCGAATAAAGACCTTCTATAAATGCTAGCAGTACAGAACCTACAATAATAAAAAGAAAAAAATACCAATATTCTGATCTTCTAGCTCTTCCTTTAAAGTCAAAATATTTAGATAAACAAATTTTTATTGCTTTAAAAAATCCTACTTTTTTATGATGTCTGGCTTGATACACAGGTGGTTCTGTATTTTGCTGATTATTATCCTCATTAGAATTAACATTTATCTCAGGTTCAGATAATTTTTCTTCAGAAAATTCAATTTTTTCTTTTTTACTAATTTCACTTTTAGTTGAGAGGACAGAAGAATTATATTGTATATTATCTTCATCATTATTATCAATTACTTCATCAGAAATAGTTTCTGATACCTCTTCTATATTTGATACATTTTCCTGAATTATTGGTTCTTCTTTTATTTTTTCTTTTTGAGGTTCCTTTACTTCTACAAACTCAGAAAATATTTCTATTTCCCTAGCCTTTTTCCATTCACCTCGTATACTTGTTTTAACCATTGTATCAGGTGTAATCGAACCTCTTTTAAAAAGATCTATAGCTATCTGATCATTACGAATAACATTTTCAGTACCATTACTATCAATAAAAATTATCATTAATGCTTAAGACTACATTAGATCTAAAAATGACTCAACTGGTATACTCCAATTTTGAGGTGAGTTTAGATTACAATATGGTTGACAATATTCAGATCCATCATCAAGTATATGACATTCTTCTGGTCCACCTAATATTTTACAACTTGAAGTAATGCCAATTAATTCTCCAGTCTTGGTATATAATCCTCCGCCTGAATTACCTTTATCAATTGGCGCATCAGTTTCTATATATTTCAAACCACTTTCTCTTAACCAAGGAGCACTTTCAACCATTCTAGGAGGAGGGTAATTATATTTCATTGTAATTTTACCTTCAGTAGGTTTTCCTACATATCCTCTAGGATTACCAACTGCATATACAGTATCATTAATATTAATATTATCGTAATAACCTAAATTTGGAAAAGAAATGTTGTTATCACTTCCAATATCTAAGATACATCTATCTGTTAATATATCTTCTTTTATTATTGGAACATTTCGCAACCATTGACTATTATTAGGGTCACCTGCATTTTCATTAACTGGAATTAAATTAATAGATAAATCATCTTCATATCCATGCATTTCATAACATTGTTCTATATTTTCAAAACCAAATGCTGTTGACACTTCTTTTTCTGAATAACCTTGATCAATAAAGTGCTCAATGTATTTACATTGATAATTAGTTACAACATGACAGTTTGTGAAAACAATACCATCGCCAATATGAACAGCTGAACCACTACCTAATTGAAAATTATCTGATATTGTTGAAAGTTGTACATAAAATGTAGATGATTGTACCTCATCTAACAAATCTCTTACTAAATCTTTTGGCATTTTTACTTCTATCGGAGGTGCATCCTCATCTTCATCTTTTCCTGTATCTTCTTGATTTTTTCTTAATACAGGAGGTTCAATAGTCTCAATCTCAATACCTAGTATTTTATTTACAGCTTTATAAATACATTCATTGTATTTTAGAGCTCCTAACTTTATTTCAAAAACACAAATATCTTCAATGTATTCCTGGTCTTCTTTATTTGATACTTGCTGCACACTCACAATACCTTGAGCTTCAAGAGCGCTTTTAATTGATTTTACACATTCATTTTTAGTTGAGTATTTCTTTTCTTTGACTGATTTTTTACACTCAATATTTATAGCTTCTTTTAAATCAGCTGAATAATAAGCTGCTTCTATCTTCTCTGGTAAGAAAATTGAAGCAAATGATACTAGTATAAGAATAGATATAAATTTACTCATTAATTAAAGATATTTTAACCACAATTTAAAGCTAATTAAAATAGAAATAATGGGCGAAATAATTTGTTCTTTTGATTGTTTTAAGTTAGATTTTAATTTTGATTTATGAGAATTTTCTTACTTTTATCTATGGTTTTTCTCTCTTTTTCACTTAAGGCTAATGAGTCTTGTGTTAAAGAAATTTTAGAAGAAAATAATTCCATTAATCTAGCTAAGAATGAGACATCAAGCTCTGAAAAAATTGGGGTAGCTAATTTATTTTATGATCATTCTCTAAACATGAAAGGTTTTATTAAGCCATCTAATTCACTATTTAAAAATTTCATTACTACCTTAAACTCAAAGATAGCTTTAGTAAGCAACGATCAAAAATTTTATAAATATACTTACGGTATTAAACCGTTAAATAATTCTGATGTAGGAAAAATTACATCATCAGAATCTTTTTACAAATGTCCTTTAGCAGCTGATCAATGTCCTAAGCGAAGAGCTAAATTATCAAAAATATTAAAAGTGGTTGAGAAACAAGAAGACTCTCTAATAATTATTGTAACAGATTTATTTATTGGGATGGATGAATTAATAGGCGATGGAATTAATGCAATTCGTAATCCTATAGCTGCTGCATTAGCAAGAGGAGACTCAATTGGCGTTTATGGAATAAAGAGTCAATACGAAGGAACAATTACAGGAATATGTTCTGGCAATAATTATAATCTAGCAACTTCTAGACCATTTTATGTATTTACTATCGGTCCAAAAGAAAACGTACTCGCATTAAAAGAAATAATGGACAAAGATGTTATCTCAAAATTTGGAGAAGAAAATTTTAAATTTAATATTTATACAAATGATATTATTAAAACTCCTTTCATTGAAAATTCTTGGCCGTCAAATACATTTGAAATTGGCGGTGGTATATCAACAGTTAATGTATTTGGAGAAGATTTAAAATTATATCAATTTAGTGTTGATAAAAAAAGTGATCCTTTAAAAATTAAATTTGATCTTAATAATATTCAAACCCCGTACACTCTACCAGTTAAAGATTTATATGCTGAAGTTGATGTATACGTTCAACGTAAAGACTCAGGCACTTGTTCTAATGATTGGCGATCATATGATCCTAATAAACAAAATGTAGTTTATTTTTCAGAACAAAATGGAACAAATGTATCATTTAATTTATTTGATAAATCTAAAAATGATCGAATAAGCCTTAAAAGAGATAAAAATTATATCTTTAATATTAAATATAGAGCGAAAGGTGTAGGTGTTACATCAAATGATTATTGGATGAATGAATGGAGTTTTGTTTGTGATGATATTGGAAAATATATTGAAAGTGGAACAACTTTCTTTCCAACATTAAATTTAGCCGCTCTTGGATCAAACATGGAAGATGTGCAATCAGAAAACTTTGAGGATCAAGTTATTTCTCAAATGAACTTAGGATTTTATTTAGAGAGATAATATGCGTCATATATTTTCATTAATTGTAATATCTATTTTCGTAGGACTAATAATTGTACCTGCTTATCTAGTTTCTTTTTTTGATATTGGATTTATTGGTCGTGGTGATGCAATACAAAATATTATTTTCTACATACTTGACCAAGATCCTAATATGCCAGGTGAAGAACGTGTCTGGAATGCAGAAGACTTACAATTATTAGGCATTCAACCTTTACTTATTTATTTAACAGCTTTCTGGTTTATTTTATTTATCGTGTGGATAATAATTACTGAATTTTTAAGAATTGATAGGCCTAATAAAGCTTTTAAATTTATGTGGATTTGGTTTTTATTTTTAGCCGTTATGTTAGCTTTATCAGGATATATGACTTATTACTTTTTATATAGTCAAAAAGAAGTTTATCAATATGTAGGGGGACCACAAATAACTTCAATAATATTCTTAACAACAATTTTATCTTTAATTTTATTTTATTTGACAACATTGTTTATTACATCGAGAGTTAATAGACCAACCGTACCACTTGCTACAATTTTGATGAGGACATAATGGCTGATTGTTATTTTATAGGTATAGGTGGAACAGGAAGTAAATGTGTAAATAATTATGTTTATTCATCTGCTGCTGGTCTTGGTCCTGATCGGTTATGGATTGGAATGGTTGATCAAGATGATGCTAATGGTAATGTTGCTGAGTCCAGATCAAATATAGAAAATTATCAACGTGTAAGACGTATCCTTAGAACACCAGGACTTAGTGATATTAATGATAAAACAGATTTATTTAAAACGAATATTACGACTCAAGTAGGTCAAACGTCTTGGTGTCCACTTCCAGGAACAGCACCAACGCTTAAAGATGTCTTCTCTTATGATTTACTTAATAAAGATTTACAAGATACCATAGATTGTTTGTATCACCCTCAAGAAGAATTAAATTTAGAACTAGATGAAGGTTTCCGAGCAAGACCAAGTATAGGCGCTGCTGCAATTTTATCTCGTGTTCAAGAAAATGATCCTTTCTGGGTAAATATATTTAATGCCATTGACTCGGCTAAAGCTGGAACAGAAGTTCGTATCTTCCTTGTTAGTTCTATTTTTGGAGGAACTGGTGCATCTGGTTTTCCATCAATTGCTAGATTAATTCGATCTGAAATGGATAAAAGAGGTATCAGAGACGGTGTCCATTTGGGTGGCGCTCTCATGCTTCCTTATTTTAAATTTCCAAAACCAGGTGAAGATGAAATTAAAGAAGTGGCATATGCTGAAAGTTTCTTAGAGCAATCAAGAGGTGCTTTAGATTATTATCACCGCTTATTTGAAAAAGAACAACGTAAAACTTTTGATCAATTGTATTTAGTTGGTTGGGATCCATTAATTGAATTACCAGTTTTTGAGAAAGGTGGAAATCTACAACGTAATCCTGCTTTACTTCCAGAATTATTTACTTCTCTTGCGGCTTCACGTTTCTTTATGTCGAATTCAGTAGATAATGGCATTTTCCATATAGCTAGAAACGATGCGAATGCCTTTTCATGGGATGATTTTCCTGAAATTAATGATCAACAAAAAATTGTAAAAGATAATTTATCACAAATGACAAGAACTGCTCTTGCTTATAGAGAAATTTATTATCCTTACTTGGTAGATCAATGGCGAAAAGTAAAAAATGAAAGTTGGTTTCGAAATACATTATTAAAGCAAGGTGTAGATTTTAATAATGATGAAACATCATTAAATTTTAATAATCTTTTAGCATACTTTGAAAATTATTTAGACTGGCTTGCTAATATGATTCACTTTAGTCAAAATGCTACAGTTCAAGGTATTGATCTTGTGGATGTAAACATGTTTTCACAATATGAAAATAGCCAAGTAACTATAAGTGATAAAGTTAGAGATCATCAACTAAAGCAATTCAATTCATTAATTAGTGGCGTTAATAGTAGCAGTCTTGCAAAAGTATTCTTAAAAATGAATTATTCTCGTGTTCCAAAAAATAGAACTGGTATTGGTGCCTTTGTCGGAGCTTTATATGAAAGTTGTAAGAGTTAGATATGGTTAAAAGTCTTCTCCCACCACTCAATGATGATCATGCAGTAGCTATCCCAAGTACGCATGGTAAATGGACGGTTGATGAAAATTCTATTCTCGGACGTATCGCTAATGGCTTAAAAGATATTACAATTGAACAAGAAGTAGAAGATCTTATTTCTATACCTGATGTTTGGGCAAGAGTTGCCGTAGTTAAAAATGCTCTCTTTGATGATAAACATCCATTAAATTATACTGTTAGAGGCGAGTGGAGAGGTTTACTGGCTCTTTTTGCTTTAATGCCGTATCACGGAAAAAATTTAGAAACAATTCCAGTAAACATTCAATCCTTAAAAAATAATCCCTATCAAGTTCCGCCAAACGAAGAGGGCGTACTTGGTAATTTTGCTGAAGTGTTAGCAACGATCACACCAGGGACTACTATTGCACAAGGTCAAAATTGGTCGGAGATTGGAATAATCAAACTTGGTGGTAAGCCAGTAGGTCTTTTAACGCCAAATACTATTGTTTCTCCTGCAAGATATTATTCAGAATCTATTCCAGGCGGCATTGATTGGTTTCAAACTGGTAAATTTATTGATCCATGTGAAGCAGCGAATATTCAACAGGAACAATTTTTAGTTCTTATACGTTTCCTTGATGAAATGATTACAGGACTTCAGCAAACAGCTATGGCTGATAAAATAAATTTTGATGGTATTTTAGGTGAACTTACAAGCTTTAAAGAAGATTGTCAAAAACGAATTAGTTCTAGTCAATCTAGTGCGGTTGATATTTTAAACTATAAAAAATTTAATGTTGTTCTTCGTGTACCACAACAACCAATTTATACTTTATTACAAAATATTTATGAAATAGATACCGGTGGTGTCGCTGCATTTGATACCTTAATTAAAGTTAGACCTGAACTTAATTCAGTTACCAATGGCATTATTTTAATTGATGATGAAATACCAAGTGGTATCGGTAAAGCAGCATCAGATGTAAGATTATGGAATACTATTACAGTTGAAACATTAATTGGAGATAAACAAGCAAAAAAACGTATCCAAAAAGAAGTATCAGATGCTGGTTATCTTTTCTTACATCCAGAAGAATTATTTACAGAAAAATTATGTTTACCTGCGAGCTCTGAAAAGATTATGAATCATAATGATCTTTTAGCTAAACCGTATTTGTTACCTTTTAATCCAATTGTTTTATCTTTTATGACGGCATCGCAGTTAAGAAATAATTTTGATATCAAAGATAATGGCACAAGTATTAATGTATCTCTTCGTTTAGAACTTCAAAATCATATGGGTCAAAAAACTGAATACGTAATTCGAAAAGAATATTTACAAGCAAATATAGAAAATAGACTTGAATTACCATTATCAGCTCATATTTGGCCTAACTTTGTGCATCCAGCATGGAATCAATATTTTATGATGTATGCATGTAACTTGCAGGCATCAATTGCTCTTCGATCAGTATTTTCCATTCAAGGACTCTCAAAAGAATTGGATAATTTTGAAAGTTCGGATCAAAAAATTAAAGCTCTCAATCAATTAAAAGATTTTACTGTAAAAATGTCTAATAGGTTACCTTTACAAGAAACTACTAACGTTGTTGAATTACATTTGACTGAACATCCTCCAGAGGCGCTAGTTTGTGATGCAAGTATGATTATGGACCTGCATGAATTCATACCAAGTAATGAACGTTCTGCGATGGGAATTATTCTA
The DNA here is from genome assembly GCA_902572735.1 of uncultured Alphaproteobacteria bacterium. Classification (GTDB taxonomy): domain Bacteria; phylum Pseudomonadota; class Alphaproteobacteria; order HIMB59; genus CACPNW01. The sequence continues at coordinate 32,327 of CACGGX010000004.1, forward strand.
GCTGGAAAACCAGAAGAGGTAATGGTTAACAATGATGCATTAAGTTTTGGAATAGATTTTGGTACAACAAATACCTGTGCTTATATGCGTGTTAATGAAGAAATTCCAAAAGAAATAAATTTTGAGAATAGATTATATTCACCATTTTCACCAAGTGATGACAAAGAATATTTAAATTACCAATTACGAGAATTTGTTCCTGAAAGAAATGTAGTATTACCTTTCCAAACAATTTCAAGAGATAGAAATCTAGGAAAGAAACAAGGAGATATTTCATTTCCTTTACCTTTATGGAGTGCCTTTATATATTACGTTGGTGACATGAGGGATGGTTTAGATGATATTTTAAACCCAGTTCAAAGACCGCTTCATTTCAATCTTAAATGGTCTAAAGCAGAAGCAGATAGAGAGCGAATAGAAATTTATCTAGCTCAAGTTGCTCTACAATGTATCGCGGAGGGATTGGCTAGAGGAGCAGATTTAGATAAAATAAATTGGAGTTTTTCTTATCCTGAAGCTTTTACGCCAACTCAATTGCAAAATTTTAGACGTCTATTTAATAGTGGATTACGAAAAGCTTTACAGCCATTTAATAGCAATGGTAATTTAATTCAAACAGAGCAAAAAAGTGAAAGTTTATCAAGTGCACTTTATTTTTCATCTTTTAAAAACGCTCCATTCACCGAAAGTGTTGTAACTATTGATATTGGCGGTGGAACTTCTGATATTTCTATTTGGCAAAATCTCAATTTATTATGGAGAAGTTCAGTAACAATAGCCGGTCAACATATTCTTATAAATTATTTAAATAAAAATCCTAATTTAATAGAGTCTCTTTCATCAAATGATAGAGTAATGCAAGAAGCGTACGAACAGTTAACAAATATTAAATCTAAAGGAGACCCGACTGCCCTGAGGAATGCTATTGAAGTCATAGTAAATTCAAAAAATTTTGCTGAAGCAATTAATTCACGTTTCCATATTGTAGATGGTCAAGATAATGGAAGAAATTTAAGACTTATAGCTGAATTAGCGCTAGCAGGGATTCTTTTTTATGCCGGTCAAATGGTTAATCATTTAACAAATCAAGGTTTATACGACCCAAGTAAAACAAAACAATTTAGTATTTGTCTCGGTGGACGAGCAAGTCTTTTATATAAAGTATTATTTAGTGACTCAGAAGATCGAAATGGCTTATGTCGTTTATTTGCAGCAGCATCAAATAATACTGTTGATATTGATAAAGTTAACTTTGTATTCACTGATAAACCAAAACATGAAGTTGCTCATGGCTTGTTGGTAGATCAAAGAGGAATAGCTAATTTAGATACTTCTAAGCGTTGTTATGATGTTTTATTAGGTGAAGATATTGATGTAGGTGGCGAAGTAACAAAATATAACCAATCAGCAAGTGATTTAGATCTAGATAAGGAATGGCGCGCAATAAGCTTAACAAATATGAAGCAATTTGCAGAAATGTTGAACGCAAATACAGGAATAGTTTTTGAAGTATCAAGACAAGTTGAGAATATGATTGTATCTAAAATAAATACTAACCTTGTGACAGCTCAAGAAGAGTTACAAGATGCTAAAAAAGATGGTCTTGATTATTTATCAGATGATATGAAGGGAGAGACATCAATTATAGAACCTCCATTCATTGTAGCAATAAAAGAAATACTGGAAAGAGTTTCGAAAAAAGAAATCAATCTTCTATCGAAAAAAATTTAAGTGATTAAAAAAATTATCTTTTTTTTAATATTAATAGTCTTTTCAAATAATTTATTTGCATCAGAACAGAAGAGTATACGTATAGATGTACAAAAATTTAAATGCGATTATAGAGGAGAAATTCCTCCAGAAGAAATATTTCAAAGATTTAATATTATTACTGAAGCAGAAAAAGAGGCTAATAAAAACTATATTATTGCTGAATTAAAAAAAAATAATTCAGCTCATGAATTATTTTGTAATAATCAACCTATAGCAATAGAATTTAATTATTCAATATTAGAAAATCTTCCCGTACCTATCAAAAAAGATCTTCCTGTGCCAAAAAATGAAGAAAGTGAAAATAAACAACAGTCATTAATAATAAATAATGATGATCAAACAAATGAAGATGATTTAGAAGAAAAGCCGTTAACTGAAGGAGAAAAGAAAAGGCAAGAAAAACAAAAACAGAAAGAAAAACAAATAAAAGATGAAGAGGAAAAACTAGATAAAGGTAAAGTTGTTAAATCTTTTATTGAAAATCAAAAAGATAAAGATGAGAACAAAATATTATTTTCAACTTCTATTGAAGAACTATCTAAAAAATTTGCTCAATATAAAGAAAATTATGAGGAGAGTGACAACTTTAACAGAACTCAATTAGAAGCATTAAAGACTGATTTTCAATCTATTAAAAATATTATTGCAAATAATTATATGGGTTTAATAAATACCTATGATCAAATTAAATTATTTTGTAATGAATTAGATGACTTCAAATTTAAAGAAAATAAATCTGGTGGAAAAGAATTAAAAAATAATTGTAAAACTATAACAGAAGATTGGACTTCGCTTAATTGGATTAAAGTTGGTAAGCAAAATTTTATTGATTATTTTAATTTAGAAATCTATCAAATTGATTCTGAAATTAAAATTTATATAGAAAATATAGTTAGCAAAATTGAGAATATTAAAAAAGCTGAAGAAAAAAGAAAAGAAGATGAAAGAAAAGCTGATGAAAAAAGAAAAGAAGATGAAAGAAAAGCTGAAGAAAAAAGGAAAGAAGAAGAAAGACAAAAAAAATTAAAAGAAGCTGAAGAAAAAAAGAAAAAAGAAGAAGCTGAAAAGAAAAAAGAAGCTGAACGTCAAAAGAAATTAGAACAAAAAAAGAAAGAAGAAGAAGAAAAGAAAAAAGAAGCTGAACGTCAAAAGGAATTAAAACAAATAGAAAAAGATAAAAAAGATGAATATGAAAATATTATAGTATCAATTGAAAAAATTGAAATTCAAGAATTAAACGAAAATTTTGAAAAATTAGCCGAAAGTTATGAAGAATTATCTAATAGAGATTCATTAAGTGTAAATATTGATAAAGATTTAGATAATCTTAATGAACAAAGAGCTGAATTAGTTAGCGATGGTATTTTTGAAACAATTAAAGAAGTTAAAGATAATATAAGTATAAATGAATTACTTGATGAAGATAAAAAAGAAGATCTTTTAGAAAATCTTAAAAATAATGTTGAAAGTAAAATAGAAAAAAGAAAAAAGGAAATTGATAATTATATTAAGATTATTGAAGGTAAAATTAATTCTCAAGATCAAGCATTTAGATCTAAAATTGATGAATTAGAAAATCGAAATACTCTTTATTTATTCATTATTATTGGAACTATAGTAATATTAGGTGGTGCTATAATTTATTTAATTCTTCGAAGATCAAAAGATGATGTACCATCTCAAACATCATCCATACGTAATACGAGTATACTTCAGCAAGAAATTGATGAATTAAAACAAATTATACGTAACAGTCAACAACAATCAAATGTTCAACAAACACCTAATGTTACACAACAACAACCTCAAGAAGAGGTAAGACAACCAACGGAACAAGAATTATTTGCACAAAAATTAAATGATTTAGGGCATGATTATTTAGATGCAATTACAGATCCAAATAAAATAGAAGGATTTAAAGAAAAATGGCAAGCGATTGGACTAGATAGAGAAAGCCGAGTAGGGGCATCAACAGTTACTACTCTTAAAAAAGATAATAGACCGTTTGAGAGATGTAATTTCTGGGCTGTGCCAATTAGAAATAACTATAGAATATTTGGTGGAAGAATATTAAGAACGAATTCTGTTGCTTTAACTGCAGATGATGGCCGTATGGCAAGAGATCTCTTAACGGGCATATTTGATATTGAATACGGAACAAGCTTTCAAATACGACAGCAAGGTGTAGCTGTAATGAAAAATCAAATATTTGAGATTACTACTAAAGGTAAAATTACTATTCCGAAAACCTAATGTTAAAAAAAAATATTTATTTTATTTTAATAGTTATTTTTTTAATTAGTAAAAATTTATTTGCCTATAACATTCCAAATAAAAAAAACTCTTCTATTATTGATCGATTTTTTAAAGATGGTGAATATGTCCTTATAGAAGATGAAAAATTTATTCCTTTCTTAGATTTACTTAATACTAAGAATCTAAAATTATTAGAATCATTTCCATATAAAATTTATATAAAACTAGAAGAAGAAAGATATGATTATAAAGTTGCTTATTTTTTTAATAACTATGATGACTTATCACTTAATTATATAAGAGTTCATTGGGCGCCAACTATTGGAAATAATAAATATAACTATTCTTTTGATTGTATCAAACCAAATAAAAATGATGTTTGTAATGGTTTTAATAATCCAATTAAAGGTGAGCAAGATTTAAAAATTCTTGATAAAGTATTTTTTAAAGGTAATTATTATTCTATACCATATAAAGATATAGAAGATAATAAATACTGTCTTTTTTCAAGAAAATATAAGCTTACAGCAAATAATGAGAAGGTTAATTACACTATTGATTATTGGACATGTTCTAATAACATAAATTCTAAAAATATATCTAATGCAGTTCATTTTGAGCTACTTAATTCAATTAAAATTGACAACAACATAACAATTAAACAAATTAATGAACTTGTTCCATATGTTATTGATAATGTAAAAAAAGGAATAAATAATAAAAATAAAGCTGAAGAGAAAAAAAAGAAAGAGGAAGAAGCTAAAAAGAAAGCTGAAGAGAGAAAAAAGAAAGAGGAAGAAGCTAAAAAGTTAGCTGAAGAGGAAAAAAAGGAAGCTGAACGTCAAAAAAAATTAGAAGAAAAAAAGAAAGAACTTGAAAAGAAAAGAAAAGAAGAGGAAGAAAAAAGAAGAATTGAAGAAGAATTAAAAAGACAAGCAGAAGAAAAGAAAAGAAAACAGGAAGAAGAAAGAAAAAAAAGAGAAGCTGAAGAAAAAAGAAAAAAAGAATTACAAAAAAATATTCAAGATTCTAAATCAGCATTATCAGCTTCTAAAGCTAATCAAAATAAATTAATTACAGAAACAAAAAATTTAGAATTACAATTAAGAGAAATCAAATCAGCAAATACAATAAATAAGATTAATATAGTTAAACAAAAAACTGATAATATATATGATAATATACAATCTAACCTAAAATCATTTAATACGAAGTATAAAAAAGTAGAAAAACTATTCAAAAATAATCCTGAAACAGAATTAAATTTAATCTTTAATGAATTTAAATTATTAAATACACAGTTTAAAAATCAAAGAAAAGTAATAGAAGAATTATACTCTGATATTGAAAACAATTATTTATCTAAAAAATCTAAATTTGAAAAAGAATTAAGAGATAAAGAATTAACTGATGCCTTTATGCGTTCAGATCAAGCTTATATATATACCTATGTGCCAATCGGAGTAGCCATTGTACTATTATTAATACTTATCTGGAGATGGAACTCATCAGGAAGACAAATTGCTTATTTGAATAATAAAATAAGAGATCTAGAAAAAAATAACGAGAAATCAAGTTCACCAACAACTCAGGTATCGAAGTCTTTTGATAAAATTGAGAAACAAGAGGAAACTATCACTACATCTATAAAAACTCCTGAAAAAAGTAATATTAATGAAGAAGAAGAAGAAGAAGAAGAAGTAGAAAATAAAAATATAGAAGAGCCGATAAGCAATGAAATCAAAAAATTGAATAACTTGATTGATGATAAAACGTTTATGGATAAATATCAAAATGCTGTTAGTGATTTAAATAGCTTAAGATCTTTTACGGACGAATTTAAAGTTAAAGGTTTAGAAAGGTTTTCATCACAAAGAGTAGAAGAGGGCGTTGAATTAGAAATCAGTCAGCGTATTGTTGATAAAGCGATGTTCTGGTTAATTGAACACCCGCAAACATTTGAATTACTAATATTACCTGGAAGAGATTTATGGTCCCGATCTCGCTTATTATTACAAGATACAAGTCGCTTTGGTTATTTAAACTTTAATGGTATTTTTGATTTATCAGAAGGTGAAGAATTTAAATTAACAAATTTTGCTATCGTATCAGTGACAGATAAGAAAAAATATAAAATTGAACAAAAAGGAGAATTAATACTTCCTAAATCTAATTAGCATTTAATATAAAACTAAGCTCTTTTCTTTTATCTTCACTATCAAGCGCAGAGATCGTAATATCATTTGCTCCTGGCTCAACGTCAAATAAAATTATTTCAAAATTACCAGCACTATCTAAATCAGCTACATCATCGTTAACTAGCACTTCAATAGCTTTAATTTTTTTCATGTTAATAGTACCTTGAACAGTTACAATTCCTGATCCATCAATATTACAAGGATCATTTGATTTTAAAATTTTGCATGGCTCATAAACATTAATTGCATTTGGCCCAGACACAACTGGTTGCACCACAGCCACATCATCTAAACTATTAATACATGAATTAAGCGCATAACCAATCAAACCTTCTTCAGTAATAATTAATGCCCAGATACCATCAGTGATACTGAGTAAACGAACTTTTTGATCTTTATTTAGAGTTTTATATTTTTTTGCATTATCAGAGTTAACTGAGCGTAAATTGACAGCATCACATGAAATTTTATCTGTCATCTCTATTGGTGAAACATTAATTTTTGGTGGTTTCTTTTTAAGTGTATCAAGTGTTTTTTTAAGAAGATCTATGTCATCATTTAATTTTGCTACTTCCTCTTCTTTTTGTTTTTGTAGATTATCTATATCCGTTTCTAAATCTTTTATACTTTGATTGCGGTTTTTTACATCAGTATTAGTATCTGATAAATCTGATTGTAATTTTTTTAATTTTTTTTCAAGATCAGCAAATTCTTCCTTTAAATTATTAAATTGAACATCTCTAACAGTAAGACTAGCAACATAATGCCAATTCTGTTCAGTATTTGCTTTGAAAATAGTGGCATCTATTTTTCCCTTACTAATATTGCCTTCAATAGTATTATTTTTATTTGATTTATTTGTTGCAGGTCCTTTAAAGAAATTTCCGTTAAGCTTCATATCTGCAAATATATAATTTAATCTTGGTGCAAAAATAGTAATTGTTTGGTCACTTTCATTGTGCTCTACAATTAAAAGTCCAATTTTATCATTACCTTTAAAAAGTCCTATAAGAGGAAGACTTCTAGCAAATTTATCAAGTTTACTATCTTCTTTACATACTCCTCTACATTCTATTCCTTGATAAGTTCCAGAGAAATCAAAAGCATATAAATTACCTGAAAAGAAAATAGTGCATAAAATTATTAACAATTTTTTCATAAATCAGAAATTATATAATTAGAAAATGATAGTAAAATCAAGGGAAAAGAAATAGATTTTAGCTAATGAAAAGTAATTTTTCTATTATTTCTGTTTTTTTCATTTTTATATTCAATTTCACACCATTATACGCAAAAGAATTAACTGAAAAAATCATAAAAGATTATTTTGAAAATCCAATATTTGAGGATTTATGGTTTGGTATTTATGACGAAAATAACATACGCTATGCTTGGTATAACGTTAACGAATTCAAAGAAGGTGATTACTGGGTTATGGTTTTTGAATCTAAAACGAAATATTTAGAAGTAGTGGAAGATGGTCAAACTTTATTAGAAAATGAAATAATATTTTATTATAAGATTAAAGAATATTTTGACTACAATTATCCTCATTCACTTAAAAAAATAGAAACTACTCTTAAAAATAATGATGATAATGAAACATTTGAGGCAATCATTGATAATGGTATTGCTAAAGTAAAAACCAATAATAATGGTAAAATAAATAATTTAGAATTTAAAGATATAGATATTCAATTTGGTGATTTATTAAAATTAGAATTATTACTACATAATTATGATGATTGGGAAATAGGTGAAGTTGTTAACTATAAATCTTACGATATGGATAGTTTTGAAATTTCTGATGAAAAAGATATTCTAGAATCTATAGAAACAAAATTTTATGGTGGAGTAAAAGTTCCAGTTTATAAATTTATAACAGAGACAAGTGACACTAGGTCTGGTTTTAGTGCTTATTATTCTTTAAATTCAAAGAGGCCTATGGAGTTCATTGATGTTTACGATATTTATTTATTAGAAAATAAAGAAACTGCTCAAAATATTTCCTTTGGTGGTGCTTCAAATGCAAGTGAGACGGTAACTGTGGATCAAATATTAGAAAATAACGAATATATAAAAAGACTGGTACTTGAAATAGATGGTGAATATGAAAAAGGATTTTATGTAGGTGATAGGCAAAATATATACTCTAAGGACGGTAAGAAATATTTAGAACTAGATTTTGATTTAAATGATGATCCTCCTGCTAATAAAAAAGATATAGAAAAAAATTTAAGAGCTACATCTCTTTATCCATCAAATGATGAATATTTCATTAACTTAGCTGAAGGAATTATTGGGGATGTAGAAGATCCTTGGGATCAAGTACAATTATTACTAAACTATGTAGATATGTTTATTAAAGATGACTACACCGCCAATTCGTACTCCGTTTATGATATAATAGAAACTAAAATAGGTGATTGTACAGAACATGCACTTCTATTTAATACATTAGCACGAGCAGTAGGTATTCCATCAAGAGAGATAGAAGGCATTATTAATTATGAAGATAACAAATTTGCTCTGCATGCATGGAATGAAGTAGTCGTTGATGGTTATTGGTATACGGTAGATCCAACATGGAATTATATAGTTCCACCTTTAACACATATAAAATTTGATTTATTGGAATCTGTTCCTGCAACTTATAATTTTAAAGTTATAGAAATAGAATATTATTAAATAAGTGTCTAAAATACTTAAATTTCCTGATCGTAATAGTCCTGCTTCAAAAAAAGAGTTTGAAAAATTATTGGAGTACAAAAATGCCATGGAAAAAAATGAGGCAGATGCTCTTAAATACACAAAGAAATTTTTAAAAAAATTAATGAGTATCTCTAATCATTTAACACCTTTAACAAAAAAAGAAAAAAACGAATTGTTAAGAGAAATTAAGGAAGATTATAAATATAAAATAGAAGAATTAAAAAATTTATTGCATAAAAATTCTAAGTAAATCTAAAATTAATTATATTATGGTAATATTAAGAAATAATCATAATCCCAACATAATTTGAACAACAAATAGTTGAAATTAAAAATTAAAAATATTCTATGGAGTCCTTATCAAGAGTTATATTATTCTTAACATCCTATTTTATCGTTTTAGCGTTATCTTTTAGCATCAATATTGAATTTGAATATTTACAAAGTGGATTATTCCTATTAATTTCTATTATTATAGCAGTTTGGCTCTATTATTTACATTATAAGAAAAAACAATCTCAAGAGTTTCAAAAAGAAGTCTTATATGTCATGTTTTTTCTATGCCTTGTGACATCTACATGGTCATTTAAATTAAATTATTTTCATTTGTATGACTAATGAATTAAAAGACTTAATTAAAGAAACTAAAATGGTAAAGATTTCAATTATTTTATTTCCTATATTCATTTTTGCAAGTAGTCTTTTTGCTCACTCAGGCGGATTAAATGGACAGGGCTGTCATAATAACAAAAAAACTGGTGGATATCACTGTCACCAATCTCCTGGATGGAATAATGGTGATTATCCAAATAGAAATATTTCTAGTTACACTTGTAGGATAACAATTGGTAATCAATACTACGAATTTGACCCGGCAAATACAAATACTCAATTAAACTTTGAATCTAAAACAGGAAAAGTAGATTTGATTTGTTTTAGAAAATAATTTATCAAAAAATTCTTATTACTTATTTTTTTATAAGAAAGATAAATCATCAAGAGGGGACATATGTCCATTTTCGATCTCATCAAGTGTTTGTTGACCTCTTTCAACAAGTTTCATTGCATTATTTAAAGCCCAAATTTGCTTAGTAGCAATGTGAACATCAAAACTTTTATGTCCTAATTCAATTTGCTTTTGCTCTTCTTGAATTTTAGTAATGATATATTCTGCAGCACTAATTGCATTAAAAGAAACATTGGTAAGTTTAGATGCTTTTCCCATAAATTCTTTTCTCATTTTAATTGTTTCTTTAAGATCAATTCTTTCTTTTCTTTTTGAAAGCCAGCCTTCATTTGCTGCTTGTTTTCTTAATGTAGATAAAGAATAATTGAATTCTGTAGCGATATCTTGAAGAGTAGGGTACTCATTTCTCTCTCCTTTTATGTAATAATTACGCGCTTCAGTGTAATCAGGACGTTTTCTTGTCATAAAAACATTAATGCGAATGATTCTTTATAAAGAAAGTTATAGAAAAATTTTTTTGTTAAAAAAAATTTAATAACGTGAATAAATTAGTTTTTTAAATTGTTTAAAAGTAAGTTTTTAAATTCTTCAACAGCAACTGTAGCAGGTTTATGAATGGCAAAATCAAATTGATCTTGATTACTTGATGGCTCAAGATTTAATTCAATTGTTGGTTTGCGCATATCTTTAAACATCGAAACGAAACCGGCAGCAGGGTAGACTTGTCCTGAAGTGCCTATAGAAACAAATAGGCTTGATTGTTCAGCTAAATCATGAATTTCATCCATTTGCATTGGCATTTCACCAAACCATACAATGTGAGGTCTCATTTGAGAGCCGCATTTAGGGCATTTATGGGTTTCATTTAGGTCCTCTAGCCACTCAAATACATGATTATCATTCATTATACATCTCACTTTATTTAGCTCACCGTGCATATGAATTATTGATGATGAACCTCCAATCTCATGCAAATTATCGATATTCTGTGTAACTATATGAATTTTATATGTTTTTTCTAATTCATGAAGTAAAATATGAGCCCTATTTGGCTTAATTCCTGAATTTAGTTCTTTTCGACGTTTATTATAAAAATCATAGACAAGAGTAGGGTTTCTATAGAAACCTTCGGGACTGGCAACATCCTCAATCCTATGATTATTCCAAAGTCCATCAGAGTCTCTAAATGTTTCAATACCAGACTCTTTACTTATACCGGCACCAGTTAACACAAAGATACTTGAATTGGCGGGAATCTGGGGTAAATGTTCCATATTAATCACAATATATAGTATTTTTTTACACGTGAAAATCCTATATTTTGTATGTGAATATATTTAACGTTAGATTTATAAAATATATTACTGATTTATATATATTATATTTATGCTTGACTATTATTTACGATAACTGTAATTATCGTAATATATAATATGGTTAAAATATCACTAAATGAAAACGTAAGTAAACTAAAGGAAAAATCCAAAGCTAAAAACACTCAGGATAAGTATCAAGGAGATTGGTTAAAGTTTATAGATTATTGCAAAAATAAATACAATTGCAGTCCTTTAGATGTTGATGATCTAAATAGTGCTTACGCATTAACAGCAAATTATATGGATTGGCTTCATGAAGATCCAGAAGCAAAAATACTCAAAGGATCGAGCAACATACCGGGTAGAGAAAATGTAAACAACAACCCCTACTCCTCTACTGCCTATAAAGCTTCCACTATACAAAGAATCTTAGCATCTATTACATATAAATATAGAGTTAATGGATTTCAATTTGATAGAAAAAATCCAAATATTTCTGAAACAATTAGTGCAATTGTAAGAGATGAAAAAAATAATAAATCTGGTCAAGCAAGAGAGTTATTAAAAGCAGATATTGAAAAAATTATTGATAAAATTCCAAATGATAACGAAGATTTTAGAAACATAAGAGATAGAGCTCTTATTTTAATTGGTTTTTATAGTTTTTGTAGAAGATCTGAGCTTTTAGGCATGAAATACGAACATTTAAATTTTGAAGAAGATGGTGTTCAAGTATTAATACCTTTTTCTAAGACTGATCAAAAAGGTGAAGGAAGGATGATATACCTTCCCAAAACTAATAATGATTATTGTCCAGTAAAAGCTCTGAAGGATTGGTTAGAAGTGGCTTTAATAGATCAAGGCCCCCTGTTCTATAAAATAAATAAAGCTAATAATATTGAGAAATATATTCTAAATAATAAAAATCAAAAAATAAGTCTTACAGATACAAGCTTTGTCCTAATACTCAAAAAAAGGGCAAGAGAAGCTGATTTAGATAATTGTGATAAAATTTCAGGCCACAGTTTAAGAATTGGTTCTATTACTCAAGCTAGAATGAACGGTGTCCCAACTCATGAAATAATGGCTCAAAGTGGGCATAAAACTACTCAAATGATTGATCGATACACTAAGCTTAGTAATATTAAAGAGACATCTGCTGCTAAAAAAATATAATATTTTTAATTTATATTTATCATGAAAAAAATACCTAAAGTTTATTGTGCTTCCTTAGCAACAGAAACAAATACATTCTCACCTCTAAAAACTAATATGAAAAGTTTTAAAGAAACATTTTTTGCAAAACCATATCATCATCCCAAAACACCAACTTTATGTTCTGCCCTCTTTCCACTATTACGAAAAAGAAAAACTAATGGTGAAATTAAATTAATAGAAGGTACTGCTACTTGGGCTGAGCCAGGTGGATTAATTGATTCAAAAACATGGAATGATTTAAAAAAATTAATTCTAAAAGAAATAAAAAATGCAGGTAAATTGGATATAGTTCTTTTAGGTTTACATGGAGCAATGATAGCTAAAAACTGCGTAGACTGTGAGGGAGATCTAGTAAAAAATATTAGAAAAATAGTTGGTCCAGATGTTGTCATAGGTGTAACTTTTGATCCTCATAGTCATTTAAGTAAAAAATTTATTACGAATACTAACATTTTAACAGTGTTTAAAGAATTTCCTCATACAGATTTTGTAGAGGCAGCTAAAAATTGTATAAATTTATCTATCAAAACATTCAATAAAAATATCAAACCTAAAATCTCTGTATTTGATGTTAGAATGATGACTATTTTACCTACAAGCAAAGAGCCAATGAGATCTTTTATAGATAAAATTAAATTATTAGAAAATAAAAGTCCTATATTGTCAATTTCAATTATTCATGGTTTTATGGCTGGAGACTCTCCTGATCTAGGAGCCAAAATAGTAGTCATAACAAATAATAAAAAAAAATATGGTGACAAAATATCTTATGAATTAGGGATGAGTCTTTTTAGTAAAAGAAAAAATTTAGCTCCAAAAACATTCTCAGCAACAAAATCTTTGAAAGAAGCTAAAAAATTATCAATAAAAAATAAAAAACCTATTTTAATTGCTGATATTTGGGATAACCCTGGTGGAGGAGTACCTGGAGATTCAACTATCTTAATTAAAAAAGTAATATCAATGAAGTTAAAAAATATTGCCTTAGGCTCTATCTGGGATCCTTTAGCAGTTAAATTATGTCATAGAGCGGGAGAAAATAAAGAAATAAATTTAAATTTTGGATCAAAAATTATTAAAGGATCTGGAGGGCCAATACAAAAGAAAGTTTTAGTTAAAAAAATAAAAAAAAATGTTTATCAAAAATTTGGGACTTCTCTTGTGCCCATGGGAGATAGTGCTTGCATAATTTTTGATGGGATTGAAGTAGTATTAAATTCAAATAGATGTCAAACATTTTCAGTAGATCTATTTAGTAAGTTAGGCATAAATATATCAAAGAAGAATATTATAATTGTTAAATCTACAAATCATTTCTATAAATCATTTAAACCGCATGTATCAGAAATAATTTATGCTTCTATAGATGGTATCTATCCAAATAATCCAAAAAAAAATAAATACTTTAAATTAAAAAGAAGAATTTGGCCTATTGTATCAAATCCTCATCAATAAAAAAATTTTTTAAATTATTTTTTTAAAATTTATAAAATCTTATTTACATATAAATAAATGTAAAACATGTTTTAATCTAATAGAATGCAATTGCTGCTGCAATTAAAACTATTACTAACAGTCCTCTTCCACTCATTGTTGCTATTTTCATAATAGTTTTATTTGGTGGTAAATTATTTTTAGAGGAATTAAAAACATGAAAATTTACAAAGGCAGATAGTCCTAAAAGAAAACCTGCTGCAATTATTTTGATTGTAAATGCACTATTAATAATAAAGCCGCCATAGAGATTAATTGATAGTATAATTCCAGATATCCACAAAACAATTAGGGATACAAAACCAATATAGCCAAGTAACTTCAAAATCTTAGCTGTGGTTAAATCAGGAATTTGATTTGCTTGAGAATAAACAGATTGAATCACTCCACCACCAACTAAAACACCACCTGAAAAAACAATTGCAAGGTAGTGTATAAACTTAAGTGTTATTATTAATGTCATTAAAATTAAATATTACTTTTTCTATAATTATAGTATTAAAGTTTAGATATGAAAATAAAAAAAGGTGATATTCCAGAGTTAAAATTAAAAAAAATGGATGGATCAGATTTTGATCTAAATAATTTTAAAGGAAAAAAAGTGTATTTAAAATATATGAGATTTGCTTCTTGTATGTTTTGTAATCTAGAAGTGAATCATTTGAAAAATAAACATAATGAATTTGGTAAAGACTTTGAAATAGTTTTAGTATTTCATTCATCTGTTGAAAATTTAAAAAAACAAATGAAAAAGCATGGCCCTCTCCCATTTACGATTGTAGCAGATCCAGATTTTTCTTATTATAAAAAATATGAAATAGAGAGATCAATGGGAAAATTAATGAATGCTTTTATATTCAAGTTCCCTAAAGCTATAGCTGCAATGCTAAAAGGATATATTCCGATTAAACTTGGAGGATATCTCGATATAGCTACTGCTGATTTCTTCCTTGATAAAGATGGTGTTGTTTTAGAAGCAAAATATTCTTTGAAAGATGCATTTGATGGTTTTGAATTTTCTGAAATTAAAGAATTTTCTTTAAGGTAAAAAGCTGGGATTTAAATCCCAGCCTAAATGTAATTAAATATATATTGTATATGAAAGTCGATAGATTAAAACAATCGCTATAATAACAAATACGTGCCCCACTATCTCATCTCCTACATCTTGTTTTGAATAAGGATCAATAATCTTAAGCCTTGTTGCCCAACCTAAAATTACCTGATGTGTTGAAACAAGAAAATTCAATACAAAAAATAACCATGCACCTTCAGGTCCTCGAAATAGTAAATAAATTCCCAAAATTAAAATTGGCAACACAAAAGTTCCAACAATTCTTATAATAGGAACTGATTTTTCTCCTAAATCATATCTAGTGACTAATGTATTAGGACTTAAAACTGTAAGAAATGCATAGTATCCTAAACCCAACATACTAATTAAATATAAAATTAGATTTAGAGTACCTCCCCAAGCTTCGATCATATTTTCTCCTTCATTGAATTATCGATAAAATTATAATTATAAATAAATTTTATCAGATAAACCGTAAACTATAATTAAATTTATAACTAGTACTACAACTGACACTATTGGCTGTTCAATTGTAGAGTTAACTTTATCTCTCCCATAGAGAAAAGCGATATTAAAATGAAAACAGAATTGATAAACAGTAGCCATTGCGAATACAATAATGTTTATCACAAAAAAAGGCCAAGTTCCTTCTGGTCCTGTAAACAAAATATAAAGACCAACTAAGAAAAATGCAGTTACCCAGAAGATCCCAAAATTAGCAGCAGGTGCTGCACTTGTATCAATGTTATATTTGGCAAATTCTTTTTCTTTATTAAACAAAAAAGTAAAAGAATAATAACCAGCCAACCCAATACTAATAATGTATAAAATTAGATAAAAAATACCGTTAAAATTTTCGATCATAAATACTCCTAAAACTCACTTTATAATATTTTGTGTAGATTCTCTGACTCAAGTTGACACATTTTAGTAGCAATAATATCTAAAATTAGTTAAAAAAATATATATGAATTCTGATAGAAAATTAGCCACTATTCTTGCAACTGATTGTGTAAACTTCAGTAAACATATGGAAGAAAATGAAGAAAAAACTCTTCGAAATTTAAATGAATGTCGCAAAATAATAGATGCTAAAATCATAGAATTTGGTGGACGAATATTTAAAACTGAAGGCGATAGTGTTGTATGTGAGTTTGCTTCACCAGTAAATTGCTTAAAAGCAGCAATGGAATTTCAAAATGAAATTTATAAAAGAAATGATCACTCTATTACAGAATTAAAGTTAGAATGGCGAGTTGGAATACATGTAGATGATGTAATAGTTGAAGGTGATAATATCATGGGTTCAGGAGTTAATGTATCAGCTAGACTCGAGAGTGAATGTGAACCTGGTGGTATTTTAATTTCTACTATTGTTAAAGATCAAGTCAATAAAAGGTTAGATGCTAAAATTGAAAACGATGGCACGAGAAATTTAAAAAATATAAGTGAAAATTTTGAAGTTTATAAAATTTCTAATTTACTTATTCATGAAGATGATTTCTTAAAAGAAGAAGAAAAACCAATTAATGAAAGTGCCCAAGAACCAATAGCTCAAACTAAAATCAATAAAGCAAAAAAAATTAAACTAGCAATTCTTCCTTTTGAAAATTTAAGTAAAGATGAAGATTCAGAATTTTTAGTAGAGGGAGTATTCAGAGATTTAATACAAGAATTTTCTCGAATGCAAGAATTTGAAATACTTTCACATCAAACGTCTATGGATTTTAAAAAAAGTGATGAAGACGCGCTTGGTTTTGCTAAGAAACACTCAGTTGATTATTTAATTGGTGGTAATATTAGATCTGCAGGTAAAAGAATAAGAGTTAGTGTTGACTTAACTGATGCTAGCGATGGTTCCAATTTATGGGGTGAAAAATACGATAGAGTAATAGAAGATATTTTCGATTTACAAGATGAAATCGTAATGAAAATGTCTCGACAATTACTAGGCAATATTGAAATAAGTAGTTTACAAAGGATCAAAAGAAAACCATCAGAAAATTTAAATTCTTATGAATGGTTAATAAAAGGAACTTATCATCATGTTCGATCTGGAAAAGAAAATAATTTAAAAGCTATTGAAGCACTAGATAAAGCGATTGAAACCGATGAAACAAATGCAAGAGCTCATGCCTTAAAAGCGTGTACTATTGGTGGTGGATACGGCAAAGGTTATTATGAAGATCCAGATAAAATGATGGATATGGGTCTTGAACATGTCAAGAAAAGTCTTGAAGCTGATGAAAATGATTTTGAAGTATTAAGAATTTCATCTGCTATAGCGCAAGGTAATAAAGATTTTAATAAATCAATTGAACATGCAAAAAAAGGACATTCTATTAATCCTAATGACCCAAGAATTTTAGACAGATATGGTACTTGCTTAGTTAAACTTGATAATGTTGATGAAGGTTTAAAGCACCTTCATAAAGCATTAGAACTTGATCCAATTCCCCAGGGTGCAGCAACATCATGTTCACGTTATGATGCATTAACAATTGGTTATTTTTGTAAAGAAGATTTTGAAAAATGTATTTCTTGGGGTGAAAAAATACAATACATGGGACCTTCTACTTGGTTAACAATTTTATATTCTATTTCTAAAAACGATGACATTAGTAAAGTTAAAGAACATAGTATTTACAAAAAATATGAAAATGATTTTAAGGAAACAAATTGGGAAAAAACAATACATAATATGCACTTTAGACCTGAAGACACAAAACATACTAATCTTTTAGAATTTTCTAATAAAATGTTTCCTAATATAAAAATTGTAGAAAAAACTGCTTAATCCTATTTTCATTTTCTCTCCGTAAAAGCACTAGCCAATATACCTGCTGGTAAAGCAACCGCCCCTATTCCAAATAATGCAGTACATACTGCAGCAAATCTTCCTAAAAATGTAATTGGAGTATAATCACCATAACCAGTGGACAATAAAGCAGCAGCACTAACCCATAAAGCTCTTGGAATGGATCCAAAAGCTTCAGGTTGTAAATCCCCTTCTACAACATAAAGTAAAGTTGCAGACAATAACATTAAACTTAAAGTAAGAAGCAGTGAGAATATTAATTCATGACGTCTATCATATATTGCATGAAGTATAAAATCTACTGACTCACTAAAGCGCCCAAAACGAAGTATGCTAAATATTCTTATAGCTCTTAACAATCGCACTAAGAAACCTTCATTGATACCAATTAAAAATAATGGAATAAGTGCAATTGCATCAATTAAAGCAGGTACTGTAAAAATATACTTTATCTTACCTTTAAATCCTTTAAATTTATCAATTTGATCTACGGCAATTAACCTACAAATATACTCAATTAAAAATACTATACCAAAAAAAAGTTTTGCTGAGTCAAAGAGCTGATTATATTGCTCATAAATCAATTTTTCTGACTCAATAACAACAAAAACACAGTTCAATATAATGAGAAAGAATATAATTTTTTCAATAAGAGTAAAATCCTTCTCTTCAAGACCAAAATGCAAGTGTTCGAATAAATACTTTGAAAATGAATTCATTTTTATATAAATTCTTTATAGCAAAAATTACAAAATGAAAATTAACATTTTTTACCTACTATCTAAGATTAGCATTATTTTAATAAGCTTATTATGTATTTTATCTATTCTATTATTTTATAATAATGCAGTTACTTTAAATTCTTTATATATACTCATTTCTGTATTCATTATTGGTTCTGTAATACAACTAAACAAATTAAAGAAATTTACACGAGTACTATTTACTATCATTATACTTCCTATTTTATCATATCTAATGGTAAATTTTTCCTATGATATAGTTATTCAAAAGGAATTTTTTTTAATTAATGAAACAGTAAGAAACCTTACAGATAAAATCTTACTGATAACTTTATATTTTATTCCATCAATATTCATAATGATGTTTTATAAATACGAAGTATTATCACTAAATGATAAATCAGGAACAACAATACCTGAAATAATAACATTTCTTTTTCAGTTTTTATTATTTGCGATACCTGCATTTTTAGTTTTATCCTTTGTTTTTAATTTAGAACTTACAAGTATTCTTGCTGCAGGTGGTATAGTTTTTGCTGCTATTGCACTTTCTTTACAATCAAGCTTATCAGATTTAATTAAAGGAATTTTTGTAAATATTGAAAGACCATTTGCAATAAATGACTGGATTACTGTTGATGATAAAACAGGTTATGTAGAAAATATTACCTGGAGAAGTACAAGGATAAGGACATTTCAGAATACTGAAGTAATCATTCCAAATGAAATCGTCGCAGATTCAATTTTAACTAATTGGAGCAAACAAGATAAAGAAAAAATGAGTGAAGGATTTCATATTTTTAATAAACTATATTTTCATCCCTCTCATGATCCAGAAAATATTTCAAAGTTACTTTATAATGCTCTTAAAAAAGCTAAACCAGTTGATGGAAGAGAGCAATTAAATTTACAGTGGGTTCGTTTTATAGGTGCTAATGAGTTTGGATTAGAATTTGTTGTTGCTTTTGATTGCACAAAAAGGATTTTAAAAAATTCGATGCAAGATAGTGTTATGATGGAAATACATAAAACTTTAAGACATGCAGGCGTTCAAATGTCAGCGGGTAAACTTTATGGAAAACTTGAAGAAGATACTGGACTACATGCTCTTGACACGCACAGAAGTCGAGAGGATTTTGAAAAAAGACAGGTTAGTGAATTTAATCCTTATAATGAGTCAGTAAAAAATAGAGTCCTACTCCAAAAAATTCCTATTTTTATGTCTTTAAATTCTGAAGATTTAGATGAAATTGCTGAAAATGCAGAAAGACTCCATTTTGAAAAAGATGATTACATTATTAAACAAAATGATTCTGGAGATTCTCTCTATGTTATAAATGATGGAGTAGTATCTGTTTACTTAGATAATGAAAATAAAGATAAAGATAAAGTATTTTTAGCTAAACTTGGTGTTGGGGACTTTGTTGGTGAAGGAAGTCTTCTTACTGGTGAACCTAGGTCTGCTAATGTTATAGCTGAAACTCCTTGCATAGTTATAAAAGTAAGCAAGGATATAATAAAAGATATATTTTCTAAAAATCCTAATGTGTATGATTATGTTGCAAATATATTAGCTCAAAGAAAGTTAAAACTTGATAAGAAAAAAAATGAAAGTCAATTAACTAAAGATGAAAATAAAAATCTTGTTAATGATATTAAAAATGCAATAATAAATTTTTTAAAATAGTATAATTCCCCTACTCTTCATCAATTTCTTTACTAAAATCTTCTTGTAGTTTTTTTAATTCTTTCATTGCAGCCTTCATATCAGAACTATCAAATATTTGAATATCCACGTGATTACCTTTTTTCGAATATGATTTTTTTGTTTTGCTATTTTTTTTATTTTTAAAATCAATTACCTTGTAAGTTTTAACAGGTCTTACAAAACCTTTAGGGGTTATTTCTTTATACTCTTCGCAGTTTATTTGATTTTTAACTAAATTATATGTTACATCAGAAATAATAATTTCATTTTCAGGAGCAATGGATTGCAATCTAGAAGCTAAATTTACAGAAGAACCTATTGCTGTATAATCACTCATTACACTAGATCCAAAATCACCAACATTTGCAAAACCTGAAGAGATACCATATCTTACCTTTAATCCACCTTTAACACCCTGTCTGATCCAGAAAGATTGTAATTCTTTAACTCGTTCTGTCATTTCTAAAGCCATGCTTATACAATTAATAGCATCATTCTCATCTCCTAGTGTTTCTGGAGCGCCATGAAAGGAAAGAATTGCATCACCTATAAATTTATCAATTGTAGCATTTGAATTTATTGCAATTAAACTCATTTCACTTAGATAATTATTTAAGATTAAAGCAAGTTTTTCTGCTTCTAATGAATCAGATAAATCTGTAAAATTTACAATATCAGAGAAAAATATTGTTAAATTTTTTCTTACATAGTTCTCTTTTGTTTTTTTACCTGACTCTTCTTCATCAAAAATAGACTTATATACTTGTGGTGATAGATATTTTGATAACCTATTAGCAATATTTTCTAATCTTTTAGTTTTTTCTTCAATCAATTCTCTATCTTTTAATTTTTGATCAAGTAATTCTTCCTTCTCCCTTCGAAGATTATATTCGTCTGTTCGATCAACAAATTGCCCTTGAATACCATTTAAAAAAGGGAAATCTTTGTTTTCAGTATAAGCAGAAAGTAAAGAATATACTTTTATTTCATCACCAATTTTAATTTCTATTTTAGGGATAATAACGAAACCAATTTTTTCTAAATTTTGTTTAAAATTTTTAATATATTCATCCCCAACTCCAAGTTGTTCTAAAATACTAGTAAAAGGAATATTATTGACAGTTTTAAGAATTGGAAAAAATTTTTTAAAATTTTTATTTACTCGCAAAACTTCTAAGTTTCGGTTAGCAAAATAAGCTGCAGTGACAGCATTAGAGAAATTAAAAAAGCTTAAATCTATGACAGTTTTTTCGTCAAAAAACTTATCAAGTTTCATTTTTTATTTAATTATGGGTGATGTTTAGTAATTCCGCTAATATAATCCATTATTGCTATAACTAATCCTGATAAAATAAATACAGCATGAATAAATATCATTAAGTAAATTTCTTCTGATGTTTTTGAACCAACATCAATAAAAGCTTCTAGCAAACCAATACTTGAAATAGCTACTATTGAAGCAATAAGTTTTAATTTTAAACCTGAAAAATCTAGTTTACCCATCCACTCTGGCTTATCTTCAGATTGATTTGCAATATCAATTTTTGAAACAAAATTTTCATATCCAGCAAATATAACCATTAAAACTAAATTTCCTACAAGTGCCAAGTCAACAATATGTAATACAAAGACAAGAAGTTCATTTAAAGTTAAGTCGTTTAAGTGTGTGATTTCATAAATAAATAATGCAATAACTTTGTATGTAATAACAAGTAGAGTAAGACATAGAGCAACATAAACAGGAGCTAACGCCCATCTGCTCGAAAACATTGCTCTTTCAAGTAATCCTTCAAAAACTCTACGCATAAATAATAAGTAATTTTTAAATAATATTTGTCAATTAAATTTTACTATTTACCCCATTTATAAGTAAGTAAATCATATCTTTTTGCAAAATTTAATAATAAATTTTTTGTATCTTGATCTAAGGGTTTAATAGGATCTCTGCAAAAATCTGATTTTATTACCCCACCCTCTTTCATTACTGTTTTTGTGGCTCTGAAACCACATTGTCTATTTTCAAAATTTATCAAAGGAAGAATACCATTATAGACTTCTTCAGCTTTATCTTTTTCATTATTCCAAAAATGATCAATTACAGGCGCAATTTTTTCTGGAAGTAATGCTGAACTCATACTGCCAGAAATTCCAGCTTCTAAGTCTGCATACAAAGTAATACTTTCTTCTCCATCAAAAGGTGCATCTAATCTAGAACTACAGTTCTTAATAAGTGCTCTTATTTTTGATGCTGCGTTAGCACTTTCAATTTTAAAACATGTTAAATATTCAATTTCATTAATCATTTTGGTAAGAAGAGGTACTGAAAGTTCAATTCCAGATAAAGGTGCGTCTTGTATCATAATTGGTATTCCAACTTTAGAAATTTCATTAAACTGTTCAAATATTTGATCAGGATTACCTTTTAACAATGCACCATGATAAGGCGGCATCATCATTATAATATCTGCTTCCAGTGATTTTGCTAATTCTGCTCGAGGGCGTACAATATCAGTGGCGAAATGAGAAACAGTAACAATTGTTTTAACTCTACCATCAATTTTTTTCATACAAAGTTTTGTTAATTTTTCTCTTTCTTCATCTGAAATTAAAAATTGCTCAGAATAATTTGCTAAGATACAAATACCTTCAACTTTTTGATCCACCATACAATCAATTACTCTATCCATTCCTTCATAATCAACTTCACCATTATCATGAAATGGTGTTGGAGCAACTGGCCACATACCATGGTATTTATATTTGTTATTCATTTCTTTAAGATCTTATAGAAACTTTGAGTCAATTTTAAAAGCTTTAATTATTTATTTTTTTTTATTAAGGTTGTTGATAATTTTTGCAATTTCAATACTTATCTCTTCCGTGCCAAATTTATTAAAATGACAATTATCAAACCGGTAATTAATATCTAAATTATCGGTAACTTTTGTTACATAGACTTTATCTCTTTGTGCTAATTTCTTTTGTTGATTATTAAGAACATAATCTCTTTTGTTTCCACAAAAAGATGTTTGTGTAATTATCCATTTTGCTTCTTGTATTTTTTTATCCAAAATACCAGAGAACAAATTATTACGAAAAATGTTAAACTCCTTAATATAATCAACATCAGTATTATTGTCGCTTTCACCTTGTATCCATATTAAATATTTTAAACGATGTATTTTTAAAAGATCTTTTAAATTTTTTTTTACATATTTTACCAACATGCTATCAGGATGTGACCAATCATATATTGATGTACCGCCCCATCCATTTGTTAGAAAAATATATGGTTTTTTTGATTTTAATTTTGCAGCTATTGCTGGCGCTACAGAATCTTTGTCACCATCAGCCCCAAGTACAGGATTAGACAAGTGATAAAATTTTTTATTAAAATAATTTAAATGTTTAGATTTAGAATATTCATTACTTAATACTGAATTAGACGAATTAGATTGTCCAAATAAAACGATAATATCTCTTTGAGAAGACACCTTGATTATAGTTTTATTTTTATTAGGTTGAATTCTCTCTCTAGAAGGGAAATTTTTACCCTTCTTAGATTGAGAGGTTTTTATTCTTTTTTGTAACACAAAGATTTATTTAATTTTTTACTGAATATACCCTTTTTTTAGTTTTAGAGATTTATCTTTAAATATTTTCTTAATCTTATTCATATTAAATTTTGTTTTTCTATCGTAAAGATAAACTCCATTAGTTTCTTGCTCCACATCAGTTAGTTGTGTGTAACAAAATCCTTGGATGTGTTTTGTTTTTAAAACTACTTCAGTTAAGCTATCCATACGATCATAAACTTCTTGAATTGACTTAGGTCTCACGTGGTCTCCGTGACCCCAAGAAAAAAATTTATCTCTTAGATTTAAAGGAAGCCACCAAGCTCCTCCATATTCATCGATTATATAAGGTTGATTTTTATAGGATGTTTCAAACTTTGGAAAATTTCTATAAACTCCTTTTTTTGGATTTAAAGCTTGCATTAATTTATCAGGTTTTGGTTCATAGTGATGAACTGTCCAAATATCTGTTTTCTGATGTTGATACCCACTTGTTTCATTAACTGGTCTTGTTGGGTCAATTTTCTTAGTTACATCATATGCTAAACGCATTAATTTTTTATGTTGAGCATTACATTCCAAAGTATTTGTTTCATTAAAAGGAGTCCATGTAATGATTGATGGATGATTTTTTAAATGCTCCACTATTTTTGGCCATTCATGCATAAAAGCAGTCTCGGTACCTTTTGCATTTTCGTTTGCTCCCCAATTACCCCACTCAGCCCATGTTATGTAGCCTAATTTATCAGCCCAATAATGAAAACGATCTTCAAATACCTTTTCATGTAACCTGGCTCCATTAAAACCAGCCTTCATTGATAAAATAATATCATTTTTTAGAGCTTTATCAGTTGGCGCTGTCCAAATTCCATCTGGGTAAAATCCCTGATCTAAAACCAATCTTTGATAGAGAGGTTTATTATTGAGATATACTTTATTTTTCTTCACTTCTATAGAGCGCATTCCTCCATAACTCTTAACTCTATCTAAAGTTTTGTTATTTTTTTCACTTATTAAAGTAAAAACAAAATCATAAAGGTTTGGTTGCTCAATAGACCACAACTTTGGTTTTGGAATTTTAATTTTTATTTTTTTTACTTTTGTATTGAAAATAGAAGAAGATATTTTTTTATTTTTAAATGTAATATCAACCTTAAAATTATCATTTAGATTTTCTGAAAAATCAGGTGTGAATTCAAAACATGAACTTTTTAAATTTGGAACAATTGAAACACTCTTTATATGTTTTTTATCAGCAGCTTCTAACCAAACAGTTTGCCATATTCCTGTTGTTCTAGTGTAAACACATTGATATGAATCTTTGAATGTAGACTGCTTACCTCTAGGTTGCGTTCTACGCTTATCTAAATGCCATTTTTTTGCTATCGCTATTTTTTTAGGTGTAAATCTACCTTTATACCAAGGAGAAGGGTTCATACTTCCTGGACAACGCTCGTCTATAACATAAACAATCAAATCATTATTTTTATTAAAATTTACTGCCTTTGAAATATCGAGAGAGAAAGGTGCTTGACCCCCTATATTTGAACCAACTTTAATTTTGTTTACAAATACATCACACTTATAATCAACTCCACCAAAATGAATAAATATTTTTTTATCTTTCCAATTATTATTTAATTTAAAAATTTTATGATACCAAACTTCTTGCATGAAATCAGTATTTCCAATACCTGATAATTTACTTTCAGGACAAAAAGGTACATTAATTTTTTTTGAAAACTTTTTTGAATTTAATTTAGATTTTTTAAAACCTTTAATATTTTTTGAATATTCACAAGTCCAAACTCCATTTAAGTTTAACCAATCTTTTCTTACAAACTGTGGTCTTGGATGTTCTTTTCTCATAATTCCTATCTTTCTTTATCAAAAAAATGGAGGTGTAAAAAACACCTCCATTATATAAAAGGAAACTAACGAAGTAATTTCTTTAATTGATTATTTGCAGACTTAAGACCTGAGTCTATGTCTTTCTCACCAAGCATTATAGCTCCAATTTCTGTGTCCAATAACTGAACAATAGCTCCATAATTTATGGAATGCGGCGTATCAGTCATTATATCGGCTGTAGATGCATACTCAGTTCTATGTGGCAAATTCAAATATGCATCACTGTTAATAACAGATGATCTATAAGACATGTGACCAGTTCTTGACCAATCAATACTGTGATCCCACATAAACTTTGCTAACTTCATAACAGCATCGTATTTTTCAGGACTTGAAGATTTTAGTGATGCTGGAATTGACCACATATGTGAGTCAGCCCATGTTGCTCCCTTATCATAAATTGTTGGCATAGACCCAACATAGTAATTGAAGTCAACATTCTGAGAATAATAATCTACAACCCATGTACCATTATATAAAATACATGCATTACCATCCATCCAGAATTTTTCTGCACTACCATAATCAAGTTCAGGTTGGTAAGAACCTGCTGCTTTAAGATCAAGATAAAGATTTATTACATTTCTCACTTCATCAGTATCAAGAGTTGCTTTTTTTCCATCAAAGAAATTAGAATTTTGCTGCCATGTTAGACTATAAATAGCTCTAGTCATACCACTTGTTAAATAATCAGCTCCTACAGCTTTACATGCACTTGCATGTTCTAACATTTCTTCAGGACTAGTAGGATAAATTGGTTTTCCATCTTTGACTAATCCAGCTTTTGCCATAAGATCCATATTGGTATGGAACAATCCTGCATGAATATCAAGTGGCAAACCCCACATTCCGCCTTCATATGTTAAAGCATCCATCATCATTGGAACTATATCACTAGAGTCCATTCCATATTTCTCTAATTCACCACTTAAATCTGCAAT
Organism: uncultured Alphaproteobacteria bacterium; assembly: GCA_902572735.1. Taxonomy (GTDB): domain Bacteria; phylum Pseudomonadota; class Alphaproteobacteria; order HIMB59; genus CACPNW01. Next base: position 59,032 of record CACGGX010000004.1, read on the forward strand.
AGCTCCAATTGAAGAGAATTGAGGAATACGGTGTCTATGCATGATATGGATATCAGGGGCACTATTGTCTGCATATCTTGTTTGAAGAATATTGTATGTTTGTCCCCAATCAAGAACTTCAGTATTAACATTAATATCAGGATTTTGTTCATCAAAAGCATTAATTATTGATTGAATAATACATGCCTCCCCTGATGTTGCCTTAGTATCACTTCCTGCATCTTCACAATCACCAAAGAATCTTGCAATCGTAATATCTACAGCCGATGCACTGAAACTTAAAAGGGATAGGAATGATGCAAAAAATAGTAATTTAATTTTTTTCATTTTTCCTCCATATTTACTAAACTTTTAGTATTTGTTTAGTTAATTTGCATTGAATTAAAAAATATTTCAAGTAAATTATTCATTTTTACCAACAAATTTTGATACAAAATGAAAAAGAAAATCACATTAAGAGAAATAGCAAAACTTGCTAAAGTTAGTGCTGCAACAGCTTCAATAGTGCTTAATGATAAAAAAAACCAAGGAATTTCTGAAAAAACATGGAAAAATGTCAAAAATATTGGAAAAAAATATAACTACAGTGGAAATAATAAAATTCGTAGACTTAATAAAAGAAAATTTATTTTTTTTATGGAGGAATTTTCTTACAACGAAAATGTTGCCAGTAAATTATTAGATGGTTTTAATGATTATGATTTAAAATCACATCAATTTGTTTTTTTGTTCAATAAATTACTCGATAACAAAAAAAATATTTTTAAGGCAATAGAAGAATTTAAACCTGACGGTATAATTATTGCGAACAGTTACACAAAAAAAATAGAAATAAATTTAAATAATCTAAATTTAAGTAAAATATTATTAAATTGTTATAGTAATAATTTTAACGGCTTAACAATATTACCAGATGATTACAACGGGGCAAAAAAGGCCGTAAATTATCTTTTTCAAAATAACTTAAAGAAAATTCCGATAATATTATCAAGTGATACTTGGATGAAAGGTTATAGAGATAGATTATCAGGTTGGAGAGATGCGCATATAGAAAACAACATCGATTATAATGACAGCTTCATTGTTCAGCCGAAAAGTAATGAACAAAATGTAGGCTATATTGAAGCAAAAAAATTATTAAAAAAAAATAAAAAAATAGATGCTATCTTTTGTACATCTGATGAAATTGCTATGGGCTCATATCAAGCAATAAAAGAAGCAGGATTTAAAATACCAAATGATATTTCAATTATTGGCTTTGATAATTCAAGAATAAGTGAGCTTGTTAAACCTAAGCTTACAAGTGTTCAATTACCATATTCTGAAATGACACAAAAAGCCATTAAACACATAATTGATCCACAAAAATTTAATGATCACTTTAATATTTTAGTTGAGTCTCCATTAATTAAACGTGAATCTGTAAAGGGAAAATAATGAAAATTAAAAACGACAATTTTTATGCATATTTATTAATATTACCTTTTATAGTCTTCTTTTTATCTTTTCTAATCTATCCATTTGGTAAATTATTTTATATGAGTTTTTTTGATTGGAATTTGATGGCTGTAGCTATCAATCCAGATAACAAAAAATTTATTGGATTTGAAAATTATATATATTTGTTAGCTGGAGAAGGTGTTTATTATGATTTTACCGTTTTTTTAACTCCAATAAAAATTTGTCTGCTTTTATTGATAATTGCTACTATTTATATTTTTCATAAAAACGAAATATTAAAGCATAATGTTGGTTTAAAGTTTTTCTTTATATTTGCTCTAATTGTTTATTTTATGAATGGAATTAAACCAACAGAAGATGCGTATTGGGAAGACGATCTATTTTGGAAAACAGTAAGAAATACAATTATTTTAGCTTTTTACTCTGCCTATGGTGTTACCTTCATTGCTGTCATTTTAGCCATTGCAACAAATAAAAAAGGTGTAACGTTTACCATTATTAGAACGATGTTCTGGGCAACTGGTGGTGTTGGAGTTGTAGGATTATCATTAGTATTCTCTCAACTTTTTGCTCCATATGCAAGTTTAGTAAATAATGCATTAGAGGCTTTTGGTTATGATCCTTATCCTTTTACACAAAAAACAATTGCAGGTAGATTTGTAATTATTTTTGCAACTGTTTGGTGGACAATTGGCTTGCCAATAATTTTATTTATTGCCGCCCTTCAACAAATTCCTGATGAAAGATATGAAGCTGCACGAATAGACGGTGCATCAAATAGTCAAATGTTTTGGTATATAACTTTACCAGGGGTAAGTAGAATTTTTCTTCTAGTTTCTGTTTTACAAATTATTTCACATTTACAAATATTCGCTCAGTCACAACTTCTTACTGGAGGCGGACCAGATAATAATTCAAGAACATTAGTTCAATTAATTTATGAATATTCTTTTAGAGATATGAGAATGGGCTCAGGTGCTGCAGTTTCAGTAGTGCTATTTTTAATCATAGGTTTTTTTACCTTTTTACAATTTAGGTTATTTAGAGAAAATGAGTAAAAGATTAACTCTCAATTTTTTTGTAATTTTAATAGCCTGCTTAATATGGTTTACACCAGTTGTATGGGTAATCTCCCTCTCTTTTCAACCAAACGAATTATTACAAAAAACAACTACAAATTTCCTATTTGGATTTTTTCCTATTCCTTTTACTGTTGAAAATTATATTAAAATGTGGAGTTCAAACTTTGATATATGGGTTATGAACAGTTTAATAGTTGCGTTATGTGCAACATTTTTCACTACAGTATTTTGCTCAATGGCAGGATACGCATTTGCAAGAATTGATTTTTTTGGTCGTAAATTTATATATCCACTTGTTCTTGGTGGATTAATGATACCCGGTGAATTATTATTCATCCCTCTCTTTACGCAGTTTAGTTCTTTAGGACTAAATAATACGCATACAGGTTTATTTCTACCAAAGCTTGCAATTCCATTTGGTGTTTTTATTATGACACAATATTTTAAAGGTGTTCCAAAAGAAGTAGAGGAAGCTTCTGTTATTGATGGAGCTAATCGTTTGCAAATTTTTGTTAGAATTATGCTGCCATTAGCACTACCTGCGATTTTTACAGTAGCTATAGTGAATTTTGGTGGAGCATGGAATGATTATGTATGGCCTCTTGTATCTGCCTCAGAACAGCACATGAGAACACTTCAGGTTGGTATGTCTCTTCAGTTAGGAAATAGATTGGGTATGTATATGGGCACATCCTTAGCAGGAATTATTATTTCTACTGTTCCAACTATTTTTCTTTTAGTATACTTTCAAAAATATCTACTGAGAGGTTTTGCATTAGGAACAAAATAAATTTGTTTTAATTAATTTTTGTTTTAATAAAATTTATACTTCTGTTAACAATATTATAAATATCCTTAGTTTTTATTAATTCTTCAGAAAATGGCTCGAAAGAAAATTGTCCTTTATAATTATTATTTAATAGTGTTTTAATTTGAGAAATATTTTCAATAATATCTTTGTCATCAACTATTGATCTATGACTATCTTTTAAATCAATGTCTTTGTATAAGTTTGATACTCCAGAAAAATGAACCAAGCCTGTTAGTGAAGGAAAAAAATCACTCTCATTTGCTAGAAAATGATGAAAAGTGTCATGAACTAATTTTAATCTATCAGTTTGTAAATCGTTAATTATATTTGAAACAATAGATTTAATTCGCAAAGAGGATTGGTTAAATCCAAGAGGCTCCACTAATCCAATTCTATTATAATCTTTAAGAATACTATTAATATGAATTAAGGAATGATTTAATAAATTTAATTTCTCATTTCCAGATTTAATTGATCCATCATTTAAAGGAACTAAAACGATAGAATTAATATTAGCCTTCTCGGCATATTTACATAATGAAATTAATTCATCTTCTCTTTCTTTATTCCAGATATTGAATTTTTGAAGAGCGTTTATTGATAAAATATTTATTTGATTATCATTACAAATATTTTTAATTTTTATTGGTTCATTTTGAGCAATTAAATTTGTTTTTATGTCATTTCGAATTTCTATAAAATTAATATTTAATTTTTTTGTAAACAATATGAATTCTTCAAATGAAATATCTGGACATAATATTTGATTTAATGAAAAAATATTAGAATTCATAAAATAATTTATTTTATTTTTAAGAGAATAAATAAATATGATAATTTAGGTATTTTAGCCATTAAATTTTCATTTTGAAAAGTTGCTATATTAGTTTTTTTTGGAACAATTTCGTTTGGTTCGTTAATAGTGTTTGATGCATATATATTTGTATGATTAATTATTTGCTGATCAATTATTTTAATAATTGGTAAGTTATTTATATCAAAATCTAAATCTACACTTTCTTCTTCTGATCTATTAATAATAAAAAAAGATAATGTTTTTTCTTCTTCATTTATTACAGCAGATGCATCTACATAGTTAACATCATCAGCTATATCACTTGAATACTTAGGTGAATTAATTTTAAGTTGAAGCGACTCCCCTCTTCCATATAAAGATGCAAAATAAAGCGGGTAATATACTGATTGCCTCCAGCTAATTCCATTTTTTACTGTAGAAATTGCCGGAATAACATTAACAAGTTGAGCCATACAGGCAATTTTAACGATATGTGAGTTATTAATAAAAGTATTGATCACAGTTCCAATAAGTAAACAGTCTAACAAATTATATTCTTCTTCTAAAATTGGGTATGCTTTGGGCCAATCTTTAATATCTGAATTTAAATGAGTATTCATTTTTTTAATACTATGATACCAAGGTTGATATTCATCAAAGCTAATTTTAATATTTTTTTTTGATCTTTTTTTTGACTTTATAAAATTTATTGTGCTTTCAACATTAGATATGTATGTTTGAAGACCTATACTATTAGTTAAATAATTAGTTGTATTATATTTGCCAATTTCTCTTTCATCAGATCTATGTTCTGAATTACTCCAATATTTATGCATAGAAATATAATCTACGGAGTCATAAGTTAAATCTAATACTTCTCTTTCCCATTCTGGAAATGTTTTCATTGTATCTGACGAACTTCCACAAACAACTAATTCAATATTTTTATCAAATAAACGCATAGCTTTTGCAGTTTCATTGGCAAGTCTTCCGTATTCATAAGCTGTTTTATGACCAACCTGCCATTCACCATCCATTTCATTACCCAAGCACCACATTTTAATATTATGAGGGTCTTTGAATCCATGTTTTATTCGTAAATCACTCCAATAAGAGCCACTTGGATGGTTACAATATTCTATAATATTTCTTGCTGCATCAATACCTCTAGTCCCAAGATTAATAGCATAAATAGGCTCTGTGTTAACTTTTTTACACCATTTAATAAATTCATTTAAACCAAATTCATTAGTCTCTTTACTTTTCCAAGCTAAGTCTAATCTTGTTGGTCTATCTTCTTTTGAGCCAATGGAATCTTCCCAATTAAAAGCTGAAACGAAATTACCACCAGGATATCTAACTGCAGGCATATTTAATTCAGAAACTAATTTCATTACATCTTTTCTAAAGCCATTTTCATCTGCCTCTGAATGATCAGGTTCGTAAATACCTTCGTATATTGCTCTTCCAAGATGTTCTAAAAATGAACTATATATTCTTTTATCAATTTGACTAATTTTATAATCTTTATGCAGAACAATTTTAACTTTCATAAAATAATTTATATTAACAAGAATTGAAAAATCATAATTAAAAAAGATTTAATTACAATAATTATTAAAATATAAATTTGAATAGATATGAATAATTTACCTGATATTGATAGTTTTTATAGTTTAGAAAATGAAAAGATTGATTTTTTTTGGAAAAATGGCTTTGTAGTATTAAAAAATGTTTTATCAAAGAGTGAAATTTCTACATATAGAGATGAAATAAAAAAAGTAGCAGAAGAAAGAAATAAAAATAAAGATAAAGAATTTGGTGGTGCTTTTTATCAAGCACTTAATATCCGCTATGATTCTAAGGGTGTCGAAAAATTTTGTTTATCAAAACGTTTGGGGAAAATTGCTGCTGATTTAATGAGGGTTAATGCTGTTCGAATATTTCATGAGCAAGCAATTTTTAAACATCCAGGAGATACAAAATCATATTGGCACCAAGACCAATTTTTTTGGCCCTTAGATACTAATTTACATATTGGAATGTGGATGCCTTTGATCGATTGTACAAAAGATATGGGTATTATGCGATTTGTAAAAAATTCTCATACAATGGGTGATTTAATGGGTATATCAATAAATAAAAAATCAGAAGATCATTATGATAAAATAATTGAAGAAAAAAATTTGGAAGTTGTTGAATTGGAATCAATAGATGCTGGTGATTGTACTTTTCATTTTGGATGGACTATTCATGGAGCTGGATTAAATAAATCAGACAAAATACGTGAAGCAATGGTTGTAACATACTATGCAGATGGATCTCGTGTAGGCAAACTTGATACAAAAGATAGAAAAGGAGATGCTGAATTATTTCTTGGTGGAAAAAAAGCTGGAGAAATAGCCGATCATCCGATGAACAAAATTGTTTATCAGCGCTAAATATTTATAACTTTTTTTAATTTAAAAGATTTAATTGATGCAAGTGCAAGTTCTAAAGCTCGTTTTCCAGCTTCAGCATGTATTGGCGGTTTTTTGCCTTTAATAAAATTATTAATTACTTCTTTATAATGCTCATCAAATGTTCGTAAAAACTCTCTTTCGTAATCATTAAAAAATCCTGCTTTCCACACTTCAGCGGTTTCACTATCTTTCTTATTAAATGTATATTTTTGTACCTGATCCTCTATTAAAATTCTTCCCTTTGAACCATTTATTTCTACATAATGAGAATTAGGATATTGATAAGATGTATCATATGATCCAAGCAAGCTTCCAATTGATTTGTTTTTGAAATTCATTGATACAACCATCGTACTAAAACCTTTTTTTGTTTTATCTGTCATAAACGAATGAACTGATTTTATTGGTCCATTTAAATATTCAAGCATATCAAATCCATGGCATTGAGTTTCAATTAAGTTCCCGTTAGGATCTAAATTTTTTCCACCTCCTCCACCACCAAATCTCCATGTAATAAAATTAATTTCTCCTAACTGATTATTTTTAATAGCTTTAATCGCTTTTTTTACTGGAGTAGAATAATGCCAATTAAAATTAATTCCAAAAAAGAGATTTCTTTTTTTAGCTTCAGTTAAAAGTTTATTTGCTTCACTCATTTTAAAAACAAGAGGTTTCTCAACAAATAAAGGAGTATTAGATTTAATCACTTTCATTGTCATGTCGTAATGATGCTCATTTGGAAGACTTATATTTATTAAATCAGGTTTTTGATTTTTTATTAGTTCTTTGAAATCAGTATAATATGGAACATCATAAAGTTTGGCTCTGTTTTTAGTTCTTTCTTTATTTCTTCCTAAAATGCCACAGAACTCCACTTGAGGGCATTGTGAAAGAATACGGCAATGTTGTAAAGACCAATTACCAGTTCCAATAAGTGCAACTTTTATCTTTTTCATAAATTATTTATGAACAACAGCTATTTTACCTGCATCAGATTCAGGAGAGAAAAAATGTTCGTAAGATTTTTGAACATCTTCAATATTATATTGATGTGTAATTATTTGAGATAAATATTCTTGGTTATTTTTAAGTAATTCATGATTTGCTTCCATCTCATTGTAAGAAAAATATTCACTACCAAGAATGCTTCTTTCAGGACCTCCCATATCTGGATATTGTTCAAATTCCAAACCTTCACCATTACCAACCATAACTAGCACACCTCTTTTAGCTAAAGCTTGAAGAGCATTTTTTCTGGCTATTGCTTTGCCTGTGGCATCAATAGCAACATCTGGGTTTTTAATTCCGTGTTGTTCCATTCCCTCTTCTAAAGATTGTTTTGATAAGTCTATAGGTAAGCCGCCCATCTTTTCCGCTAATGGCAATCTAGATGATTTAACATCATTAATCAGAACAGGTAAATCTTTTGCAAAAGTTAATTTACTCATCGCTAAAAGTCCAAGACCTATAGGCCCTGCTCCATTTATTAGTACAGATTGGGTATCTTTATGAATTAGTTGAGCTCTTTTTGTAGCATGACCACCAGTACCCATTACATCTAAAAGCAATGTCGCATTGATTACATCTACACTTTCATCAACTGGAAAAAAAACATAATCATTTACAAGGTAATATTCACAAAAAGCACCATCAACGTTAAAACCATAATCACAGTTTTTATGTAAACATTGATTAGTTAAACCTAATTGGCAACTGCGACATTTATGGCAATAATCATACAAGTACACAGCACCTTTCATGCCAATATCAAATTTAGCATTTTTTCCCTTATCTACAATTACTCCAGCTCCTTCATGTCCTGGAATACATTGAGGGCTTCCATTATAAAATTGATTTCTGTCTGAGCCACACAATAAATTTGCTTTTGCTTGAATCAAAAGTTGATTATCACCTGGAGTTGGAATTTTTCTTTCTTCAAAATGTACTTTACCTTCTCCTGTAAAGATTGGAACATTCATAAATTCATTTTTCATATTTCAAGTAGATGAAATTATACTCTTAAAATAAAATTTTTGAAGCAAAATGAAAATAATCATGAAAGGTAAGTAAGAAATTACATATCCGGCATATGGATAAATTGACCTAAACCCAATTTTAGAAAGAGTGACATTTAACATTTGCATATCAGCAGAGTTCATAATGATAAATGCAAGTAAATAATCTGTCCAAGAAATATAGATAGCAAATATAATTAAAGTAATTAAACCAGGGATAGCTAATGGAAGCATAATTGAAAAAAGAATTTGTATTTCTGAACTATCATTTAATATTGCCACTTCACGTAGAGATTTTGGGATACTATTAAAAGAATTGAACATTAAAAAAAATCCAATTGGAAGAACATAAATAGTATAAATGAAAATTAAACCTAAATAACTATCATTTAGATTAATTTTATAGAGCAAAATATATAAAGGAATAATTATTGAATAAACTGGAATTAAAAAAGGTAAAATTAATAAAATAAATATAAATTTTTTATAGGGTATTTTTAGTAATGAAATGGCATAGCCTGCTAATACATTAATAACTAATGATAATATGACAGTTCCGCTTGTTACAACTAAACTATTAAAAAAAGATTGTTTGAAAGTATTTTTATTTGTTCTTATTTCTAAATCCCAAATAGTAAAAAAATTATTCAAAGTAAATGTACTTAAAAAATTATCAAACCTAATTTCAGTTGTAGTTTTAAGAGAAAGAATTAATATTATTAGAACAGGAAATAATATTAAAATAGATAAAACAGTATTAATCGTATAGTACCAAAACTTGTCCTTAAAAATAAAAGACATAGCTTTTATTCTTTAACGGCACTTCCTGTAATACCTCTAATAAAGTATCTTTGTAAAATTGAATAAATAATAATAATTGGTATAAAACTTATAATTGAACCTGCTGTTAAATTACCCCATTTCATTTCAAATTTAGCACCTCCGAGTGCTATTTTGGCAAGTGTAGTATTAAGCATAATATTTTCTGGACTATTTATATATATGAAAGCCAAGATGTAATCATTCCATGAAATATATAAGGCAAAAACCATTACTGTTAATAATCCTGGCACTGCCAGAGGTATCATTATTGTAGTCATAATTCTTAATTCTGAAGTTCCCTCTAACAAAGCTACCTCTCTCAATGATGAAGGAATACTACTAAATGCATTTCTCATCATAAAAACACCAATAGGCAGCATACCTGTTGCATGTAAAAATATTAATCCAATATGAGTATCTGTTAAGCCAAGAGATTTAAGTAATTTATAGATTGGTATAATCAATGAAACTGCAGGAATTAATATCGGTAAAATTAATGCTATAAAAATTGCTTCTTTAAATGGTATCCTAAAAAAAGTTAAAGAATAACCAGCTAGTGTTGAAACGATTAAAGATAGAACAATAGTTCCTAATGTGACTATACTACTATTAAAAAAAGCTCTTTCAATACCTGCTGTTATGGTTGTACTTCCAGATATTTTTTTTTGCAGTTTAGTTCTCATTTCATCATCGAAGTTCCATGTTGTGTCATAGTACTCCCATGTCCAATTATGAGGATAGAAAGTTGGGTTACTTGTAATTAATTCATCTGGAACTTTAACAGAAGAAATAAAAGTCCAGTAAATAGGGAATAATATTATAACTACTAAAGCATAGTTTATAACATAATACCAATACCAATCAGATGAATACCTTTTCATGTTACTCTTTTACGGCACTTCCAGTCACTCCCCTAACAAAGTATTGTTGAAGAAAAATATAGAAAATTATAATTGGTACAAAACTTATTATTGCTCCGGCATTTAAAAGCCCCCAAAAAGTATCAAATTGAGATCCTGCAAATGTTAATTTCATTAGGAAAACATTTAACATTTCCATATCAATCGTATTTACAAAGAGAAAAGCTAAAATAAAATCATTCCATGAACCATAAAGAGCAAAAACCATGAGTGTTAAAAGACCTGGTATGGCTAATGGCAACATCACAGTAAACATAATTCGTAACTCACTAGAACCCTCTAACAAAGCTACCTCACGTAAAGATGTTGGTATACTCATAAAAGCATTTCTCATTAAAAAAACACCTAAAGTTAGCATGCCTGTGGAGTGAATTAAGATTAAGCCTAAATATGAGTTCATCAATCCAAGCTCTTTTACTAATTTATAAAGAGGAATTAGGAGTGATATTCCAGGTATTAAAATTGGCATAATTATAAGTAAAAAAATAAAATGTCTAAATGGTGTTCTTAAAATAGTAAGAGCATATGCAGCTAAAGTAGAAATAACTGCTGAAACCACTACAGTTCCAATTGAAACAATTGCACTATTTGTAAATGCAGATCTTACATTACCTCTAGAGCTAGTGGGCTCTAAGTTCCAAATTCTTTCATAACTTTCAAATGTTGGATTTATAGGAAAGAGTGTTGGGGTATTTGTTATTAATTCATCAGGTGGTTTTATAGATGAAACAAAAGCCCAATAAATAGGAAATGAAACAAGAACAATAAAAGTGACATTTATAAGATAATATAAATACCAATCTGTTTTATATTTTTGCATCAATTAAACTAATTAAAATTAATTTTCATTAACCCATACTAACATTTCATTTTCGCCTCTGTTAGACCAGCAATAATATGGAATAAACTTGAGTGATGTTTCCATCATATCAGGTTTATCTTGAATATATAAATTATCAGTATCTTTAAATTTAAAACCTTTAGTTGTTAAAGAAATAATATCTTCAGAATTTATTTTTTCATTTTTTTCATCAAGATTATTATTTGTATTTAAAACTAATTTATTTAAGTAATTACCATTATCATGTTCTTCTAGACAATAAAGCACAGGGCCTCTAAATAAACATGCTCTTCCTACATTGTATCTTACATTGGGATTAGTTCGAACATACCTTGGTGAAAAATCAAAATGTAATTCAATAACATCATTTTTTTTCCAAATTTTATTTATTTTTGCATACCCATTAACAACTTCATAATCGACTTTAGATCCATTAAGATTAATTTGCATATTCTTGTCCCACGATGGAATTCTAAAATAAATTGTTGTTTCCTTATTAGCTGAGTCAATTATTTCAATTTTTGAATATCCTTTATGAGGAAAATCACTAGTTTGATTTAATTTTATACCTTGAGGTTTATTCATAAAATTAGTTTCTGATGAAATATACTGATCAACCACTAATGAATCTTCAAATCCATTGTAAATATACATATCCATACTTGCAAAGAGGCGTGTGATATTTGGAGGACAACAAGAACACATATGATACTCGTCCCTTATTCCGTGTCTTCTTTGTTGGGAATGTAAGTAACCAGGATTACATTCTAAATAATTATCATAGAAAAATCCCTTACCATCAAGTGAAGTGCTAGCTAGTAATAAATTATACAAACTATTTTCAACAATATCACCATACTCACTATTTAATTCCATCTTAGACATTCTATTAGCAAAATAAATTAATGCTATTGTTGCACATGTTTCTGCATAAGCCATGTCATTAGGCAAATCATAATCAAAAGTAAATCTCTCACCTATATGAGCACTTCCTACACCACTGTGTACATACATTCTTTTATCAACAATATTTCTCCATAGAGTTTTACAAGCTTTTAACATTTGCTTATCATTATTTAATCTTGCTAAATCCGCCATGGCAGTAAACATGTACAGAGCTCTTACAGAATGACCTTCAGCTGTTTTTTGATCAACAGGTCTTTCATGAGCCTGCCAATATTGCAAATCTCTAAATGTTTTGCCTAAGAAATCTTGATCAAAAGATGCAAAATCTCTCATTGCCGAAGGCAATAATGATAAATCAATTTCACCTTCTTTTTCCATTAATTTCTTTTTTTCTTTTACGTAATAATGATCTTCGGGTTTATCGTGTGTTCCACGTTCATCAATAAAGTAAGTTGCAAGATCAAGAAATTTTTTCTTATTTGTATGTTCATAAGCTTTTACAAGTGCTAATTCAATTTCTTGATGACCAGGATAGCCTCTCATCTTACCTTCTTCTTTTCCAAATTTAGAAATAATATGGTCAACATATCTTTCCATAGCATCGAAAAATTTTGAATTTCCAGTAGCCTTATGATGTTCAACTGCAGATTCCAGTAAATGTCCTGCACAATATAATTCATGCCTATCTCTTAAATTCGTAAATTTATTATCAGGTTCATGTTTTGAGAAAAAATAATTTAAATAACCATCTTCCTCTTGGTTAGCGATAATTTTATCAATAATTGAATCACATATTTGTTCTAATTTTTCATCCTTTTCTTGCTGCATAGAAAAGAAAGCACCTTCCATTAATTTTGCTAGATCTGACTCCCAAAAAATATGTGGTCTTTCTTTCACAGGATCATTGTCACCAGTCAACGCTCTAATTCTTCCAGTATCTTCAAATGATTTTAAAACTGCATATAAAGAAACGCTTTTGTTTAATTCTTTTCTCTCTTTCCAAAAACCGTTATTTATTTTTGTATCTGTAATGTTCATATTCTCAATCTCTCCTCACTATTAATATCAAAAAAGTAACAATCTTCTTTATTGAAATTTAATTTTAAAACGGAATCAATATCATAATGTGTATTTTTATCTGTTTTGACAATTAGATTTTGATTATTTGATTTAAATGTTACTAGATTTGCTTCACCGGTTAGTTCGACAGAATAAACTTTTGCAGATCCATTATTTGTATCAGTATCATTAACTATTTGAATTTTATCAGGTCTTACTCCAAGGGTAATATCGCCTTCATAATCAATATCAAAAGATGTCGTAAGACTATCAGAAATAAATTTTTTGTTTTCTACACGGCCATCAATCAAATTCATTGCAGGTGAACCAATAAAACCAGCAACAAATTTAGAAGAAGGATCATCAAATATTACCTGTGGTTTATCAAACTGCAAAAGTTTACCGTGATTCATAACAGCAATTCTATTTGCAAGTGTCATTGCCTCTACTTGATCATGTGTTACATATATTGTTGTTACACCAAGTCGGTGATGTAGATTTTTTAATTCTGCTCTCGTTGTAACTCTCAATATAGCATCAAGATTTGAAAGAGGCTCATCCATTAAAAAAACACGTGGTTGACGAACTATTGCTCTTGCTAGAGCAACACGTTGTCTTTGACCACCTGATAGTTCGGCCGGTTTACGGTGTAATAAATCTTGCAATTCAACAAGTGAAGAAACTTCTTTAATAAGTTTATCATGTTCTGAATTAGGAATTTTTTTCATTTTTAGAGGATAAGCAATATTATTTCTAACAGTCATGTGGGGGAAAAGACTATAATTTTGAAATACCATTGATACATCTCTTTTTCTTGGGTCAACATCATTTACAATTTCGTCACCAATTTTTATCTCGCCATCAGTTATATCTTCTAATCCAGCAACAAGACGCATCGTAGTTGTTTTACCACATCCTGAGGGACCTAAAAGTACAACGAATTCACCTTCATTAATATGGAGATTTACTTGATCGACAGCAGTAACATCTCCCCATTTTTTTGTTACATTTTTTAAATCTACAGAATACATATAACCCCCTATTCTTTTACTGCGCTTCCTGTAACTCCTCTAACAAAATATTGCTGAAGAAAAGTATAAAAAATTATTATTGGAAGAAAACTAACAATTGAGCCTGCTGTTAGACTTCCCCATTTCATTTCAAATTGAGATCCACCTAATGCAATTTTCATTAATGAAATATTTAACATTGTATTTTCTGGTGAATTTATAAATATAAAAGCATAAATGTAATCATTCCAGGAAACATACATTGCAAAAACCATAACTGTTAAAAGACCTGGAATTGCTAACGGTAGCATAACAGAAGTAATAATTTTTAATTCACTTGATCCTTCAAGCATTGCTACCTCTCTTAATGAGGAAGGAATACTGTTAAATGCATTTCTCATCATAAAGATTCCTAAAGGCAACATTCCACAAGTATGAATCAAGATTAAACCTAAATGAGTATTAGTAAGACCAAGGTCTTTTAATAATTTATAGAGCGGTATTATTAGAGAAATACCTGGTATTAAAATTGGTAATATTACTAATAAGAAAAAAAAATTTTTTAAAGGAGTATTTAAAACAGTAAGTGAATATCCCCCTAAGGTACAAACGATAATAGTTAGTATAATTGTGCCAGCTGAAACTATTGCACTATTCATAAAAGGTCTTCTGACTCCTTCACCATCAAGTCTAAATTTGCTCTCAATTTCAACACCAGATGACTCAGAGTCATCGGACTCAGCATCTTGAAGTCTTTTAAGTCTATCAAAATTCCAAATTTGATCATAATACTGCAAAGTTAAATCATGAGGATAAAAAGTAGGCTCACTAGTGATTAGCTCACTAGGTTTTTTAAATGACGAAATCAGTGTCCAATAAATTGGAAAAATAATTATTATAACTAAAGTATAATTAATTGCATAATACCAGTACCAATCCGATGAGTAACGTCTCACTTAGTAATTCTTTCTAAATAAACGTAATTGAATTACAGTAAGTACAAAAAGTATTATCATTATAATTACACCAAGAGATGCTGCTGGACCTAATTTAAAATAATCAAATCCCATATCTACAGTATGCATAACAAGTGTTTTAGTAGAGTTTGAAGGACCGCCTCTTGTCATGATTACAAATTGTTCATATGCTTGAATTGAACCTGCTATGGATAAAATTAAAGCAAGGGCAATTGAAGGTCGTAAAAGAGGAAGTGTTACATTCCAAATTGTTTGCCATCGTGAAGCCCCCATTAATTTAGAAGCTTCATAATAATCATCTCTTATAGCTTGTAATCCAGCTATCAAAATAATCATTTGGATACCAGAAAACTTCCATGTAACCATAGCATTAACGGCCCACATTGAAGATGTTCCTGTTTTCCAAACATTAAGATTTTTATTTTCTCCACCAAAACCAAAAAATTCTAATGCATAAACAATAACTCCATACATTTCGCTGTAGAGCCATAACCAGACATAACTAGCTGTAGCAAAAGACATAACTACTGGTAAAAAATAGATACTTCTAAAAAAAGTTGTTCCCCAAGCTTTTGCGTTACATAATAGTGCAGTTCCAATAGCGACAACAAACAACATTGGTGTAACAGTTAAAGTGTAAACAAAAGTAAATTTCAAAGATTCCCAGAAACGCTCATCCTGGAACATAAAAATATAGTTATCAAGACCTACCCACTTTGGTTTTCCAAAAAGTGGCCATTTGTGAAATGACATGTAAAAGGAATTTACAAGAGGATAAAGAAAAAAAACTGCAAGTAAAATTAATGCAGGCGAAACCATTAAAAGACCAACGAGTTGTTCTTTTCGTAATCTGCTCATAAGTTTCGCCTACAATGTTTTTATCTATTAATGACCAGCATCAATGATTTTTTGCATGATTGCATTTTGTTCATCAAGAACTGTCTGCACATCTTCTCCAGCAAAAATTCTTTGATTTGCTACTTGCCATGGATCCATTAACTCCTGATAAACAGTAGTATAAGGAACATCTCCAACAGTAGATGCGTTTGCAAATACCATGTGATCATCAGTTAAGTATGGATTACCTTCAAATAGATCTGCTCGAATTGGTATACCACCGTTTTTAGTATACACTTCGATTTGACCAGCTTCAGATAATACATATTCAATATATTCAAGAGCTGCTTCTTTAGCACCAGTTGTAACTGGGATTGCAATTAAGTCACCTCCGATAAATGCTGAATTTCTTGAACCATCACTACCCATAAATGCTGTAAATCCAGCATCTACTTTTTCTGTGTGATCTTTAACAACATTAATCATGAAGTTACCTGTACCAATCATTGCAATATCACCTGCTAGGAAGCCATCTTGTTTATCTGGCCAATCCCAAACATCAACGTTTTCTGGCACACAACCAATATTAATTAAATTTTGGTAATGCTTAAACCATTCAACTGTTTTTGGATGATTTAACTCAGCTGTTTTACCATCTTTACTTACCCATGAACCGCCATTTGCCCAAGCAACTGGCATACCTGTAAAGATCATACCGCCATAACTTTTTGAAGGCCAAGCCATCATTAGTTGTCCTCTAGCAGCAAAGTCTTCACACATACTTGTCATCTCAGCCCAATCTTTTGGTGGGTTTGGCATAAGTTTTTTATTATAAACATAACCAGACACATCAGCAGCATTTGGTGCAGCAAAGTGTGTTCCATCATAAGATCCTAAAGCAAGCATTGGACCATTTAATTGATCATAATATGGTTGTGACTTTAAAAAGTCAGTCATATCTTCTAATGCACCTATTGCAGCATAATAAGGTACGTTAATTAAGTCGATGTTTGCAACATCAACTCTTTCACCAGCAGCAAGTGCAGCTGTAAATTTAACCTGAAAGTCAGCATGACCAATAAGGTTGTTAATAGCAACGATATCTTTTCCTTCGTCAGCCATTTTTTTATTAAACCCTTCAACCATCCAGTCTGACCATCCACCTCTACTCCAAATGATTAATTCTTCTGCAGAAGTAGTTTTAGCGAATGGAAGAATAGTTAAAGAAATTAAAAATAATTTTACTAGTAATTTCATATTACCTCCCAATAATTAAAAAATTCTACAAAAATAATGATTGTATTTCAATAGTTTCTGAAAAATAAATTTATGATGAAATTATGTAATATTGCTGTTTTCTCGCATTTTTTTTGAGTCTTTTTCTCTATAAGTAATCAATAAAACCGAAGAAAATACTACAATACCGCCAATCCATGTCCAAAAATCAGGATATTCATTAAATGCAAAATAACCAAATGCAGATCCAAAAATTAAACCAGTAAACCAAACAGGTTGAGTAACGGAAAGATCTGCATATTTATAAGATAATGCTAGAGCCAAATGTAAAATTGTTCCAGAAATTGCTGCCACAAAAACGTATATAAATGAAGTTAGAGAAGGCATTTGCCAAAAATATATCGCAAGAGGTAATGCAAAAATAGTCATTAATGTATACTGATAAGTCACCATCGTGATAGGTGAATCATCTTTTGAAACAAACTTAGATAAAATAATTATAAATGACCAAAAAATTAGAGCAGTCAAAACCATAATTGTCCCAATATTAAAATCAACATATCCAGGTCTTATAATTATTAACATACCAATAAAACCAATTACTAATGTTAGAACACGAAACATATAAATTTTTTCTCTAAAAATTATGAAACTTAATAAAACTACAATTATAGGACTCAAAAAATTTAGAGCTTTGAATTGCTCAAATGGAATATAAATTAATGCACCAAAACCCAGTATCATCATGGGTAAATTTAAAAGACCTCGAATTAAATAAAATTTAAAATTTTTTGTTTTATATGTGGTGAATTTATTTTTTATTAAAAATGGGAAAATAATTACAAATCCAAAAAAAAATCTTAAAAAACCTATTGTGTACACATTTGAATCATATTGAGCTGCACGAATAAGTGCCTCCATTAAAACTGCAAAAAATGATCCGGACACAGTTAATAAGATTGCTCGAATATTATTATTCATTAAAAAATTAAAGTTTAACTGGTATTGATTGCTTTGCTATATCTTTTTTAAGATAGCTTTCTCTGTAAGTGATTATTAAAATTGATGAAAAAATAATTAAGCCTCCAATAATAGTCCATACATCAGGTATTTCATCAAAGATGATAAACCCAAAAAATGATGCTATTAATAGTCTCGAGAAATTCACAGGTTGTAATACTGATAGATCAGTTAGTTTATATGCGGTATTAATACAAAGATGAACAATCGTTCCTGCTATACCTGCAAAAATTAAATAAATTAATGTGACTGAAGATGGAGATTGCCAAAAATATAAAGCAATAGGGAAAGATAAGAAAGTAACCAGAGTATATTGATAAGATAAAATGGTAAAAGCACTATCAACTCTAGCAGCAAATTTAGTAATTATAACAACTACTGACCAAATTGAACATGAACACAAAACTAAATACGCACCTATATTTATTGGAACAATGCCTGGCCTTAAAATTACAAAAACTCCAATTAAACCGATTAACAAAGCTCCAATTCGTATTATATAAATTTTTTCTTTTAAAAAAATTACGCTCAACACGACAACAATTATAGGAGTAATAAATGAAATAGCCTTAATTTGTTCTAAAGGTATGAATTGCAGCGCTGAAAAACCAAGTAACATCATAGGAATATTTAAAACACCTCTGGTTAAATGTATTTTAAGATTAGGTGTTTTGAAATTTTGAAATTTAGAATAAAAAATAAATGGAAGAATAAGAATAAAACCAAATAAAAATCTTAAAAAACCAGCAGTAAAAACATTAATATCTTGTAAAGAAAACTTTATAAGCACATTCATTGTTACTCCCGCTACAGAAGCAACCAAAGCTAAAATTATAGCTTTAACATTACTACTCATAATCTATACGAATGGAATTTCGCAAATTTCTCCTGTATATTTTTTTGAATCAATAATTATATCAAATTTATCTTTAGATAAAAAAAATGGTTTATTTATCATTGCAATGCCAATAACTTTATTAAATGTTGGTGAGTATACTGCAGATCTTATTTCACCAATTACAGAATTATTAATAGTTAAATTTATAGATGATCTTAAATTAATATTATCTATGTCTATCTTTACACCCATTAATTTTTTTTCTATTCCATTCTCTTTAATTTTAATTAGCTTATCTTTACCAAGAAACTCTATATTATTATCTAGATGGACAAACTTATCTAAACCACATTCTAGAGGATTATCATTTATATCCATATCATTTCCATAAGATAGCAATGCACTTTCAATTCTTTCAATAAGATGGGGACATCCTGGTTTTACATTAAACTCTTTACCTTCTTCAAATAACAAATCATATAACTCAAGACCAGATTTTGCATCCTCAACATAAATTTCTACACCGCCCTGCTTTGACCAACCTGATCTAGCAATTAAGTGTTTAGAATTTTTAAAACTAAAATATTTAAAATTATAAAATTTTAAATCTAAAATTTCTTTACCAAAAATT
Source organism: uncultured Alphaproteobacteria bacterium (assembly GCA_902572735.1). Lineage (GTDB taxonomy): Bacteria > Pseudomonadota > Alphaproteobacteria > HIMB59 > CACPNW01. The sequence continues at coordinate 78,756 of CACGGX010000004.1, forward strand.
TTTTCTAGTAAATTAAATGCTTTGGGACCCTGTACGGCCATAATATTTACATCTGGTTCAGAAATAGAAACTTCTAATTTTTTTCCTATTGCAAGACCTTTCGCAAATAACATTACATCTGAATCTGCAATTGAAATCCACCACTTTTCATTATTAAATTTAAGTACAACAGGATCATTGATCATTCCTCCATTTTCATCAATAATCGGGCAATAATAACATTTACCTTCTTTGGTTTTACTTAAATCTCTACATGTCATTAATTGAACTAATTGATACGCATCCTTCCCTTTGATCTCTATTTGTCTTTCTGCTGCTACATCCCATATCTGAACATGATTTTTTAAATGGTTATATGTTTCTTCTAGACTTCCCTCAAAACCAGCAGGAAGTAGCATATGATTATAGATGGTATAAGAGGTAACACCCTGATTTTCAATTCGAGAAGAATAAATAGTACTTCTTAACCTTCTTGATTTAGCAACATATTGATTGGGCATTAAAAGCTCGTATAAATATTTGTATTAAGTTAGTCTACATATAATTAAATTAAATATATGTAACCGTTTTACACAAAATAATTATAGGCAAAGTAAAAAGATAAAACGACTAATACAATAGCTACCCAAATCGATAAGTTAGTAAAAAAGGTTTTAAAATTACTATTAGAGCTTAAGAAAGAAGGTAAGACCAATAATAGCACCCCAATCATATAAATAATTGGAACTAGCTTATCCATATATTAGTATTTTTCCTTATCAATTAATTCACTAACAAGTAAATTACCAAATCCTTTAATTGACGCTTGTTTATAAAACGACTTAGCAATTTTTGAGAGTTTATTAGCATTAGGAAAATCAGAAACAAGATCATTAATATAATTTAAATCTTTATATGTATTATCTACTGAAAAAACATATCCTTTATAATTACCTTTTATAGCTTTATCAGCAATTCTATCTAAAGCACCTGAATTTCCTGAACCTAATCTAGCAACATCACATAACAGCTTAATATCGATTTTTAGTTTTTTTGCAGATTTAAAAAACTCTATGACACTAGTAGTTGTCATTAATGATAAAAAGTTTGATAATAATTTTGCAGAAGATGCTTTTGATACATCACCAAAATTAAAAACAGACTTACAAAAAGAATTAAGAAATTTTTTACATTTTAAAAAATTACTTTTTTTTCCACCATAAATACCACCTAATATACCCTGCTCACTTTGAACTGGGCCTCCCATTACTCCACAAAAATTATAACTTATTTTTTTTGATTTAAAAATTTTATCCATTTTTAAAGCACCATTTTTGTTATGCGTTGTTAAATCTATTACAAGTGTTTTACTATCAAGTTCTTGTTTAATTTTTTTTGCAATACTTAATGCTACAGGTGTATTTGTTACACATATCATTAAACAATCAAGTTTTTGTTTTTTTATTTCATTATATGATTTTAATTCTTTAGCCCCAATCTTTTTTAATTTGTTTATTGGTTTTCTATTTTTATGAGCAAATATAAATACATTATGCTTTTTTAATAAATTTTTTGCCATACCATAACCCATGTAGCCTATCCCTATAAATCCAACATTGCTCATAGAATTAACTATAGTGAAAAAATTATTATTTAAAAGTGAATTTTCAAACTTAATTATGCCTAGATGCAAACAAAGAAACTACTAAAACAATAATTAAAAGTGGAACACATAAAAGATTTATAACAGTCCAATTTGAAAAATATAATAGAAAACCAGCTGATAATGATCCTATACCTTGAGTAGAAAAAACAATAAAATCATTTAGACCTTGTGCTGTAAATTTATCTTTTTCTTCGTAAGAAACAACCAACAAACTTGAGCCTGAAACAAATAAAAAATTCCAGCCAATACCAAGTAATATTAAACCAAGCATATATGAATAATAAAAATCAAAGAATGTATTAGTTAATATACTTAAAAACAATATAACTACTCCCGCATATATAATATTTGTATTTCCAAATCTTTTAATTAAATCTCCAGAAAACAGAGAGGGTAAAAACATACCAATGACGTGAAGTTGAATTACGATACTAGTTTCAAATAAAGTAAATTTATTAACAAGATGCATATGTAAGGGGGTAGCAGTCATAATTATAGCCATTGTAAAATAACCAAGACCAGCGCTTACGATTGATTGTATAATTTTAATATTTTTTAAAAGTTTGAAAATAGTTTCAATTTCAAATTTACTTTGATTATTAGAAGTTTTTGTTTCCTCATAAAAAAGAAGAACAAAGAAAGGAATGATTGCTGTAAAAGATAAGAAAATATAACTACCAAGAAATAAATAACTTGGAAAAAAATCTTTAAAATATTCTGCAAAATTAGATGAAAGTAGCGCAGAAACTATACCTAATAATAATATAATTGAGATAGATCTTGGAATAAATTCTTTGGCAACTGACTCAGATGCAGCAAATCGATACTGATGAATAAAAGCTTGTGAGCTACCAATTAAAAAATTACCTAATGCAAAAATAAAAAAATTTTCCAAATAAATTGCAATTGAACAAATAATTAGAGCTAAGCAACTTAAAAGAGATGAAAATAAAAATCCTTTCTGCCTCCCCCAGATGCTCATAAACCTAGATGCAATAGGTGCACTTATTGCTATACCTATAATCATTAAAGTCATTGGTACTGTTGCTAATGAATCTTTCATCATTATCTGGGATGTAATTATTCCACCTAATAAAACTACAGCCATAGGTGGAAAAGCTGCAATTGTAGAAGATATACAAATAACAATAAAATTTTTATTAAACATTACAAAAGATAATTCCTAATTGGTTATATTAATTTGATCACATGTCACTCTTTGATTTACAATAAAAGTTAATAAAATTATTAAGTAGACAATATTTGCTATTAAGATAAAAATAATTATGGTTTCAAGTCATGATTTTGTAGATGATAAAAGAAATAAAAATATTAAAATTTATATAAATGGAAAATTTTATAAAAGAAAAGATGCCAAAATATCAGTTTTTGATTCTTCTACAATGCTTGGGGATGGTATCTGGGATTCGTTAAGGTATCATAATAATAATTTCATTTTTATAAAAGAGCATCTAGATAGGTTATACAAAGATGCAAAACTAATTGATTTAAAAATACATTTAAGCCGTAAAAAACTTACAGAAGCGTTAATTAAGACTATCAAAATAAATAAAATGAAAACAGATATTCATTTAAGAATAATTGTTTCTAGAGGTATTAAATCAACACCCTATCAATCACCTAAAGTTACAATATCCAAACCAACTATCATCATCATCCCTGAATATAAAAAACCAGATATTAAAGCATATAAAAGGGGATTAAAATTAGTTACAGTAAAAACTATTAGAGGGCCAATTAATGTTCAAAATCCACAAATAAACTCTCTTAGTAAATTAAATTGTATACTCGCATGTATTGAGGCTAATAAAAAGAATGCTGATGAAGCACTAATGTTTGATATTAATGGAAATGTAGCTACAAATAATAGTACGCATTTCTTCTTTGTAAAAAACAATACTGTTTTTACCTCAACAGGGAAATATTGTGTTACAGGAATTACAAGACAGAAAATTATAGATCTATGTAAAAAAAATAAAATAAAAGTAAAAGAAAAGAATTTTAAATTAAAAGAAGTATTAAATGCAGATGAAGCATTTTGTACTGGATCTTTTGCAGGAATTGTTCCGGTAAATCAGATAAATAAGAAAAAATACTCATTAAAGAAAAATCCTATTACTAAAGAATTAACTAATTTTTATAATAACTTATTTTAAATGATTAATTTATTTGTTTGGTCTGGACCTAGAAATATTAGTACTGCTTTAATGCGATCCTTTGAAAATAGAAAAGACACTAAAGTTTACGATGAACCTTTTTATGCATATTATTTAAAAAAAACTAACTTAAATCATCCAATGAAAGATGAAATTATAAATCACTATCACACCAATGAAGATGAGATAATTAAATTAATTACTAAAGATGATGATAATTATCAAATATTTTACCAAAAACATATGACTCATCATATTTTAGATGAAACACGTTTAGATTGGATCGATAAAGGTATAAATTGCTTTTTGATCCGTGATCCTGCTAAAGTAATTGTCTCATATTTAAAAAAAAATACTTTACAATCAATTCAAGATGTAGGTTTTAAAAAACTTTATGAAATTTTTAAATTATTAAATTCAAAAGACCCTATAATAATAAACTCTGATTATTTATTAGAAAATCCTGAAAAGTATTTAAAAATTTTGTGTCAAAAATTAAATTTGGATTTTGATCAAAATATGCTTAATTGGCCAAAAGGTTATAGAGATACTGATGGCATTTGGTCTAAAGTTTGGTATCAAGATGTAATTTTCTCTACTACTTTTAACAACAAAAATTCTAAAGAATATATTGTACCTAAAACTTATGAAAATATTTATAAAGAATGTTTAGACATATATGAAGAAATTAATAAATATGCAATTAGAGTATGAATAAAGAAGATATTCAAGAAGCTTCAAAAATTTTATTTGAACATAGGTTAAATAAAACTGGCTTAAGTTCTTTAAAAAATCTAGAACCTCAAACAATTGATGAAGCTTATGCAATTCAAGATAATTTAAAACTTAGATACTTAGAACTAAAAGATAATATTTGTATTGGGAAAAAAATTGGTGCTACATCTCTAACAGCACAGGAGGTTTTAAATATGAACGAACCTTTTTATGGAAATTTATACAGCAGATACAGTTTAATCAATGCAAAAAAATTGCATGCTAAAAATTTTTTTGAACCATATGCTGAACCAGAAATAAGTTTTAGAATTAAAGAAGATATAGATATCTCAAAGGCACCCTACTCTATAAACGATATAGATTTATTATTAGATGGATTAGTATGCTCAATTGAAATTAACGATTTTAGATTTGCAAAACCTTTACCGGAAATTGGCGCAAGAAATGTTATCTCAACAAATGGAGCATCTGAATTTTGGTTACGTAATGAAAAAATATATAATATTAATGATGTCAATCTCAATGATCTTGAAGTTACTTTATTTATAGATAACAAAATAATGGACTCAGGAAATACTAAAAATGTTTTAGATAATCCTTTAAACGCTGCTTTATGGTTAATTAATAATCTGGCAAAAAAAGGCGAGACATTACTTAAAGGTCAATTTATTTCTTCTGGCTCATGCACAAAACCATCAAAAATTTACTCTGGTAATCATATAAAAGCTCGATTTGAGCAATTAGAGGATATTGAATTTCAATTTATTTAAATTATTTTTCTTTTATGGCAACTAAAGTTTATTTTAATAATTCATGCAGCATTTGTAGATTTGAAATAAATCATTACAAAAAACTAGAGAATAATCTTGAATGGATAGATATAAGTACTGAAAAAAAATCAAAAAAAGATACGAATAAAAATTCCAAGGAATTGTTAAGACGTTTGCATACAGTCAAAAATAATAAAGTTTATAGTGGAGTTGATGCATTTATTGAAATGTGGTTAGAAATACCACGATATAGTTTTTTAGCTAAAATAATAAGAAAACCCGTAATTTATCAATTTTCATGGTTTTTATATGAAGTTTTTGCCCTAATTCTATTTTACAAAAACAAGAATCAGCTAAATAAAATAGAGAGAATTAAATGAATACATATTTTGAATTGTTAGAGAAATTAGTACTGTCCGTTCTTATTGTTTGCACGATCATAGCGATTGGAATGGAAGTACAAGGCATGATTGCGGTTTATAGAGTAACCTTAGCAGATATTCTATTATTATTCATTTACATTGAAATAATTGGCATGATTAAAGAATATTGGATCTCTAAAGTTATAAGAATGAGCTATCCTTTATTTATCGCAATGACAGCTCTTGCAAGAATGATAATTATGCAAAGAAAAGATGTGGATCCTTCAGCGTATGTATATGAGTCCGTAGCAATTTTAATTATAGCAATAGCTATCGTTGTTTTAAGAGTGCGTCACATGGAAATACTTAATAGACGCTCTAAAAAATTATCTGACGATTAAATAATACTTAAATGTTAAAATCTAATATCAGCTTTGCTGAAGAGCAACTACTGTCTTATTTGCCTAAAACAGGAAAATACTATGAAGCAAATAGAAATTATAGTGAAGACAGATCTAATAATAAAACTACATCTTTATTATCTCCCTTCATTAGATATAGATTAATATCTGAAGAACAAGTTCTAAAAAAAGTTTTAGAAAAATATGAACCAAGAGATTGTGAAAAATTCATCCAAGAAGTTTATTGGAGGACTTATTGGAAAGGATGGCTTGAACATAGACCATCCGTTTATTCTGATTATTTAGAAGATAGAAATAAATTAATTGAAGAATTTGGTAATAAAAAATTTTATTTAAATGCAATTTCTGGAAATACAAATCTCTCATTTTTTAATAATTGGATTAATACTCTTAAAGAAGATGGGTACTTACATAATCATGTAAGAATGTGGTTCGCCTCAATTTGGATTTTTACTCTTAATTTACCTTGGCAACTCGGAGCAGATTTTTTTATGCAACATTTATTAGATGGTGATCCTGCTTCTAATACTTTATCATGGAGGTGGGTTGCTGGAATACACACTAAGGGTAAAAACTATATAGCAAGAAAAAGTAATATAGAGAAATATAGTAATATTAAAATGTTAGATAATGAAATTTTAAATGAAAATTCAAATCCTTTAGTTGAAGAAAGAATTTATAATGTAAATGAACTAAATTTAAATTCTGATTATAATTTAGAAGAAATTAAAAATATTTTAATTCCAACAGATGAATTAAATATTCTAAAAGATTTAAATCATAAAAAAGTGAATGTCTTTACAGGTTTACCAATTGAAGATTATAATGATCACAATTTCTCTGAAAAAATAATTAAACATATAAAAAGTATTTGTATTTCATGTTTTAGTGATGATGATTTTTATAAAAATATTAAAATTGACATTGAATTTGAAAGTTATTTTCAAAACTTAGATAAATGGATAGAAAAATTTCAAATCCAAGAAATATATTTACCCTATGTTACTAAGGGAAATTGGAAAAAAATTTATAAAAAAATAATTACAAAATATCCATCAATTAATTTTATAATTTTTAATAGAAAATATGATGTTAATAGTTGGATTTTTTCAAAAAAAGGTTATTTCAAATTTAAACAAAATATTCCAAATCTGATTACAAAAATTTAAATTATGAAAAATATACTTGAGATAAATAATGTAACTAAATTTTATAAAAATTCAGTAAAAGCGTTAGAAAATGTAAATCTCAATATTAAAGAAGGAGAAATATTTGCTCTACTTGGACCTAATGGTGCTGGAAAATCAACACTCATAAACTCAATTTGTGGAATAGTAAATTTTAATACTGGAACAATAAAAATAAATAATATGGATGTTATTAAAAATTATCGAAATACTAGAAAAATAACAGGTATTGTTCCTCAAGAATTAAATCTTGAATCTTTTGAAACTGTCTGGAACAATGTTAATTATTCTAGAGGTCTTTTTGGCAAGAAACCTGATCACAATTATATAGAGAAACTTTTAAAACAATTATCCTTATGGGACAAAAAAGATAATAAAATTAAAGAACTATCAGGTGGAATGAAAAGAAGAGTCCTGATAGCTAAAGCATTATCTCACCAACCTAAATTATTATTTTTAGACGAACCAACAGCTAGTGTAGATGTGGAATTACGAAAAGATATGTGGGATGTCGTTAAAAAATTAAATGAAGATGGAGTAACAATTATTTTAACAACACATTATATTGAAGAAGCTGAAGAGTTAAGTGATAGAGTGGCAGTTATTAACGATGGAAAAATAATTTTAGTGGATGACAAAGATAAATTAATCAAAAAACTTGGAGAAAAAACAATTAAAATTGAATTATTTGAGCCTATTGAAAAAATAAATGGTAATTTATCAAAATATAATTTTACTTTAGATCAAACAAATAAAATTATCTCACATACCTATAATTTAAACTCAAACACAACTGATATTACTGAATTATTAAATGATGTAAAAAAAGATGGTTATAAAATAAAAGACATTAATACTGAGCAAAGCTCACTAGAAGAGATTTTTATTAAACTTATACAGGAAAATAATAATGAATTGGTACGGAATTAAAGCAATATATATTCATGAAATGGAAAGGTTTAGAAGAACCTTATTTCAAAGTCTTGCCTCACCAATAATTACAACTTCTCTTTACTTTGTAGTTTTTGGCTCAGCGATAGGATCAAGAATAACAGAGATAGATGGAATAAATTACGGTTCTTATATTGTGCCAGGAATGATTATGTTAACTATCCTAACTCAATCAATTTCTAATGCTTCTTTTGCTTTTTATTTCCCAAGATTTACAAATACCATATATGAAATACTTGCAGCACCGTTGTCTTCTTTCGAGATAGTGCTTGGTTTTGTAGGAGCTGCAGCATCCAAATCATTAATAATTGGATGTGTGATTATTCTAACTGCTAATTTTTTTGTAGATGTAAGAATAGATCACCCTCTTCTCATGATGTTTTTTTTAATACTGACATCTATTACTTTTGCTTTATTTGGTTTTATAATTGGAATGTATGCAGAAGGTTTTGAAGGACTACAGATTATTCCAATTTTAGTAATAACACCATTAGTTTTCTTGGGAGGAAGTTTTTACTCTATTAATATGCTACCAGAATTTTGGCAGAAAATATCATTACTTAATCCTGTTTTATATTTAATAAGTGGTTTCAGGTATAGTTTTTATGAAGTTTCTGATGTTTCACTATTTACAAGTACATTAACAATCCTAACAATTTTAATTGGATGCATCATATTTATTACATATACATTTTCAAAAGGATATAGAATTAAAGATTAAATGATCGATAAAAAAATAAGTAATGAATTTCAAAATAATGGAGTTGTATTACTAAAAAAAATTATTGCTCAAAAATGGATTGAAGAATTAAGAAAAGGTATTGAGTATAATTTTCAAAACCCAAGTGAATATAAATGCGTTTACGAAGAAGTAGATGGTAAAGAAATATTTTATGATGATTATTGTAATTGGCAAAAAATAAAAGAGTATAAAAATTTTATTTTTAATTCTAATATTGCCAAAATCGCTGGTTCATTAATGCAATCCAATAAAGTAAATTTATTCCACGAGCATGTTTTAATAAAAGAAAAAGGGTCAAAAAAAAGAACACCTTGGCATCAAGATCAAGGATATTACTGCGTACAAGGAAGAGATAATGTAAGTATTTGGATACCACTTGATAAAATTGATATTAATTCATCAATGGAGTTCATACTAGGGTCACATAAATGGAATAAAATATTTTTACCTACTAAATTTAAAGGATATGATTATGATCATAAAGATAAAGAATTTGAAAAAATTCCAGATATTGAAAATAATAGAAAAGATTATGAAATTATATCCTATGAATGTGAATTAGGAGATGCCATAGCATTTAATTATGCAACAATTCATGCTGCATATGGGAATAATTCAAATAATAGAAGAAGAGCTTTTTCAGTTAGATTTACTGGTGATGACGCGAGATATATTAAGAGGAAAGGTGAAATGTCTCCCCCATTTCCAAATATTAATCTAAAAAATAATGAAGTTTTAGATAGTGAAACTTTTCCTGTCTTAATTTCTTCTTAAGAAATAAATTAAAGGAAGAGCAGTTGCATACATTATTAGACTATATATTGCTGCAGGTATTAAATAAACCGTACTTGCAAAGAAAGTATTAGCTACAACAATTGCTAATGTTCCATTTTGTAGTCCAACTTCCATCAGCCAACATCTGAATGTTTCTTTTGAGGATTTAAAAGTATTGGATAATAAATAAACAATGATCATCATTATAATGTTTAAAAATAACATAACCAAACCTGCTTGCGCAAAGTAAGTAATAACATTTTCTCTTTGAGATAATATTGCTCCAATAAGAACTAAAACAAATAAAATTATTGATATATTTTTCGCTATTTTTTCAAATGAAGATAATACTCCACTTAATAGAACACCGATGATAACTGGTATTGTAACAATTAAAAACATTTGTGATGCAACACTAAAGAGTGACTGCCCCTCATTAATACCACCCATGTCTAGAACACTTAATGATATCATTAATATTAATGGAACTGTAATTACGGATAAAATACTATTTATAGCTGTTAAAGATATTGAAAGAGCAATATTTCCTTTTGCAAATGATGTTAAAACATTACTAGTTACACCGCCAGGTGCAGCCGCAAGAATCATAACTCCAATAGCTAACTCAGGAGATAAGGGCCAAAACATAACGATTATTAATGCAACTATTGGAAGAACAATAATTTGAAAAAATAATCCAATAAGAAAATCTCTTGGTTTAAAAAAAACTCTAGTAAAATCACTTAGACTTAATCCTAAGCCCAACGAAAACATAATGAAAGCTAGAGATAGAGGCAATATTACGTCAGATACTATACCCATAATTTTTATTTAACATTTGTTTGCTTATAAAAAAATATAAAATTATTTAGATTTTTGATAATTGTAATTTTTCAAGCATATCAACAGGCATTTTTACAATTTTACCTTTATCATTGACAGGAGTTATTAAAATCTTCGAATCAATTAATAAATCTTTTTCTCTAATTATTGACTGATGAAATATTATTTTTACTTTTGATATTTCAAAAATTTTTGTTTCAACATCTAACATATCCTCAAAATATGCAGGTAATTTGTAGTCTATATCGATATGCTTGACTACAAAGTAAAAATTAAAAGATTGGAGTAAGTTTTGATGATTATAACCTAATTTATATAAGAATTCTGACCTACCTCTTTCTAAATATTTTAAATAATTTGAATGATAAACTCTGCCTGACGCATCAGTATCTTCATAGTAAACTTTAATTTTATAATTCATAATATTGATTTAGATAATTTTTTGACATTTCTGAAAGATAAAATCCGATACCTATTGATGAATTTAATAATAGATTACCATCTTTTATTTTTACAGAAGGTTTCAGAATATCAGTTCTGAGTGCATTTTCGTTAATATCATATTCTAAAAAACCATTTTGATTAATTGCAGACATTAAATGTGCTGAAGTAACTAAACCCACGGCACCACCTAAATAATGTAGATATAGTTTATCAGTAACTATTTTATCTTTTAAACTTATTATTTGTGAAATACCACCATACCTAGCAATATCTGGTTGTAAAAATTTAATTGAAGTATCATCATTTAATTTAACAAAGTTATTTATTTGAGTAATATTTTCACCAAAAGCTAAATTTCTTTGATTATTTATTAAATTAATAATTTCATTTAATGAATTATCAGCGCTAATTGGCTCTTCTAACCAATAATATCTGAACTGATTTAATGATTTAATATTTGAGTTAACTTTATCTATTTTCCAAGCTTGATTTACATCAAGCATATAATCTTCAGAATCATTTAAAATTTTTTCAATTGATTCTAAACTTGAAATATCATCATTTAAATCATATCCAATTTTAATTTTAAATTTTTTAATTCCTAAATTTCTTGCTTCATTTATTCTTTCTTTATGTTCGTCTCTATTAATACCGCTGGCATAAACTTGAATCTTATCTGAAGAATTCCTATTAATTAATTTGTTTAAAGGTTTTTTTTTATTTTTTGAAAATAAATCCCAACAAGCACAATCTATTCCAGAAATAATATTACTAAAAGCTCCATAATCACCACTTTGAATTTTTATTGAATTAAATTTTTCATTAAAAAAATCAAAAGGAGCACTCGGCTTTTCAAAATCAAAATTTTTAAGTAAATTTGCAAAATAATCTTTAAAAATTTCAAATCTATATCTACCAGCATGATTTGGGAAATTACACCATATTTCACCAAATCCACTGTTGTCATTTTGATCAATTAATTCAACTATTAACGATGATCTAAAAGTCATTCTGCCAAATGAAGATAAAACTGGATTTTTATTCTTATACTTAAATAAATGAATTTTGATTTTATTTACTTTAATCATCAAACTAGAAAATTATAAATTGATTATCTTTTATCTACATAAACTATCAATAATTGACATAATTAAAATCAAAAATTTTAAAGAGAAATCCTCGTTACATTGAAAAAAATGCAATAATCACTAAATAGCATTACGGAATGACTGATTATTTAGACTCAATAATTCAAAGAGATCCAGCTGCAAGAAGCAAATTAAGTATAGTGCTTACATACCCAGGAGTGAAGTCTGTTTTCTTTCATATAATAGCAAATAATCTATGGAATTTAAATCTTTACACTCTAGCAAGGATAGTTTCCCAATTTAGTCGTTTTTTAACAGGAATTGAAATTCATCCTGCAGCTAAAATAGGTAAAAATCTATTTATTGATCATGGTATGGGAACTGTAATTGGAGAAACAAGTGTAATTGGAGATAATGTTACCTTATATCATGGTGTTACACTTGGAGGAATTAGTCCGGCAGAAAATTCCAATGATCAAAGAAATACAAAAAGACATCCAACGATTGAAGATAATGTAATCATAGGATGTGGAGCAAGTATTCTTGGCCCAATTAATATTGGGAGTTGTGCAAGAGTTGGAGCTAACACAGTAGTATTAAAAGATGTTCCCCCTTATGCAACAATGGTAGGAAACCCAGTTAAAAATATTAATATTAATAAGGATACTTCATTTAATCCATATGGTGTAAGAGATATTGATGATAACAAATAATGTTACTCAATTAATTGGTAACACCCCCCTAATAAAATTAAAATACCCTTCAGAAATTTCAGGTTGCGAAATATACGGTAAAGCTGAATTTATGAATCCAGCTGGTTCAGTAAAAGATAGAACAGCACTTGGTATTATCGAGGATGCAGAAGAAAAAAAATTATTGGAACCAGGTGGAACTGTCGTTGAAGGCACTTTTGGGAATACAGGTATAGGTTTAGCGTTGGTTTGTAATGCAAAAAATTATAATTTAGAAATTGTAATGCCTAACATAACCGTTCAATCTAAAAGAGATATACTCAAAAATATGGGAGCAAAACTTCATTTAGTTGATGCAAAACCATATTCCGATCCTGGGAACTATCAAAAAGTCTCGCAGCAATTAGCTAAAGATATTGAAAAACAAACAGGTAAAAAAACTTTTTGGGCTGGTCAATTTGAAAATTTAGCAAACTACAAATTTCATGAAAAAACAACATCTGCAGAAATTTTTAAACAAACAGATGGTAAAATAGATGGTTTCACATGTGCAATTGGAACTGGAGGAACTCTAACTGGTGTTAGCGTTGGGTTAAAATCAAAAAATAAAGAAGTTATTATCGCTTGTACAGACTCACAAGGATCATCCATGTTTAATTATTTTACTAATGGTAAACCAGAAAAAAAAGGAGAGGAATCAATTACAGAAGGTATTGGGCAAGCCAGAGTAACAAAAAATTTAGAAAAGTGTCTTGTAGACCAATCATTTTTTGTTTCTGATCAAGAATGTATGGAAATGCTATTTAAAATTATGAAAACAGATGGATTATTTCTAGGATTAAGTTCTGGGGTAAATATATGTGGCGCAGTAAAACTAGCCAAATCAATGGGTAAAGGGAAAAAAATTGCGACAATACTTTGTGATGATGCAAATAAATATTATGATAAAATGTTTAATAAAGAATATTTGATTTCCAAAAATTTACCTTATGCCAATTGGATGTAATAATGAAAACTAAAGATAAAAAATTTAATTCTAAAGTAATTCATTCAGGTCATAGAGCTGATGAAACTACAGGTGCAGTAATGCCCCCTATTCATCTTTCATCGACGTTTAAGCAAAATTCTCCTGGTGACTTTACTTATGAATATGCAAGAACAGGAAACCCAACAAGAGATATATTAGAAAAGTTATTAGTAGAATTGGAAGATGGTAAATTTGCTTATGCTTTTAGCTCAGGTATGGCTGCAATTTCTGCATTATCAGATGCTTTAGGTAAAAATTATTCAATTATTTGTAGTGATGATGTTTACGGTGGAACAAGAAGAATATTTGATAAAATTAAAACAGTCAATCAAGATGTGGAAGTAACATATACCGATCTTAGTAAGGAAAATAATTGGCAAGGTCATCTAAAAGAAAATACAAAAATGATTTGGGTTGAGACACCCTCAAATCCATTACTAAAAATTATAGATATAAAAAAAATTAGAGAAAGCTTAAAAGATGATAATATTATTATAGTCTGTGATAATACTTTTGCATCACCCTACAATCAACAACCAATAAATAATGGGGCTGATGTTGTCATACATTCGTCAACCAAATATCTTGGAGGTCATTCAGATATAATTGGAGGTGCACTAATTATAAATGATAATAAAATTTTAGCTGATAAAATTAAATATATTCAAAATGCAGTTGGTGCTGTTCCCAGCCCTTTCGATTGTTATTTACTTATTCGATCAATTAAGACACTTGCTGTAAGAATGGAGAGGCATAATAATAATGCATTAGAAATTGCTAATTATTTATTAAAACATCCTAAAATTAATAACGTTTTTTATCCTGGATTAGAAAATAACCAAAGTTATGAAATTGCAAAAAAACAAATGACTGGATTTGGCGGAATATTATCAATTGAATTAATGGGCGATATTAATTCAGCAAAAAAATTTCTTGAAACAATTCAAATATTTACACTAGCAGAAAGTTTGGGTGGAGTTGAAAGTTTAATTGAGCATCCAGCTATAATGACACATGCATCCATTGACAAAAAAATTAGAGATGAATTAGGAATTTCTGATACCCTAATCAGACTTTCAATTGGAATTGAAGATATTTCAGACTTAAAGAAGTCTTTAGATGATGCTTTAAAAAATATTTAAATTATTTTTTTCAAATCTGGAGGTGAATAATTAGGACCCTTCATAACTTTACCAAATTCATTATAAATTGGCTTACCTTCCTCTGAAAGTTTACTCATGTTACTACGATGAACTTCGTTAAAACATTTATCTAGATTTATACCAAAAGCAGCACCTGCACCGTATGTTACAACTAAAATATCAGTTAATGCATCAGCAACTTCAACAATATCATTATCATTAATTGCATCTTTTAATTCATTAAATTCTTCATCAATCAATTTTTTTCTTAATTCAACAATTTTATTTTCTGGAAATTCAGCACTAGTTTTTACTTCTTGACCAAAAGTTGTCATAAATTCTTTTACTTTCTCAAAATTTGTCATTTTATCTCCCAATAATATTTATTTATAAAAAATATCGTTGTAAGTCACAACTATAAAGAGAAAAGATATTATTGTTATCCCCACAGCCAAATAAACTCTTGTAATAAACTCAGGAAGAGAGTTTGAAAAAATTCTTCTAATAATAAAATACATTATATGACCGCCATCTAAAAGAGGAATAGGAAGCAAATTAAATAAGCCTACAAATAAAGAAATTATTATAAATAAAAAAAACACTCCCCTTACTTGATCAAGCATCATTTGATCTGCATTTTTTACAATTCCTATTGGTCCGGCTAACTGATCTCCTAATGTATTTTCTTTATAAGATTGTTGAAGGAAAGAAAATGAAGCTACATAGTATGTGGGAATGAATAAAGAAGAATTTTTAATTGAATTAATTAAATTATATTTATCAATAATAGGATTTTGAGGTGAAGATATTCCAATAATATACCTATTTAATTCTGAATTAAATTTTAGATCAAAGTTTTTTTCAATTATCTGATTATTTCTTTCAATTAAAATATTAATACTTGAGTTATTTGCAATTGCTTTTGGTATATCAGAAAACTCTTCAATACTAATATTGTTTATCTCTAATATTTTGTCACCTTCTCTAAGATCATTTTCAAAAGCAGATGAATTTTCACTGACTGATCCAATAATTGGCATTAAACTAACAATTCCAAAAAAGAAAAATATACAGAATAAAGCGAACCATGCACTAAAAATATTAAAAACACTTCCTGCTAAAAGAACCAATATTTTTTGAAAAAGTGTAAGAGATTGAAAGGATCCCTCCTCATCATTAGAGTTTGGTGAAAATATATTATCAAGTCCTTTGATTTTTACATATCCACCCAATGGAATAGGAGATAATTTCCATGTAGTGCCATTTTTATCAGTAAATTTTAAAAGTGGTTTTCCAAACCCAATTGAGAAATCAGTAACTTCAGCTTTAAACCATCTCGCAACTATATAATGTCCGTATTCGTGAATTGCGACCAAGACTAAAAAAACTAAAATAAGATTAATATAAATCATAATTGTTATTAAATAAGTGTTTTAATTTATTGATAAATAGTAATTATCCAGTTTTAGCCTCTTCATATTCATCAATTGGAGGACAAACACAAAATAAATTTCTATCCCCATATACATTATCAATTCTACTAACTGGACTCCAGTATTTATTATTTATTAAATAAGCATGAGGGTAAGCTGCTTCTTTACGGGTATATTTATGATCCCAATTGTCAGAAGATAACTCTTCTATGGTATGTGGGGCATTTTTAATAGGATTATCTACTTTATCAAACTTACCATCTCTAATCATAGTAATTTCATTATGAATAGAAATCATTGCTTCACAAAACCTATCTAGCTCCTCTTTTGATTCACTTTCAGTGGGTTCAATCATCAAAGTGCCTGGAACTGGAAAGGACATTGTAGGAGCGTGAAATCCATAATCAATTAGTCTTTTAGCAATATCTTCATCTGAAATACTTAATTCTTGTTTAAACGGCCTGATATCAATAATAAATTCATGTGCTACCATATTATTTTTACCAGTATATAAAATAGGATAATAATTTTTTAATCTTTCTTTAATATAATTAGCATTTAATATTGCTACTTGAGTTGCTAATTTTAAACCATCGTCACCCATCATAGAAATATAAGAATATGAAATAGGTAAAATAGATGCACTGCCCCAAGGCGCAGCTGAAACTGCCTCCTGATTGGTTAAACCTATTTCATTTTTAAAGATAGGATGTCCAGGAGCAAAATCTGCTAAATGTTTTTTTAATCCTATAGCGCCAACTCCAGGACCACCTCCTCCATGAGGTATGCAGAATGTCTTATGAAGATTCATATGGCATACATCAGGTCCAAATTTACCTGGTTTAGCCACACCAACCATTGCATTATAATTAGCGCCATCTAGATAGACTTGCCCGCCAGCATCATGAATTTTTTTACAAATCTCAACAATACTTTCCTCAAATACACCGTGTGTTGATGGATATGTAATCATTAAAGCAGACAGTCTATCACCTGCCTCTTCTATTTTTTTATCTAAGTGAGCTAAATCAACATTACCTTTGTCATCACAGTTTACAATTA
>CACGGX010000005.1 GCA_902572735.1 uncultured Alphaproteobacteria bacterium
TGCAAAATATTATTTCCAAATTGGATATTAATTTTACTTCTGAAAAAGGATTTCCAATTTTCTTTAAAAAAGATGACCAGTTATTAAACGATCAATATTTTATTCAGATAACAAAAGATAATATTGAGATTAAATATAACACATATGGTGGAAAACTTTATGCACTTATATCTTTGGTTCATTTAATTGATTTCTATCAAACAAAGCTTCCAATTTGCATAATACACGATAATCCAAAATATCAATGGAGAGGAATGCATCTCGATTGCGCAAGACAATTCTATACTATTGATGAAATTAAACGTTTATTTGATTACATGGTATTATTTAAGCTTAATAGATTTCACTGGCATTTAACAGATAATGAAGCTTGGAGAATTGAAATTAAAAAATATCCAGATTTGGCATTAAATGGAGGATACAGAGGATATAATTTTAAAATACCACCATTGTATGGAAGTGGTTATGATAAATATGGTGGTTATTATTCACAGGAAGATATCAAAGATTTAATTATATATGCAAATAAATTAAATATTGAAATTATGCCTGAAATTGATCTACCTGCACATTCTTGGGCATTACTAGAAATTATGCCAGAGCTTAGAGATCAATCTTCAAATATAGAAAGTGAAGATGTTGGTAATTATAAGAATAATACAATTAATCCTGCTTTAGATAAAACAATAACTTTTTTAAAAGATATGTTGAATGAGGTAAGTGCTATTTTTTCATATGATGTAATTCATGTTGGCGTTGATGAAAGACCAAGTAATGCGTGGGAAGGTTCTCCAGCAATTATCGAATTTATGAAAAAAAATAATATAAAATCACCAGAAGAATATCAAGATTACTATATGAATTTTTTAATAGATTTTCTAAAATCAAAAAATAAAAGAACAGCTGCATGGAATGAGGCGGCAGTATCACCTCATATTGATCATGATGTGGGTGGAAGTGCTGGAAAAATTGATAAATCATGTTTGATCTTTTCATGGGAGCATTCAGATGTCGCAAAAGAAACTACAAATAAGGGATTTGAAACAATACTTTGTCCTGGTCAAAAAACATATTTTGATATGGCTTATAATAATTCGACTGAAGAAAGAGGTATTTGTTGGGCTGCAACTATAGAAGTAAAAGATATTTATGAATGGAACCCAATAAAAGATATTAATAAATCAGAATTGATTAAAGGCTTACAAGGTCAACTGTGGTCAGAGACAATTACTGATAAAACATTTTTAGATCAAATGATTAATCCAAGATTAGCAACTTTATCAGAAGTTGCATGGAAAGGAAAAATTTCGAGAAAATGGATAGAATTTCGTTCAGCTTTATTAAATTCTATGAATTTTTTAAAAAAATTAGGCTGGCGATATCACAATTTTTAATGTTAAAGTAAAATAAATATGAAAATAGGCGCAGTAGGTTTTGGGAGTAGAACAGCAGGTGTTTATAATGAATTTTCAAAAGTTAATCCAAATTTTGAAATGGTTGCTTATGTAGACCCTCAACCAATAGGTAAAGATTTTGCTGAGAAAAATAATTTTTTTCCAAATAAATCATATTCAAGTTTAACCGAAATGTTGGATCAAGAGAAATTAGATATGTTAATGATTGGCTCTCCTAATCATCTACATTTAGATCATATTAAGCTTGGATTAAGAGCAGGATTACAAATATTTGCTGAGAAACCTATAGTAATAAGCGAACAAGAAACTTTTGAGTTAGCAAAATTAATAAAAGAATATGGCAAAGAAAGAATTATAGTTGGCTTAGTTCTTAGATATTCACAACAAGCAAGATCTGTAAGAAAATTACTAGATCAAAATGCTATTGGAAATATAATATCGATTGAAGCTTCAGAACATATAGTACCTTCGCATGGTGCTTTTTTTATGAGAAATTGGAGAAGAAAACAAAAATATTCAGGAGGCTTTATGCTGGAAAAATGTTGCCATGATATTGACTTCTATTCAATGATTACAAAAAGTAGACCTATTAAAGTTGCTAGTTTTGGTTCAAGAAGATCTTTTATTCCTGAAAATCTTCCAACAGGTTCTCAAGAACAATATACAAAAGATAGACTAAAAGGTTGGGAGTCAAAATCAAATGTTTTTGATAGTGATGCTGATATCGTTGATCATCAAGTAGCAATAATAGAATATCAAAATAAAGCAGTACTATCTTTTCACACTAATATGAAAGTTCCAGACGAATTTAGAAGGTTTGCAGTCATAGGATCTGCAGGAATGATTGAGGGAGATTTTGTTAAAGGATTTATGAAAGCTCATGATGAAAATAATAATGTACTTATTGATGAAGATTATGGAGCAGCTTTTGGAAAAGAAATTAAAGGTCATTATGGCGCAGATAGCATGATGGCTCAAGACATTATCAATTATTTATTAAAAAATAATAAAGAATTACCAGTTGGTGTAATAGAATGTATGGAGGCAGGAATTGTGGCTATGAAAATTGATGAAGCTAGAAATACTGGTAAAGTAATTGACTTAACAAGCACTTGGGATAAATTCGACTCTCTATTAAATTAGCAATTATGAATCAAAAATTAAAATCATATACCGCCCAAACATATATAGCATATGCACTAATTGCTCCTGCCGCTCTTTATATAATTCTTATTGTTGCTTGGCCATTATTAGAAACAATTAGATTATCTTTTACAAATTCTAGCTTAGCAGGAGAAGATTATGTTGGTTTAGAAAATTATCAAAAAATGTTTTCTAGTAAAAAATTTAATGGAATAGTGACCAGAACATTTGTTTGGATGTTTTTTTCAGTTTCTTTAAAACTTATTATTGGTTTAATTGGAGCTGTTTTACTTAATGCTAATTTAAAAGGAAGATCAATTTTCAGGGTACTTGTAATGCCTCCATGGGTAGTCCCAATTGCAATTGGGATGCTTGGCTGGTTATGGTTATATAATGGGTATTTTGGAATTATCGCAGGTGTAGGTATGCGAACTGGAATTTTGGACGGTCCTTTTGGATTTCTTGCTTACAAACAAAGTGCCTTTATTTCTACAATCATTGCCGATGTTTGGGTTGGAACACCAATGGTAACTGTTTTCTTTTTAGCTGCAATGCAGGGTGTGCCAAGAGATTTATATGAAGCTGCTTATTGTGATGGCGCTTCTAGATGGGATAGATTTTTTAAAATTACATTACCTCAAATCACGCCTGTCATTATTACAATGTCATTATTATCTGCTATTTGGACATTCAACTCATTTGAAATAATTTGGATATTGACTGAAGGTGGGCCGAGAGGTTCTACAACGACATTAATTATCGACACCTATAAACAAGCATTAGGAAATTATAAATTTGGAAGAGGTGCTGCTAGAGCCGTAGTCGTAATGATTTTACTAATGTTATTTGCCGGATTTTACTTAGCTTTACTTGCTAGAATTAATAAGAAAATTTCTCATGAATAAATATAATCCTTTTGAAAAAATATTGATTTATTTTGGCATCTTTGTCTTCATGACTTTTATTCTTTTGCCTTTTATCGAAATGTTTTATGCATCACTTCGACCTTTAGATCATTTATTTCGTTCGCCATACCAATTTTATTCAGATGATTTATCTTTTTGGGCTTACCGAGAAATGTGGAATACTGTACCAATGCTTGGAAGATATATCTTTAATAGTTTTTTTCTGGCTTCTTGCGTTGCTATACTAACTCTTGTTTTTGTTATTCCTGCAGCTTATGCTTACGCACGTTTTAAATTTCCCGCTAAGAATACGAGCTTATACATACTCTTAGCAATTAATATGTTTTCAGGAGCAGTAATTTTAATACCTCTCTATAAACTCTTAAGGACTTTAGGTTTATTAAATAGTTATCAATCTATGATTATTCCGGGAGTGGCTTTTTTAATACCGACTGCTATTTGGTTGCTGAAGTCTTACTTTGAAAAAATACCTATAGATTTAGAGGAAGCAGCTTTTGTTGATGGGGCTTCAAGAGTACAAATACTCAGACATATAATTGCTCCTCTTAGTACACCTGGCTTAGTTGTAGTTGGTATTTATGCATTCATTGGCGCATACGCTCAACAATTCTTATTTGCGATTACATTTAACCAGAAAAAAGAATACATGCCAATTCCAACAGGGTTATATGAATTTATAGGATATCAAAGTGTTAAATGGAATGAAATGATGGCAGCTGCCTTAGTAGGAATGCTACCTGTGTTATTATTATTTATATTTTTACAAAAGTATATTGTAGAGGGACTTACTGCGGGTGCAGTAAAAAACTAAATTGGATAAATATAATATATACGAAAAGATATTATTATATTCAGGAATATTAGTCTTTATGATTTTTATTCTTTTGCCTTTTGTCGAAATGTTTTATGCATCACTTCGACCTTTAGATCATTTATTTCGTTCGCCATACCAATTTTATTCAGATGATTTATCTTTTTGGGCTTACCGAGAAATGTGGAATACTGTACCAATGCTTCCACGATATATTTTTAATAGTTTTTTTCTGGCTTCTTGCGTTGCTATACTAACTCTTGTTTTTGTAATTCCTGCAGCTTACTCTTACGCACGATTTAAATTTCCTTTTAAAAATTCTTCACTCTATATTTTATTAGCAATTAATATGTTTTCAGGCGCGGTTTTATTAATCCCTCTTTATAAAGTATTAAGAACATTTGGTTTGCTAAATACATATCAAGCTATGATAGTTCCTGGTGTTGCTTTTTTAATACCAACTGCAATTTGGTTACTTAAGTCGTACTTTGAAAAAATACCTATAGATTTAGAGGAAGCAGCTTTTGTTGATGGGGCTTCAAGATTACAAATACTCAGACATATAATTGCACCTCTTAGTACACCTGGTCTGGTAGTTGTTGGTATATATGCTTTTATAGGATCTTATGCTCAACAATTCTTATTTGCGATCACATTTAACCAAAAAAAAGAATATATGCCTATCCCTTCGGGCCTCTATGAATTTATAGGATACACAACAGTCAAATGGAATGAAATGATGGCAGCGTCTCTTGTTGGGATCGCACCTGTCTTAATCATTTTCCTTTTTCTACAGAAATACATTGTTGCTGGATTGACATCTGGAGCAGTAAAAAACTAGAGAAATACTTAAAATCTAACTTGCTTCATAGAGCCAGTTAATGTTATCTTTCTTCTATATTTAAATGGAGGAAATATGACTTTCAAACAACTATCTTCATTTCTTACAATAGCTATACTTTCGCTAGTTGGTTTTAAAACTTATGCTGCTGAAGTACACGGAGTATTCTGTGGCGGTGAGCTTCGACCTAATTATGTTGAAATAGCTGATAAGTACATGGAAGACAATCCTGGAGTTACTGTAACTCTAGAGGCTGTTCCTTGGGGAACATGTCAGGATAAAGTAATCAATCTTGCAATTGCAGGTGATCCCGTTGCATTTTCATATGTTGGATCAAGAACTCTAAAAGGTCTTGCAGAAAACGGACATATTTTAGAAACAAATATTCCTGCTTCACAAAAAGCAATGTATCAACCAGGTATCTTAAACACAGTTACACACATGGGTAAAACTTGGGGTTTCCCTCATGCGTTTTCAACTAAAGCACTTTTCATGAATTGTGGCCTTTTAGAAAAAGCAGGTGTTGCATGTGAAGGTCCTCAAAGTTGGGATGAATTATACTCAATGGCTGAAGCTGTAACAAAAAATGTTGATGGAGCGGCAGGAATTGGACTAGCTGGTAAAGATTTTGATAATACTATGCACCAATTCTTAAACTACCTATACAGTAATGGGGGACAAGTTATTGATCCAATGACAAACGAAATAACTTTAAATTCATCTAATACTGTTGAAACATTAGAATTTTACGGAAAGTTAGCAAACGTTGCTCAGGAAGGTCCTTTAGCTTGGGAGAGATCTCAGTTAACAGAACTATTTAATGACGAAAAAATTGCTATGTATATAAATGGACCTTGGGGTAGAGGTCAGCATAAGGAAGGTCTAGATGTTAAAACAGTTAGAATTCCAGCTGGACCACAAGGAAGCCAAGGTACGCTTTTAATTACTGATAGTGTTGCAGTTTTCTCAAACACAGGTGTTGAAAAAGAAGCAATGGAATTAGCTAGTATAATCACATCAGGTGATTCTCAGTACAGTCTTGATACTGATTGGGGTCTAACACCAATTATGCAATATCCTCAAATTGGAAATGAAGCTCCATACAATGAAGATTATTGGATGATGTTTATTGATTCTATTGGCGATGGTGGACCAGAGCCACTATTTGTAGACTATAAAGCTTTTCAAACTGTTATGAACTCTATGATCCAAGGTGCTATTCTTGGTGAAGGAGATGCTGCAGATTTAGTAGCTGAAGCTGCTGAAGAGCTAGAAGAATACAAATAATCATAATTTATTACTGGGGCAAACATTGCCCCAGTACTAAGTAAAAATTCAAATGAGTAAATTAACAAGATCTTATTCCTCAAAAATTAATTCAATTTTAAATAAGATATTAAAAGAAGAAGAAAAAAAATTCTTACAGTGTGCTAAGTTAATTAGTAAATCATATAAAAAGGGTGGGCAGTTATATATTTTTGGAACTGGACACTCTAGATTACTTGGAGAAGAGTCATTTCACAGGGCAGGAGGTTTTGCTGCCGCATGTCCAATAAGAGATGATGATCTTAGTTTTAAAAAAGGAGCAAGAAAAGCCACTGCTTTAGAAAGAACTCCTAATATTGCAAAAAAAGCTCTAGCTAAATATAAAATTACTAGCAAAGATATTTTGATGATTGTATCTAATTCAGGTGTCAATCACGCACCAGTTGAAGCAGCATTAATTGCTAAGAAAAAGAAAATAAAAACTATTTCACTAACATCTGTAAAATACTCAAAACAAGCACCTCTATCTAAATTGAATAAAAGATTATTTGAAATAACGGATATATTCATTGATAATAAGATTCCACCTGGTGATGCAATTATTAATATTAAAGATAATATGGTTGGGCCAGCTTCAACAATTACTGGATCTTTTATTTTAAATTCAATTTTAATTGAAGTTGCAAATATCTTAAAAAATGAAAAATTGTTTCCATTCTACATCAGTGTAAATATGCCAAATGCTAAAAAAAATAATGATAAATTAGAGAAAAAATTTAGTAAGATTAATCCTCATTTATAAGTATTTTTTAATTTTTTTTAATAACTAGCAAATTACTATATAAGATATTAAATTTAGATGACTGATCAAAACAAAGTTAGTGGAAAAATAATAAATCATAATTCTACCTATATTGGCGATGTATATTTCAGTGAAAAAATTAATGAGTTAAAAATAAAGGACTCTAATGATTATAATAATATTATAATTCCTGGTTTTATTGATCTCCATTGTCATGGTGGTAATGGATTTGATGTAATGGAGGGATCGAAATCAATTATTGAAATGTCAAAATATCATCTGATGCATGGAACAACTTCAATTATGCCAACTACTTGGACTAATACCCTAGAAAATACCATTTCAGCATTAAAAGGATTTAATGAAATAAAGAATGATAATCAAAATGTTCTTGGTATCCATTTGGAGGGACCTTTTATAAATCCTAATAAACTTGGCGCTCAACCAAATTTAACTGAGAAACCATCTTTAGATTTTATAAAAAAAATTCTCGAAATCTCTGATGTAAAAATTATTACTTTAGCTCCTGAAATTGATGGGATGCAAGAATTTATAAATGAATTAGTAAATCTAAATATTAAGGTTCAATTTGGACACACTTTAGCAGATTTTTCTTGCTGTGATAAAATTATGAAAGATTATGAAGTTGGTTTTACACATTTGTATAATGCTATGTCTGGTAATGATCATAGATCCCCAGGGGTTTTATCAGCTGCTCTTTCAAAAGGAAAATATGCTGAAATAATCTGTGATAATATTCATGTTAGTAAAGAAGCAATTAAAATTGCAAAAAAATGTATTCCCGGGCTGTATGCAATTACAGATTCTATTAATGCTAGTGGACTCAATGATGGAGAATATATTTTTGCAAAAAATTATATAAAAAAAGAAAAAAATTCAGTAAAAATTAAATCTGATGGTACTTTAGCAGGAAGTATTATTACTATGGATCAAACTTTTAAAAATTTAATTTCAATGGACTTTTCATTAGAAGAAGCAGTTGCTTTAACAAGTTATAATGCTTCTAAATATTTGAAACTAGATAATGTCGGTATAATCCAAAAAAATTTTTTAAGTAATTTTCTTATTTTGGATAAAGAATTTAATCTTAAAGAAGTTTACTTAAGAGGAAAAAAAATTGATGTCTAGCTCTCAAGTTTTATCGGAAGCACTCTCCATTCCAAATAAAATTAATCATTTTAGCTTAAATGATAAAAATAATTATCAGGAAATATCAAATTTAATATTAGAAAAAAAGATTGATTATGTTGTTACTGTTGCAAGAGGAACTTCAGACTGTGCTGCTTTGTATTTGTCTTATATGTTTGCAAAATATCTTGGTTTACCAACATACAGCATGCCTCCGTCTATAATAACTTTAGAAGAATCAAAATTTGATTTTTCAAGAGCATTAGTTTTTATTATTTCTCAATCTGGAAAAAGTGAAGATTTAGTTGAATGTCATAAAATGGTACAGAAAATGGGAGCTAAGACCATATTAATAAGTAATAATTTAAATAGCCCGATTATAAAAACATCCAATTATTTTTTTGATATAAATGCTGGAGAAGAAAAAAGTGTTGCAGCAACAAAAACTTTTGTTTTGTCTTTATTGATAATTTTAAAGCTCGTTTTTAACACTCTTAATAAAAAAGATATTAATAAACATATTGAAAAGCTAAGTGATCATTTAATTTTAGATAATCAAAATCAATGGAATCCAAGTATATTAGATAAAACCATAAGTAATGGATATATAATTAGCAGGGGTGTTGGATACGCAATTTCTAATGAAATATCTCTAAAGTTTAAAGAGTTATGTCAAGAAATGATAGAACCTTTCAGTAGTGCTGAAGTAATGCATGGGCCAAAAAGCTTGATACAAAACTCATTCAAATTATTTACAATCTCACTTAGAGACAAAAGTGGAATGATAGTAGCAAAAGATTCTAATCAAATTATTTCGCTAACTAATCTTCATTATGAAATTACCTATGATGAAAACTCGAATACAAAATTAAAATACAACACTAGTGCAATGATAGAGTTAGATCCAATAATAGTTCTATCAAAATTTTATCCATGGATAGTTAATTATTCTTTTGAAAAGGGATTAGATCCAGACAATCCTAGATATTTAACTAAAGTAACACAAACATTCTAATTTGAATAATATTGATATAGCAATTATTGGCGCAGGTTCTGCAGGAAGTATAATAGCAAATAAACTTCTGACTAAAACTAATTTTAATATAGCCCTTATTGAGGCTGGGCCTAAAGATAACAATCCAATTATTGACGTTCCTCTTGGTTATGGAATGACATTTTATAATAAAAAAATTAATTGGAACTTCTACTCAGAAAAACAAGATAATTTATTCAATAGGCAAATATATTATCCGAGAGGTAAAGTTTTAGGTGGTTCTGGCTCAATAAATGCAATGGTCTATGCAAGAGGATTAGAAACAGATTATGAAAATTGGGGTAGCAATAAGGAATGGAGTTTTGAAAATATAAAAAAAGTATACAGTTCTATGGAGCAACAAATAAATCATGATAAAGAATTTCTTACAAAAGAAAAGATTCCAGTAAATAATGTAAGTAAGCATCATCATCCAATTTTAGAATATTTTTTTAATGCTAGTAATGAAATTGGTATTAAAAAAAATACAAATTTAACTACATCAATCGAAAATCAAGTAGGTCATTATAATATTAATACTTACAATGGTACTAGACATTCATCATCAAAAGTATTTTTAAAGCCTGTATTAAAAAATCCAAGACTTACAATATTAGACAATACTCAAGTTAAAAATTTAATAATTAAAGATAAAAAAATTACTGGTATTAAAATTCAAAATAAATCAATAGAACAAATCATACAATTATCTCATGGAGCAATTTTATGTTCTGGTTCTATAATGACACCTTATTTGTTAATGCATTCTGGTATTGGTGATAAAGAACATTTAAAAAAATTTGATAAAGAAATAATAATTGATAATTCTAATGTTGGAAGTAATCTTCAGGATCATCTTGGGTTAGATTATTTATTTAAAACTCATCATCATTCACTAAATAAATCGTTAGGAACTTGGCCAGGCAGAATTACTTCTGTATTAAAATATATTTATAATAGGAAAGGACCATTATCACTAAGTATTAATCAGTCTGGGGGATATGTAAATTGGAATTCAAAACATCATTATCCCAACTTGCAGATATATTTCAATCCGTTGACTTATTCTATTACTCATAAAAATAAAAGACCTCTTCTAAAAACTGACAAATTTAATGGTTTTATTATTGGTTATAATTCTTGTCGACCAAAAAGTTTGGGTAGAGTTGCTTTGAACTCTCCTAATTTTGAAGATGCTCCATTGATTGATCCAAATTTTCTATCACATGAAGAAGATATACATGATGTGAAATGCGCAATTAATTTTTCTCAAGTTTTGGCGAATACAAATAGTATAAAAAAAATAAGAAATGAAAGTGTTACGCATGATCTTTTAAATGCTACTGAAGAAGAAATGATTGATCACTTTAAATCTAATGCAGTTTCTATATATCACCCTTGTGGTACTTGTAAAATGGATGAAGATCCTAAAAAAGGAGTTGTTTCTGAAAGATTAAAAGTTCATGGAATGGAGAATCTTTGGATTGCTGATGCATCTGTTTTTCCAAATATTACTTCTGGCAATATAAATGCCCCTGTAATGATGCTTGCTAATCTTGGAAGTAAATTTATTATTGAGGATTTAAATAAGATTTAATTTATGAAAATAGTTAAACTTGAAACATTCACAAAACCTTATGTAAGTTTTGTAAAAATAACAGTTGAGGATGGCTCAATTGGTTATGGTCAAATGTCAACTTATCATGCAGATATCACAGCTCAAATTTTTCATAAGCAAGTAGCACCTTGGGTTTTAGGAAAAGAATATTTTGATTTTGATGATTTAGAAGATTTTATCTTTGAAAGAGAGCATAAATTTCCAGGATCATATCTTTTACGTGCAATAGCTGGTTTAGATACAGCATTATGGGATTTGAAAGGTAAAATTGAAAGTAAGCCTGTTGTTTCATTGATAGGAGGATCTCCAGGAAATCTAAGAATTTATGGTTCATCAATGAAAAGAGATATTACACCAGATGATGAAGCTAATAGATTTAAAAAACTCTTTGATGAAAAAGGTGTTAATGCATTTAAATTTAGAGTTGGTTCTGAATGTGGAAGAGGAGCTGACGAATGGGAAGGAAGAACACCTAATATAGTAAAAACAATAAATTCATCTTTAGATGAAAGTGTAATTAAAATGGTCGATGCAAATAGTTGTTATAGTTCTAATCAAGCAATAGAAATTGGCAAACTTTTAGAAGATAATAATGTTACTCATTTTGAGGAACCTTGTCCTTACTGGAAGCCAGAAGAAACAAAAAAAGTTACTCATAGTTTAAAGATAGACGTTACTGGGGGTGAGCAGGATTGTGACCTTAGAATTTGGAGAGATATGGTTAACAGAAAAATTGTAAATATTTTTCAGCCTGATGTTATGTATATGGGAGGATTGACCAAAGCTTTAAAAGTAGCTAAAATAATAGAAAATGGCGGTTTTATTTGTACCCCGCATACTGCTAATTTATCTTTAGTTACAATTTGTACAATGCATTTTTTAAAAGCAATAAATAACTCGGGACCCTATCTTGAATTTTCGATTGAGGGTAAAGATTATTATCCTTGGCAACAGAATTTATTTTTAGGAGATCCTTTTAAAATATCTAACGGAACAGTTAAAATTGAAGATACTCCTGGTTGGGGTGTCGAGATTAATCCTGACTGGCTAGAGAAATCAGAATATAAAAAGACAGAAATATAAAAAAATGATTAAAAATATAATTTTTGATTTTGATGGAGTAATAGTTGATAGTGAAGTGTTAGCTTCTAAAGCTTTTGCTAAATATTTTAGTAAATTTGATCAATCAATTAAAGAGGAGCAATTTTACAAATATGCTGGAAAAAAAACAGTTGAAGTAATAGATTTATTATCTGCTAAATATAAGATTGAAAATAAAGAAAAATTTACAAACGAAATATTTGATATTGTTGCAGAAGTCTATTCCAAGGATTTAAAACTGGTTCATGGAGCAAAAGATTTTATTAGTAAATCTGAAAAAAATCATTTCATTGGATCTAATAGTAATAAAGATAGAATTCTGGATGGATTAAAGCTTGTTGGCTTAGATAAATTTTTTTTAAGTGATCAGGTTTACTCATTTGATATGGTTAAAAGACCAAAACCTGATCCCGATATATACTTGAAGGTTGTAAATGATAATTCACTTAATATAAAAGAAACTGTCATAATTGAAGATAGTGAAGTAGGTGTTAAAGCAGCTACTGCTGCAGGAGTAAGGGTATTTGGACTTACCGCAGGAAAACATTGGCACTCAAATAGAGATACAAATGAATTATTTGACAATGGTGCTTTGAATGTATTTAGTGATTATGAAAGTCTAGGTAGGGCAATAGAGGAGCTTTAAATGGGGCCAGATGTAAAAGGAAATCCACTGTATATTTCAGTTTATCTTTTGATAGCCTCTTATATTATTGGAGAATTTATCTTTCCTAAATATCCACTTCTATATATTCTTAATCTTTTTGGATTATTAATTATTATTTTAATGCCGATTGTGTTTTTTTCCTCAAGAAACGCATTTAATGCACATGAAGAAAAATTACTTCCCCAAACTGAAACAAATAAAATTATAAAAACTGGAATTTATGCTTACTCTAGAAATCCTATTTATCTATGTTTTGTTTTATTTCATTTTGGTATGTTTCTTACTTTCGAAAACATTATGTATTTCCTTTGTTCTATAGGTTTGTTTTTTTGGTTAAATAATTTTGTAATTTATGAAGAGGAAAAATACTTACAAGATAAATTTGGTGATGAATTTGAAAGATATTGTAATTCAGTTAAAAGATGGATTTTTTTCTAATTAAAATTTAATGAAGAAATTTTATGATTTTTTTCAAATTTAATAACAATCTGAGCTTTTTTATTTAGATCATTCATCATCCATTTAGTTATCTTTTCATAATGTTGAATAAAAAATTTAATTTCACTTGGTTTCATTCTTTTTGATTTTTTACTTTTTGATTGATTAGTTTTTTCTTGTTTTAACCGCCATTTAAAAACATTATCAAAAGAGGAAGTTTTCAAAAAAATAAGTTCATCAAAAAGGTTAAATAATTTTTTATATTCTAATTTTAATTTATTATTATAAAAATTTCTCCATTGATATTTAGGGTCTTTAATTTTTTCTAAATTATTTATGTTTTTATGTAGAATTTTTTTTGGAATTTCGAAACTTCCACAACACCAACCTTCTAAGAAAAGAATATCGCATTTAGTTTTAGTTATTCTTTTTGATTTAGAGGTGTCATCAATCAATTTATCAAATAGAGGAGTTGTGATGGGGTATTTGCCTTTATTGAATTGTTTTATATGTTTAATCAATTTTTTAATATCATGTGTTCCTGGAACACCTCTAGTTATTAATAATTGATGTATTTTTTTTGATAATAGTAATCGTTGTTTTTTTGATAAATAATAATTATCTAAACTAAGCAAAAGTATTTTCTTATTATAAAATTTTTCAATAGTTTTAGAGATGATATTTATAAATGATGATTTTCCGATACCTTGAGAGCCTCCAAATAGAAATTTTTTCGATTTACTAGAGCAAATATAATTTATTATTGGAATTAATTTATCCTCTATATACTTTTTGGAATATTTTTTATCATAAGTTTTGTGTATTTCTATTTGAATATAGTCTATTAATGCATTCATTTAATATTTATTTATAAACAAAATACTTTTACATGAAATTTCTTTTTGATTTAGGTGGTGTTTTTTTTGATTGGGACCCCAATTATTTCTTTAAAAATGTGTTTGATGATGATGAAGAAAGAAAATATTTTTTAACTGAGGTGTGTAATGATCAATGGAACTTCCAACAAGATGCTGGTAGATCTATTGCAGAAGCAGAGTTAGAGCTTATTCCTAAATTTCCACATTATGAAAATGAAATTAAAATGTATTACAAAAACCATCGTAAAATGATTAGAGGTACTTTTGAGGAGTCAATTAAGGTACTAAGACAACTTAAAGATAAAAATTATAAATGCTATGTTTTATCTAATTGGTCAGCAGAAACGTTTGAAGGAATACCAATAGATTATCCTTTTATGCAGTTATTTGATGGGCTACTTATATCTGGCGAAGATAAACTTATAAAACCTGATAGGGCTATTTATGAATTAGCGAAAAAACGCTTTAATTTAGATCCAGAAGAAACTGTATTTATTGATGATAAGTTAGAAAATATAGAGGCTGCTCAAAAAATGAATTTTAAGACGATACATTTAACAAATCCAAAAAATATTGAAATGGAAATTAAAAAATTTCTAGTTTAATACTTCAGAGGTTTTTTTAAAATATGAAAAATATGTTTGATATTTTTATTATTGGCGGAGGTATTAATGGAGCAGGAATTGCACGTGATGCAAGTGGCAGAGGTCTTAAAGTTTATTTAGCAGAAAAGGGTAAGGTAGGATCAGCCACGTCTTCTTGGTCTTCAAAATTAATACATGGTGGATTAAGATATTTAGAAAATTATGAGTTCAAACTTGTAGCTGAGTCTCTTAGAGAAAGAGAAGTAATTACACAAATTGCCCCAGCAATTACAAAGCCTCTACCATTTGTTATTCCTCATACTAAAAAATTAAGATCTAAATTGTTAATTAGACTTGGATTATTTTTATATGATAATCTTGGTGGTAAAACAAAAATCCCTAAATCATCCAAAATCATTTTTGCAAAGCAATATCAAAATATTTTACAATCTAAATTTACAGAGGGTTTTCGTTATTATGATGTTCAAGTAGATGATAAAAAATTAGTAGAAATGAATATTGATGATGCAAAAAAAAAGGGTGCCATTATTGAAGAAGATACAAAAGTAATAAATGCGAACAGAATAGATAATTATTGGGAGATAACGCTCAATAATAATGAAAAAATTAAATCAAAAATATTAATTAATGCTGCAGGGCCTTGGATAAATGAAATTGTCAATAATGTTCTCAAAATTAATGCAAAAAAATCTATCAGATTAGTCAGAGGTAGTCATATCATCACTAAAAAATTATATGATGAGGAAGTTGCGTTTACTTTACAAAATGAGGATAATAGAATTGTTTTCGTAATTCCTTATAAAGGTGAGTATTCTCTTATTGGTACTACTGAAGTTGATGTTGATACACCAGATAACCCCTCTATATCAAATGAAGAAAAAATTTATTTAATTAATACTATTAATAATCATTTTATTAAGCAAATTTCTCAAGAAGATATAGTTGAGACTTACTCTGGAATACGTCCTTTAATTGAAGATTTTAAAGAGGCTACAAAAGTTACGAGAGATTATATATTTGATTTAAATGAGGATAACTCTCAGGCCCCACTATTAAATATTTACGGAGGAAAGCTCACGACATATAGAAAATTGGCTGAAAATGTTCTTCTCGCTCTTAATAAATATATTCCTGTAAATAAAAAAAATTCTTGGACTGCTAAGCAAAAACTATAATTGGTATCCCTCTTAAATAACTTTTCAAATTTGGTGGGCAGAAAAGTTTTATAAGAGGAATACTTCTTATAGGAGGAAATAATATGAACCCTCTGCCCAGAGGTATTTTAGTGTAAATTTGTGATATTCATTAAAAATTTTAAAAAAAAGGATGTATTGCCCCTAATATAAGGGGCAATAATTAATACGATTCTATTATTTAAATGCTTGTCCTGAACTATCAAATAATTGGCATCTTCCAGCAGGGAAACCAACTTTTACAGTATCACCAACTTTAATTTCTGAATGTCCTTCAGTTTCAGCAACTAGAGGCTCTCCATCTTTTTCAAGGTATAGGTAAGTAACGTCACCGAGTTTTTCAACAACAAATACTTTACTCTCCCACGAACCATCTGAATCACCATTTACCACTAAGTGTTCAGGTCTAATACCTAAACTTACAGAATCACCCTCTGATGATGATGCAGACATTTTAGGAATTGATATTTTTGACATTCCCATAATATCAACTTCCGTAGCATCAGAACTTTTGCTTAAGATCTTACTTGAGATAAAGTTCATTTTTGGCGATCCAATAAATCCACCTACAAACATATTATTTGGTTTATCATAAAGTTCTAGTGGAGATCCTTTTTGTGAAACGATACCTGTATCAAGAACAACAATATCATCAGCAAGTGTCATTGCTTCTGTCTGATCGTGTGTAACATAGATCATTGTTGCTTCTAGTTCATTATGAAGTTTTGCTAACTCAACTCTCATTTGAACCCTTAATGCAGCATCAAGGTTTGAAAGTGGTTCATCAAATAAGAAAACTTTTGGCTTTCTTGTAATTGCTCTTCCAATAGCAACACGTTGTCTTTGACCACCTGAAAGTTGTTTTGGCTTTCTCTGAAGATAATCTTCTATTTGAAGAATTCTTGCTGCCTCATTAACTCTTTCATTAATCTCATCTTTTGATCTTTTTTCTAATTTTAAACCAAAAGCCATATTATCAAATACAGTCATGTGAGGGTATAATGCATAAGATTGAAACACCATTGCAATATTTCTTTGCTTTGGTGGTAAATCATTAACTACCTGACCATCAATTGAAATTGTACCTGAATTTATATCTTCAAGTCCTGCTATCATTCTTAACATAGTTGATTTACCACAACCACTAGGTCCGACTAGAACTGTGAACGATTGACTTTTGATGTCTAGAGATACGTCTTTGATTACATGGACGTCTCCAAAATATTTATTTACAGTATTTATATTTATATCTGCCACTTCATCCTCCTTTGAGCGATTTTTCAAGTGCTAAGATCACTATAATCTTGATATATTTTAGAACAAATTAAATTTTAAATCTATAAAAAATTTAACCTTTTATACTACCAGCTGTTAATCCAGACATAATTCTGCCTTGTAAAAGAAGGGTAATTATTACCAAAGGAACTGTAACTATAACTGAAGCGGCCATAATACTTCCCCATGGCACCTCATACTCTATAGTCCCATTGATAAGAGCTATACCTACAGTAATTGTTCTATCACTATTAGTAGCTGTAAAGGTCAGGGCAAAAAGAAATTCATTCCACACTGCAATCATTGCCATAATTGCTGTAGTAAAGATTGCTGGGGTCATAATTGGGAGAAAAATTTTTCTTAAAATAAGAAACGAAGATGCGCCATCTACAATTGCTGCCTCTTCAATTTCCTTAGGAACTCCTTTCATAAAAGTAGTTAATACCCATACGGTAAAAGGTATATTAAACATAGTATATGTAAAACATAACCATAAGAGAGAAGTTACACCCTTGACCCTTAGATCAAAAATATTAAAATAGAAATCTTTAAAATTTAAAAATAGCTGATACATGCCTGTTAGAACAGCTATTTGCGGAAACATTGAAATAGCTAGAATTACAAATAAAAACATGCTTCTGCCTTTAAAATTTACTCTACTTAATGACCAAGCAGCAAAATAAGAAATTGTAATTGAGATTGAAACAGTAACAGTTGCAACAAATAATGAATTTAGAATTGTCTGAGGGAAATTATGCTCAAATAAAAGATAATTATAATTTTTTGGATTTATTTCTGTAGGGAAGAAATTTGGTTCAAAAACTGCTGAACTTCCCTCTAATGATGTCATGACAGAATAATAAAATGGAAAAACACAAAATATAATTACTATCATTTGAAGACTGTATTTAAATATTTTATCGTAAACTTTATTCATTATTCCATTTCATCCAATTTATGTAATCTTGTTCTTTGTATAAATATAACTGCTATTACGCCTATAATTAGTGTCAACATTGTAGAGGCGGCTGCGCCAAATCCGAAATGAGAATATTCAAACATTTCTCTTCTTGCATATACTGTCATCGACATAATATCTTTGCTGCCAGCATTAATTAAGTAGATTAAATCAAATACTCGTAATGCATCCAATCCTCTAAATACTATAGCAACTGCAATAGCAGGAAGTATTAAAGGAAGAATTATATAATAAAATTGTGTAATTCCATTAGTCCCATCAACTTTTCCTGCCTCTAATACTTCGTTTGGAAGTGCTTTTAGTCCAGCATAAACTAAAATTGCAACAAATGGAGATGTTTTCCATGCATCAATAATGATAATAACAATCATGGATGTCTGGGGATCAGTTGTCCAAGCTTTACCTTGCTCAATAATGCCCATTCCAATAAGAATATAATTAAATATACCAAACTGATCTTGCAACATCCATTCAAACATTCTTGCACTAACTATTGTTGGTATTGCCCACGGTATTAAAACTGCTGCTCTAACAAACCATTTTAATTTATTTTCAATTAGCATAATGAGTGCGAAGCTAATTCCTAATATAACTTCAAGACTTACAGAAAAAACACTAAAAACTATTGTGTTTCTTACAGAGTTCCAAAATAAACTGTCTGCGAGAACCCCGTACCACATACCCTCATAGTTTTCTAAATAGTTTATGAAGCCAACATAATTTGGATCTAGAAAATTTTCTAACTCTGCATCAGTAAGGCTTAAATAAAGCGTACTAATTAATGGATATAAAGCAGAAGATAATAATACTATTGTTACAGGTATTAAAAAAATAAATGCTGTTCTTTTTCTTAATTCACTAACTGATTTCATACTTCAACATTAAAAAAAAGGGGATATAAAATCCCCTTAATTTTTATATATAATTACTACCAGCCTTTGCCTTTAATTTTTTTCAAAGCTTTTTCAAGCTCAGCAACAGCTGTAGTACCATCTTTTTTACCAGTAATAACTTCATGTGCAGCAGTATAAAATGCTACTGTTACTTGAGGCCATTTACCTGAAGTTTGTGCTGATGGTCTAGGTAATAGAGCTTGAGACGGACCCTTTAGAAGAGGTAAAAGAGTATACGTTTCAGCATGCTCTTTATTGTCATAAATCTCTATATATACTGGAGGCATCGAATATTCTGCAATAGTTGCATGCTGTGCATCTCTATTTGATAGAAATTTAACTAGATCAATAGCAACTTCTTGTTTTTCAGAATATTTTGACACTGCGTAACCCCAGCCACCCATAGTACTTGTAGATTTACCATTAGGTCCTCTAGGTAGTTGAACAACATCAAATTTACCTTTTACAGCTGACTCATCTTTATTACTTAAGCTCCATGCATAAGGCCAATTTCTCATGAAAACAGCATTACCTTGGTCCCAGATACCTCTTGCATCTTCTTCTTTATAACCAATAACACCTTCTGGAGAAATAGTTCCTACCCATTTAGCAGCCATATCTAAAGCTGCAGCAGCATTAGGATTGTTAATAGAGATTGTTCCATCTTTCTCAACAATCATTCCACCGCCATGACTTGCAACCCACTCTAATGCATCACATGTTAGACCTTCATAGGCATTACCTTGCCATACAAAACCCCACATTTTGTCATTGCCAGCAGCTCTCTCTTTATCTTGAATAAATTGAGCTGTTTCAGTCATTTCATCCCAAGTTTCAGGAACATCTCTATTATATTTTTCTAATAGA
The DNA here is from genome assembly GCA_902572735.1 of uncultured Alphaproteobacteria bacterium. GTDB lineage: Bacteria > Pseudomonadota > Alphaproteobacteria > HIMB59 > CACPNW01. Next base: position 19,901 of record CACGGX010000005.1, read on the forward strand.
TCTGTTCTGTAATATAACATTGGTATACCTACACTATAAGGTAAACCAATTATTTCACCTTTAGCTGTAGTATATGCTGAAAGAACATTAGGCATTATTTCTAATTGCTCATCTAAATATGGTTTCAGATCAATTAGCTGTGTTCCAAATTCTCCAGCCCATACATTATCAACTTTATATATATCAACATCACTATTTTGTGCTGATAGCCAAGTTTTATATTGTACATATTGATCAGAAGTACTTGCAGGCATTTCTAAAAAATTAACTTTATGTCCTGTCTTTTTTTCCCATTCAGCTGTTAACTCCATTGTCATTTGACCCTGAGATCCACCACCTTGAGCGAAGTTTAATTCTATCGCAGTAGCGTTTAATGAAAAAATTAAAGCTAACGAAGCAAAAAAGGATAATACTATATTTTTCATAATGTTTTCCTCCTAAATTTGATATTTCAAATATAAAAAAACGGTAATTTCGAAATAAAAAATAATCAAGAAATAATTGTATAAATTTAACAAATTTACTATTTAATCTTGACAGTTTATAATAATTTCCGGGTTTTCTGCGTTTTCTGGTGTTAATTGAATTTCTTTTGGCCATTTAAAATTCTTTTTTAATAATGGATCATTTGTGTTTTCCATAAATTTTTTTAGATTTTTATTCAGTTCTTTATAGCTTTTTAACTTTTTATAATCTTTAATTGGGTTTCTTTCCAATGGATCTAGAAATAAATCAAAAAATTCCTCTTTATTTTTTCTCATTTTTTTCAAACCATGTTTTAATAAAAAACTTTTGGATACACTTTCATCAATATTAGACAGATTTAGTTTTTTCCTATTATTTAATCTTTTTAACAATCTAAATCTTTTTGATCTTATACTTCTACAAGGCTCTACTGATGTATGAATATTAACTTCAGAATAAACAAATTTTCTTTTTTTTGTTTTATATTTTTTATTAGGCAGAATGTATGGGTTTAAATATTTTGGTTTTTTAATTTCTAAAATTTTACATATTGTTGGAAAAATATCTATATTAGAAGTTAAATCATCATAGACAACACCGCCTTCAAATACATTTTTAAGATATGCTATAAGAAATATTCCAGTTCCATGATCGTTTAAATTACATTTCATTCCTGGCCAAGCAATACCATGATCGGTCGTTAAAAGTATTAGCGTATTATTTAATTTTTTCTTTTCTTTGAGAGTATCATAAATTTTTCCTATACCTCTATCTATTTTCTCTAAAGAAGAATAAAATTTTGCCATATCTTCTCTCATTTGTTTATTATCTAAAAAAAGCTCAGGCGGTCTAATCCAATTAGGATTAAAATTTTCTGATATTTTTTTTACATACTCCCTATGAGTATCAAAATATCCTATTGAAATAAAAAATGGCTTTTTAGAGTTATATTTTTTAATCCACTTTGAAGCAGTTGAAGATATTTTGATTGAGTCAGTTGTAGTTGTACAAAATGTTTTATTATATCCAAGTTCATTTACTTTTTTTTTATCTATTTCATGTTGAATACCAAATAACGCTGTTTCAAAATCTTTATTTTTTAAATAATTTGATAAGTGTAGACTGTAATCATGTAATCTACTACCTCTATGAGCCAAACCATACATCCCATTTTGATGAGGATATAAACCTGTCATTAACGAACTTCTGCTTGGCGAGCAAGTGGGTGCAGCAGTAAAAAAATTTCTATATACGCTACCCTTATTTGCTATTTTTTGAATATTATTTGTTTTAGCGTTGTATCCATATGGAGAAATATATCTTCCAGTATCATGTGTATGTATTAAAACTATATTTATGTTCTTCATTTAATAAAAAAGGGTGAGGTCCAACATATTTGATTATTTTTTTGCTTTATTTTTATATAAACATTATCATCTTTTTTTAATGGTAGTGTAATTTTTTTTTGAAAATTCCATTCTTTGAAGTTAGGAATTTTGTTAAATAAAATTGCCGGTGTATCTATTTCTCCTAAATTAAAAGAAACAGATCCTTTAAATAAATCTTTTGTTAAAATATCAAATTTTTTATTATTGGTTAAAGCTGTTATTTGCGAATTTTTTTTTAATTTTGCTAATATTGTAAATCCGCTTGTTTCATTAGTATAATTATTACTATTTCCAGATGTTAAAAATTTAAATTTGATTTTATTTTTAAATTTTTTTACTTCTGGAATGAAAAAAGAATACTTACTTTTTTTATCTAAAGGAGAAACAATTTCTGGTCCTCTAAATTTATTTTCAATTGTAATTATATCAATATTTTTAAATAGAATTTCTCCTTTCCAAAGAAATTCTTTATTTCTTTCTCCCCAACCAAAATCTATATTTATAATTGATATATTTTTTTTATTTTTAATATTTTTTTGATCATTACAATTAAATCTTTTAAATAAACTTGTATTCTTTATTATATCTATGTATTCTATTGGAAATCTACCTTCTACATTTATATCTAATAAATTACTTTTTTTAATCTTTACATCAGAGCCTAGAACTTTTTTATTTAAGTATATATTTGGAATAATTTTATCACCAGTTAAAGCAAACGTTTTTCTTTCATTTATTGATTTAAATATCGAGTTTCTATTTTTTGATTTAACCAAAACACCAAATCTTCCATGGCCATAACTTCCAGGAGATGCGCTATGGTGATCAGTATTAGCAATAAATCCCAGTTTAATTTTATTCTCTAAAGCATATTTAATGGTATTTTGATAATTTCTAGGACCCATTGAATGTAAAAAAGGATATTCCGCTTGATCATTTTCAGAACAACCATGCATAGAATATAGTTCAACAACTGGTGAAACACCTTCTTCAAAAATGTCCCAGTTAACTCCTCGTCGTCCTTGTTTATAGGATAGGTGATGTGGCATAAAAATATAATTTTTTATTTTATTTTTTTTAAATTTCTTTTTTAAAATATCAATTTGATCAACTAGCAGTTCATGTTTTTTTATATCCTTAAATACAATTGTTTGATCACCATATTTATTTGAATGCACTTCATATCCTGGATATATAATAATTCCCTTTTCTTTTTTGATTGTTTCTAAAATTTTATTCCAATTTTTTTTGAGTTTTTTAAAACCAACTTTATGAAAATCAATGATATGTTTTATTGAGGGGTCTTTAGTATTCATATCAGGCCAACCAGCATGACCTGTAATTGAAACAAAATCTAGGGATAATTTTGAAAATGCAATTGCTCTTTCTAAACTACCATGAGCATAAGAGATATTACAATGATTATGTAAATCACCAAAAAGAATTAATTCAGTATTTTTTGATTTTGTTTTCAATTAATCTTCCTTTTTTTGCTATCGATTTATTTATCATATCTATTATTTTTAAAGATTTGATCCCATTTTCAGCTGAAACTTCTGATTTCCCTTTTTTTAAATAGTTTATATAACTTTTCAGTAATTTTATATCTGCACCATAATGTGATGTATTATGATAATTATCTTTCGCATCAATACGTTTAAATTTTTTTCCATTATCATATGTTATTTCAATTATACCTGTTGATCTGATAAGTTTTAATTTACCTTTTATGCCAATAACTTCTAGTGTTTCTTGATCTTCAGCTGCTGGACCAAAACAGGAAAAATTTATATTTCCAATTACCTCATTTTCAAAATTAATATTACAAGAAAAATGAGAAAGAATATCACTTCCCTCAGCCCACACACAATGATCGTCTATTTGTCTTTCATCATTTAATGATGAATAATTATTTTTAAATTTTTTTAAGTTTTCTCTCGAATCACCCAATGCTTCATATCTTCGATAGTTACATTTTTCAAAACAATCTTTACATCTTATATTTTTATTTTTTTTTGAGGTAAAATGTGAATGTCTACTTCCAAAACTTGAAAGAGATACAACTTCTGAATTTGAAAACCATCTTAAAACATCAACATGATGAGAACACTTATCATTTATGCCACCACCAGAGAACTTATTGTACCTATGCCAAGTCTGAAAATATCTTGTATAGGGTACGATAGAATTAAGTTGAACTAAATACACATCTCCAATTAGTTTTTTATTGTAAATTAAATCCCAAGCTTTAATCCATGAAGTTTCATATCTTCTAGTAAATGACATTAAAAATTGAAATTTGTTTCTTTTTTCAAGCTCAACAATTTCTTTAGCATGTTTTAAACTTACAGATATTGGCTTATCTAAAATAGATTTAATTTTTTTTTCTGCTGCAAGTTTTGCATGTTTGTAATGTTGGTCTGTATGAGAAGTAATTATTAAACCATCCAATTTTTCATTATTAACTAAACTCTTTGCATTTTTATAAATATTTATTTTATTATCATTAATTTTTTTTTTTACTTCGTTGCTTTTTTCTTCAATTAAATCACACAAAGCGACTATCTTTAATTTTTTTTTGAAATACTTATTAATAAGAAAAGAAAGGCTTGCGCCCCTTACTCCAACACCAATTATACCAATCTTAAATGACATCATTTTTTATAAACTCAAAAAAAAAATGAATAAATAAAAAAGTAAAAAAAATTATATATTTGGTACTTTTTTTTGAATAAAATAATTATTATCTTTATGTTGTTTTATTATTGCAGGAATTATTTCTTTATAAGCATCATATAAGCTAGTGTTAGCTTTAGGTAGCTGATCTTTTATTAAATTACTCAGTTTTGGTAAATTGTAAGAGGGTACAGATGGGAACATATGATGTTCAACATGATATTCCATATGCCAATACAAAAAGCTAAATATAGGATTAAATCGTACTGATCTTGTTGTGTATCTATGATCCTTTATATCTTCTGGAAGTCCTAAATGCTGAGTCATGTTAAATATATTAATGATGTTACCCCAGTATCTTGGGAAGAAAATTAATAGTGCCGGAAGAGGATTCATTAGATAGAAAGATAAAGCAAAAGATGAAACCCATAATAATACATGTATTCTAGAAATGAGTCGACATTTTGCTATTTCATTTTGAGGTATACAATCTCTCATTACAGGAGTCGTAAATCCTAAAGCATGTTTAATGATTTCGTACTTAAATGAATGTTTAAAATATATTAACTCGTAAAATGGGATAAAGCTAAATAGAAAACTTCTTAAACTTGGATATTGATGGAACAAAGCAGCTTCGAAATCATGAGGATCACTCACTGAGGATGTATTACTATGATGTCTGAAATGACTCCAAGTCCATCTTGTGGGCTCAAAGTCAGTCATAAAAGAACCAATTTGGTAAAAAATTTCATTTAAATACTTCGACTTAAATGCTGTTCTATGACCACACTCATGCCAAATTGGATTACTAGAATAAAAAAGAATACCATAAAGCCATAGCCACAAGACTACCCACCAAGTCCCCCATGTCATTACTGACATGTAACCAAAGAAAAATAAAAGAATGAAATATAGAGTTACGTGTCGTAAACCTTTTAAATCACTTTTTTTTGATAATTGTTTTAAATCTTTTTTACTTATTTCAGCCCTAAACCATTTGTCATCAACATTATCTAATTTTTCTACCATATCTACTTATACAATTAATATGAGAATATTTTAATACAAAAATTAGCTATTTTTTGTCACAATTAAGAAATTAAATAAAAATAAAATTTCTAGATTTAATATCAAATTTCCAAATTTATTGATTTTTTTTTCTTTTTAGATACGATATTCAAAAATCATTATGAAAATAGATAAAACACAATTTGAACAAAATGGATACCTCGTTTTACCAAACATTGTTCCTAAGTCGACTTTAATTAAACTTAATAAAAACGCAGATCAAATGATAAAGGATTTTAAAAAAAGAATTAATAGAGAGCAATCAAATAATAATAGAAAAAAATTTGGCGATATTAGTCAAAATGGAAAAATTTTTTTTGCTAATCAATGCGAATACTATTCTCATATAAACGCTTACGCTAAAGGTAAATTTATTAGAAAAATTGCCTCAAAACTTTTAGGTAATAAAATTTATTTGTTTAATGAACAGTTAGTAAATAAAAATCCTAATACTCCTAGTTCATTTAGTTGGCATCAAGATTCAGGTTATATTCATTTCAAACATAAACCATATATATCTATTTGGCTTGCTCTGACAGATACTACAGAAAAAAATGGAGCATTAAGTATTATCCCAATAAACTTAAAAAAAATCAAGAATGCGAAGACACATATATGGCAAAACAAATCAAAAGATTTAGGAATCAAAGTTAATGATAAAAAAGCTGTTCAACTTTGTGTTAGTGCCGGAACATTAGTAATTTTTTCAAGTCTAACACCTCATTCCTCTGGGGCAAATATTACTAAAAAAAATCGTAAAGCTTATTTATCTCAATATTCATCAGAGCATATTATAGATCCTTTTAATGGAATTCAAAGAGGTCGAGCATATTTAATGTAGTATTATTATAATTTAAAAGCTTTTATTATTTATAGAAATTATAAATTTAATTTTTTGAATTTGTAAAAAAGTTAATTAATATCAATCCAATGACCCAATTCACTACTTTCATAACATTTATCAAGTATATTTTGAATTTCAGCACCTCGATCAAAATCGGGTTCATGATTTGTATTGCTTTCAATAGATTCAATAAATCTTTCAAAATTAGTAGGTGAAGGAGGGCAGTTAATTTCCTCCCATTTTAATTTATCTTTCTTACTTGAAAATTCTCGTTCAGTATCATTAGTAAACATAAATTTATTACCCTCATTAATAGGATCGTCAAATTCAATTTTAACGGCACCTTTATCCCCAAATATTCTTAGCTCTAATCTATTTGAATAACCAGTTGCAAATCTAGTTGCATTAATAGTGCCGATTGCACCATTATCAAATTCTACCATAGATAGAAAAGTATCATTTGCATCTAATATATAATCTTTAATTTTTTCTCCCTTTGAATGAAAGGTTTTTAGAAAAGAATTCAGTTTTTTGATCTTTCCAATCGGCCGAGAAGCAAAATCAAATATATGAACACCAATATCACCTAATGTACCTTTGCTGCCATGATTTGTGGATAATCTCCAAAGCCATTTATCTTGTTCTTTCCAATTGCCCCAGTAGTTTGATGTTAGCCAAGATTGATTATAATTAGCATCCATATGCATAATATTACCAATTTTACCTTCTTTAACCATCTTGCAAAGTTCTTGATATCCAGATGAATTACGATAACTAAAGTTGACCATGTTAATAAGGTTTTTACCTTTAAGTGCATCACACATTAATTTAGCATCAGCATAATTTTCAGCTAGTGGTTTCTCACAAAAAATATGTTTATTTTTTTCTATTGCTTTAATTGATATTTCTTTATGAAAAGCATCAGGTGTTGTGTTCGAAATTGCATCTACATCTGATTGTTCTAAAAGTTCATCGACACTATTATATCTATGATCAATATTAAATTTATCACAAAACTCATTTAATCTATCATTATTTACATCACATGCCGCAACAACATCTGAATTTTTATTATCTTTAAAAGCACTTGCATGCCATTCAGCTATTCCACCTGTACCAACAATGCCAACTTTAATCATTTTTTATAATTATGATCTACTTGATATCCTTTTACCTCAATTGGCTCAACTGGTGTTTTTCTCTCCATATTGTCTATACCCTTAGCAATTCTATCAATCCAAATCCCGGATGTTTTTTCAGGACAAACCCAATGAACAGAATTTTTTATTACCCTTTGAACATCTTTATTATAATAAACAGGGTATGACTCGTGACCTGGTCTAAAATAAAATATTTTACCATTACCTCTTTTATAACAAAGGCCTGATCTAAAAACTTCACCACCTTCAAACCAACTTACAAATACTGTTTCATCTGGTGCTGGAACTTGAAAAGGTTCTCCATACATCTCAGTCATATCAATTTCAAAATATTCTCCCAAACCCTCGGCAATAGGGTGGCCTGGGTTACAAACCCAAACTCTTTCCTTTTCTCCTCTTTCTGCCCATCTAATGTTTGCAGTTGTACCCATCATTCTTTTAAATATTTTTGAATGATGACCAGAGTGAAGTACCAAAAGTCCCATTCCCTCTAAAACTCTTTGTTGTATCCGATCTACAATTTTATCTTCTACAAGATTATGAGCTTTGTGACCCCACCACATTAAAACATCAGTTTTGTCTAATAGTTCTTCACTTAACCCGTGATCTTTTTCTTCCAAAGTTGCTGTTGAAATATTCAAACTTTTATCGTCAGATAAAAAATCTTTAATACAACCATGAATACCTTTTGGATAAATTGATTTTACATGTTCATCTTCTTGCTCGTGTACAAATTCATTCCAAATTACTAAATTGAGCATGCTACCTTACCCTTCCGCCATGAAATCTATGTCCTAAAATTGCTAATATAATTATTAATCCGTTAAAGAATTGTCTCCATACTCCGCTCATACCCATAGCCACAACACCAACTTCCATATAAGCTATAACTCCAACTCCAAAAACAGCCCCAACTATAGTTCCAACACCACCCCAAGTAGGTGTACCTCCAATAAACACTGCAGCCAGAGCAAGTAATAAGTAGCCAAATCCTTGAGTTGGCCACCAAGTAAAATTAATTAAACAAGAAAATATTCCTGCAAGCGCCGCACCTAATCCAACATACATAAACGCGCTAATTCTTACCCAGTTAACATTAATTCCCATTTGTGCTGCTGAGTCTGGATTGTCTCCTACATGATGAATATGAATTCCAAAAACGTGTTTTCTGTAAAGATAATAGGAAAAAATTGTAAACAACGCAGCCCAGTACACTTGCATTGGAACACCGAAAAGTTTTCCAACTAATACATCGTAGATCCAGTGATCAGAAATTTCCATAAAAGAAATTGATTTACTATCACTAGCTACAAACAAAAAACCTCTTATAAAAAATAATGCTCCAAGAGAAGCAACCAAAGATGAAAGGCGTCCGTAAACAACCAAGCATCCCATTAGTATGCCAACTACTGCTCCAGAAAGTATTCCTATAAGAATACATAATAATGGATCAAGTCCTGCTTTTAATAAAAGAGCAAAAATGTATGCTGACAATCCAAAAGTAGATGCAAAAGACAAGTCTATTTCTCCTGCAGTAACTAAAAAAACAAGAGGTATAACCATAAACATAATTACTGGAAGCATTACAAAAACAGATTGATGTAAATTTGGTCTCATCATTACTTCTGGAGCTCCAATTAGGAAAACCAACATTAAAATTATAAAGTAACCTAAGCTTCCTAATGCTCTTCCATTTTTTCCAATTAAATTTTTAAATGTATTTTCTTTGGTACTCATTAATGTTTACTCACTGCATCTTTCATAACTTTCATAAGTGCTTCAGGACCCTCAATATCATTTTTATTTAATTGATGAACTACTTCACCTCTGTCTAAAACAATAAATCTATCAGAAATATCATAGACATGATAAATATTATGACCAATAAATAAAACTGATCTTCCAGATTTTTTAACATTATCTACAAAGTCAAAAACTTTTTGAGTCTCAATGAGTGAAAGGGCTGTTGTTGGCTCATCCAATACAATTAATTCTGCATTGTTATATATTGCTCTTGCTATTGCTACTCCTTGTCTTTCACCACCCGATAAATTACCAACAGGTGATTCAGCATCAATTAGTTTTGATGTAAATCCAATTTCTCTAATTAATTTGTTTGCTTCTCTTACTTGTTCTTTTTCTCTTATAAAACCAAATCTATGTTTTAATTCTTTGCCCATAAAAATATTCCACACTATCGATTGCTGTGGACATAAGGCTCTGTCTTGGAAAACAGTTTCTATTCCAGCCTCTCTGGCTTTTGAGGCATTCCAATTTTTAACTTCATTTCCTCTAATTATAATTTGTCCATCATCCGGAGCATGAACACCAACTAACGTTTTGATTAAGGTGGATTTACCAGCTCCATTATCTCCAATAAGTCCAACAACTTCTCCAACATCAACTTTTATTGATGCTTTTTTTAATGCTGTTATTCCGCCAAAACTTTTGGAAACATTTTTAAGTTCTATTATTGCGCTCATATATGTAGCTGATCTACTTACAGTAGATCAGCTCTGTTTGATATATTTATCTTAAACCTGCGTTAGCAAGTTCCATTACTGATTTGTAATTCTCAGTATGTACAAATCCTGCACCAGTATCTTGATTTAATGCTCCAGTTCCAAGAACTTTCATTTGACATAAAGCAAGTACAGGTAGGTAGCCTTGTAAGAATGGTTGTTGATCAGAAGTTAAATGAACATAACCGTTTTCAAAAGCCGTCATGATTTGTGGACTAGTATCAAAGCCGATTTGCAATAATTCTCCTGGACCATATCCAGCAGCTTTAGCATATGCTTCAGCATTTCCTAGTTTTTGACCACCATCATGTACAATAATTTTTGTATCAGGATTTGCAGCTAGTGCAGCTGAAAATACAGGGATTGCAAGATTTGGATCAGTTGCTTGTTCTGGAGTACCATCTAGAACTACAACGTTCATTCCATGTTCTTCAAAAATTATTCTAGCACCATCTTCTCTTTGCGCTCTAGAATAATCTCCAATTGGAACCATTACGATAGCAGTATCACCAGCTTTAAGATCAAATCTTCTAATTGCTTCTCTTGCTAATTCTTTACCTTGAGTTGCAAGATTTGCACCAACGTATCCACCTCCATAAGCAGCTCTTACTGCAGGAACATCAACGTTTTGATACATCATTAAGATACCAGCTTCACTAGCCATTTTAGCTAGAGGCATAATTGCATCATCACCAGGGTGACCCATCATACCAATACCATCAACGCCAGCACCAATTGCTTCTCTTAGTTGTTGAATCATTCTGTCTGATTGCCATTCTGAATAAAGAATTTCTGCATCAGCACCAGTATCTCTGATAGCATTTTCTGCACCAGTTTGAACTATTCCTGCGAAACCATCGCCTTCAGCTCCACCAGCAAAGAAGTGAATTCTTACATCACTACACCATCCATCACCTAAGTTTTTATCAATAGCATAAACTGAACCACTGAAAGAAAAAACGAAGAGTGTTGATAATAAAATTTTTAATATTTTCATTATTCCTCCCTTGAATAAATATAATGTAAGTGAACTTAAAAAATTAAATTAGTAATGTCAACCTAGTAGAGTCTTTTACTAATCCTTTTGGTCTGACCGTGACTATAAACCCCATCTACGCCACCATCTCTTCCATAACCTGATCTTTTGTAACCACCACCTGGAAGATTATTTCCATCAACAAACCAATCGTTTTGCCAAATTATTCCTGCTTGAACTCTATCAGCAGTCCATTTTGCTTTTTGGTCATCTGAGGTAAATACTCCAGAAGCAAGACCGTATTTTGTTGAATTAGCTATACTTATTGCTTCTTCTTCATCTTCAAAATCAAATATTGATGTTACTGGACCAAATATTTCTTCTTGAGCAATTGTTGCATCAACTTTGACATTATCAAAAATAGTTGGTTGGTAAAAATTACCATCATCTCTCTCAGCTTTATCTCCACCTATGGTTAAAGTTGCACCAGATTGTACGCCAGATTTTACATAATTTGAGACTCTTTGCATTTGATCAGTTGATATTAAAGGTGTTACTTCAGTTCCTTCCTCATCACCTGCGCCTATTTTTAATTTTTGCGTTTTTGCAATTAGCTTTGTCATATATTCATCTTTAATTTTAGGATGAACAATAACTCTAGACATTGCTACACATATTTGTCCTGCATTTGGTTTAAAAATTCCCTTAACTGTACTATCAACAGCTTTATCGATGTCAGCATCAGGATAAATTATTGCTGCAGATTTCCCACCTAATTCAAAATGTGTTGGGACAATTCTATCTGCTGTCTCTTTTAATATCTCTGAAGCAACTTCAGGCGATCCAGTAAAGACAATATAATCACTTCCAGGATGTTGAACTAATTTTCGACCAGTTGTTTCTCCATAACCGTGAACAATATTTATAATTCCTTTTGGAACACCAACATCCTCAAATATTTGACCATAAAAATTAGAAGATATAGGACAAAGTTCGGGAGGTTTTATTACGATGGTATTTCCGACAATCCAATTCTGCGCAACCATTCCTGAGAATATAGAAACAGGATAATTCCATGGAACTATTTGAAGCGCTACACCAAAAGGCTCTAAAACTACATAGTTTAATGTATCATGACCAGATGGAATTAATTTATTTTCTATTTTATCCGTTAGTCCGGCATAAAAATCAAATGTGTCCGCAGCACCTTTAAATTCATCTACACATTGTTTTATAGTTTTCCCATTTTCTTGACTTAGAAGTTTTCCACCTTCATCTTTTCGCTCTCTTAATTTTTGAGCTATGGCTCTCATCATTTTTGACTTTTCTTTAGCATCCATGTCTACTAAAATTCTTTTATCGAATGCTTTTTTTGCAGCTTGAAAAGCTAAATCAATTTCTTGATCTAATGCTTCATCAATATTACCTACTATTTTTTGATTAGCAGGATTTAGAACAGGAATGTTTTTTTTTGATAATGAATCAATAAATTTACCGTCAATAAAATTTCTCAACTCCATATTATTAAGTAATTAAAGCTAAAGTATAAGCTGTGTCAAGAACAGTTTAATTATTTGGAACTTGAACCGGAATAAAATAATCTGGATTTTTAGACTTCTTTATAACTGCAGGTATAATTTCTTTATAAGCTTGGTATAAAGTTTGTGGTTCTGGCATTTGATCTTTTATAACTTCGTATAATTTAGGAAGATTATATGAAGGTATCATAGGAAACATATGGTGTTCAATATGGTATTCCATCTTCCAATAAATAAAACTAAAAATCGGATTAAGTCTAACCGATCTTGTTGATAGTCGGTGATCCTTGGCATTTTCTTTTAGACCCATGTGTTGAGTCACACCCCAGAGACCATTAATGCCAAAGAATTTTGGAATTAAAAATAAAAATATTGGAAGAAAGGTAGAGAAGTAAATTGAAGCAGCTATTATTGTGACCCATAGTAAGACAAAAATTCTAGAACTGTTAATACAATCTTTGATTTTATCTTCTGGAATACAATCTTTCATTACATTGGTTTGAATACCTAAAGCATGTTTTATAATTTCTACATAAAGAGATTTATGAATAGTGAAAAAACCAATTCCGGGAATAAAATTTAAAATAAAACTTAAAAATGTATGTTTAGCAAAAATACTCCCATCAACTTCATAGTCATGAGGGTCAACCGAAGCGGTATAGCTGTGGTGAAGAGAATGGCTCCACTTCCATCTAACAGGTTCAAAATTATTCATAAAACTAGCAATGTTATAGAAGAATTTATTTAACCTTCTATTTTTAAAAGCGGTTCCATGACCACACTCATGCCATATAGCGTCAGCTCCACCCCACATCGTGCAATAAGCAAGATACGCAGGCACAAACCATAAGCTATTCCATGTATATAGGCATAATGAACACAGGGTCCCTAATGATAGTACATAAATAATAATATGTTTCCAACCTTCAAAATCTGACCTTTTGGATAGGTTTTTGAGTGTTTTTCTATCAATGTTAGCCTTAAACCATTCCTCTGAAATATTGTTTATCCCTGTTTGAATTTTTTTTGTCTCTGACATATTTTGAATATAAATAATAAATATTTCATATTTTTCCAGTAAAAATCTCTTATTTATTTTATAACAAATGCGAAATATTTAGGTTATTGAGACAATGATTTTTAAAAATTTATGAATCTTACAATAGTTGGTACTGGTTACGTAGGTTTAGTTACGGGAGCATGTTTTGCTGAATTTGGTTACTCTGTAACATGTATTGATAAAGATAATGAACGTCTCGAAAAGCTTAAATCTGGTATGTGTCCATTTTTTGAACCTGGAATGGATGAACTTTTAGATAAGCACATTAATAAAACAAAATTATTATCCTTTGCTTCTAGTGTAAAAAGTAATTTAGATAATGCAGATATTATATTTATAACTGTTGGAACTCCTACACGAAGATTGGAGGATGAAGCTGATCTAAGTTTTGTATGGCAAGTTGCAGAAGAAATTTCTGAAAATATAAAAAAATATTGTTTAGTTGTAACTAAATCAACAGTACCAGTTGGAACCACAAGAGAAGTAAAAAAAATTATTTCAAATAAAGTTGACCAAAAATTTTTTGATGTAGTTTCTAATCCTGAATTTTTGCGAGAAGGATCTGCAATTGATGATTTCATCAGGCCAGATAGAGTTGTGATAGGAACAGATAATCAAAAATCTGAAAATATAATGAGAGAACTTTATAGACCATTATTTCTGAAAGAAACCCCAATTATAGCTACATCAATAGAAACTTCTGAAATAATCAAATATGCATCCAATAGTTTTCTTGCAACAAAAATTGCTTTCATAAATGAAGTTGCTGACTTATGTGAAGTAGTGGGAGCTGATGTTCAGCAAGTAGCACGTGGAATGGGTATAGATAAAAGAATTGGATCTAAATTTTTAAATGCAGGACCTGGGTTTGGCGGCTCGTGTTTTCCAAAGGATGTCAAAGCTTTTGCTTCAACAGCTAAAAAGAAAAATATTGATCTATCAATAATTAACGCCGTAAATAAATCAAATCAAGATCGTATAAATAAAATTTCAAATAAAATTATTTCAAAAATAAAAAATAATTCTACAGTTACTTTTCTTGGTCTAAGCTTTAAACCTAATACAGATGACGTAAGGGATTCTACATCGATGAAAATTGCATCAACAATTTTTGAAAAAGGAATTAAAGTTCAATGTTATGATCCTGAAGCAATGGATAATGCTAAAAAAGAGAATTCTAATCTTATCTTATTTAACTCTGCATACGAAGCTTGTGAAGGGTCGTCTGCAATAATTATTGGAACAGAATGGAATGAATTCAGAGCATTAAATTTTGAAAAAATATCCAAATTATTAAAAGAAAAAATTATTTTTGATCTAAGAAATATTTATATTCCAGAAAATTTAAAAGAAATGGGATATGAATACTATGGAACAGGTAAATAAATTGGAAATTGAGAATTTCGATCATGAAGTTTTAAGAGAGTATGATATCCGAGGTGTAGTTGGTAACAATATCAATCAAAACACCGCATATACTATTGGGAGAACATTTGCCTACACAGTAATTAATCGATTAAAATCTAACATAATTGCTACAGGTTACGATGGAAGATTAACCTCACCAGATTTACATAAAGCACTATGTGAAGGTTTAAAAGATTCAGGTGCTAAAGTAATTAATATTGGTATGGGGCCGACACCTATGACTTACTTTGCTCATTACTATCTTAATGCTGATGCTGCTATTATGGTAACAGGCTCTCATAATCCCTCAGAATACAATGGCTTTAAAATGGTTTTAAATAAGCATTCTTTTTATGCCGAAGACATTCAAAGCCTTCAAAAATTAATTGATCAAAATGATTTAAAATTAATCGAAGGTGAGATCATTAATCAAGATATTAAAATTGAATATACCAAAAGATTATTACAAAATATTAATCTCAATAAAAAAATAAAAATTGCTTGGGATATTGGTAATGGTGCAATGGGAGCTGTCATTAAAGAAGTTGCAAACAATTTAAATAATTCAGAAAATATATTAATTAATGAAGAAGTTGATGGAAATTTCCCTAATCATCATCCAGATCCAACTGTTCCAAAAAATATGGAGCAATTAATAAAGTCAGTCAAAGATAACAGTTGTGACATAGGTCTAGCTTTTGATGGAGATGGAGATCGTTTGGGTGTTGTAGACAACTTAGGGAATTTAGTTTGGGCAGATCAGTACATGTTATTACTATGCACAGAAATTGCTAACTTATACGATAACCCAAAAATAATTATGGATGTTAAATGTAGTAAAGTTTTTTTTGATGAAGCAAAAAAACTTAATTGCGATCCTATTATGTCGAAAACGGGACATTCTCCAATAAAAGAAAAAATGAAAGAATTAAAATCGCCTTTATCAGGAGAAATGAGTGGTCATGTATGTTATGCTGATGATTTTTATGGTTATGATGATGCAATGTATGTTGCATTACGCTTATTGCGAATATTATGTAATCAAGAAAAATCCTTGAATGAGTTAATTAATATATATCCTAAAACTTATTCAACGCCAGAAACAAGGTTTGATGTAGATGAAACAAAAAAATTTTTAATAATTGAAGAAATAAAAGAAAGAATAATAAATACAGAAGGTAAAATAATAGATATTGACGGTATAAGAGTCGAAAATGATGATGGATGGTTTCTAATGAGAGCTAGTAATACCCAAAACCAACTAACTTGTAGAGCAGAGTCTACTTCTCAAGAAGGTCTTAAGTCTTTGATAGCAATTATCGAAAATCAGTTATCTTTAAGTGGTGTAAATTATAAGTTTACAGTCTAACAAAACAATCACGATTATATTTTTTCAGTCTTTTACAGGCTGTATACGCTTCTTTTTTAGTAAAATTTTCAAATCTAGATTCATAAAGTTGTTTACCGCTAACTTTTATCAGCACAACATTTGAAATTTTATCTGTAGTCGAAACTGGATATTTACTCTTAATTAATTTGATTTGTTTTTCTGCATTATTTCTATACTTAAATGTTCCAACAACAATGGAATAAGCATTTTTTTTCTTTTCAATTTTTTGGTTTGCAGTCTCGTCTTTTTTAACTATTTTTTTATTACTACTTTTTGTCTTAATATTTAATTCAGCAAATTCTTTATCCATTATTATTTTTAAAGATTTGTTCCGTTGGCTTCCTGTATCACCTCCAAAAATAATTCCTATTAATCTCTTATCATCTCTAACAGCAGAAAAAGCTAACTGAAAACCAGATGCTTTTATATATCCAGTTTTAATTCCATCAGCGCCATCGTAGCTTAACATTAATTTATTATGCGTTTTGTAAGTCTTACCCTTATAAGTAAATTTTGTTTTGCTAAACAATTTATATTCTTCTGGAAAATTTGAAATTAGTGCATGTGAAAGTTTTGCTATATCTCTTGCAGTTGTTAATTGTGCTCTATTGGGAAGACCTGACGCATTTTTAAATGTTGTATTATTCATGCCTAAATTTTTTGCATAGCGTGTCATAAGTTTAGCGAACTCTTTTTCACTGCCTGATATATTTTCAGAAACTACAGTTGCTACATCATTTGCTGATTTAATTATAAGTGCATTAATTGCATCTCTAACTTTTATACTTGATCCTGCTTCTAAATAAAGTTTGCTTGGTGATCTTGAAGCAGCAATATTTGATACACTTAATTGACTATCATAACTAAGCTTTCCTTTATTAATATAATCAAACACTATGTAGAGAGTCATTATTTTTGTTAAGGATGCTGGATAATTCCTCGTATCGGCGTTAATTTCGAATAATACTTCTTCTGTGTCAAAATCAATAACGATTGCTGCTTTTTTAGCAAAAAGATTTGATGAAAAACCTAATATTAAAAAGCTATTTAAAATTATGATTAATAATAAATTTTTTTTCATTTTTTCTTGATTAACATAAGATTTTCGATGCTTTCAAACAGAAAAATACTTTAAAATATTCTAAAACATATTATTTAAGAAATATGGCAAATGAAGATCAAAATAATAACAATAATAAGGACGATTTTCAAAGAGGCCTTTTATTAGATACAAAGCCTAAGACAAAAAAACCATCCATGTATAATGTTCTACTTTTAAATGATGACTATACCCCAATGGAGTTTGTTGTTATGGTGTTAGAAAAAATATTTAATAAAAAACAAGAGGAGGCTACACAAATCATGCTCCATGTTCACAAAAATGGTATTGGTGTTTGTGGAACATTTACTTATGAAGTGGCTGAGTCTAAATGTAAATCAGTAATGGATATGGCAAAAAAAAATGAACATCCTTTACAATGCACAATGGAAAAAAGTTAATGCTGTCACAAAATTTAGAAAAAACATTAAGAGAAGCGTATCAACTAGCGACTACTTATAAGCATGAGTATGTAACTCTAGAGCATTTATTATTTTCTCTTTTGGAAGATCAAGATGCAATCAGTGTTCTTAAGGCGTGCGCAGTAGATATTTCAAATTTAAAAGAAAGTGTTGAGAAATTTATTATTAATGATTTAGAAAATCTTAAAGAGAACTTTACTGGAGAGCCAAAATTAACAAATGGTTTTCAAAGAGTTTTACAAAGAGCTGCTATTCACGTGCAATCGAGTGGGAGAGAGAGTGTTACAGGAGCTAACATGATTGTAGCTTTATTTTCTGAGAAAGAAAGCCATGCAGTATATTTTCTTCATCAACAAAATATGAGCAGATTAGATGCTGTTCAATATATTTCACATGGTATTTCTAAAAGTAATGAAAGTTTTGAAAATGAAGAATTTGTAGATAGTCAAACAAATGACAATAATGAACAACAAAAACCGAAAAGTGCTTTAGGTCAGTTTTGTATTAACTTAAATGAAAAATCAAAAGATGGTAAAATTGATAAGCTAATTGGGAGAAGCAAAGAGCTAGATAGAACAATTCAAATTTTATGCAGAAGACAAAAAAATAATCCTTTATTTGTTGGAGACCCTGGTGTTGGGAAAACAGCAATTGCTGAAGGACTGGCAAAAAGAATTACAGAAAAAAAAGTACCTAAAATTATGGAGGACGCAATTATATATTCACTGGATATGGGCGCTCTACTTGCAGGTACAAGATACAGAGGTGATTTTGAAGAAAGATTAAAAGCAGTTCTTAAAGAATTACAAAAAAAAGACAAAGCTGTTTTATTTATAGATGAAATCCATACTGTTATTGGTGCAGGAGCTACCAGTGGAGGATCAATGGATGCCAGTAATTTATTAAAACCCTCTCTAGGCAATGGTACTCTTAAATGCATTGGGTCAACTACTTATAAGGAGTTTAAAAACTATTTTGAAAAAGATAGAGCTTTGGTCAGAAGATTCCAAAAAATTGATGTTAAAGAACCATCAAAAGATGAGACAATCAAAATTCTTGAAGGTTTAAAAACTTACTATGAAGAACATCATAATATTAAATATTCACCTGAAGCAATTATTAGCGCTGTTGAATTATCAAATAAATATATAGGTGATAGGAAACTTCCTGATAAAGCCATTGATGTCATTGACGAAGCAGGTGCATCCCAATATTTATTGCCTGAAGAGAAAAGAAAGAAAATTATTCTATCAAAAGATATAGAAGCAGTTGTTGCCTTAATGGCAAGAATTCCAACAAAATCTGTTAATCAAAGTGATAAGAATAGTTTAAAAAATTTAGAAAGAGATTTGAAAAATTTCGTATTTGGTCAAGACAAAGCTATTGAGGAACTTTCATCTTCTATAAAGTTAGCAAGAGCAGGGCTTAGGGAAGATGGTAAACCAATAGGCTCCTATTTATTTTCTGGACCTACTGGAGTTGGAAAGACTGAGGTAGCTAAACAGCTAAGTAATACACTTGGTATTAAACTTCTTAGATTTGATATGTCAGAATATATGGAGCGTCATACCGTTAGTAGACTTATTGGAGCTCCTCCAGGTTATGTTGGTTTCGATCAAGGGGGATTATTAACAGATGGTGTAGATCAAAATCCTCATTGCGTACTGCTTTTAGATGAAATTGAAAAAGCTCATTTTGATTTATTCAATATACTACTTCAAGTAATGGATTATGGAAAACTGACTGACCATAATGGCAAGACTATAGATTTTAGAAATGTTATACTAATTATGACAACAAATGCTGGTGCAATTGATGTATCTAAAAACAAAATAGGATTTAATGCAAAAAGATCTAACGATGATAGTAGTGATGCAATTAATAGAATTTTTTCACCCGAATTTAGAAATCGAATTGATTCAATAATTCATTTTAATCATTTATCTAAAAATATAGTACTTTCTATCGTAGATAAGTTCATCATAGAAATTGAGGCTCAACTTGAAGATAAAGGTGTTTCATTATCAATTAATAAGGAAGCAAAAGAATTATTAGCCGAAGAAGGTTATGATGAGGTTTATGGTGCAAGAGAATTGGGAAGAGTAATACAAGAAAAAGTCAAAAAACCTATGGCTGAAGAATTAATTTTTGGAAAATTATCTAAGGGTGGTCATGTAGAAATAACATGCAAGGATAAAAAAATTAGTTTTGAATTTTCAAATAAGCAAGAAGTTAAAAAAGAACTTGCTTAATTTTTGAACGGGAGAAAATCATCTAGTCTTTCTTTCTGACTATCAATTAACTGACTTTCATTATCAAGAAAATTTTGAATTGCCTTGCTGAATTCTTGATCTTTAATCCAATGCGCACTCCATGTTTTAGTTGGAACATATCCTCTCTGTAACTTATGCTCACCTTGAGCACCAGCCTCAACTATTTTAATGTTATTTCTGATGGCATATTCTATTGCTTGATAGTAACAAAGCTCAAAATGTAAAAAGGGAACTTCATATTTTGACCCCCATAAACGTCCATACAAATGAGTTTTGCTTATAAAATTAATTGCAGAGGCAACCATTTTGTCTTCTTGAAAGGCCATTATCAGTAAAATGTTATTTTTGAAATTATCTAATATTTCAAAGAAAAATTCTTTAGTTAAATACGTGGATCCCCATTTTCTTCCAGTAGTATCTAAGTAACAATCGTAAAAAAAACTTATATGTTCTTCTTTAATATCATCTCCATTAAGTAATTTTACTTGTAAATTATTTTTTTCAATACATTGTCTTTCCCGTCTAATTATTTTTCTTTTTCTAGAAGATAGGTCATTTAAAAAATCTTCAAATTTTTTATATTCATTATTATGCCAATGGAACTGTATCCCTGATCTAATCATAATATTCTCAACATCATTCCAATTAGATGCATCATTAACAAAATTAAAATGCAGGGAAGAAACATTTATTTTTTTAGCTTCTTCTATAATATTCTTAATTACTTGAACTTGTTTTTTCTTTTTATCTTTAACTGACTTATTTAAAACAATTCTATCACCAGTAACAGGTGTAAACGGTATTGCAGATTGAAGTTTTGGATAATAATTTATTCCATATCGATGATAAGCATCAGCCCAAGAATGATCAAAGATATATTCTCCAAACGAATGGTTCTTTATGTAAAGAGGACATAATGAAATAATTTTATCATTTTCTTTTTCTATATAATGATATGGTTGCCAACCTGTTTTGGTATTTGCACTTTTACTCTCTTCTAATGCGTGAAGAAATTCATATTGCAAGAATGGATGATCATTTCCAACACATTCATTCCAGTCTGATTTTTTAATATCATTAAGAGAAGAGCAAAAAAAATATTTACTCATATTAAATTTATTATTTGATTTTAATGATGGCGTCTATTTCAACAGAAATATTTAGAGGAAGCGCATTTGAACCAACTGCAAATCTTGAGTGTCTTCCTTTGTCACCAAAAATATTCACTAATAAATCTGATGCTCCATTTATGATTTTTGGTTGATCAGTAAAGTTATCATTGCAATTTACAAAACCTCCAAGTTTTAAAAAAGAATCTAGTCTGTCCCAATCACCATCTATCGATGTTTTAAGAGCTGCAATAATATTAATGCAACAAGTTTCAGCAGCTTTTATTCCTTCTTCTTCAGAAATATCTACACCAACTTTTCCACTATAAAGAATTTTACCATCAATTACGGGCCCTTGACCAGATACATAAACGGTATTATCTGCAATCTTAAAGGGTACGTAATTTGCAATTGGTGTTGGCATATCTGGAATTTTTAGATCTAATTTCTTGATATTTTCTTCAAAGATGTGCATTACATATATATAAAACAATTTGGGTGAAGGTAAAGAAAACAAATATGAATAAACTTAAAAAACTATTTATTTTCATCTTCATATTCTCAATATTCTTAAAAGGGGGGATTTCAATGGCTGATGAAAAGAAAGATACTATTCATATGACACTTAAAGATGGTGTTGTTGTAATAGAGACAAAACCAAACGTAGCACCAAAACATGTAAAACAAATCAAACAACTTATTGAAGAAGGACAATATGATGGA
The DNA here is from genome assembly GCA_902572735.1 of uncultured Alphaproteobacteria bacterium. Taxonomy (GTDB): domain Bacteria; phylum Pseudomonadota; class Alphaproteobacteria; order HIMB59; genus CACPNW01. Next base: position 42,021 of record CACGGX010000005.1, read on the forward strand.
GTGGTTTTTCATAGAGTTATAGATGGCTTTATGGCTCAAACCGGTGATGTAGAATTTGGAAATTCAAGTAATGATAATTTCAACTTATCAAGAGCAGGCACAGGTGGATCAAAACTTCCAGATATTGAAGCAGAATTTTCTTCTGAGAATCATGGAAGAGGGGCAGTATCAATGGCAAGAGCTCAAAATCCAAATAGCGCCAATAGTCAATTTTTCATTTGTTTTAATGATTGCTCTTTTTTAGATGGTCAATATACCGTTTGGGCTCAAGTTACTGAAGGTATGGAGTATGTTGATAATATCACAAGAGGCGAACCACCTGCTGATCCAGATAAAATAATTAAAATGGAGATTGTAAAATAATTAGATGTTTGTTGCTGACTTGCATAATGATCTTGTGCAAAGAGTTATTGAAGGTGAAGATGTTACAAAGCTAACATCGAATGGGCATACGGACATACCAAGGTTACTTAAATCTGAAATTGATTTAGAGATTTTAATTATTTGGGTATCTAGCAATGCTAAAGAACCAAATTTTTTTAAGAGAGCTGATAAAATGTATGATGAGATTGAAAGAATTTCATCACATGAAGAAATTGTCATCCCCAAAAAAATCTCAGACATTAATGAAGGAATAGATAAAAATAAGACAATGTTTCCAATTTCAATGGAAGGTGGAGAGGGCTTAGAAAATGATATCAATAATTTATATCATTTTATTAAAAGAGGGCTTTTCTATTTTGGCCCAACTTGGAATCATTCTTTGGATTGGGTTTCATCAAATTATGATGAGACATACAATTTGTCAAAACTTAAAAGCCATGGCTTAAATGAATTTGGGAAAGAGGTTATTTACATTTGCCAAGATAATAATGTGTTAATCGATGTTTCTCACATTGGAGAGAAAAGTTTTTGGGACATTGCATCAATAAGTACCAAACCTTTTATTGCCTCACATTCTAGCGTGTATAATTTGTGTCCACATTTTCGTAATTTAAAAGATGATCAAATTGAAGCTATCAAAAAATCAAAAGGATTAATTGGTTTAAATCCATATCCTTTTTTTATTGATAAATCTTTTAAAGAAAGAGAATCAAAAGAAAGGAATAAATATCTTGATGAATTAAATTATATTGAAAGAAAATATTCCAATAAAACTTCTCAATGGATAGCAAAACAACATTTTCTTCAAAAAAAATTAGCAGAAATATGCCCAAGTATAGAAGTATTTGTTGATCATATTGAATATGTAATTAATCAAATAGGTATTGATTATGTAGGAATAGGCAGCGACTATGACGGGCTTGATTGTCTACCTCATTCATGGAATGATTGTTTAGATCATATGATAATTCAAGAGTCTTTAGAAAAAAGAGGTTATAAATATTTAGAGATTGAAAAAATTATGGGAAAAAATATTTTAAGAGTTCTAGAAGAAATCTACAATTAGCAAAATACCAATTAAAACTAAAATAAATCCTGATATTTTTTGTATTATACCTTGCCTTTTTTGGAAAAAATCATTCATTCCATAACTTGTCACAACAAGGGAAACAATAATGTACCAAACTCCATCAATAACGGAAGCAGTTACAACAAGAATTGAATGTGAAAAAAAAGAGGCATCAATTTTTACAAATTGAGAAAAGACAGCTGAAAACCATATAAGAATTTTGGGATTAAAAATTGCTATCAAAAATCCTTGTAGGAAAGAATTAATACTTTTTTGTTCCTTAAGTTTATCTATGTTCTCATTTTTTTTAAATATAAATTGAAAACCTAAATATAATAAAAAAAGAATTCCAATTATTTGAATTAATTGAAATAATAATTCGTTTGCTGTTAAAATAATTGATAATCCAGTAACTGCAAATATAGCATACATCCCCATTCCTAATCCATGACCAACAGCAGTCATAAAGCCAGCAAATCTATTAATTATAATACTATTTCTTATAATTAATGCTAAACTTGGACCCGGAGACATTGCTCCTGCAACACAGACAGTAGCAAACTGAAGCCAAAATATAAAAGTCACTTAATTATTTGTTAGGGTTAAATATTTTTTTATTGTTTCTTGTAAGCCAAATTCAAAAGTATCACAGATGAGGGCATGACCAATAGATACTTCTTTAACATTATTTATTTTATCTAAAAAAAACTTTAAATTTTCTAAATTTAAATCATGACCAGCATTTAATTCAATTTTTGGAAACTCTTTTTTTAGATAGTTTGTTACACCAATATAATCTTTAATTGCTTTTTCCTTATTTTCATTAAAGGTATGAGCATAATCAAAAGTATAAAGTTCTACTCTATCAGTTTGTATTAGTTCTAAATTTTCCAGTGTTTTTATAGATGGGTTAATAAATATTGAAACGCGAATATCATTTTTTTTAAATTCACTAACTATGTCTGTTAATAAATTTTTATTATTTTCGCAGTCCCAACCAAAAGAAGAGGTCAATGCGCCAGGTGGATCTGGGACTAAAGTTACTTGATCTGGTTTAACTTCAATTACTTTTTTGACAAAAAAATCTGATGGATATCCTTCTACATTAAATTCTTTATTTTCAAATTTTGATAATAAATTTTTTAAGGGTTCAAGGTCAGAAAATTTTGCGTGTCTTTCATCAGGACGGGGATGGACTGTAATTCCATCAGCACCATAGTCTAGACATTTATTACTAATATCAATTAAGTTTGGTAAATCAGAACCTCTAGCATTTCTTACTAAAGCAAATTTGTTAACATTAACACTTAGTGCAGTCATTTTAATAACTAAATAATTTTTCCATATGTTTTCATCATCCATTCATTGACCTTTGGATGATTGTAGATTTCTTTCCTTAATGTTTTTAATCTTTCATAAGGCTCTAAAATATTTGTTGGAACTCCATCTAAAAGGCCTGATGTTAGCCAACCGAGTAATCTCCAAATTGCTAGATCAGCAATAGAAATATTTTTACCAACAAAAAAACTAGACTCCTCATTTTTTTTAAGCAAGTTTTCAAGAAATTGAAACCATTTCGGCAGATGTTTTGTAGATAATATTTTTCTTGCTAATTCTAATCGATCCTTTTCTTTATCTCTGCCAGATAGAGTGACGAGATAGTTAATATCTTGTGCTGCATCAATAATTTGATCTATTTGAGCTGCTTCAAAATCATTATCTTTTGGATATAAACCTGATAATTTTCCACAAAATCTTGCAATGGCACCTGTTTGAGCAATAATTTTACCATCAACATCTAATATTGGTAATTGCTTAAAAGGAGCAATTTGCTTATTCGGCAATAACCCTGTTGCTTTGAGGTCATCAATTTCTTTTCCTTCTACACGATAATCATTAAAGGGAATATCTCCTATAAATAAAGCCAGTCTTGAAACTTCTGCTCTCCAAAAAGGTATCTTAAAATAGTATAAAGTAATTTCCATATTGATTATTTATTTTTTTTACATGATACACAGATATGTTCAAAAAAAATATAAATAATTTAATCATTATTATTAATATTATTTTCTTCTCCTACTATGCTATTCAACTTTTAGTATTTACTGATGAATTTGCTTTGAACAACTTAGGTTTCTTTAATCATGCGGTAGCGGGATTGTCAGAGATTATTGGTATAATTTTTTTAGCTTTTGCCTTATCTTTTATAAGTATAATTTTTCGAGGTATAGAAAAACAATCTCCACTTATTTACTGTATTTTTACAATACAATTTTTAGTATCAATTAATTTTTGGAGGTATGTAATTACAAATAGTCCAGGTGAAACAAATTTGGATATTATTTCCATTAATGCCATGTTTTTTTCATTTGTTACTATTTTAAATTTACTATTAATAATCAAAAATTTTAAAAGAATTTAATATAATTAAATTTAAATAAGAATATATGTTTGAATAATTTTTATGAATATAGATATACTTAGTAATAAAATTGAAAATATATTTAATAAACACAAGATACCTTCTTTATCTGTAATAATCACAAATAAGAATAAAAATATTTTTGAACAATATCATGGTTATAATCATTTAGAAAAACAGATTCCTTTTAATGAAAATTCAATTGTAAGAATTGCATCTATGACCAAGCCAATTACATCGTTGTGTATTTTTCAATTAATTGAAAGAAACTTAATCAGTTTAGAAACAAATATAGAAGATATTGATAAACGTTTTTCAGATATAAAAATTGTTCAATTGATAGGTGATAAACCTGAGTATTCAAAAGCTAATACTAAAATTAAAATTAAACATTTATTAAATCATACTTCTGGATATGGTTATCAATTCCTAAATCCTGAAATTAAATTTCTTGTTGATCAAAAGATATTGCAAGATATACAAAATGATGGTGAAGATTTTCTAGATGCTCCTATTTTATTTGAACCTGGCACCAGATGGAATTATGGTATCAGTACGGACCTACTTGGTTACATAATTGAAAAATTAACTAATAAAAAATTAGATGAGTATATGAAAGAAAATTTATTTGACCAACTTGGTATGAAAAACACTACATTTAGCTTAGATGAAAGTAAATATAATAATTTAGCTTATATTTATGACTATATAGATAATAACATTACCATCAATAAAAGCATCGCTAAATATCAAGATGAAAGAGTAGGCAGATCTTTTCACTTGGGAGGAGGAGGATTAACCTCAACTACACAAGATTATGCAAAATTTATGCGTTTATTTTTAAACAATGATAATAGTGTTATCTCTGAAAATTCAATAAATTTGATGAAGTCCAATCAAATTGGTAAGCTTAAAGTTGAAACTATCGCATCTGTTGATCAAGAATTGTCAGCATCATTAGATCATGACGATAGTATCGAAAATAAATTTAGTTATGGTTTTATGATTAATAAGGACAATACCCTTGAAGGTAGACCAAAGGGAAGTATTTCATGGTCGGGTATCTTTAATAGTTTTTTCTGGATTGATTTTGAAAATCAAATTGGGTGTGCAATATTTATGCAAATGTTACCTTACATGAATGTAGCATCTTTAAAAACATTTTCAGAAATAGAGACAAGTATCTATGAAAATATTAAAAATCAAAATTCAAAATAGAAAAATCACAGAGAATCTAAAATTTATAGTTTATAATATGCTTAAATAAGGGAGATTTTATGATTGAATCAGCTGGAGGCATGATACCTTTTATATGTCATGTTTTTCTAATTTTATTTGGCGGTTTTTTTGGTTTAAATTTAGCGTTCAACAAAAATTTTGTACAAAGTAATATTGGTTTTCCATCCAAGGATGCAATGTATATGGGTAGACCTCTAGGGTTTATGATGACTGGTATGGTATTGATGTTGATTGCAACATTATTCCAAATTGGTAGCTTTACTTCAGCAAATGAAGTTTTGGGGGTTTTGTTTATTTTTACTTTTTTAGCTTTTTGTTATAATCTTGCTACAACTTTGAAAATATTAGAAAGTTTTGATGGTAATGATTGGCCAATAAAACATGCTATAAGACCATTAATACCAATGGTAGTGATTTTAATACGTTATTTTACTTTATAAAATAAATAAATTTAGCACTTTTATAAGAGTGCTAAAACACTGGTGCTGATACCGAGAATCGAACTTGGATCTGACCGTTACCAACGGCCTGTAATAACCATTATACTATATCAGCTCAATGTTAGTAATATCAGAAATTAAATTAATGAAAAGATTTGTAATTAGCGGATGAATGTCCGCTAATTATCTTTTTAAATTATATCGTTTTATTTGAGTTTAACTATTCCCAAGTTGTTTCTAGTATCCTAACAAGACTCATACCCCTCGGCTCCACCTCATCAAGAAAGTTTTTATGATTAGACCAAAAATCATCTCCATTGAGTTTGTCTTGCGCTAATCCATATTCCTTCATAGTATTGAAACGAACACCAAATCCGAAGGAGTTATTATCTTTTCCATTCATTCTTCCTACAGACCCTCCTGTTGCTCCACTATCCATCCAAGCCTTAATAAATATATCACCTTTTTCTTTAATTAAGTTTATATCTTTATGATAAAACATCCATTGTGCAAATACAGGTTTAATTCCTGCATCTGAGGGCATGTTATGTATCAATGGTTCATAAAAATTATTTGCTTCCCATTTAGTGTCAGAAAAATATGGCTCCATATCTTTTGCCCAATTTTCATCATTTGATAATTGATCATCAATTTCCCCAAAATGAGCATAATTTTCATACCCTATAGTTGTTGTATAAAAACCATTATCCCTACCTAGATGATTTGCAATTGATGACCCAATAGCTCCATACTTTTTAAAATATTCAGCTGCAGTCTTAAAAGCATTAATAGCATGCACGTTTGAAATACTGTACGTCCAATTTCCTACAATCATTTTACCTCCTTTAATTTAATTACAGTAAATTTAAGGAATATTATGAAATTGTTAAAAAAATATTAAAAGTTTTTTTTTAAATAGTATTTTTTAAATCAAAAATTAAGCTATGCTTAATTATTTGATAAAAATTAAATATATTTTTTTTAAAATTAAATTAGAATGATTATAAAATAATTACTGCTTTAATACTTTTATATGAATAAAAAAAAAATTACACTAGGATATTGGAGTACAAAAGGACTTGGATCTGCATCAAGACAAATGATTATTTATGCAGGTGTTCCTCTAATAGCAAAAATTTATAAAGTACTTCCTAAAGAAGAGAATAATCAGATTATATATGAGGGAAGTTCATGGCATGATAATGATAAAATTGATTTAAAGAAAAAAAATAGTTTAATTAATCTACCATACTTAAAATATTTTAAGGATGATAAAGAATTCATAATATCTCATTCCAATACTTGTCTTACTTTTTTGGGTAAAGAATTTGGTATGTTTGGTGAGACGCAAGAGGAAGAGCTGGAGTGTGAGCAGTTACTTCAAGAAACTGTAGATCTAAGATCAATTGTAACAAGATTTGCTTATACCCATTTTAATTCTAAAGATGAAGAATTACTAGCGGCTAAAGAAGTTTACAATACCGCATTTGAAAATTCTAATTCTGGTAAACTTCAAAAATTTGAACATTGGCTTTCTTCAAAAGAGAAAAGCAAAACAAAATTATTTTTAGTAGGTAATAAAATTTCTTCTCCAGACTTTAACCTTTTTGATACTTTAGATCTTTATTGTGAGTTTTTACTTTATTATAATTTTGTTGAAAATGCAGATAAAAATAATGTTTTTGCTTTGCTTAAATATCCTCAGATTTCAGATTTTTTTAATAATTTTAAACAACTTCCCAAAATGCAAAAATATTTTGAATCTGAATTATATAAACTTCCATTTACAAACAAAGGTGCAAAATTTGGATCAGGTAAAAGTGGTATTACTTGGAACCCAAGTATTGATACTGATACAACACCAGATGAAATAATTGTTGAATAAAAATATAAAATTTATAAAGTAATTTTATGGAAGAAGTAAATTTTTGGTTTTCAATAGGAAGTACTTACACGTATTTAACAGTCAATAGGTTGCATAAGGTTGCAGAAAAAGAAAACATCAAATTTAATTGGCATCCTTTTAGTGTAAGAAAAATTATGATGGATATGGATAACATTCCATTCACGCCACCAGCCAAAAAAATAAAATCAGATTACATGTGGAGAGATATTGAAAGACGAGCAAAATTTTACGGTTTTGAAGCTAAGGTACCAGCACCATATCCATTAAAAGAATTTGATTTAGCAAATCAAATTGCAATTCTTGGAATGAATGAAGGGTGGGGAGTTGATTATGTTTATAAAACATATCAAAGATGGTTTCAGCAAGGAAAAGAACCAGCTACACAGCCAAACTTAAACGAAATATTTAAAGAGCTTAACTTAGATGCAGAAGAAACTATAAAGAAAGCTAATGAGAAGGAAATAAAGGATAAATATCTAAGCAATACTGAATATGCATACAAAAAAGGAGTTTTTGGGAGTCCTTCCTTTATATATCAAGGTAAGGAAGTATTTTGGGGAGATGATAGACTTGAAGATTGTATTAAATGGATTAGGTTACAAGGTAAGTAAATTAATATGAAGTTTCTAAATTTTATTTTTCCAAAAGGTCAATGGTCATTAACTAGAGTGGCAATACTATTTCTAATATTTATGATCCTTGATTTTATTGTTGTTTATTACAAAATTATATAAGACTTAAATTAGTGGCTAGTGATTTATTATTTTCTTTAAGAGATGTAGAAATCAAATTTGGCAAAAAAGTAATTTTCCAAGATCTAAACTTAAATTTACACAAGGGCGATATTATTGCGCTTGTTGGCAAAAATGGTGTTGGCAAAACTACATTAATGAAGACTATTTATGGTGATCAAGATTTAGATGCTGGGGAATTATGGAATTACCCTGGTCTCAAAGTTGGATATTTCAATCAAAAATTTGAAAAATTAAATAACAAAACCATAGAAGAGAATTTTGCAGACTTACTTAATCAACAAAATAAGCATTTTGTTGATATATTTTGCAATAAACTCAATTTAGATAAACTTGCTAATGTTGAAGATCTTTCAGGAGGTCAAAAAAGAAAAGTTTATTTAATTCGATCTTTATTAAAAGACTCCGATGTTTTGTTATTAGATGAGCCAACCAACCATTTAGATTTGCAATGCATCGAATGGCTAGAAAGTTATTTACGCAATTTAAATAAGACAATTATATGTGTCAGTCATGATAGAACTTTTCTCAGTAACTTTACGAATAAAGTTTTTTGGATAGATAGAGGAAAATTACGGGTAAGCCCAAGAGGATTTAAGGATTTTGATAAATGGTCAGAGGAGTTACTCGATCAAGAATATAGAGAATTAAGAAATAGAAAGCAATTTGTTAATATTGAACTCGAGTGGGCAAATAAAGGAGTAAAGGCCCGAGTTAAGCGAAATGAAAAAAGATTAAAAAGAGCGAAAGAATTAAAAGCGCAATTAGAAAAAGATGAAGCTTCTTATAGAAGTGCAATTAAATCTTTAAGACCTCAAGTTTCTAAAAAATCAACTGATCAATCGAAATTTATTGCTGAACTTCAAGAAGTGTTTGTGAAATATCCAAATCAAAGTGAATTTGTTTTTAAAAATTTATCCATTAAAATTTCAAAAAATGATCGTATCGGTCTATTAGGGAATAATGGAAGTGGTAAATCAACTTTTCTTCGTACCATCCTTAATGAAATAAAAATTTCTAAAGGTAAAATCAAGCTGAAAAAAAATTTAGAATTTTCTTATTTTGATCAAATGCGTAATGATCTTAATGGCAGAAAATCTATTAAAGATATCTTAGTTCCCTCAGGAGGAGACTATTTAAAAGTTCAAGGAAAAGATAGGCATGTTTGCAGTTACGTGAAAGATTTTCAGTTTGATCCTAAAAATGTCAATCATACGATACAAACATTATCAGGTGGAGAACAGAATAGATTACTTTTGGCAAAAGTTTTAGCTAATCCGAAGACTGGACTTATATTAGATGAGCCAACAAATGACCTAGATTTAGAAACATTAGATCTATTAACTGAAATGTTATCCAATTATAATGGAACTTTATTAATAGTATCGCATGACCGAGATTTTTTAGATCAAACTGTAAATAAAATTCTACATTTCAAAGAGGATGGAAATGTTTCATTGTTTTTTGGTGGATACAGTGATTTTTTAAAATCTGAAAATCAACAAGTTACTAAAAATAAAGAAACTAAAAAATCACGTTCAGAAAACAACAAAGTAAAAAGTTCTAAAGCTAAATTATCATATAAGTTTCAATATGAATTAGAGCAATTACCAAACCAAATAAAAAATATTCAACAAGAATTAGAAGATATTAAAAATGAATTAAAGGATACAAACCTATATTTGGAAAATTTTGAACGCTATCAAGACATAACGTCCAAAATGGAAATTCTTAATAGTGATCTCAATACAAAAGAGAATAGATGGTTTGAATTAATTAAAATGGAAGAGGATTTAGTTAGTAATTAAGAGACTATTAATACGCGCTAGTATTATCAGATTTAGTATCTACATCTTTCAATTCTTTTAATAAACTTTCAGCATGTGATGTCATCATTCTAAAATCAGAAAGTAAAGTGGTAAATTGGAAACCATAATCCATCATTTCTTTCATATACTTAACTGATCCATTATGGATACCGGCAATCTTTCCTTTTTCTTTAGCTTTTTTTGCAATCATTTTAATATTTGAAAATACTGGATCTTCACGAACATCAAATTTAGGCGGTAAGCCATATGAAGAACTCATATCTGCAGGCCCAATATAAATACCAGTCAAATTTGGAACTGAAAGAATGGTATCTAGGTTCTCCACTGCTTGTTTCGTTTCGATCATTGCTAAACTTACAATATTATCATTTGCGTGTTGATAGTAATCTGAACCATAAACTACTTGCGCTCTCATTGGACCAAAGCTTCTTTGACCTATTGGAGGATAATAACAATATGAAACAAACTTTTCACAGTCCTCTTTAGTATTAATCATTGGTGCAATAATTCCTTGAATACCTAAATCTAACATTTTCATAATTATACCTGGCTCGTTCCATGGAACTCTTGTCATAGGTACAGTATCACTATTTGTTAATCCTTGGATCATCGCAATTGAACTTGAATAATCATTCTGGCCATGCTGCATATCGATAGTTACTGAATCCCAACCCATTTTACCAAAGGCTTCAGCAGTAAAAGAATTCGGTATGGACAACCATGCATTTATTGAAGCTTTGTTTTGCTTCCAAATATCAAATAATTTATTTTTCATAATTACAGTTGAAATTTGTTCATATATTAAAATCTATATTTATTATACTTAAATAATATTTATTTTATAAAACTAAATATGAAAAAATTTTTAATATGGACTCTGATTATAATATTTTTCATCTTAGTTTTTTATTTTTCCTTCAACTATTTTATAGGATTAATACGAGACCAAATGATTTTTTTGCTATAATAAAATATCACAATCCATATTATTTCTACTTACATTTCAGAAAAATTCCTTTGAACTGAATTCAACTTATTATAATAAGTAGTTAGAATGACAAATATCCCAAAATATAAAAAAATATATGACCAAATAGTAAAATTAATTCTTACTAACGAATGGCCTGTTGGCTCTAACATGAAGTCAGAAAGTGAATTAATCAAAACATTTGGTGTTAGTAGATTAACAATTAGAAATGTACTTAATATTTTAGAAAACGAAGGCAGAATTAAAAGAAGTAGAGGTAGAGCAACAGTAATATTAGATAAGCTTTTAAAAAATCCATTTAATTCTGAAATAAAAGATTTTTCAGTCACACTTAATGCTGACTATAAACTTTTGGATGTTCAAGTTATAAAAAATAATTTCACAAAAAAATTTAAAAATTCTTCCTCACTTTATTATATTAAGAGATTAAGAAGACTTAAAAATAATGAAGTATATTTAATTAGCAGAGCCTATATTCCAATTGAAATAGTTGGTAAGAATGTAGATAAAAAAATATTTAAAGATAAAAATCTACTAGATGTTTTAATGAATGATTTTAAAATCAATATAAAAAAGAGTAATCAGGAAGTTTCTGCAGTTAATTTAAGTAAAAACGACTCAGGTTTATTCAATACTGCAAAAGGATATCCAGCAATTTCAAATACATGGAATCTTTATGATATTTCCAATAGATTAGTATTAATTGATCAAGAGTTTACAGTTAGGCCAATAAAAGTAGAGAATTTATATCAATAACTTATTATAATAAGTTGATTAACTTTCTTGAAATTATTATAAATAATTATTTTATATATTTATATTAAGGAGGAATGATGAATAAAATTTTAAACATATTCTTATCTTTTGTTCTTACTGCATTTTTTGCAACTTCAACGTTTGCTGCTACAAAAGTAGTCTGGTGGATGGAAAGTGACGCAACAACTGACCCAGTAGTACAAGAATTATTTGTTGACGCATTTAATGCTGAACATGATGATATTGAATTAGAAGTTGTTTTTAAAGAAGATATCAACGATACAATTAGACCAGCTCTTCTTTCTGGAAGTGGTCCTGATATTTTTGATACACCTGGTGCATCTTACATAAAAATTTATCAAGATGCTGGACTCGTGAAATCATTGCAAGAGTATGCTGATCAATATGGTTGGCAAGATAAACTTTTAGAATGGGCTTACAATTCAGGTGTGTTTAGTGGTGAACTATACTCAATTCCAAAAAACTATGAAACAATGATTTATTTTTATAATAAAACTTTGTTCGAAGAAAACGGATGGAGTCTTCCTAATAATTTAGAAGAGCTTGAAGCATTAGCTGCAAAAATAAAAGCTAAGGGCATGAACCCTTATGCGTACGGATCTACTGGTTGGCAGCCAACACATGAGCACTTAGTAGGTAACTATTTTAACACTTATGCTGGACCAGATAATGTTTACAAAGCATTGATTGGTGAAAAAAAATGGACTGATCCAGAATTTGTAGAGTCAATTGAACTTTTAAGAAAACACATGGTCGATGATGGTTATTGGTCTGGTGGTTTAGAGACATATTACTCTCTAGGTTGGGATGACTTCAATGGTGAATTTGTTAACAGAGAATCAGCAATGTTAATGATCGGAACTTGGGGCTTCAATGTAACTGCTACAAACTTTGCTGAAAGTTCTGATGATTGGGATTGGGCTGCTTTGCCTATACTTCATCCTCAAGCAGGAGATAGACCAAATTATCAACTTGCAACAGGTGGAACAATGTCAGTAAATGCTGCATCTAAAAATCCTGAAGCTGCTGCAAAGGTTATTGATTGGATTCTATCAGATAGAGCAAGAGTTCTTAGTGTAACTGGTCAATTAGGCTACGGCGCATGGTTGATGCCACTACATTATGAAGACAGTGACTTTGATCCAAATATTGATCCAAGACAAAAAAGATTCTTAACTGAATTTGCTGAAGCTACAGGATCTGGAAATTATGGTTACACGACATGGACTTTCTATCCTAATGATCCAGGTGTTCACATTTGGAAAGATATGGAAGTTGTTTGGGCAGGAGATATTACTCCGCTTGAGTTCATGGAAGAATCACAAAGACTATGGGACAAAGCACGTGAAGACGATGCATTAGTTCCAGTTGGAAAAAGATAATTCCAATTTATTTTCAATAAGGGGAATTTTATTCCCCTTATTTTAAAAATATAAAAAATATGCCAAAGTTTTTGACTAATATAAATGCGATTTCATGGTATTTTTTAATGCCAGTATTGTTCATACATTTCTTTGTTATAGCTTTTCCATCTATACTTAGCTTACTCTTATGCTTAACTGATTGGAATGGTTTTGGAAAAATAAACTATGTAGGTTTAGAAAATTTTGAAGAATTATTTAGGGATAGAATTTTCAAAAAGGCTGTCTATCACAATTTCATATGGACAATAATGTTTTTAACTATTCCAGTAATTGTCGCTTTAATCATAGCTTATCTCTTAACTGGAATTAAAAGAGGGCAACTTTTTTACAGACTCGTTTATTTTTTCCCTTATATTTTAGCAAGTATAGTTAATTGTTTAATTTGGAGATATATCTTTCATCCAAAACATGGATTGGGCGGATGGTTTGAAAACCAAGGAATTGATTTTCTCTCAAAGTCACCTTTTGCTATGAAAGAGACAGCGTTATACGCCGTTGCCTGGGTTGACATGTGGCACTTCTGGGGTTTCTTAGTTATCATTTATTTAACTGGAATGTATCAAGTAGATGAATCTCTTTATGAGGCTGCAGATATTGAAGGAGCAACGAAATTTCAAAAATTTAGATACATAACTATACCAATGATAAGACCAATTTTTATATTATCTTTAATCATTATAATTATTTGGTCTGTTCCAACATTTGATTATGTTTACATTTTAACAATGGGAGGCCCAGCATATAGCTCAGAAGTTGTAGCTAATCATCTATACTCTCAAGCGTTTCAGCGAATGAATGTTGGTTATGCATCTACTATAGGTGTGATGATGTTCTTCTATGTCGGTATAATAGTTGGCTTTTTTGCACTTTTAAGGCGTTTGGGTTGGGAGGTATAAAAATCACAAATGGCGACTGCAAGATTTAGACAAAGATCTAGTTATATAAACCATTCTATTTTATTTTTTATGGCCTTAACTATTATATTGCCATTACTAGTTTTAATTTTTAACTCTATAAAACCTGTTGAGGAATTTGGTACTAATCCTTTAGGTTTCCCAACTGAAATAAGATTGATGAATTACTATGATGCTTGGGTAAATGGAAACTATACTCAAATATTTTTTAACTCAATGACTCTTGTTGTGGGAACGTTAATTTTAAATTTAACAGTTTCCGGACTTGCTGCATTTAGTTTAGCCGCTTTAAATCCTAGAGGCATTCAAACAGTTGTTGTTGGTTTATATCTATTAGTTGGAATTAGTATACCCGCACAATTATATATTTTACCATTATTTCTTATGTGGAAAAGCTTGTATCTTCTGGACACAAGGATTGGGTTAATTATTATTTATAGTGCCTTAAATGCACCCTTTGCAACTTTTTTAATTCGATCCTATATGCTTCAATTACCAACTGAACTTTTTGAAGCTGCGAAACTAGATGGAGCTTCAACAATGCAATTATTTACGCGAGTAGCGTTACCATTATCTTGGCCTGTATTTTTAACTACAGCTTTAATTGTATCATTAAATGTTTGGAACGAATTTTTATTTGCAATCACATTTATCATAACGGATGATTACAAACCTATTTCGTCTATATTATTTGCTTTCCAAAGTAGATTTGCAAATGATTATGGGTTGGTAAGCGCAGCTTCAATTTTAATGGCTGCACCAATTGCTATTTTATTTATGTTTTTCCAAAGAAGGTTTATTGCTGGTTTAACGAGTGGAGCAACTAAAGGTTAATATTTAAAACGGGAGTAATTAAATGGACCTAAATAAGACTTTTGAAGATAAAGTATACGCAGGTGTATTAGGAAAAATCATTGGCGTTTACTTAGGCCGTCCTTTTGAAGGTTGGTATTACGACCGAATAATGAAAGAACTTGGTCCAATTAATTATTATGTAAATGATAAATTAGATTTTCCCATTCATGTAACAGATGATGATTTAACAGGAACATTTAGATTTATTAATGCTTTGAAGCATTTTAATTTTGATAAAAATATTACCGCAAAACAAATTGGTCAAACCTGGTTAAATTATTGTTTGGAAAATCAGACTGTGCTTGCATGGGCTGGAAAAGGTATCTTAACTGAAGAAAGTGCTTTCATGAATTTGAAACAAGGTATTCATGCTCCTGAAAGTGGTTCTATTAAAATGAATGGAAAAGTAATTGCTGAGCAAATAGGTGCTCAAATATTTATTGATGGATGGGGAATGGTCTCGCCAGGAGATCCCGAGCAAGCAGTTGAATTAGCAAAAAAAGCTGGCAGTGTAAGTCATGATGGTGAATCTGTTTACGGTGCTCAAGTGGTAGCTGCAATGGAAGCATATTCTTTTATTGAAAATGATATTAAAAAAATAATTGAAAACAGTAAAAAGTTTGTTCCTTCTGACTCGACAATTTACAAACTTATTTCTGATATTCAAGATTGGAGTTCAGGTAATTTAGACTGGGAGCAAGCAAGAACTAAAATTGAAGATAAATATGGTTATGCAAAATTTCCAGGTAATTGTCATATCGTTCCTAATCATGCTTTAATTATTCTCGCACTACTTTTTGGTGATGATAATTTTCAAAAATCTTTAATGATTGTAAATACTGCTGGCTGGGATACTGATTGTAACTCGGGTAATGTTGGATGTATTTTAGGAATCAAAAATGGCCTAGAAGGTATTAAAGATGGTCCAGACTATATTACGCCTGTTAACGATATAATATATTTACCTACCGCATATGGCTCGGAAACAATGACCGATGCCTTAATAGAAAGTCAGAATATTATTAATATTACGAGAAGAATGAATGGGCTAGAAAGTAAGTCTATAAAAAATAACGCAAGATATAATTTTGAGATGGAAACATCGACACAAGGTTGGATGGTAGATAAATCAAATGATAATAATTTAAACACTAAAATTTCAAATGTTGATTATAAATCTAATATTGGACAGAGAGCTCTAGAGATAAATTTTACTGACTTATCTTTTGGTTTATCAAGTGAAATTTATGTAGAAAGTTTTTTTCCTGAATGGTTTACAAGGTTAGAAGGTTATCAATTCCAAAGATACTTTCATTATGATTATGTAGCTTGCCCAACCGTATATAGTGGACAAAAAATTAAGACAGAATTGATCTCAGATACTGATAAAGATTTAAAAATTAATTTATTTATCAAATATTGGGGTGCCGATGATAAGCTCATTAAAGTATCATCTGATGATTTTAATATTAAGAATAAAGAAAGTAAAATTATAGAATGGATTGTACCTGATACTTTATCAAATCCAATTGGCCAGATTGGTATTAGTATTAACTCAGATAATAATAATAATGGCAAAATTCTAATGAATTATTTAGATATTTCTGGAACACCTAAAATGACATTCAAAAGACCTGATCACATAGATGAATATACAAGAGGTATTTTTTATAAAGAACAGCCTTACGGTCAATTATGGAAAAGGGCTTGGGTGAATGATGTAGATAAATGGCAGTTTAGATGGCAAGAAGCTTTTAAAATTGTAAGAGGTATTGGAAGGGGCCACATTATGACTGGAAGTGAGATATGGAAAGATTATACAATCTCATCAAAGATATCCATTCCACTGGCATCTGCTGCTGGTCTGATACTAAGATCTCAAGGTTTAAAAAGATATTATTCTCTTGAGCTCACTTCTGACAAAAAGTTAAAAATAAATAAAATGGAGTATGAATTAAAAACTCTAAAAGAAATAGATTTTGATTTAGAATTTTTTAAAGATTACAATTTAAAATTCAAAGTTAAAGGCAATCATTTACAAGGTTTTGTCGATGATAAATTAATGATTGAGGTTGAAGATAATGAAAATTCATTTGAACAAGGGATGATTGGTTTCATAACTGAAAATGGAGCTATTCAGAGTGAATCAATTTCAATAGAATAAATTTTAATTTAAAAAAGGATGGGTTATGAAACTAGATAAGACTTATGAAGAAAAAGTATACGCTGGAGTGCTCGGTAAATTAATTGGTGTGTATTTAGGCCGTCCTTTTGAGCAGTGGTCACATGAAAGGATTATGGAAGAGCTAGGTGAAATTAATTACTATGTTAATGAGCAATTAAATGTCCCATTAGTTGTAACAGACGATGATATAACTGGAACATTTACATTTCTCCGTGCTCTAAGAGAAAATAATTATGACCCTAATATAAGTCCAAAACAAATTGGTCAGTCTTGGCTTAATAATTTAATTGAGAACAAAACAGTTTTATGGTGGGGAGGAAGAGGTCATTCAGCTGAAGATACTGCATATCAAAATTTAAAAGCTGGAATAGAAGCTCCTATGAGTGGATCAATAGAAACAAATGGTAAAGTAGTTGCGGAACAAATAGGTGCGCAAATATTTATTGACGGTTGGGCTTTAGTCACTCCTGGTGATCCAGAAAAAGCAGCAGATCTTGCAAGAAGAGCAGGAAGTGTCAGTCATGACGGGGAAGCAATCTATGGTGCTCAGATGGTTGCAGCTATGGAGTCACTAGCATTTGTTGAGACTGATATTAACAAAATTATTGATGAGTCAAAAAAATATATCCCAAATAGTTCTCTTATTTATAAACTGATTGGTGAACTTCAAAATATGAGAGCTGGGAATAATGATTGGATGCAGGCAAGAGAGTTTCAAGCTGAAACATATGGATATGACAAATATCTTGGTGGATGTCATATGATACCTAACCATGCAATAATTATACTGTCACTATTATTTGGTGATGATGATCTTCAAAAAACTCTTATGATAGTAAATACCGCTGGTCATGACACTGATTGTAATTCTGGTAACGTTGGTTGCATTATGGGCATTAAAAATGGTCTTGAAGGCTTAATGAATGGTCCAGATTATTTAACACCTATACAAGATAGAATGTATTGTCCGACTGCTAACGGAGGTGAAACACAAACTGATGCCTTAACAGAAGCTTATAAGGTTATTAATACTGCTAAAAAAATGAATAAAGAAGAAACTGTTGAGCCTAAAAATGGTTCAAGATTTCATTTTGAAATGCCTGGTTCTGTTCAAGGTTGGAGATCAAGTTTTAAAAATAACAAAAATATTTCAACTATTGTCCAAAATACTGAGTATGAGAGTAGTATAGGAAAAAGAGCATTAGAAATTAAATTTGACAGAGTCGCGCCTGGTGTTTGTTCTGAGGCTGTTGTTGATACTTTTTTTCCTCAGGAATTGTATGAGTTAACAGGGTCTGCAAGAGAAAGATTTTTTCAAAGTTATAACTTTATTTCCTGTCCACTTTTATATTCAGGACAAAATATAGAAAGTGAAATCATTTTTAAGTCGAATTCTCAAAAACCAATTACGGTTACATGTTTTATCAATGTTTTTGGAGAAGAGGATAATTATGAAAGAATAAATTCTGAAAGTGTTGTGCTTTTTCCTGATAAATCACAAAAACTTAAATGGAAAATTCCTTCAACAGAAGGCAATCCTATTACACAAGTTGGTTTTTCTATAGAATCAGATGAAGCAAATTCTGGAAGTTTAATTTTAAATTATTTAACTTTCACTGGTGAGCCAAATTGTAAATTTTCTAAACCTAACCATATTGGAAAACATAAAAGGGGTGTTAAATTTTCAAATGCTAAAATGTGGAAAGCTAGTTGGGTCGATGCTCTAGATAAATGGGATAGTGGAGAGAGAACTTTTAGAGTCTGTAAAGATAGTGGTAGAGGAATGTTAATTACAGGAACTGATTTATGGAAAAACTATAAAGTTACTTCCGATATTGCAATTCAGCGAGTAAAAACAGGCGGTCTTGCTGTGAGAGTGCAAGGATTAAATAGATATTATGGTTTAGTGATTAGTGCATCAAATAAACTTCAATTAATAAAAGTAATTAATGAGCCAAAAGTGTTAAAAGAAATAGATTTTGATCTTGAATATTATAAAGATTACAAATTATCTCTTAAAGTCGAGGATAATAAATTGTCTGGTTATCTTGATAACAAAGTTGTTTTAGAGTTCACTGATAATTCTGATGTGCTTGAAAATGGAGCTATGGGATTAATTGTTGAAGATGGAACTATGGTGACTGATGAAGTCATTGTAGAATAAGTTATGAAATATAGAAAATTTGGCTCACTGGATTGGAATGTTTCCGAAGTTGGTTTAGGTTGTTGGCAAATAGGAGCTGATTGGGGGAATGTAACTGAAGACAGTGCTCAAGAAATTTTAAAATCATCGTATGAAAATGGTGTAAACTTCTTCGATACAGCTGATGTCTACGGAATGGGTAGAAGTGAAAAATTTGTAGGCGATTTCCTTAAATCAGTATCTGATAGAATTTATGTAGCAACAAAAGCAGGAAGACAAATAAATCCCCATGTTGCTGAGGGATACTATGATAAAGCTTTAATGGAGTCTTACGTAGATCAATCTTTATTAAACCTTAATGTGGAAACGATTGATCTTTTACAAATGCATTGTCCTCCAACAGAAGTGTATTCATCTAACAACACATTTGAAATGTTAGATTATTTAGTGAGTAAAGGTAAAATTCAAAATTATGGTTTTAGTGTTCAAACAGTTGACGAGGCTCTTGAATGCATCAAACGACCAAATACAAAATCTATTCAGGTTATTTTCAATATTTTCAGACAAAAACCTGCTGAAAAATTATTTAAAATTGCAAAAGAAAAAAAAGTTGCAATTATTGTTAGAGTACCCCTTGCAAGTGGATTATTAACTGGAAAGTTTAATAAAGATTCATCATTTGCTCCTGATGATCATCGTAATTACAATATTAATGGAGATGCGTTTGATGTAGGTGAAACATTTTCAGGCGTAAATTTTAATAAGGCATTAGAAGCTGTTGATGAATTAAAAAATATATTACCAGAAGGTATTACGTTATCACAGTTATCACTTAAATGGATTCTAATGCATGATGCTGTTAGTATTGTCATTCCTGGTGCTAAAAATAAAGATCATGTAGGTCTGAATACTTCTTCTTCAGAATTAGATACTATTTCTTCTTTAATGAATGAAATAAATAGTGTTTACACAAAATATTTTTTTGATGATGTTCATCATCGTTGGTAAAAATATTTGTGTCAGAGGAAATTAAAATATTTAGAAGGGCAACGCTTGCTTCAGTAATCACTTCAACTTATCCCATGATAGTTGTTGGCTGTTATTTTGGTGTTACGCCTTGGATTTTTAATAGATTATCCATAGATGAATCTGATTTCAGTTTTGCGATACTGCTTTTTGGTATCTTCTTTATTATCTCTAATCAGATAGCAGGTCGTATACTTGTACCAAAGTATGGAACAAAATTAATTATGTCTCTAGCTTTTCCATTGGTTACCTTTTCTACCTTTTTAGCTATTATTTCTTCTTCATATTTTTATTTTTTATTAACATTTATACCAGCTGGAATTGGATGGGGAGCATCTGGACCAATAGGAGGAATACATAGTCAATTAATTGAAAAACATTTTAAAAAAATTATTACACCTTACTATGCTATGGGTTTCAATTTAGGTATTTTAGTTGGCGGTTCATTAGCAGGTATAATTATGAGAAATAATTATGAGCCTTATTTATTTTTTGGAATTTTATCTTTTCTATCACTATTTGTTTCTATTTTTGTATATTTGTTCGGATTACCTCGAAATTTAGATTTTAGAGGTGAAGGAGAAAAATTCAAAATTCCAGAGACTAATGTTCTTTTATTTGGATTTTTATTATTTTTTGTGTTCGGTTCAGGTGGAATAATTATGGATTGGTCAACATTATGGTTATCAAAAGATTTAAATGCTCCTCTTTACTTAGCTAGTATGGGATTAATATTTTTCAGTATTGGAGGTATTTTTGCTAATCTATTTTCAAATTCTTTGATTAAATTATTTACAGAAAAAGTTGTTGGTTGCCATTTTGTAATGATTGGAGCATCAATAATGTTTTTATCCTTATTAACTAATAATTTTTATATTATTCTTGCAGTTCTAAGTCTTTATGGATTTGCCATAGCTAATTTAGTTCCAATTGTGATTAGACAAGCAGTCAAACAGTCCTCAGAGAGTATTCCTATGACAGTTACCAATCTTATTACAATTGGATTATCCTCAACAATGATTATGCCAGCAGCAATTGGCTTTTTAGCTGAAACCTTTTCGCTTACTTTAAATATGTATTTATTGTGTATTATAGTCTTTACTTCTGGGGTTGTTTTTTTACTAAAGTTTAAATAAATTTAAATGAATAAATTAAAAATATCTCAAGTTCAATTCCAAGCAAGTCACGTCCCAGCTTTAAATGCAAAAATTATTGAAAAAAGTTTTAATAATACATTAAAATTTAAACCTCACTTAATTTGCACACCAGAATGCTCGAACATCATTACTAATGATAAAAGTTATTTAATTTTTAACGCACCATACCAAAATACATGCCCAGTTTTGAAGATGGCAAAAGATTTTGCTAAGAAAAATAAAGTAAATATAAATCTAGGTTCTTTACTTTTAAGAATTAAAAACAAAAGTAAATTGGTTAATAGATCTTTTTTTATAAACAATTATGGAGTCATAAAAAAAACATATGATAAGATACATATGTTTGATGTTGAAATTAATAACAAAGAAAAACATCAGGAATCATCTTTGTTCAAAGCTGGTAATAAAATAATTTTTACAAAAATTAATAATATTAAATTAGGAATGACAATTTGTTATGATTTACGATTTCCTAATTTATATAGGCAACTTGCTAAAAAAGATTGTTCAATTATTTTAGTTCCTGCTGCTTTTACTAGACCAACTGGGAAAGATCATTGGGAGGTTTTGAATAGATCAAGAGCTATAGAGAATAATTTATTTATTGTGGCAACAGGTATGTGTGGAAATCATCATATGAAAAGAAAGACTTATGGGCATTCTCTTTTGGTAGATCCTTGGGGTAAAATTATAAATAGCACTAAAAATAAACCTGCAGTCATTAACTCAACTATTAATATTTCTGATGTAAATAAAATAAGAAAAAAAATTCCTTCTTTAAAATATGAGTAATTTTAAATCACTAGTTTCTGGCGTTGGCAATTTGAGTAAAACAACAAAATATTATGATGATTGGTCAGAAAATTATGATGCAACACTCAAGTTATGGAATTATCAAGCACCTAAAAAGAGCATTAAATTTTTAAAAGAAACGATTAATATCAAACCAAAAAATATCTTAGACTTAGCATGTGGAACTGGTTTATTTGGTGCTGAATTAAAAAAAGTTTATCCAAAAAGTCATATTTATGGTTCAGATATTTCAAAAAAAAGCCTGAAAATTTCATCAGGAAAAAAAATTTATAAAAAATTACAAATAAAAAATTTTGAACAATTACATCATTATAAAATAAAATTTGATCTCATTTCCCTGATTGGCTCCATGACGTATTGCAAAAACTTTGACAAATTTTTTGCTAATATTAATAAAAATATTAAAGAAAAAGGCTTTGTACTATTTACCCATAGAATAGATTTATGGGAGAAACAGGATTTTTTAAGTATTTTAAAAAAACATCAAAAGTCATTAAAAATCAATAAAATTTCTAGACCATTAAATTATCTACCTTTGAACAATGATTTCAAAAATAAAATAAAAATAAAAATTGTTTTATTACAAAAATATTAAAATTTAGGCTTTTTAATTAAAAAATTTGAGCCAAAACCGAGAATCGGGTATTTATATCTTAGGTTTATTTTCTATCCATAAACCAACGATGAAAAGAAGGGATATTCGCCGTGTCCCTTCTTTTTTTATACACTAGATAAAATTGATTTGGCAATAAATTAAATTTATTTTTTCGAGTTAAAATTATCCATTTTTCGAAGTGTCTTTTCACTAACATGATGCTCTATTCCTTCAGCATCTTCTGAAGCTGTATTCTTGTCTAAACCAAGATTTAGTAAAAAATTGAATACAATATTATGCCTTTTTTTTGACTCACTTGCTATTTTTTGACCTTTAAAAGTTAAAAAAATTGATCGATAGGGTTCTCTTTTAATGAAACCCTGTGTTTGTAATCTTTGTATTGTTTTATTGGCTGTGGCTTGTGCAATACCCAAGCTTTCAGCAATATCAACAATACGAGCTTCACCTTTGGAATTTAAAAGTTCTGCAATTAGTTCTAAATAATCTTCAGTATTTTCTGTTTTATGAGCATTTCGGACTTTGCTGAAAGACATCCTTTTTTTTAGCATAAAAATCAACAAAAATTAACAGAAAATGTAGCCATAGCTATATTTATTAGCTATATATACATTCAATGAATGCTCTAATTAACGCTATTAATGAAAAAACAAAGGTCATTCTTGAGAATGATGGAAGGTTATTAAAGAAATCTTTCTTTGGTTTATTATTACTTTCTCTTGTTTTTCAAGGAGGAGAGTTTGGAGAAGTTATACGATCATCAATGATAGATGCTTATATCCAGGTATCTGTTTTTGTTGGATTTACTCTATTTGTTTTTATTGGCTTGGATAGTTTAACAAAATTTGATGTTAAATATTTTTTATCTAAGACACAAAAGTTCCATGTCGGTATAGCTGCTTTTTTAGGTGCAATACCTGGATGTGGTGGAGCTATAATAGTTGTAACGCAATATATCCAGGGCCGTATTTCTTTCGGATCCTTAGTTGCTGTGTTAACAGCAACAATGGGTGATGCAGCTTTTTTAATACTTGCTATTGAGCCCACAACAGGACTTTTAATATTTGGTATTGGAATAATTGTTGGATCAATTTCAGGTTATATAATTGATTTTATTCATGGCATAAATTTTATGCAATCAGAGACAAAAATAAAAGTTGAATTTGAAAAAATAAATAAAACTTTTGTATCGAATTTTAATTTCTTTTGGCTTTTTTTATTTATCCCTGGTTTTATTTTAGGTATTCTAGTTGCATTCCAGATAGAATTTTCACCAGCTTACAACTCACTTTTAGTTTTTGTAGCATCTGCTGGAGCAATACTTTCAATATTTATGTGGTCATTAAATCCATTAAGTGATTTTCAATGCTCAACTGACAAAAGTAGAGGATTATTATCAAGAGTAGTAGATACAACTAATTTTGTAACCACCTGGGTCATCAGTGGTTTTCTTGTTTTTGAAATATTTATGTACTTTACAAGTTTAGATTTAAAAATATTTTTTGATTTATGGCTACCGTTTGTTCCATTGGTAGCAATTCTATTTGGTTTTTTACCTGGTTGTGGACCGCAAGTTGTTGTAGCAACGTTTTATCTAAATGGCTTTATTCCTCTTTCTGCTGAGCTTGGTAATGCTATTTCAAATGATGGTGATGCTTTATTCCCAGCAATTGCTCTTGCCCCAAAAGCTGCGATTTTAGCAACCCTTTATAGTGCAATTCCTGCGTTAGTTGTTGCCTACGGATATTTTTACCTATTTGAGTAAAATCTTGAAGAAAAACTTACCATCAAAAGTTTGTATTGTTTGCAATAAGCCTTTCTCTTGGAGAAAAAAATGGGAAAGAGATTGGAAGAATGTTTTATATTGTTCTAAGAAATGCTCTAAAAATGGATTAAAAAAAAATAATAATAATTAAATCTTATTTATGACAGATAAATTAAATAAAGAAAAAGATACACATCAAGCAAAAGATGATTCTAAAAAAGAAATACGCTTAACGAGATTAAAAAGGTTAGAAAAAAAACTGAAATCAAATATTTTAAAAAGAAAACAAGCTATTAGCAAAAATGGATAAATTAATAATAAAAGGAGGTTCAAAAATTTCTGGATCAGTTAATGTTCACGGTTCAAAAAATTCTGCACTACCGATTATAGTATCTTCTCTTTTATCTAAAAAAACTTTAAAACTCTCAAATGTACCTAATGTGGTTGATGTTTTAAATTTAATAAAATTACTGAAAAATTATGGTGTAAAAATTGAATACAAAAAAAATAAATTAAAAATAAATCCATCAAAAATTAAGAATCTATCAGCAGATTATGATGTTGTGCGAAAAATGAGAGCCTCCATATTGATTCTAGGTCCATTACTTTCTCGATTTGGTGAGGCTAGAATATCTTTACCAGGAGGATGTGCTATCGGAACTAGGCCAATAGATATACATCTTGCTGGTTTATCAAAATTGGGAGCTAATTTTGAAATTCAAAATGGTTTTGTTGTTGGTAGTGTTAAATCACAATTAATTGGAAATAAAATTAAATTACCATTTCCAAGTGTAGGAGCAACTGAAAATATACTAATGGCCTCAGTATTGGCAAAAGGTGAAACTAAAATTTCTAATGCTGCAAGAGAACCAGAAATAGAAGATTTGTCAAAATGTCTTATAAAAATGGGTGCAAAAATTGAAGGTCATGGAACAAAAACTATTCTTGTACAAGGTGTAACAAATTTAAAAAAAGCAGAGCATGAGATAATTGCTGATAGAATTGTAGCTGGCACATATATAATTGCAGCTTTAATGTTAAATTCAGCTTTAGAAATAAATAACTTTAACACTATTTATTTAAAATCCTTAATTGATATTTTAAAAAAAATGGGTGCAAAATTAAAAGTAAGTAAAAATTCGATAAAAGTCTCTAAAGGATCAAAACTAAAATCTACTAGTCTTTCAACTAGTCCATATCCAGGATTTCCCACCGATTTACAAGCTCAGTTAATGTCTCTTATGTGTATCTCTGATGGGAAGTCAAAAATTAAAGAAACAATTTTTGAAAATAGATTCATGCATGTTCCTGAACTGAATCGATTAGGTGCGAATATTACAGTAGAAAAAGATACCGCTACAATAATAGGCAATCAAACATTTAAAGGAGCGCAGGTAATGGCTAGTGATTTACGAGCTAGTATAAGTTTAGTGTTAGCTGCTATGAATGCGAATGGTCAAACGACACTAAATCGTGTCTATCATCTTGATAGAGGCTATGAAAATATTGAAAAAATATTAGGTAGTTTGGGAGCAAAAATAAAAAGACAGAAAAACTAACTTTTTCTAGTTTTTTCTTTGATCACAATATAAAAGCCTGCAATTTATGAGCAAAATAGTTATTGCAGTACCAAGAGGCAGAATAACAAAAGAATGTAAAAACTTGTTACTTAAAACAAGTTTTGCCCCTGATCCTTTACTATTTGATAAAGATACAAGAAAGTTAACTTTTAAATCTAAAAAAAGAAACATTGAGTATATCAAAGTAAGAGCCTTTGATGCATGTACATTTGTTGCATTTGGAGCTGCTCAAATAGGAATAGCTGGTGAGGATGTAATTAATGAATTTGATTACTCAGAAATATATGCTCCGCTTGATTTAAATATTGGGCATTGTCGAATTTCTGTAGCTGCTTTGAAATCTTTATTAAAAAAAGAGGATCCAGAAACTTGGAGTAATATTAGAATTGCTACTAAATACCCAAATATTACTAAAAAATTTTTTTATAATAAGGGGATACAAGTAGAAATTATAAAACTAAGTGGATCTATGGAATTAGCCCCTTCTTTAAGTATGTGTAGAAGAATTGTAGATTTAGTTTCTACAGGAAAAACATTGAAAGAAAATGGTTTGACTGAAATTGAAGAAATAATGAAAATTCAATCTAAATTAATTGTCAATAGATCAGCTTATAAGACAAATATGAATGAGGTTTCAAAAATTATTTCTGAAATAGGTACTTTTGTTAAATGAAAATAATAAAATTTAATAAAAATTTTTATAATCAATTTCAGACAAAGATTGAAAAAAGAAATTCATTATCAAGTAAATCAATTCAAGAAGATGTAAAAAAAATAATTTATGATGTAAAAAAAAATGGCGATAAATCTCTAATTAAGTATGCAGCAAAATTTGATAAAGTTAAAATTAGTAAACAAGATCTTAGTTTAGATTTATCTAAAATAAAAATACAACCTAAAGTTGAGCCACAAATATTTAATAGTTTTAAAAAAGCTATAAAAAATATTTCATCATTTCACAAAAAACAATTACCTAAAAATATTACCTATACTAATAATGGTGCAACATTGAAATCTGTATGGAAGCCTATTGATTCAGTTGGCTTGTACGTACCTGGAGGAAGGGCTTTTTATCCCTCATCTTTAATTATGAATGCAGTACCTGCAATCATAGCTGGAGTAAAAAGAATTGTTTGTATCACGCCACCAACTAAATCAATTAATCCATATTTTATAAAATTAATAAGGGAATTAGGTATTAAAGAAACATATTTTGTAGGAGGAGCTCAAGCTATTAGTGCACTAACGTTTGGCACTCAAACTATTAAGCCAGTCAATAAAATATTTGGACCTGGTAATGCTTATGTAGCAGAGGCAAAAAAACAATTGTATGGAAAAGTAGGTATAGATTTGCTAGCAGGACCATCTGAAATAATAGTTGTTGCAAATAACAATAATAATCCAGATTGGGTAGCTTCAGATCTAATAGCTCAAGCAGAACATGATGAAAATGCACAAGCAATTTTAATTACGGATAGTAAAGATTTTGCAACTAAAGTCTTAAGTTCAATTAAAAAAATTAAAAAAGATTTATCAAAAAAGAAAATAATTGAAAAAAGTTTAAATAATAATGGAATTATAGCTTTGGTCGATAATATAGAACTTGCTTCAGAAATCATAAATTTTGTTGCACCAGAACATTTACATATTCACATTTCTAATAATAAAAAATTATTATCGAATATAAATAATGCTGGCGGTATATTTTTAGGTGAATACTCTGTCGAAGCTTTTGGTGATTATATTGTAGGAACTAACCATGTATTGCCGACATCAGGAGCGGCAAAATTTTCATCAGGTCTAGGTGTTTTAGATTTTATGAAAAGAACCTCTGTTGTTGGTATGAATAAAAAATCTTTTAATGCTCTTTCGGAAGATACTGAAAAAATGTCAGGACTTGAAGGTCTAGATGGACACAAATTGTCAGTTAAAATTAGACAAAAGAAATAATTTTTACTATAAGCTTATACAAATATGCCAAAAGAAGGATCGATTGAATTTCAAGGAGTTGTATTAGAACTTCTTCCAAATGCAATGTTTAAAGTAAAATTAGAAAATGATCATGAAATTCTAGCTCACTCATCAGGAAAAATGAGAAAAAATAGAATAAGAGTATTAGCTGGTGATAAAGTGACAGTAGAAATGACACCTTATGATTTAACAAAAGGCAGAATTACTTTTAGATGGAAATAAAAAAATCTAAAAAAAATAATATCATTTCTTTAAAAAAAAAATCTAAATGCCCAACATGTAAAAAGGTTTCTAAGGAACCATTTATACCTTTTTGTTCAAAAAAATGCGCTAGTCTTGATTTGATGAAATGGCTCACTGATGAACATGGGCTGCAAATAAAATCTGATTAATTATCCTATTTTTAATTGAATTTAATTATAAATACTTTATCTGATGACTTGTGCCCAGGTAGCTCAGTTGGTAGAGCAGAGGACTGAAAATCCTCGTGTCGGTGGTTCGATTCCGCCCTTGGGCACCACTTTTTTTTTGAGGGTAACTTTTTTGCTTTTTCAAAGATAAACTACACAGCTTTTATTAGAGAAAAGTCTAAGTTTTGATAATTATTGGTTAGTTAATTAGGTCGTAAATGTTACCTTTTATTACCCTCGAAATGTTTTGTTTTATTTACGCTATTTAATCCTACAATTCTTGAAAATTAGACTCTTAAAAAATTTGTGTTAAAGTGTTCTAATATGACTAAAAAAATTTTAGTTTTTTCAAATGGTGAAAAAATTGGAGATGGAATAATTAAATTACAACTTCTTCACGAAATTAAAACAAGACTTCCAGACTATAAATTATATTGGCTTACTAATAAGGGTAAAACTGTTTATTCAAGTACTCTTAAATTCATTGCAAGTAATTATATTGATGAGATTCTTGATCAAGCAAATCTTAGTCCATTTTTTTGGAATAAAATATCAAAAAAATATAATTTAGAGAGTGATTTTTTTGATTATATTTTAGATACACAAAAATCAGTAATGAGAACTATAGCATTAAAACGAATCAAGCATAAAAATTTTATTTCTGGATCAGCTAATGGTTTTTTTTCTTCTAAAAAATTTAAAAGTAACAAGAAAAGAAAGTATTATTTAAACTACATTTTAGATTTATTAGATTTAATAGTTTTTAAAAAAAATAAAAGTGATTTTAAAATTCCAATAAGTGAAAATCTTGAAGGAATAATAAGTAATATTTTATTAAAACATAAAAGCTATGTAGGAATTGCACCTGGTGCAGGTGAAAAAAATAAGATTTGGTCTTTAGAAAAATACATCGAGTTATGTAACTATCTTCAAGTAAATAATAAGACTATAGTTTTTTTTATTGGACCTGATGAACTTTATTTAAAAGAAAAATTAAAAAATATATTTCCTCACTCAATATTTATCGAGGATCATATTACTGGATTTCAAAATATAGAAATTATTATGGCTACCACCAAATATTTACAATTAGCCATATCGAACGATAGCGGTGTTAGTCATATGTTGTCCACTGGATATTGCCCATTAATTAAACTGTTTGGTCCAAAAGATTCTACAAAATTTACTCCTGAAAATCCAAATCTATTTTCTATATCTTCAAGTGATTTTAACTCAAAAAATATCAATAAAATACCTGTCTCTAGAGTGATTGAAGAAATAGAAAAAGTTCTGATTTAAAATTTCATATATTAGAAGGTAGACAAGTATATTTTTCATCATTACTTGTTTACTTTTATATGTTCAAATTTGATAAACTTGTATTTGGCGATGCAGGGTGGGGCGATGAATTTCTTATAGCAACACTCATGACTTTACTAGTAAGCATTTTATCAATGGGGTTAGGTCTTTTTTTAGCAATTATTACAGTTTGGGCAAAGATAATACAAAACAGAATAACAAGATTTATTGCAAATTTTTATACAACAGTAATAAGAGGTGTTCCTGAATTATTAGTTATCTATCTAATTTTCTTTGGCGGCAATGCTGTTGTTATGAGTATAGCTAAAGTATTTGGATATAATAAATATATAGAACTAAACGCACTTACAATTGCGACAATAGCCATTGCAGTAATATCAGCTACATATTCGAGTGAAGTTTTAAGAGCTTCTTATTTGGCTATATCTAAGGGTCAAATAGAAGCTGCAAGAGCACTGGGTATGAATAAATTTAGTATTTTTTTTAAAGTTATTTCGCCTCAAGTTATAAGACATGCTTTACCGGGAATAGGGAATGTATGGCAAATAACTCTTAAAGATACTTCCCTTATTTCCGTAACTGGTCTTGTTGAAATTATGCGTCAATCTAGAATATCTTCTAACGTTGAGCATTCACCTTTAACTTTCTTAATAACAGCCGCAATATTGTATTTATGTTTAACAACAATCTCTGGCAGGGTTTTTAAAACGCTAGAAGTAAATTATTCAAAAGGATTTTCGACATGATTGAATATTTAAATAGTATTCAAAATTCTCTTATTTATAAAAATTTCTTTTTGGTCCTATCTGGCTTAGATAATACAATTTTATTATTATTAATTTCATTACCACTTGGTTTTGTCTTAGCATTATTATTTGCTCTAGGAAGAGTTTCTAAAATTGCATTATTATCAAGAACAATTGCTAGTTATATTTTTGTTATTAGAGGAACGCCTTTACTTGTTCAAATATATTTAATTTATTTTGGTTTAGGTTCAGTAAAATTTATTAGAGAAAGTTTTTTATGGTACGCATTGAAAGAACCTTTTTGGTGCGGAGTAATAGCACTTACAATTAATACTGTTGCATATGGAGCAGAAATTTTTCGAGGTGGTATTCAATCAATTGAGAAAAGTCAGGTTGAATCAGGCCTATCTCTTGGGTTTGGAAAATTTTTACTTTTAAGAAAAATTATTCTACCTATTGCTATACGAAAAGTTCTACCGTCTTACGGTAATGAATTAATACTAATGGTTAAAGCAACCTCTTTAGTTAGTCTGACAACATACATGGAAATGACAGGTATTGCTAGAAAGATAATGGCTAAAACATTTGCACCTGTTGAAGCATTTATTGCTGCAGGAATTCTTTATCTTTTTTTAAATTTTCTAATGGTTCAATTTGTTAAATATTTAGAATGGAAATATAATCCACACTTAAGATTAAATAATTAATTTCTAAATTTTTTATGACAAGTGCTGCAATTTGCAGCCATTGCTTTAATAGCATCACTTATCATCTCTTTATCTTCTAATTCTATACTTAAAGATATCATTTCGATATCATCTACAAAGTTTTGGTTATATTCATTAAATGTCTCACGATCACTCCAAATATTATCACTAGCTCCTTCTGCTTGACTATTTTCAGGATAAAAATCTTTAAATTCAGATGCTGAATGAAGAAGAGTTTCATTAAGCTCCAACATTTCTTCATATTGATCTGAATTTATTAATCTGTAAAGTTTCGATGATGTGCTTTTAATTTTTTGCATTATTGCCATTCTTTCGTTAACAACTTTTTCTAATGATTTGTCCTCTAAATTTACTTTGTGAGCTAAAACATATAAAGGAATGAATGAAATTAAAGTACTTATCGTTATTTTAAAGAATATACCCATTTTTTGTTATTATATTATGCAAGTAATTATGTCCTAATTTTGCATATTCAAGAGGGTTTGCTTTTTTAGGATCCTGCTCAGCTTCAATAATTAACCATTTCTGATATTTTGCATCATATAGTATCTTAATTAATGGATCGTAATCGATGCAACCATCTCCAGGAACAGTGAAAACACCGTCTAAAAAAGACTCTCTAAAACTTAAGTCATCTTTAATAGATTTTAAAAAAACATCTTTTCTAATATCTTTACAATGAACATGGTTAATTCGAGAAATATAATTTTTTAATACTCTTTCGTAATTTGCTTCGGCAAACATTAAGTGTCCAGTATCGTAAAGCAAAAATGTATTTTGATTTGTCATATCCATAAATCGATCTACATCTTCCTCGGACTGTATAATAGTTCCCATATGCTCATGATACGACATTGGCATTCCTTCATCCATCAGCATATCAGATAATTCACTGATTTTTTTGCAATAGCTATCCCATTCATCTTTTTGAAGTATCGGTCTTTTACTAAGAGCTTTTGATTGATCGCCTTGGATTGATCCAGATACATCAGCAAAGACAAAAACATCCGCATTAATTAACTTTAATAAATTTAAATGATCTTGGAGTGCTATCCATTCTTCTTTTACACTTCTTTCTCTAAGCATTGCGCCATACCAACCACCTGGCATTTTTAAATTAAATTTTTCTAAAAGATATTTTGTTATTCCAGGATTTCTCGGAAATTTTCCACCTAATTCAATACCTGAAAATCCAGATGTGCTTGCATCCTCTAAACATTTTTCAATAGGAGTGTCACCTCCTAGTTCTGGCATATCATCATTGCTCCAGGCAATAGGCGCGATACCAAGTTTAATTTTCATGAAGTTTTACATATTTCATGATAGATGAAAAATAAAGATAAATATGAACATATTATTAGTCGATGGAAATGAAAAAGAAGCTTCTGATCGATATACAAAATTGGGTATGGATACTCAATTTCAAGTATATGAAAAAATTTTAAAAAAATATTCTAGTTCATCTATCAATATTACAACAATTCATCCTGCTGTTCATAATAATTATCTTCCTTTAGGTATAAGTCTTGACGATTTCGAAGCGGTTGCGTGGACAGGAAGCTTACTTAATATATATAACATGACAAAATCCATAACAAATCAAATAGAGCTAGCTAAAGAATTATTTAAAAGAAAAAATAAAATATTTGGAAGTTGTTGGGGACTTCAGGTTTTAGTAACTGCTGCAGGAGGTAAAGTAAGAAAAAATCCAAATGGCCTTGAAGCAGTTTTAGCTAAGAATATTACATTAAATCAAGATGGTGAAATTCATCCTATGTTCAAAAACAAAAAAAAATCATTTAATGCACTTTGTTGGCATTATGATGAAGCAGAAAAGCTTCCAAAAGAAACTAAGGTACTAGCCTCAAATAAGATCAGTCAATTCCAATCTATAAGTTTTGAAGTAAATCAATCAAGTGTTTGGGCAGTGCAATACCATCCAGAATTTAATTCAAAATGGATGGCCGGACTTATGGAAATGAGAAAAGATATTTTGTTGGAACAAAAAGTATATGAAAATTTATCAGAATTTGAAAACGAAAAAATGATTTTACAAAACCCTGATAATCTTGAGAAAAAAGAATTACATATATATGATGATGTAGTTGATGAAGAAATCCATTCTTTAGAACTTTCAAATTGGTTAAATCTTAATAAAAATTATTGACTACATTTATAATTGATTTCCACTTACTAATACTAGAAGTTGAAATGGATTTGTTAATATTTGCTTTTACTGTTTTATCTTTTTTCCAAAGTTTACTTATTTGGCTTGTATTTTTTAAATATCCAGATTGAATTGCTGCAAGATATGCTGCGCCAAGTGAAGTAGTCTCAACATTACTTGGTCTAATAATTTTAATTTGAGAAATATTTGCTAAACTTTGTAGAAAGCTATTATTTTTAACCATACCTCCATCAACTCTTATTTCACTAATCTTTGTCTTAGAATCTTTTTCCATACACTCAATTAATTCATAAGTTTGAAAAGATAGGCTGTCCAAAGTTGCTTTGATGATATCTTCTTTAGACGTATTTCTAGTGATGCCAAAAAATGTTCCTCTTGCATTAGGGTTCCAATATGGGGCGCCAAGTCCAGTTAAGGCTGGGACAAAAAATAAACTTTCATCTTTATTAGCTTTTTTATACAATTTATCAGTTTCACTAGAATCTTTTATAAATTTTAAATTATCTCGAAGCCATTGTATGGCAGAGCCTGCTACAAAAATACTTCCCTCATAGCAAAACATTTTTTTACCATTTATTTTAAAAGCAACAGTTGTTAGTAATCTATTTTTAGATAATTTAAATTTTTCTCCAATATTCATAAGAAGAAAACAGCCTGTACCATATGTACTTTTTGATTGCCCTTTTTTAAAACAAGCTTGACCAATTGTTGCTGACTGTTGATCTCCAGCCATGCCTCCAATTGGTATTGAATCACCAAATAATTTAGTAGAGCCAAAATCATATGCATTTTCAACTACAGTTGGTAAGATATTTTTTGGAATATTAAATATTTTTAAAATTTTGTCAGACCACCGCTCTTTTTGAGAATCAAAAATCATGGTTCTTGAGGCATTTGATATATCTGTTAGGTGAGATTTTCCCTTGGTTAATTTCCATAATAGCCAGGTGTCTATTGTTCCAAAAAGTAAATTATTATTTTTTAAATTCTTATTTACTTCCTTAACATTATCAATAATCCATTTAATTTTAGTAGCTGAAAAATATGGATCAAGCTCTAGACCAGTTATTTTTTGAATTTTTTTATCAATCCCTTTTCTTTTTAAATGTTCACAAAGATTAGCTGTTCTTCTATCTTGCCAGACTATTGCTCTGTAAACTGGTTTCCCAGTTTTTTTATTCCACAAAACTGTTGTTTCTCTTTGATTGGTAATTCCAATTGAAATTATATTTTTCGAAGTTAACTTATTTTTTCTTAATATTTTTGAAATTAAATTTCTAACATCATCCCAAATTTCTGTTGCATTATGTTCTACCCATCCTTCATTGGGAAAATATTGTTTAAATTCTTTTTGGACAATATCGAATATTTCAAATTTTTTATTATACAGTACAATTCTTGAACTTGTTGTTCCTTGATCTATTACCAAAAAATATTTTTTCATAAATTAGACGTCTAAATTTTTAATGAAGTTAGCATTATTTTGAATAAATTTAAAACGTAACTCTGCTTGTTTTCCCATTAAGGTTTCAAATAAACTTTCGGTATTCTTCATATCTTTCTTAGCTTTTTCAGAGTTAATCAATATTAGATTCCTTTTGTTTTGATCCATAGTAGTCTCTTTCAATTGATCAGCTGGCATTTCACCCAAACCTTTAAATCTTGTAATGTTGTAATTGTCAGACTTAAATTCTTTTTCAATTAATTTATCTTTCTCTTTTTCATCATATGCGTAAAAAGATTTATTTTTGTTATAAATTTTAAATAAAGGAGGCATTGCTAGATATAGTTTATTTTCATCAATTAAACTTTTCATATATTTATAAAAAAAAGTAATAAGTAGAGTTGCAATATGTGAACCATCTACGTCCGCATCAGTCATTAAAATTATTTTCTCATATCGAAGTTTTGAAATTTCAAAGTTTTTTCCAATACCACAACCTAAAGATTGAATAAGATTTTGTATTTCATTGTTATCAGCAATTTTAGATAGCCCAACATTATAAACATTTAATATTTTCCCCCTTAAAGGAAGTATTGCTTGAAATTCTCTATTTCTTGCTTGCTTAGCAGAACCTCCAGCACTGTCTCCTTCAACAATAAATATTTCAGAATCTTTTATTGATTTACTCGAACAATCTACTAGTTTACCTGGAAGACGATTTCTTTCTTTAATACTTTTTCTATCTAACTCTTTAATTTTTGATAAATCAGTTCTTTGAAGAGCTCTTTCAATTAAATTATCTAAAAGTATTTTTGAATTTTTCTTATTAGCATTTAACCATAATAAAAATTCTTGTTGTGTTTTTGTTTCAATTTCTTTTTGTAAATTTGGCATTATTATTCTCTTTTTAGTTTGGCCTTCAAAACTTGGATCATTTATAAAGATTGAAATAATAACGTTAGAGTAATCAAAAATATCACTATGATTGATATTACTGATTTTTGAGAATTGATTTTTTTGGCCATAAAGTTTTATAGCTTTTAGAATTCCATTACGAATACCATTTTCATGAGAGCCGCCATCTGGTGTTTCAATAGTGTTACAATATGACATTAAACTTGAATTTTCATTTGTATTAAATGAAATTAAAGTTTCAAAATTTTCATTATCTTTAATTTTTGATTTTAATAAAAAATTTTTTTCAAATAATTTAGAGTTGTTTGTGTATTCTAATTGAAAATAATCTTCAATTCCTTTTTTATAAAAAAAACTTTTTTTGTTAGGGGTTTTATCTTTTATTAATTCTTTATCAATTTCAAAGTTGATAGTTGTGCCTCCAACTAATACTGATTTCATATTTATAAAATTATATAATTTTTTTGGAACAAATTGTGTTTCTTCAAATATACTTTCATCTGGAATAAAAGAAATTTCTGTACCTTTTAATTTTTTGCTACATTTTTCAATTTTTATTTTTGTCTTAACCTTTCCTTTTGAGTAATCTTGTCTATACACTTTTCCATCTTTGAATACCTGAACTTGTAATAAAGAACTTAATGCATTTACAACAGAAATCCCAACCCCGTGTAATCCACCAGAAGTTTTGTAAGCATTACTGTTAAATTTACCACCTGCGTGAAGTGTAGTTAAAACTACTTCAAGTGCTCTTTTATTTTTATATTTTGGATGAAAATCAATAGGAATACCTCTTCCATTATCTTTTATTTTTATTGAACCATCTTTTTTATATTGAAAACTTATATCGGTCGCGTGACCAGCTAAAACTTCATCTATACTATTATCTAGTACTTCGTTAACTAAATGATGAAGACCATCTTGATTTGTGCTTCCAATATACATACCCGGTCTTTTACGAACTGGCTCAAGACCCTCAAGTACTTCAATATCTTTGGCATTATAAGTAGATTTTTTAGCCACAAATATTTCTTATCAAAAGTGTTGTTCTAAAAACATAAAAAAAACCGCCCTAAGGCGGTTTTCTTTAATAGAGACAAGTATAATTCTACACGTCGTAGTATAATTTAAACTCGTGTGGATGAGGTCTAATATTAATAGGGTCAACCTCACTCTCTTTTTTATAGCTAATATAAGTTTCAATTACATCTTTGGTGAATACATCACCCTCTAATAAAAATGCATGATCTTTCTCAAGAGCTTCAAGAGATTCAGCTAAAGATCCAGGCGTAGATTGAATTTTAGACAAAACTTCATCGCTAGCAGCATAGAGATTTATATCTGTTGGATCGCCAGGATTAATTTTATTTTTAATTCCATCTAATCCTGCCATTAACATTGCTGAGAATGCTAAGTATGGATTTGCACTTGGATCTGGACATCTAAATTCCATTCTTTTTGCTTTAGGGCTTTGAGAATAAGCAGGAATTCTAACAGATGCAGTTCTATTTCTTTGAGAGTAAACAATGTTCACCGGAGCCTCAAAGCCTGGGACCAATCTTTTATAAGAATTAGTAGTAGGAGCACAAAAAGCTAAAAGAGCAGGTGCATGTTTAAGTATACCGCCAATATAATTTAGAGCTAAATCACTTAGGTTAGCATAGTTACCCTCTTTATACATTAATGTGTCACCGTCTTTCCAAACACTTTGATGAACGTGCATTCCTGAACCATTATCTTCGAATAAAGGTTTAGGCATAAATGTAGCTGTCATTCCATGTTGTCTAGCAACATTTTTAACAACGTACTTATATTTCATCATATCATCAGCCATTTTTAGTAAAGGCGAAAATTCTAAATCAATTTCACATTGTCCACCTGTTGCAACTTCATGGTGATGTGCTTCAACTGTAAGACCAATGTCTTGCATTGTCATTACCATTTCAGTTCTTACATCTTGAAGTGTATCAACTGGCGGTAAAGGAAAATAGCCTTCTTTATGTCTAGGTTTATGACCTAAGTTTGGGTTTTCATCAGCACCACTATTCCAAGTACCTTCAACAGAATCAACTTCATGAAATGCAAAATTTGATCCTGAGTCAAACTGAACATTATTAAACACAAAAAATTCTGCTTCTGGGCCAAAAAATGCTGTGTCACCGATACCTGAGGATTTCAAATAAGCTTCAGCTTTTTTAGCAATATTTCTTGGATCACGACTATAGTCAACCAAAGTTACAGGATCTTTAATATTACAATGTAATGCCAAAGTTTTTTCTGAAAAAAATGGATCAATATAGGCTGTTGTTGCATCTGGCAAAACAATCATATCACTGTCTTGAATCTCTTGGAAACCTCTTACTGAAGATCCATCAAAACCAAGTCCGTCAGAAAATATATCTTCGTCTAAAAATTTAATTGGTATTGTAAAATGTTGAGTTGTTCCTGGTATATCAGTAAAGCGCATATCAACCATTTTAATGTCCATATCTTTAATTTCAGACATTAAATCTTTTGGAGTCGAGCTTTTTAATTTCATATCTATCTCCTTACTTCAACAAAAGGGTATGCTATCCAGCGTTACCCGGTTAAATCATGCTCTAGTTATGAAATCTGCTTTTGATGCGCGTTCCTTCAGCTTTAGGCTTACTTCCGACCTATATAATAGGTTGAACGATTTATAACTTTTGCATGCGTTCCTTCGGCACAATGCCTACTTCCGACTCTAAAAGAGTTGAACGATTATTGATTAATTACTAGGTTTTATATAAAAGTAAAGAAAAATTAGACAGCATCACTGTCTTTTTCGCCAGTCCTTATTCTAATTACCTGCTCTATATTCGATACAAAAATTTTACCATCGCCAATTTTTCCTGAATAAGCACTAGTTTTTATTGATTCAATAACATCATCTACTTGATTGTCTTCAACGATTACTTCAAGTTTCATTTTTGCTAAAAATTCATCATCATACCCATCATTAGGATCAATTCCACCAGTTGACCCTCTTTGCCTACCAAAACCTTTTACATCTATTAATGTCATTCCAGATATACCAAGTTCATGCAAAGCTTCTTTAACTTGAGAAAGTTTGAATGGCTTAATGATTGCTTCTATTTTTTTCATATTGTAGATATTCTTTTTATTGCCTCTTTAATGTTTTCTAGAGAATTAGCAAAACTTATTCTAACAAATTCACTTGCATTATCGCCAAAGCTAGAACCTGGAACTAATGCAACACCTTTTTCTTCAAGCGCTACTTCTGAAAATTTATTTCCGGTTAATCCAGTTTTTGAAATATTTGGAAATGCATAGAATGCACCGCCTGGTTCAAAACAAGAAATTTTATCTAATTTATTCAATTCATTAAAAACGTAATCTTTTCTTTTTTGAAATTCATTAACAATTTTTGTTATTTCTTTTTGTGAACCTTTTATTGCTTCTAATCCTGCATATTGCGAAATTGAGGTAGCGCAGGAATTGTAATTGACACATATTTTGTTAGCATGTTCAATTAAATTTTCTGGCCATATGCTCCATCCTAATCTCCATCCAGTCATACAATATGTTTTGCTCCATCCTTCAAGAACTATTAATCTATCTCTTATACTTTCGTATTCTAATAATGATGGCATTTGTTCATTATTAAAAATAATATTACTATAAATTTCATCACTTAAAATGGAGACATTTGGATACTGCTCTAACAAATTAACAAGATCAGTAATTTTTTTCTTATTCATATATGATCCCGTTGGATTATTTGGATTATTTATTATTATCAAACTTGTTTTATCAGAAATTAATTCTTTTAATTGTTCAGTATTAATTTCGAAGTTATCTTTTTCTGAAAGCTTTAGTGGAACAGCTTTTGCACCACTATATTTAATCATGGATCTATAAATTGGAAAACCAGGATCAGGAAAAATTATTTCTCTATCTTCACTACCTAATAATAATGCTGAAATAAAAATTACTGGTTTACCTCCAGGAGTTATTAAAACATTTTCTGGTTTAATATTCGCTTTGTATTTATTGAATATTAGTTCAGAAATTGCTTCTCGTAATTCAGGTATTCCATTTGAGGGAGTATAACCATGATAGCCGTCTTTAATTGCTTTAATAGCAGCTTCCTGAATATTTATTGGTGTAGGAAAATCAGGCTGTCCTATTCCTAAATTAATAATATCTTTACCTTTAGCAGCAAGATTATTAGCCTTAGCAAGAATAGAGAATGCTGTTTCAGTTTCCAGATTAAATATTCTTTTTGAAACTTCCATATTTTTGGTATAGCAATTTAATATAAAAATTAAACTTTTTAATTAATTTATATGGCGAGCGTAGCTCAGTTGGTTAGAGCGCAGGCTTGTGGTGCCTGATGCCGTGGGTTCGAATCCCATCGTTCGCCCCATTTTCTATTTAGTTTATTTTCTCTATTGTTTTTTAATTTATTGTACATAAAAGGCTAATAATAATAGGGGCCGGTGGTGGAATTGGTAGACACGCTAGATTTAGGTTCTAGTGCCGCGAGGTGTGAAGGTTCAAGTCCTTTCCGGCCTACCATTAGGTTTAAAGAGTTATGAACACAAAAGAATTAAAATCTACAAAACTTTATAAAGAATACTCATTGGAAATTCCATATGAAGAAATTGATACTGAAGTAGATAATAAAATAAATCAAATACTACCAACAGTTAACATACCTGGTTTTAGAAAGGGTAAAGCACCATTAAATATTGTTAAAAAAAAATACGAAGACAATGTCTTAAATGAAGTTATTCAAAAAGTAATAGAT
>CACGGX010000006.1 GCA_902572735.1 uncultured Alphaproteobacteria bacterium
AAAATAAAAGAAATATTTGCCAAATTAATTAATAAACATAAAATTGATGGAATATATACTCAAAAGATAATTGAAAAAGCTATTCCAAAAAAATTTAGACTAGAGCAAAACGTCAATAAATTTGTCGATCTAATTACTTCAAATAATATAAAAATTTATTCTGAAGATGAGGCAAAAGAATTAATATCTTTAGCTAAAGAACAAAGTTCTAAAAATGATGAAGTAAATGAAAATCAAGAAAAAAAACAAACTGGAAAAACTGATGATCCAGTAAGGTTATATCTCAGAGATATGGGGGCAGTAGAGCTTCTCAGTAGAGAGGGAGAGATAGCTATCGCGAAAAGAATTGAAGCTGGAAGAGAAAAAATGATTGGCGCTATCTGTGAAAGCCCTATGACAATTAGATCAATAATAAATTGGAAAGATGCAATTAAAGATGGAACAATGCTTTTAAGAGATATTGTAGATCTTGAAGCCACATATGACATGTCAGACATTTCTGATTCAAAACTTGAGGATACATTAAAGCTTATCGAGAGTGGTGGAAATGAAAAAGAGGATAATAGTAAAAATACAAATAATGGAGATCAAGAAGAAGACAACAATGAAGAAGAGCAACAACAAGATGATGATGATAGTTTAAACGTTTCATTGGCAGCTATGGAAGAAAAACTTAAACCAAAAGTTTTAAACGATTTCAATGATATAACAAAGCTATTCAAAAAGCTTCAAAAACATAGTCAAGAATTAATTAATGCAGACAAAAAAAATGAAAAGAATTACCTTTCACTAGAAAAAAAATATTTAAAAATACAAAAAGAAATGGTTGCAGCAATGAAAGCTGTACATTTTAATTCTACTACCATTGAAGCACTAATGGAGGCTTTGTATGAATTAAATAAAAAGCTTCTTTTGAGAGAAGGAAAAATGCTTCGTATGGCTACTAGTGCTGGTGTTAAGAGAGAAGATTTTGTTGCTCAGTACTTGGATTTTAATTTTGAAAAAAACTGGATACAAAGTTTATTAGCAACTAAAGATAAAAATTGGGAAAAGTTCATAAATAGAAATCATATAGAAATTAATAAAAATATTGAAGAAATCAAAGAAATACAAACTGCTTCAGAATTACCTTTATCTGAGTTTAGAAGAATAGTCGGTACTGTACAGCAAGGAGAAAGATCTGCAAATAGAGCAAAAAAAGAAATGATTGAATCAAATCTACGATTAGTTATTTCAATAGCAAAAAAGTATACAAATAGAGGTCTTCAATTTTTAGATTTGATACAGGAGGGTAATATTGGTTTAATGAAGGCTGTAGATAAATTTGAATATAGAAGAGGATATAAATTTTCAACATATGCAACATGGTGGATAAGACAAGCTATTACGAGATCTATAGCCGACCAAGCGAGAACAATTAGGATACCTGTTCATATGATAGAAACAATAAATAAAATTGTAAGAACAACTAGACAAATAATGTCTGAAATTGGAAGAGAGCCTACGCCTAATGAATTAGCAGATAGGCTGCATATGCCTTTAGATAAAGTCAAAAAAGTTTTAAAAATAGCGAAAGAACCAATTAGTTTAGAAACTCCAGTAGGTGATGAAGAAGATAGTTCTCTTGGTGATTTCATTGAAGATAAAAATGCTCTTATACCTATTGATGCAGCTGTAAAAAGCTCTTTGCGTGATACTACAACTAGAATACTTTCCTCTCTAACACCAAGAGAAGAAAGAGTTTTAAGAATGAGATTTGGTATTGGTATGAATAGCGATCATACACTGGAAGAAGTTGGTCAACAATTTAGTGTTACAAGAGAAAGAATAAGGCAAATAGAAGCAAAAGCTCTAAGAAAATTAAAGCATCCAACTAGAGCAAGAAAGTTAAAAACATTTCTTGACGAATAATGAAGCTAACGCTTCTTGGAACAGGATGCCCTTCAATAGATTATAAAAGGTGTGGCTCATCTAATCTAATATCAACAAAAAATACTAAAATTTTAGTTGATTGTGGTTCTGGAGTTACACAAAGATTAAATCAAAGTGGAAATTCTTCGGCTGATATTGATGCTTTATTACTCACTCATCTTCATACTGATCATGTTGTAGATTTATACCAACTAATTATTTCTTCTTGGCATTCTGATAGAGATACAATTTGGAAAATATATGGACCCAAAGGCACCAAAAAATTTATAGACAAAATTTTTTTAGCTTGGAAAGATGAGCGCAAATTAAGAATTGATTATGAAAAAAGAAAATTAACAAAAGCATTAAATTATAAAGTTTATGAATTTAATAAAGAAGGTAATATAAAAATTAATGATATAAAAATTAAATATTTTGAAGTAAATCACAAACCAGTTCCATTTGCATACGGATTCTCATTTTTTAATAATAAAAAAAAATTAACAATTAGTGGAGACACAAGACCATGTGAGAGCTTAATAGTTAATGCTCAAAATGCAGACGTTCTTTTGCATGAAGTTTTTATTGAATATGAAATGAATAAGACTTCAAAACTTAGAACTAAAAAAACTTTACACAATGTAAAAGAATACCATACAACGAGTAATTTAGTTGGTAAGGTTGCTAAATTATCAAATTGCAAAAAACTTGTATTAACTCATTTTGTTCCAACAAGATTTAATATCTCAAAACTAAAAAAAACGGTCAGAAAAGATTTTGGAAAGGATCCAGTAATTGGACAAGACTTATTAACAATTAAAATTTAACCAACTTTATTTAATAATTTTTCAAATTCCTCATCTTTTATTTGAACAATATTTGAAGATGTTGGAAATTTTTTAGTTTTGACATCATCTATAAAGTTTTTTAGACCTTCTAGAGTGTCATCTAAAAGTTTTTCATAAGACTTATTTGTATCCTTAAATATTTTTGCGTGCCGAGGTACTCGATCAGTATTAGTTCCAATTACATCTTGTATAAATAAAAACTCAACATCACAATTTGGACCACTCCCCATTGATAATGTTAAAAGATTTACTTTTTTTGTAATTAATTCTGCCACTCGATCAGGCACGCATTCTATCTCAAGACCAATAGCTCCAGCATTG
Source organism: uncultured Alphaproteobacteria bacterium (assembly GCA_902572735.1). Lineage (GTDB taxonomy): Bacteria > Pseudomonadota > Alphaproteobacteria > HIMB59 > CACPNW01. The sequence continues at coordinate 3,081 of CACGGX010000006.1, forward strand.
TCATATGCAATAGCATCTTGATAAACTTTAAAAGCCGAGTCGGCATCTTTTCCTACGGCTTTAAAACCTCCGGTCCAAGTACTTTTATAAGGAATTAATCCAATATGACTTACAGAAGGTAAACCTTCTTTTCGAAGAGCTTCAATATATTTTGGACTATTTCCACAATAAACAGCATCAGCTCCATTATCTCTTGCAATTAAAGCTGCATCAATTGCCTTATCAATAGATGAAAGTTGACCAAGGCCAAATATCATGAATGTATTCGGAGCAGCTTCTCTGATATCTTTTATATGAGCATCTCTGAACCATTTATTTGTTGGTACACCCGTTCTTAATGTTTCTTTTTTAAAAGATACAATTTGGATATCTATGCCAGCTTTTTCTGCAGCATAAGCTTCTAAAGCATTAGTTACATATAACTCAGTTAATTTTACTTTTCCTTTTTTCTCAAATAAATCTTTAACAGTTAGTTTAGACATCAATTATACTGAGGTAAATAATTGCCATGTGCTTCAATCATCTTATCGGTCATGCTATAAATTTCATCTATGGTCAGATTAGCTCCTGTTAAAGGATCAAGCATTGCAGCATGGTATATGTGCTCTCTTTTTTTTGTTAGAGCAGCTTCAGCAGTAAGTATTTGTACATTAATATTAGTACGCATTAGAGCCGCTAATTGTTCTGGTAATTTACCAAACTTTTGAGGTTTATAGCCCTTTGAATTAATTATTACAGGTACCTCTACACAGCAATTTGATGGTAAATTATCAATTAAATTATCATTCATAACATTAGCATTGATAGTAACCTCATTATTATTTGCAATTCCATCCATTATAAATGATGCATACTCATTACTTCTTTTAAGAGGCATATCATAAATTGGAGTCATATCTCTTTCTAAATCTTTCCAAAGTTTAATATTGCTTTTGCATCTATCAATATACTCTTCTATCGGTATCTTATATTTTTTTATAACATCATCTCTATTTTGTTTTATGAACCATGGAACATATTCAGCAAAGTGCTCACTAGACTCTGTCACAAAATAACCAAATCTTCTAAGAATTTCATATCGTACTTTTTCATGAAGTACTTTATTTGATTCATGATCAGTTTTTTTACTTCTTGATGATATTTCTTCATCATTTACAATTTTATCAGCTAGATTTTTTAATCTTGGATATAAATCTTCGTTTTCATTCTCATTAATTTTCTTTTCAAATTTTTTATAAAAGGCCATATGGTTTATACCGCCACAAAGATAATCAATATCATTAATATCTTCATCCAAATCTTTTGCTAACATTTCTGCTGTTCCTTGAACGGAGTGACATAGACCCATAGCTTTGATTTCTGGAAAAGCAGTATTTATTGCAATCATATTTGAACACATTGGATTTACGTATTGCAGCCAAGTAGCATTTGGACAAATATCCATAATATCTTTTGCAATATCTAGTAAAACAGGAATAGTTCGTAGGCCTCTCATTATTCCGCCTATGCCAAGAGTATCTGCTATAGTTTGTCTTAATCCATACTCATTTGGAATTTTAAAATCAATAACTGTGGATGGTTCATATCCCCCTACTTGAATTGTTGTTTGAACAAAGTCTGCACCAATTAAAGACTCTCGTCTGTTTGTATGAGAAGTAACTTTAGGTGAAATATTTAATTTTTTTGAAATTACATCTATTAAATCATGTGACGCTTTTAATCTTACAGGATCAATGTCTTGTAATGCAATTTCCATATTTTTAAATTGTTCTATAGCTAGAAGATCGGTTACTATTCTTCTTGTAAAAACAGCACTACCAGCTCCAATAATTGTAAGTTTAATCATTTTGATACTCCATGATTGAATTATGAGGTGCCACTTTTAAAGGAGTGTACCTTGCGTGTCCAATATCTTTATAGGGATTATTTGTTTTAGTATTAAAGCATACTATTAAAGTTCTCCTTGAGTAATTTGAATTATTTGCCTCTGATGAATGTAAAAGATTTGCATGAAAAAAAAGAGCATCGCCTGGATCAGCTTCAATATAAATACATTCGTGTCTTTTTTCTAATTCACGTATTCTATCTAAATCTGCAGTTTGTTCAGGAGTATCAGATACACCATGACCTATTCTTCCAACTTTTTGAGATCCTTTTAAAACTTTGAGACAACCATTTTCTTTATTAGCTTTATCTAACATTATAAAACAAGATCCCATATCTGGATATAGACATGCATTATGATACCAATAACCATAATCTTGATGCCAATCAAAACCACCATCACCTGGTTTTTTCCAAATTACTTTTGAATGATAGTGGTAAACTTCATCTTCAAGAAATTCTTCCATTGGTTTTACAATTCTTTCATTAGTAGAAAATTTCCCAAATAAATCATTTGAGGGTTCATTCCATAATGTAATATTTAATTTACCTGTAGAACTAAACGTTTCTCTAGCTTGATTTTCTTTCTCAGAATTTCTTTCAATAAATTCAGTTAATTTAGATATCTCATCTTCTGAAAAGAGTTTTCTTTTAAGAATGTATCCATTATCTCTGAAATCTGTGAAATCTGACATATTAATTTCATGTTAAAAATAAATAATAATATTGTCAAATAATTTAAGGTGTTTAAGAATAATCTTATGAAAGTATCATTTCTTGGAGCAGGTAGTGTAGGCTTCACTCAAACCCTTGTTAGGGATATTTTAAAAGTTAAAAAACTTCAAAATATAGAAATTTCTCTTCATGATATCTCTAGAAAAAATTTGTTAATGGTAGCAGAGTTAATTCAAAAAGATATTAAAGCTAATAATCTTCCAACGAAACTTAGTATTGATCCAATTAGAAAAGAATCAATAAGAAATGCAAAATATATTATTAGCTGTGTAAGAGTTGGAGGTTTAGAAGCATTTGAAACTGATATATCAATCCCATTAAAATATGGTATCGATCAATGTGTAGGAGATACTATTTGTGCTGGTGGCATAATGTATGGTCAACGCAACATCCCAGTCATTTTAGACTTTTGTAAAGATATAAAAAAATATGCAAAAAAAAATGCACTTTTTTTAAATTATGCAAATCCTATGGCTATGAATACTTGGGTAGCTAATGAGATTGGTAAAGTTAATACAGTTGGTTTATGTCATGGTGTTCAGGGTGGTGCAAAATTAATTGAAGACTCATTAAATATTCCATCTGGAAAAATGAAATATTCTTGCAGCGGCATAAATCATATGACTTGGTATTTAGATTTGAATTATAAAGGTAAAAAAATAACAAAAGAACAACTTTCAAAATCGTTAAAGAAACATAAAAAATTTTCAAGAGATGAAAAAGTAAGAATAGACGTATTAGATAAATTTGGATATTTTTCTACGGAAAGTAATGGCCATTTAAGTGAGTATTTACCATGGTATAGGCGTACCCAAAAAGATGTTAAGAAATGGAGCAGTCTTTCAAATTGGATACATGGCGAGACAGGTGGCTACTTAAGAGTATGTAATGAAAAGAGAAATTGGTTTGTTGAGGATTACCCAAAATATTTAAAAAACTCTGGAATTAAACTTAAAGATTATAAAAGATCAACTGAACATGGAAGTTATATAATTGAAGCAATTGAAACTGGAAAAAAATATAGAGGTCACTTTAATGTTATTAATAAAAAAACAATTTCTAATTTAGATGATGATTGCGTAATTGAGAGTACAGGATACGTAGATTCAAAAGGTATAAAAATGATTGAAGGAGTAAACTTACCACTGCAATGTGCTTCTCTATGCAGTACCTCAATAGATGTTCAAAGAATGGCTGTAAGGGCCGCTGTAAAGGGAGATATTGAATTATTAAAACTTGCTGTGCTACAAGACCCTCTTGTCAGCTCTGTATGTTCATCAGAAGAAGTTTGGCAAATGGTAGACGAGATGCTTGTTGCACAAGCGCAATGGCTTCCACAATATAAATCTAAAATTAACAGCATTAAAAAGAATCTAAAAAAAATCAAAAATTATAAATATAATAAATCAATTAAAGGATTGACCAAAAAAACAAGACGCAAACAACAAAAAAGGTCAGTTTTAGTCGAAAAAGAGGCATTTAATTTATAAATTATTCAATCTACTCCTAAATAGTACTTCTCAATAATCTAATTTTATTATAGGTTTTTTTAAATTTAGTGGAGGACAGATGAAAAAAAATAAATTTAGATCCACATTACTTGCTAGCGTAGCATCAGCTACTTTTGCATTAACTAGTACAAATGCGTCTGCTAGACCGGAAGGTGCAATAGCACTTCCATCAGCACCTGCAATTGAAAATATGCAAGAAGTTCAGTTCATTGGAAGAGATGAATTGATGAGCTATCAAGATATTGGAGACTTTGAATTTTTATATGAGCCAGAATACATTAGTGCTCTAGTTCAAGAAGGAAAACTACCACCAATTTGGGAACGTTTACCAAAAAGACCTTTAGTTTTTAATGGAGATGCAATGCCGGATGGTATTGGTCGCTACGGAGGAACTTTTAGACATACTATTGGTGGAAGACCTGAAGGATGGAACTGGACTGCTTCACAACATCAAGGATGGGGTGGAATTAATTATACAGTTCAAGAATGTCTAACAAGAAATGGTCCGATGGTAAGATTAAAAGCTGAAGATTCTTATCCTTTACCAAACTTAGCTACTGATTGGGAATGGGATGGAAACAAACTTACTATGAACCTTATTGATGGAGCAAAGTGGTCAGATGGTGATCCATTTGATGCAGAAGATGTTCGTTTTTGGTGGGAAGATAACGTTCTAGATGAGAATGTTCCAACAAGAATGAATGCTACTACAATGGGAGAAGGGACTACTTTGGAAGTACTTAGTCCTACTCAGATTAGATGGACATTTCCACAAGAGGAACCTAAATTAGTTCTTCACTCCATGGCATATATAAATGGATGCCCTGGACCATCACATTTACTTAAAGAACATCACCCTAAATATGGTGGTACGTCTTATGATGATTATGTTCAAGCGTTCCCTGCTGGACGTTTACCATGGGTTAGCATGGGTGCATGGACTGCTGTTGAATATAAACAAGACGAGGTAGTAATACTTCGTAGAAATCCATACTATTGGAAAGTTGATAGTAAAGGACAACAACTTCCGTATATGAACGAGATGGTGTTCCAGTTAAAAACTTGGGGCCAAAGAACGGTTGATACCTTAGCTGGTAACGCTGATTTCTCGAATATGGAGAACGTACCTTTATACTTAGAAGCTGTTAAAGAGTCTAAGAGTGATGATGCACAAGCTCAACTATCTTTTAGTGGAAGAACCATGGGATATCAACTCGCCATGAACCAAGCAATTGGGTTAGGTGTATTGGATGATCAAATGGCAGCTATTCGAGATCTAAATAGAAATTTAGAATTCAGAAAAGCTGTTAAGCATGCAATTGATGGTAAAGCATTTGCAAAAGCAATGTCCAAAGGACCATTTGTGACAGTTTATGCAGGCGGTCTTGCTAGAGATAGTGCTTTCTTTGATGCAGATGCTACTTCATTTTTCCCTTATAATCCAGCAGGTGCAAATTCTATACTTGATGGATTAGGTCTTATAGATACTGATGGTAACGGAATTCGAAACCTTCCAAATGGAGGTGGAGATTTAGTTATTAATTTAGTTCAAAATAAAGGCAGTGATAATGAAATGTTGATTGGCGATGGAATGGCAACTATGATGGCTGAAGTTGGTATTAAGATTAATATTAAACCAATGGAAGATACTGAGCCAACAAGACAAGCAGGTGAATGGGATTGGTTACTTGTAAGATCTCAACAAGAAATGGCCTTCCCTAATTCGGGTTATTGGTCAGATATGGGTCCTGTAACTACGTCTTCATTTGATCCTCACTTAGGAACTGATGAACACCCTCAACAACTTCAACCATTTGAGAAAGAAATCGTAAGTATTCTTGAAGAGTGGAGAGATGGTGTTGAAGGAGCAGAGGCTCAAGCATTAATGTCTCGCTATCAGAAACTATTTACAGAAAATGTTTATATGCCTGGTATAGTTCAATATCCAACAGCACTTTTGATAAACAAAAGAATTCAAAACTTAGCTGATGGAATGCCTGTTTTGGCTTATCAATGGGCTGAAGATACAGTTATCCGTGAACAATTCTGGGTTTATCAATATGATCAATTAGATGAACTATTCCCTGGAAGAGTTCCTGGTATTGATTAATAAATTTTTTAGTAAGGGGCTTAAATAGCCCCTTACTTTTTAAAAAAATGCTTTCATTTATATTCAGAAGAATTCTTTATTCAATTCCATTACTGTTCGTAATCAGTATTATAATTTTTTTTATTATTGAATTACCGCCTGGTGATTATGCAACATGGTATGTTAGCCAAACTAAAGCTTTAGCAAATATTACACAAGAACAAGCTTTAGAACTAACAATAATGTTGAGAGAAAAATACGGACTTAATGAACCATTAGTAATAAGATATTTCAATTGGATTAAAAATATTGTTTTAAATTTCGATTTTGGTTTTTCCATGCATTACAACAAACCTGTCAGTGAAATGTTAGGTGATAGATTACCTCGAACTCTAGTAATAGCATTAATTTGTCATTTTTTTGCTACAACTATAGGTGTTTTTATAGGAATTTATGCTGCAAAAAATCAAAATAAGTTAGGTGATAATGTAGCTACTATATTCGCTTTTTTAGGAATGACCATTCCACGTTTCTTTCTAGCATTACTAATTATGTATTGGTTAGCAATTGTTCTAAATTCAGACAACACTGGATCAATGTACTCTCCATACTACGCTGTTCAACCAATGTCTTTTGCAAAACTATGGAATGGCATACTTCATATTTGGCCAATATTTGTCATCGCAATAATCGGAGGTCTTGCCTATAATATGAGAGTTATGCGTGGAAATTTATTAGATGTAATGCGTATGCAATATATTGAAACAGCAAGAGCAAAAGGTTTGTCTGAAAATCAAACATTGTACCGTCATGCAGTACCAAATGCTTTGCATCCCCTTGTAATGTTTCAGGGTATTGCTTTACCATATATGCTAATGGGAGAACTAGAAGCTGCGATCGTTTTATCTATTCCAACTGCAGGACCACTTTTAGTAGAATCTATTCAAAGACAAGACACTTATACCACTGCAGCAATTTTATTTTGCTTAACAGTAATATTAATTATTGGAAATATTATTGCTGATATTTTGCTAGCAATTTTAGATCCTCGAGTAAGACAGAATTAAATATTATGGAAACAACTTCAAACTTACAAAATTCATATTTTTCACTAGTAAGAAAAAGATTTTTGAAAAACAGAGTTGGAATATTAGGCTTAATTTTTGTAGGCTTTCTTATTTTCTCTGCTGTTTTTGCAGATTTTTTATCTCCATATGATCCAGCAGCAAGAGATAGTGATAGAGTTTTTTATCCTCCTCAGGGAATACATTTCTTTGATGAGGATAATAATTTTTCGTTAAGACCTTTCGCTTATGGTTTTACTGAAGGATTTGATCCTGACACATATCTTCCAATAATGGAGATTGATTATACTCAAAAAAACTATCTTTATTTTTTTACTAGAGGATGGGAATATAAGTTTCTAGGCTTAAATTTGGACTTACATTTATTTACTACTAAAGAAGGGTCTAAAGTTTTTTTTATTGGATCAGACGCCTATGGAAGGGATATGTTATCAAGAATTTTTAAGGGAAGTAGGGTAACGCTATTATTCGCTCTCATAGTTGTAAGTATAACAACTTTTATTGGTATTTTAGTTGGAATTAGCTCAGGTTATTTTTCAGGAAAATTTGATATAGCTTCACAAAGAGTTACGGAACTTGCTTTAGCTTTTCCAGATCTACCTTTGTATTTATCCTTGGTAGCAATTCTTCCAAGGCAAATGGATCCATTTTTAATTTTTATCTTCATGGCATTTATTTTATCCTCTTTACGGTGGGCTCAATTATCAAGAGAGGTCCGGGGAAAAACCCTTTCTTTAAGAAGATTAGACTATATTAAAGCAGCTGAAGCTTTAGGCTCCAATGATCTAAGAATTATTTATAGACATCTACTTCCTAATGTAACAAGTCACGTTATAGTAAGTGTTTCTTTATTGATACCTTCTGTAATTTTGACAGAAAGTTTTTTTAGCTTTTTAGGCTTAGGCATTCAATCTCCATTTGTTAGTTGGGGTCTTCAATTAAATTCTGCTCAAGATATGCGAACAATTGGAAGTTATCCATGGGTTTTAAGTCCTGTCTTTGCAATTTTAATTTCAGTTTTAGGATTTAATGCTCTTGGTGATGCTTTACGCGATGCAATTGATCCATATGCAACAACAACAAAAAAATAATGACCAATCTTGTTGAAATTGAAAATCTTCAAGTAAAGTTTAATACAGATAGTGGTGAAGTAAATGCAGTGAATGGCATATCCTTTAATATTAAAAAGGGTGAAACATTAGCACTAGTAGGAGAGAGTGGGTCAGGTAAATCTGTTACTGCTAGAGGAATTATTCGATTACTTGCAGAAAATGCAATCATATCTGATCAAACATCAATAAAGTTTAATGGTACAAATATAAATTCTTATTCTGAAAAAGAGTATCAAAATATTAGAGGAAAAAATATTTCAATGATTTTTCAAGAACCAATGAGTTCTCTAAATCCAATATATACAATTGAAAACCAAATTAGTGAGGTTTTAAAAATTCATGGAAAATTTTCAGATAAAGAACTCAAAGAAAAATGTCTTGAATTACTCAAACAAGTTCAAATTCCAGAACCAGAGTCTAGATTATCACAGTATCCTCATCAATTGTCAGGAGGACAAAGACAAAGAATTATGATTGCTATCGCCATAGCTAATAATCCAGATTTACTTATTGCAGATGAGCCAACTACTGCTCTTGATGTTACCGTTCAAACAGAGATACTTAAATTACTTCAAAGTCTTCAACAAAAATATCAAATGTCCATTTTATTTATTACTCATGATCTGACTATTGTCAGACAAATAAGTGATAGAGTTTGTGTAATGTATAATGGAAAAATTAAAGAAACAGGCATTACAAAAGAAATTTTTGAAAATCCAAAAGATGATTATACAAAACATTTATTGTCATCAGAGCCAGAAGAAAGAGATTTACATTATGATAAAAATGGAAGAAGCATCCTTTCAGGAGAAAATCTTAATGTAACATTTAATACTAAAGTAAAAGTATCAGGTAGAAATAAAGTTTTATCAATTAACGCTGTAAATAATATCAGTCTCGATCTTAAAGAAGGTGAGACTCTTGGAATTGTTGGCGAAAGTGGATCTGGTAAAACTACTTTAGGTCAAACATTATTAAGGTTAGTTGATAGAGAATCTAACACAGATGTAGAAGGTGAAATTAAGTTTTTTGATGATCGAATTGACCGTTTATCTCGAAAGCAATTTAAGCCATTTAGAAATCAAATGCAGATAGTTTTTCAAGATCCATATGCATCTTTAAATCCACGATTGTCTGTTAAACAAATTATAGAAGAGGGATTAATTGTAGCACTTAATATGAAAGATAAAAACGAACGGCTAAATAAAATTGAAAACATAATGAGTGAAGTTGGTTTAGAACCTAGCTCCATGCTTAGATTTCCTCATGAGTTTTCTGGAGGCCAAAGACAAAGAATAGCTATAGCAAGATCATTTGTCTTAAATCCAAAATTTGTCTTATTGGATGAGCCAACATCTGCTCTTGATTTATCTATTCAAAAACAAATTCTAGAACTATTACTTCAACTCCAAAAAAATCACAAAACTACTTATATTTTTATCAGTCATGATTTAAGAGTTATTAGATCAATAAGCCACAATTTAATCGTTATGAAAGATGGTTCGATTCTAGAACAAGGTGTGGCAAAAAATATATTAACCAACCCTCAGAATGATTATACAAAGAATTTAATAAAATCTGCTTTTGATATTATTTATTAATGAGGAAATTAAAAAACGTAACTATCCTAGGCGCAGGCACCGCCGGTTGGATTTCTGCATATATTCTAAGTGATTTTTTTTACACAAATAAACAAAATGTAAAAGTAACAATTGTTGATCCTTCAAGCATTCCTATAATTGGTGTTGGAGAAGGAACAACCGGAATATTTTATGATTTTTTAAAAAGATATAATTTAGATGAACTAGACTTTTTAAGAGAAACAAAAGCTACTCTAAAATTTGGGATTGTTCATAAAGACTGGAAAGAATTAAATCATCAATATTATGGACCAATTGATGACCCACATTTGTTAGCATCTAAAAAAGACCCTGAAGATTTTGAATATTTAAATGTTTATGCAGTTGCTGCAGGTCGATCTGTTGCTGATGTGCATTTACACACAAAACTAATGGAAACAAATAAAGTTCCTTTCAATCTTGAAAATAGCAGACCCGATTTAAAAAGCCCTTTTTTCTATGCTTATCATTTTGATAATCATCTTGTTGGAAATTATTTAAGAAAAAGATCAAAAAATATAGAGATTCTTGATGAAGTCTATACGCATGCTTCATTAAATGAAAATGGAGAAATTGAAAAACTTCATTTTGAAAGTGGTAAAGAAATTGAAACTGATTTAGTTTTAGATTGTACAGGGTTCAGAAAACTTCTCATAAATAAACTTTATAATGTTGGATGGAAATCTTATCAAAAAAATTTACCAGTAAATAGAGCTATGCCTTTCTTTTTAAAATTAGATGAAAAAAATATTAGTAATTATACTTTAGCTTGGGCGCAAAAAAATGGTTGGATGTGGCAAATACCAACACAAGAGAGAATTGGTGCTGGTTATGTATATTGTGATGAATTTACTAGTCCGGAAGAAGCTAAAATTGAAATAGAGAAAGTCTTAGGTCATGAAATAGAGCCAAGAAACGATATAAAATTTACTTCGGGTAGAATAGAGAAATCATGGGTAAAAAATTGTATTGCCATAGGATTAGCTTCCGGCTTTCTTGAGCCATTAGAAGCTACTTCAATTCACAGTACTCTGATACAAATGATATTGTTTGCAACTGATTATCTCAAAGAAGAAATGGATTTTAACAATGAAAAAATAATGGATGAATTTAATGATAGAGTTGGACGTCAGTTTGATGATTTTATGATCTTTCTTAATACTCATTATGTGTCCAATAGAGATGATAGTGATTTTTGGAAATATGTTAAAAATGAATGTATTCACGAAGACACTTTAAACCTCATTAATAAATGGAAAAATCAATTACCTAGGATGAGTGATTTTGAATTATATCTTTCAGGCCTTCCTCATGTTCAATCACAACTTTATTATCCTGTTTTAGATGGCCTAGGTTTACTCCAAAAAGATGTTGCAAGGGAAGAAATGAATAATTTTAATTTAAAGCCCTTTGCAAGAGATGAATATAAAAGATTTAATGATCAGTATGATGATCAAATGAAAAGATTCATAAAGCACAATGATTATTTAGAATATGCATCACTTTGATAAATTAAAGCTTAATATTCATTTATTTTACATGTATAGGCAATAATTAGGGCTCTTAGCTCAGTTGGTTAGAGCGCCCCGCTCATAACGGGGTGGTCCGGGGTTCAAGTCCCTGAGGGCCCACCATTTAATTTTGTTGAAAAGTTAAATATAGTAAATATTAAAAAGAAAATTACACCAAATATGATTAAAAAATAATTGATATTAAAGCTTATTAAAGTACCAATGATAGTTGGACCAACAAAGGAACCAATATTTTCACATATACTATAACTTGCTACTCCAAAAACAATTAAATGGCTTTTTAAATTAGTGTTAATTAAATTGAAATTAATAAGGAATAAACTTCCTATAGATAAATAAAAAATAAAAGTAAAAAAAATGATACTAAAATAATTTTCTGTAAAAAAGAAAATAATTAAACCAGCAATGGAAATTAAGCAGAATATATTTAGAATTAAAACTTTGCTAATTTTATCTATTAATTTTCCTATTAATGGAAAGATTAATAACACTAACATTCCTGAAGTAAAATTAATTCTTCCAACATCTTTATCTGTAAAACCTTTTTCAATTAAGAATGATGGAAAAAGAGAACTCCAACCTGCATCACTAATTCCTAAAAAAAATACACAAATTAAAATAAATTTAATATTATTAATCACATTATAAGATAATGAAAACTCAACCTTTTCAACTTTCGTTAAGAGTATGCTCGATTTAGAAACAAAAACTGGTAAAAATTGAAATACAATAAGCAGTATAGCGATTACATAACTTAAATAATTAACTCCATTAAATGCAATAATAAGAGAGCCCAGTATTGCTCCAAATCCCGCACTAGACCAAAACAAAGAAATATAAAAACCTGATTTATTTTTAAATTCTGAACTAATATATGTTTCAATTGTCAAAAAATTGATATGATTTGTAAATCCCATGACAAATGTAATAATCACAATAGTGAAAATGCTGAATTGAAAAAATAAAAGTAAAAAAAATAATAATTGAATTAAAATAGAACAAATTAAAGTAAAAAATAAACTATACTTTTCTCTAATAATATTATGCAAAAATGAAGAAACAATAACTCCAAGTGCAAAAAAGGACAAAGAAAAACCAATTAAAGATTCATTATAATTTTTTAATTTAAGATCTATTGCTAGAGTAGAAGATAGAAAACTTGCTGCAAGAGCAAAAGAAAATATGATTGTCGAATAATTAATAATATTCCTCATTATTTTCTTGAATAATCTTTTTATACAATTAATAAAGCCTTAAATAGATGGCATTAATTTCACTAAGACAACTTTTGGATCACGCTGCAGAGAATAATTACGGTGTACCAGCATTTAATGTAAATAACCTGGAAGCGATCAGGGCTATAATGGAAGGGGCTAAAGAGTTAAATAGCCCAGTTATTTTGCAAGCTTCTGGAGCAGCAAGAAAATACGCTGGCCCCATTTTTGTTAAAAAATTAGTAGAAGCCGCAATGGACGAATTTTCAGACATTCCAACTGTTTTACATCAAGATCATGGTGGATCTCCATCAGATTGCAAAAATTGTATCGAACTTGGATTTACTTCTGTCATGATGGATGGCTCCTTAATGGATGATCAAAAAACACCTTCAGATTTTGATTATAACGTTAGAGTTACCAAAGAAACAACTGATATGGCGCATGCCTTAGGTGTTTCCGTTGAAGGAGAAATTGGATGCTTAGGTTCTTTGGAAACTGGAACTGGGGAAAAAGAAGATGGTGTTGGTGCAGAAGGCAAACTTGATCATGATCAACTTTTAACAGATCCAGATGAGGCATCAGATTTTGTTAAGGCAACTAATGTAGATGCATTAGCTATTGCTATTGGAACGAGTCATGGAGCTTATAAATTTTCTCGACCACCTACAGGTGATATTTTAGCAATTGATAGAATTAAAGAAATACATTCAAGACTTCCAAACACTCATTTAGTTATGCATGGATCATCTTCTGTTCCTCAAGATTTAATAAAAACTATTAACGAATATGGTGGAAAAATAAAAGAAACATACGGTGTACCTGTGTCTGAAATTCAAGAAGGAATTAAACATGGTGTTCGAAAAGTAAATGTTGATACAGACTTAAGACTGGCAGCTACAGCTGCAGTAAGAAAATATTTCCATGAAAACCCATCTCAATTTGATCCTAGAAAATATTTATTACTTTCAAAAGACGCTATGAAAGAAGTTGTAAAAAGCAGACTTCAAGAGTTTGGAACTGCAGGAAATGCTTCATCTATAAACTCAATTTCTTTAGGTGAAATGTCAAAAAAATATAAATCTGGTGAATTTAAAGCTATTATCAATTAGCATTTTATTATTGAAAAAAATTATTTTTTAATCCAAAATATAAATATGAAAAAAGTTTCACAGCTTGATGAATATTTATTTGATTTAAATGGATATTTACTAATTGAAAATGCTTTAAGTAAAAAAGAATTAAAAGATCTTAATAATATTCTAGATAAATTAAAAAATTTAAAACATAAAGAATGGGCAGGCTATGTTCATGGACACAATTACGGTGGTAAGGAAGGTTTAAATCTTCAACAAATTTATGAAGCTGGAAAACCCTTTGAAAAATTAATTGATCATCCTTCATGGATAAATCATATGCTTCATTTTGTTGGAGGAAAAGATACATTTGATCAACATCATGGACCATTATTTATCGATGAAAATTTTGCGAACATTAGAGGGCAGGGAGAAGCTATTGGAATTCATTCTGGTGCTCACGAAGGAACTCAAAGAGGTCATTATAGATTTGAAAATGGAAAATTTCACTGCGGACAAATTAATATTTTGCTAGCTCTGAATGATATAGGCCCAGGTGATGGCGGCACAGTCATTATTCCTTCATCACATAAATCAAATTTACGTCATCCAGAGTTTGATAAAAATGTTATGAAAAAGGGTAAAGTTACATCAGCTGATAATATGACAGCTTCAAAAGAAATTTATTTAAAAGCTGGAGACGGACTATTATTTGTAGATTCACTTTGTCATGGTTCTGCAAAAAGAACAAATAAAGGAGAAAGAAGAATTGTTGTTTACAGATATGGGCCTTCTTGGGGTTTTTTTAGACACCCTTATCGACCTTCAAAAAAACTACTTTCAAATCTCACTGAATTTCAAAAAAAAATAGTAATGCCTCACGAGCAAGTGCTTTCACCAAATAACTAAAAAAACAAGATTATTTAATAGTTAAATACATTTTTTTTATCTTGATTTTTCGATCAATTTAACTTTTAAAAGATATATTAAAGGGAGGAATAGATGAAATTAATTAAATCCTTAATTTTGTCTCTTGCAGTTTTAGTTGGGTTTTCATCAACTTCAAATGCTAGAGATATTACACTTTCAATGTGGACGCATAACCAGCTCTATGTTGATTATTTCAATACTTATCTTGAAGAAGTGCAAGCTGCATTTCCAGATGATAATATTACTTTTGATTTTCAAGTTACGCCTGATATGGCTACAAACAGTTTAACGGCGATTGCTTCAGGTTCTGAACATACTGATCTTTTAGGAATTGAGATAAGCGGTTTTGGTCTATTTATGGTTGATGATATTATTTCAGACAACTTTGTACCACTAACAGATATGTACGGTGACATGTCTCAATGGAATCCAGGAAAAGTAGCTGCTTGGACTCACACTAATGGTGAGATATATGGAATTGAAAGTGAAGGCTGTTATATGGTCTATTACTACAACCCAAGCATTCTTGAAAGTTATGGTAAATCAGTACCAAAAACTTGGGATGAGTTTATGGAAACTGGAAAAATTTTAGCAAAAGATGGAATTTCAATGATGCTATCTGAGTTAAGATTTATTGGAATGTACCAACAAGCTGGTGGTAAATTCTTCAATGAAGATGGTGAATTTGAAATGGATGAAGATCTTTTCATGGAGGTTTTAAAATTCCAAGAAGAAGCTTTTGCATCCGGAGTAATTAATTATACTACTGACTATTGGGGTCAAACACCTGGTGTTCTTTACAATTCAAAGCAAACTGTAGGAACTATGGCGCCTGACTGGTATAACAACTGTTGTTTACAACCTACAGTTAAGGATACACAATCTGGTGAGTGGAGAGTTGCTCCTCTTCCTACTTGGGGAGATGAAGGATATAAAACTTTTCACTGGGGTGGAACTGGTTTTGCCATTCATAAATCTTCAGAAGCTGTAGACGTTGCTAAAAAGTTACTTGAACTCGCTTACTTTTCATATGAAGGTCAAATTGCAAAATATGATTTCTTCGGAGGAATGCCTACTTTATTGGCTGCTCTTGAAGATCCAAGAATTGCAGATAAAAAATTTGATTTTTATGGAGGTCAAAAATTTGCAGAGCCATTTATTTCTGTAGCAGGGTCAAGTGCTGATGACTATCAGCATGTTGGTCGAGCTATTATTGATAGTGTTTCTCGTGATTTGACAACATTATTAGCAAATGGTGAAATAACTGCTGAGGAAGCTCATGAAAGGTTCATTTCACAAGTTCAAGATGAACTTGACTTTTTATAGACAATAATTTTTTAAAGCAGGGTTTTTACCCTGCTTTTTAAAAATCAAATCAAAATAATAATATGTCAGTTGTGAGTAATAGTAGAAGATTTAGACCCGAAAAGGTTGCGCCGTATTTTTTTATATCGCCATTTTATATTATTTTTACAATTTTTTTTCTTTTACCTACCATAGCTTCTTTTATTTTAGCTTTTTACAAATGGAAAGGTGTAAAGGCTCCTAAACCTAGAGGGTGGGGAAACTTTGAATATTTATTTTTTAAAGACCAAAACTTTTGGGAAACTTTCCAGAATACAGTATTTTATTCTGCTGGCAGTGTATTTATTACTATTCCCCTTGCTCTTTTATTAGCTCTTGCCCTTAATAGTCATAGTTTAAAACTAAAACCTTTTTGGCGTTTAGTATTTTTCTCACCGATTGTTACTTCAGTTGTTGCGGCTGCATTAACTTTCAAGATGATATTAAATAGTGAATTTGGATTACTTAATTATGTAATTGGTTTTATTGGAATTGAACCAGTCAATTGGGTTGAATCTTCAGCAACCTCAAAGTGGTCTGTCATGATGTTAGTAATATGGAGATGGACTGGTTTAACCTGTATTTATTTTTTAGCTGGACTACAATTTATAGATAGAACTTTGTATGAAGCTGCAAAAATTGATGGTGCAACGGCATGGCATCAATTCTGGTATGTTACTCTTCCTCAATTAGCACCAGTTACTCTTTTTGTTTGTATAATTGTTTCTATTGGCTCTTTTCAAATATTTGAAGATGTATTTGTTATGTATAGTGGAAACGATGTTCCAACTCACGCTAAATCAATGGTTGTATACATGATGGAAAGAGGTTTCAATCAACTCAAATTAGGTTTTGGTTCCTCTATTGGTGTATTTATGTTCATCTGTATTTTAGTTATATCATTATTTCAATTTAGATCATTTGCATCAAATTTAGATCAGGATGCTAAAAAAAGTTTTATTGAGAGAATTTTATCTCCTATCATTGATTTTATTGCTAATATTTTTCCAATAGAATCTTCTACTTCCAGTAAAAAATCTTTATCTCCAAAAATTGGTAAATATTCATTAAATTTTATAATAACAATTATTGGTTTGATAACACTTATTCCTTACGCTTTCATGCTTACCTCTTCAGTTAAATCAACAGCAGAAATAATGGCATGGCCACCAATAATGTGGTCTAAAAGTCCTAATTGGGTAAATGTAACAAAATTGTTTACTGAGTTTCCAGCAAGTTTATGGATATTCAATTCCTTCTTTGTTGCTATTGCTGTTACAATTCTAACGATCTTTTTATGTACTTTAGCTGGGTATGCGTTTGCAAAATATAATTTTAAGGGAAAAAATAAACTTTTCATATTTATGGTAGCAACTGCAATGATACCTTTTCCAATTATAATGATCCCTCTTTATGTTTTAGTAGGTAGAATGGGAATGAATGATACCTTATCGGGATTAATAGTTCCTTTTATAGCTCCTGCAATAGGAATTTTTATGATGAGACAGTTCATAACGTCTGTTCCTGATGAATTAATTCAAGCAGCAAGATCAGATGGCGCTGGTGAGTTTAGAATATTTTGGCAAATAGTTGTCCCACTTGTTTGGCCTGGTATTGCTACTCTAGCAATAATTACATTTGTTAATTCTTGGAATAGTTTCTTATGGCCTCTTATTATTTTAAGAGATGATCTTAATTACACCATTCCTCTTGGTATGACGGAAGTATTTGCGCTGAGTGTTGGTCAGGAGCCGCAGTATGGACAAGCTATGGCTTTTGCAACTTTAACAACAATTCCAATTATAGTCATTTTTTCTTTTGTTCAAAAATATTATATTGCTGGCTTATCAGCCGGAGCAGTAAAAGGTTAGTATGGAAAAAATTAAATGGGGAATTATAGGGCCTGGAAGTATAGCAAATAATTTTGCAGATGGACTTAAAGGTTCTTATTCTGGCCAATTAGTAAGTATAGCAAGTAAAAATGATGATCGCCGAAAAAGCTTTGGTGATAAATACGATATTCATCCTGATTTTAGATTTGATAATTATGAAGATATTATAAATTCAGAACATATTGATGCTATTTATATTTCGACACCACATACTCTACACGCTGAATGGACAATAAAAGCTGCAGGTAAAGGAAAGCATGTTCTTTGTGAAAAACCAGGCGCTGTAAATTTATTAGAAGGTAAAAAAATTATAGAGGCTGTAAAAGAAGCTGGAGTTTTTTATATGGAAGGCTTTATGTATCGATGTCACCCTCAAATTCCAAAACTTTTAGAAGTAATAAAAAATAAAACGATAGGGGATATCACATCAATTGAAGCTTCTTTTGGTTTTGATATGGGTAAAACAATACCAGCTCATAGATTATTTAATAAAAATTTAGCAGGTGGAGGTATTCTTGATGTTGGCTTATATCCTATTTCTTTTTCTAGACTTATTGCAGGGGTCGCAACTGGCGAAAAATTTTTAGAACCTAAATTTATAGATGCTGAAGCGAGAATAGGTGAAACAGGAGTAGATGAAGTTGCACATGCAAATTTAGAATTTAAAAATGGTATCAAAGCTAAAGTCTCAACTGCAGTTATGGAAAGTATGAAAAACAATGCAGTTATCTCAGGATCGGATGGCACAATTGAGTTACCAGATCCATGGATGCCTGGAAGAGAAGGCGGCCCATACCATGCTAAAATAATTATTACAAAAAATGGTAATGAAGAAATTATAGATGTTAAAGGGCCAGAGCATTTGTTTTTCTTCGAAGGAGAACTTGCAAGTCAGTGTATTGCAAAAGAAAAAACTCAACCACCTCATCCAGCAATGACTTGGGAAGATACATTAGGTAATCTTCAAGCTCTTGATACATGGAGAGAGAAAGTAAATTATAAACTACCACAGGATGAATTATGAAATATGATAGAATAGAAGGAATAAATAAAGACATATCCAAACTTGTTATGGGATGTGATAACCAAGATGATATAAATGAAGCTTCAAAGTTATGGGATCACTGGATTGAAGTTGGTGGCAATATGTTTGACACCGCATTCATTTATGGTGGAGGTAATCATGAAAAAGTTTTAGGACAATGGTTAAAAAATAATAACAATAGACAAGATGTTTTAATACTTGGCAAGGGTGCACATACACCTGATTGCAATCCTGAAGCAATTTCAAAACAATTAACAATCTCTCTTGAAAGAATGAACACTGATTATGTTGATATCTATATTATGCACCGAGATAATACTGATTATCCTGTTGAAGAATTTATGGATGTTTTAAATGAAGAGAAAGAAAAGGGCAGAATTAAAATATTTGGTGGCTCTAATTGGACTATTGAGAGATTTAAAAAGGGAAATGAATGGGCACAAAAAAATGAAAAACAAGAAATGTCTATCCTTAATAATAATTTAGCTCTTGCTAAGATGATTAATCCTCTTTGGGATGGCTGCTTATCATCTAATGTAAATGAAACATTAGAGTATCTTAATTCTACTCAAAAATCTCATATGTCATGGTCAAGTCAAGCAAGGGGTTATTTTTTAGACGATAAAACTACAAATGAAATAGAGAAAAAAATTTCTGAAGCTGAATCATCTTGGAGAAAGCCTGGTGAAAACTCCAGCGGTCCTATTAGTTGTTATGATAGTGCAGATAATAGAGAAAGAAAAAAAAGAGCTATGCAATTAGGAGAAAAAAAAGGATGTTCTGCTCATAATATTGCTGCAAGTTGGACTATCAATCAATCTTTTCCATCATTTGCATTAATTGGACCAAGAACAGTAAAAGAGCTTGATACAACCTTGCCATGTCTTGATATAGAGTTAACATCAGAGGAAATTAATTGGTTAAATTTATCTTAGTTTAGACTTTTTGATTTTATCACTCGTTCCTTCATTTAATATTGGCTCAATCAAAGTTGATACTTTACTAATTGGTATATCTTGATCTAAATCCTGTAACATTTTTACAGAACGTTTTCCCATTTCCATTAATGGGTGAGAAATATATGTAAGATTTTGCGAGCTTAAATAACTATCTTGATCATTAAATCCTACTACGGAAATGTCGTGACCAATGTTTAATTTTAAATCCTGACACTTCAACAAACACCCTGTAAAAAAACGAAGATGTGAACAAATTATAGCTGTAGGCGGTTTTTTTAAACCTAATAAGTAACTTGTTAAAGCTGATCCTGACTCAACTGTTTCAATTAAACTATCTTGATAATATTCATTTGAAAATTGGAGCTGTAAATTTTTTACTGAACTTTCATAAGCAATTTTCCGTTGAGCTCCATAATTAAAACTGCGATGGACATTAATAAATGCAATTCTTTTATGACCATTATTTGAAAGTTTATTCATCAGAAGCTCTATGCTTTTCTTGTTATCCAAATCAATCCATGCATGGTCTTTCTGTTTATTTGTTCTGCCCCAAGTTACAAATTTAATACCTCTTTCATTTAAGAAAGTAACTCTTTCATCATTTTTTTTAATCTTATAAAAAATAAATTTATCTGCTTGTCCTGTAGAAATAAGTTTTTTGAAATAATTCATTTCTTCGTCCTCATTTAAGCAAAACTTTGTTACTAATTCAGTATTAGTATTCTTTATACCTATAGTAATTCCTGCAAGAAACTGCAAAACAACGTGATCAGGTGCTTCAGGATCAATAGATGATATAAAAGAAATTGTATCATTTTTTTTTGATGCTAATCTTCTTGCATTCAAGTCTGGAAAGTAGTTGTATTTTTTTGCAGTTTTAAAAATCTTATCCTTAGTTTGCTGTGATATATTGTCATATCCATTTAGTGCCCTAGAAACAGAACTTACGGATAAACCAAGCTTTTGGGCCAATACTTTTATATTTATTTTTTTATTTTTACTCATTTTTTGCGAATTATCTTTTCATAATTAAAAAATGTTAGTCTTACAAGTAAAACGTTTTATTGACTTGATTAGTAAAACGTTTTACTAAATATTAAATTTTAAAGGGAGGAAAATAATGAAAAAATTTTTTTCAATTATACTTACGTTATTTATACCCCTATCTTTTACTAATGCTTCTAAGGCTGGCGGTCACATGGAAGCTGAAGTTATTCACTGGTGGGTATCTGGTGGAGAGCAAGCAGCAATATCAAAATTTGCTGAAGCTTGGAAAGATATGGGTGGTACTTGGATTGATACTGCTATTACAGGCGGTGATAATGCAAGAGGAACTACTGTAAACAGAATTATAGGAGGAAACCCTCCAACTGCAGCTCAGTTCAATATTTCTAAACAGTTTGTGGATTTGGTCGAACAGGGACAACTTCAATCATTAGAAGAAGTTGCATCTGCTGAAGGATGGAGAGATTTTATCTATCCACCTGAACTAATTGAGACATGTGAATTTGAAGGTGAATTCTACTGTGTACCAGTAAATATTCACAGTGCCCAATGGATGTGGATCAACAATGAAGTTTTTGAAAAAGCTGGAGTGCCAAAACCAAATACTATTCAAGATTTTATTGCTGTTGCGCCACAAATTCAAGATGCTGGATTTATACCTCTAGCTTTAGGAGGCCAGCCTTGGCAAGAAGGTCTAATGTTTGATGTTGTAGCATCTTCTACATTAGGTTTTCCTCACATGGCTAAACTTTATAGAGATAAAGATGTTGAAGCATTTAGAGATGGTAAGATGGAAATGGTTTTACAAACTTACAGAGATCTAAATAAGTTCATTGATGAAGGTGCACCTGGCAGACTTTGGAATGACGCTACAGCAATGGTTGTAGAAGGAAAAGCTGCAATGCAAATCATGGGTGATTGGGCTCGTGGTGAGTTTGCAGTAGCAGGAAAAGAAGCAAAAGTAGATTACGATTGTGTAATTCCTGGAAAAGAAAAATACGTAGCTCTTGGTGGCGATGTATTTGTATTTCCAAAAAATTCAGATCCAAAAGTTAAAGAAATTCAGCTAAAAATGGCAAGTATGATGGTAAATCCTACTGTTCAAGCTAATTTCAATAACGCAAAAGGATCACTTCCAATGAGATTGGATGTTGATACTTCAGCTGCTGATGCTTGTATGCAAATGGGTCTTGAGTTAATACAACAACCTAGTGCAATAATGAGAGAAAATGATGACTGGAATAGCCCAGCCTTCACTTCTGCTTGGGAAGATATTATTTCTGAATTTAGAAATGATCCTAATTACTCTGTTAGTGCTGCTATGGACGATTTAGAAGCTGTATTAACAAGCGGATTATAGTATAAATTTGTTAAGGCAGGATTTATCCTGCCTTAGTTAAATTACTTTTTAAATTTCCAATGTATTATTTAACAAAAAACTTGGCATCTAAAATCTCTTTACTGCCAATGATAATTATTTCTTTAACTGTATTTGTTGGGTGTATCATATATTCATTTATTTATTCATTAACTGGATCAAAACTTATTCCTGCTTTAAATTATGTAGGCTTTCAACAATACGAGAGATTATTTAAAAGTAGAAAGTGGGATGTAGCTGTAGAAAATATATTTATTTATGGTTTTGTCTTTACAATTGGATGTTTAGTAATTGGTTTTTTATTAGCTGTATTAATAGATCAAAAAATTCGAGGTGAAAGTTTATTTAGAACAATTTTTTTATATCCATATGCAATGTCCTTTGTAGTAACGGGATTAGTATGGAAGTGGGTTTTGAATCCCACTTTTGGACTTGAGCATTCAATGCACTTATGGGGATTTGATTGGTTCAAACTTGACTGGTTAGTAAATAGAGAATTAGCAATTTATGCAGTTTGTATTGCAGCAGTATGGCAAGGCGCAGGTTTTGTTATGGTTCTTATGCTTGCAGGATTAAGAGGAATTGATGAAGATATTTGGAAATCACTTAGTATTGAAGGTATTCCAAAATGGAGATCATATTTATTTGTAATACTTCCTATGATAAGACCAATGGTTGTAACATCCATAGTCTTAATAGCTGCAGGAGTCGTAAAAGTTTACGATTTAATTTTAGCATTAACATCAGGCGGACCTGGTTACGCAACTACTACACCTGCTATGTATGTAATGGAGAATTTTTTTAGTAGAGCAAATTTAGGTCAAGCTTTTGCAGCATCAATTATTATGTTTATTAGTGTTGTTTGTATCCTTGCTCCTTGGGCATACTATGAATTTTATTTTAGGAATAAGGAAGCAAAATAGTGAATATGAATACCAATAATTTTCAACCAAATGGACCGCGACCAAAACATTTAACAATTGGAAGAATAGGGATGTATTGTTTTATTTTTATGTGTGCCTTATTTTTTCTAATGCCTTTATACGTAATGATTGTAACATCATTAAAAGATATGGATGAAATTAGATCTGGAAATTTATTATATATTCCAAAAGTACTCAGTTTTTATGCTTGGCCAAAAGCATGGTCTGAAGCTTGTACAGGTTTTGTCTGTGAAGGTTTAAAACCTGGTTTAATAAATTCAATTAAAATTACAGTTCCTAGCGTGATAGTATCCGTTTCACTTGGCGCAATAAATGGATATGCTCTGGCATTTTGGCGTTTTAAAGGTGCTTATTTTTTCTTTGGTCTTTGTCTATTTGGAGCATTTATTCCTTATCAAGTTATGGTTTATCCTTTGTTGAAGATTGAGAGTGCAATTGGAATTTATTCTTCTCTGCCAGGAATAATTCTTGTTCATACTATTTTTGGTATGCCTATACTAACACTTATTTTCAGAAACTTTTATGCTAGCCTTCCAATAGATCTTTTTAAAGCAGCCAGAATAGATGGAGGTAATTTTATAAAAATATTCTTCTATGTAATAATTCCAATGTCTACGCCTATAACTATAGTAGCTGTCATTCTTCAAGTTACAGGAATTTGGAATGATTTTCTTCTTGGGTTAGTTTTTGCTGGCAGAGATAATCAACCAATGACAGTACAATTAAATAACATTGTTCAAGTAGATTACGGTGTAGCAGAGTACAATGTAGATATGGCTGCAACAATTTTAACTTCTCTAGTACCTCTTTTTGTATACTTTATTTCTGGAAGATGGTTTGTGCGTGGAATAGCAGCTGGGGCAATAAAGGGGTGAGTATGAAAAATAGTGTAGAGGTAAAAAATATATCCTTTAGTTATGGAAAGACGGAAATATTAAATGATTTAAGTCTTGATATTAAACAGGGCGAATTTATGGTTTTGTTAGGGCCTTCAGGTTGTGGTAAAACAACTTTATTAAACTGTATAGCTGGTCTTTTAGATTTGACTGAGGGTCAAATTTGGATTGAAGATGATAATGTTACTTGGAAAGAGCCAAAAGATAGACACATAGGAATGGTGTTTCAGTCCTACGCCTTATATCCAAGTATGACTGTTGAGAAAAATTTATCATTTGGTTTAAGAATGATGGGAACTGCTAAAAAAATTATAGATGATAAAATTGAAAAAGCAGCAAATCTTTTACAGATTAATGAATTACTCAAGAGAAAACCATCTCAACTCTCAGGGGGTCAAAGACAACGTGTTGCAATAGGAAGAGCTTTAGTAAGAGATGCAAAGGTATTTTTATTTGATGAACCGTTGAGTAATCTGGATGCAAAATTAAGAGCTGAATTACGTTATGAAATAAAAAAACTTCATAGAGATTTATCAAATACCATGATTTACGTAACCCATGATCAAATCGAAGCAATGACACTTGCTGACCGTATATCTGTTATGAAAGATGGACTAATACAACAATTAGATACACCTAAACAAATTTACAATAAACCAGCTAATTTATTTGTTGCTGGATTTATTGGATCTCCAAGTATGAATTTTTTGAACGCAATATTTGAAAAATCAAATCAAAGTTTAATTATTGGAAAGCTAAATATTAATATTTCTAAATATGAAAATATTAATCATTTGACTGATAATCAACAAGTAGTTTTTGGTATAAGGCCTGAAAATACAATTATAGATAAAAATGAAAATTCTATTTTATGTAAAGTTGAATTAGTAGAGCCCATGGGCGCTGATACTTTAGTTTGGACTAGTTTAGAGGGTACACCAATATCGATTAGATTAGAAGGAAGTTCAAATTATAATTTAAATGATGAAATAAATATCTCTTTTGATATAAATAAATCTTCAATATTTGATAGTAAATCTGAGGAGAGAATTTAATATGAATAAACAAGATGTTTCAATGCAACTTTATACTACTAGACACTTTCAGCCATACGAACCAATTTTAAAATTTTTATCAGACTCAGGTATCGTTAATATTGAACTTTTTGGCTTAGAATCAATGAACACAGATGAATTTAAATCAATGATGGATCAAGTAAACATTACATCAAAGTCTACTCATGTGGGGTTCGAATCATTGAATGACACAAGTAATATCATCAATCGTGCAAATAAAATGAATATTAAACATATCATTGTACCCGCTCCTCCCGCTAGAAAAGATGCTGAGTTTAAAAATACATTTGATATGAATGAAGAAGAATGGATGGATTTTGGAAAAAAATTATCTTCGCATGTCAGTATTTTTGAAGATGCTGGATTGACACTTGGTTATCATAATCATTCTTATGAATTTAAAGCACTACCAAGTGGAAAGCTGCCTATTGAATGCATGATGGATCATAATGAAAATTTAAAATTAGAAATTGATCTAGGGTGGACAATTGCTGGAGGCGCAGATCCTATTCCATGGATACAAAAATATTCAAATAAAATCATTGGTTGTCACTTAAAAGATTTTTATGATCAAAGTAAGAACTTATTAGAACATGAAGAACAATCTGCTGTTGGAGAAGGTTTTATTGATTGGCCTTCTTTAATTTCTGAAGTTAAAAAAACACCATGTGAAGTTTTTGTACTAGAACACGATGATCCAAAAGACTACAAAGAATACACAACTAAATCTCTAAATTATCTAGAGAAAATTTAATGAATATTGGAATTGTTGGTTGCGGTAATATCTCTGAGACTTATTTTGAATGTCAAAAAATATTCAATAATTTCAAAATAGTTGCTTGCGCTGATATTAATAAAGAAGCCGCATCTAATGCTGCAACTAAATATAATGTCAAAGCTCTATCAGTAGAGGAAATTTTAGAAAATAATGAAATTGATTTAATTATTAATTTAACAATTCCTGCGGCTCATAAAGAAATTATTAAAAAATCTCTTTTTAATGGAAAACACTGTTTTAGCGAAAAGCCCTTAGCAATGAATTTTGAAGAGGGTTTAGAAATACAAAAATTAGCAGATGAAAAAGGCTTATATGTAGGATGTGCGCCAGATACATTTCTTGGAGCAGCAGGACAAAGAGCTAGAAAATTAATTGAAGATAATAAAATAGGTAAAATTGTTCTTGGAACTTTTAATTTAATGTCTCATGGTATGGAGCATTGGCACCCTAATCCAGATTTTTTCTTTAAACCTGGGGCAGGACCAGTTTTTGATGTTGGTGTTTACTACATTACTCAATTAGTAAATCTAATTGGCCCTGTTAAAAAAATAAATGCAATCAGTGGAACTGCTACAAATGAGAGAATAATAACTAGTCAACCAAGATATGGCGATAAAATTAAAGTTGAAACACCCACAACCTTAATGGGTTCTTTAGAGTTTCAAAACACTGCAAAAGTTCAGTTTTTTTGTACTTGGGATGTCTGGAAAAATAATCATTCAACAATTGAACTTTACGGACTTGATGGCTCAATGATTATCCCAGACCCGAATTTTTTTAGTGGTGATTTATTAATGTCCGAAAAAGATAGTGATTGGGAAACTATTAATAACGATAATATGTTGTTAGGTATCCCCAACAAAAGTGATGGAGAGGGTAATAAAAAAGCAAATTATAGAGGAATAGGTCTTTCAGAAATGATTGATTCAATTTCTAATAATCGAAAAGCTAGATGTTCTCTTGAATTATCTCTTCATGTGCTTGAGATTATGGATGGAATTATAAAATCAGCTGAGGAAAACAAATCTTATCAACTAACAACCAATCCTAATCAACCTGCAATATTAACTGAAGAAGAAATTAAAAAATTAAAAATTTAATTATTAGATATTATTCAGTAATTTTCTCATAACTTATTTGATTTTGATCAAATAAAACTTCATTAAATTTTGAAAGATCGTTATCAACTTTTTTTAACATTGAATTAAACTCTGATCTTTTTGTTACTACTAAAGAAATATCAGCAACAATTAAATCTATTACAAAAAACCGATCTTTTGATTCTTTTACACGCCATGTTACAACAACTGATCCCGTATCAGAAAATATTTCCATATCAATAAGGGTTATTTGATTTTTGTTGTCATATTTTGATTTTGTTAACTCATATGTTTGATCTGAATAACCTTGCATCATTGAAGCTATATTTAGAGCTAAATGGCGTTTAAAATTATCAATATAGATTTTTTTTGTGTCTTTATTAGATTTTTTCCAAGCTTCTCCTGCAACAAACTTAGCTATACCAGTACCAGCAAAATTATTATTAATTGTTTTTTCAATTAAAAGAAATCTATTTTCATTAGAGAGATTTTCATTTTTATAAGCTTCAAGAATTATATCAATTTCTCTTTTCAACCATTCTGAGGTTTCATCAGAATATAAATTTTTTGAAATAAAAACTATAAAAATAAAAATAAATAAATAAAATTTCATTATTCAAATTCAATACTAATAAGAGGAAGAGGAGTTAATTCTGAGTCATCAACATTATTTATCGCTGCTTTTCGGTTTTGATAGTATGAGCTTCTTACTGCAGCATAATAATCTACTGAATTATCTCTTAATGCATTAACTTCATCAATTATTTGTGATCTTGTATCAACTGCATTAACAGCTGTTCTCATTGGTACTAACCAAGCTTCACCCTCACTTACTACATATGCATTAATTGGATCAGTCATCATTGTTAAAACCATTCCTGAAGTATCTCTAAGATTTGATGGCCCAAATAATGGAAGTACTATATAAAAACCATCTCCAACACCCCAAGTTGCAAGGGTTTGTCCATAATCCTCCTCTTTTTCTTCAAGACCAATCTTTTCAGCTACATCAAACAATCCAAATACACCCACTGTACTATTAAGAATAAATCTTCCTGATGATTGAACGGCATTTTCACCTTGACCTTGTAATAATTGATTCACAACAACCAAGGGAGCTCTTAAATTACTTAGAAAATTATTTATTCCACTTTGTAGTGGGGAAGGTAATTTTTTGTAGCCTTTTGCAATTGGCTCTAAAACAATTCTATCAGCTACATTGTTAAAACTAAATATGGCTCTATTTACTGGTTCAAAAGGATCATATATTTCATCTTCTATCGTTGTTGTTTCAAAATCCTCTGAGTCAGTATTTACTTGATCAGCATCACTTGCAATTACTTCATAGGGCAGTAAACTCAAAAATAGAAAAAATAGAATTATAATTTTTTTACTCATAGACTAATCACTAATATCTAAACTATTATTTAATATAGTTTATAAATTACATTATATATATCTCTATTATAGCAAAAAAATGACAGAAAATTCGCAAAATTATCTTGATTTATTAAATAAAGAGCAAAGAAATGCCGTACAGCAAACTGATGGTTCATTACTTGTTTTAGCTGGCGCAGGCAGCGGAAAAACAAGGGTGTTAACCTTTAGAATCTTGAATATATTAATTAATAAACTTGCCACACCTAGGCAAATTTTAGCAGTTACCTTTACAAATAAAGCTGCAAGCGAAATGAAGTCACGAATCGGAGATGCATTAAATTTCCCTATAGATAATATGTGGGTAGGTACATTTCACTCTTTGTCACTAAGAATACTAAGACAACATTATGAGGAAGTGGGATTAAGAAAAAATTTTTTAATTATTGATGTAGATGATCAATTAAAATTAATTAAAAATATTTGTGAGGTAGAAAAAATAGACACAAAAGAAACTTCACCTAAATATTATTTATCAGCAATTGATAATTTAAAAAACAAAGGAATAAGTTCCAATGAATTAAGTGAAAATAAATATCGGAAAAATGATAAAGAAATTCGAAAAATCTATAGTATTTATCAGTCTGAACTTCTTCGATTAAATAGTGTTGATTTTGGTGACTTAATTTTATTTTGTATAAAAATTTTTCAAAAAAATAATAATATATTATCAAAATATCAAAACATTTTTAAATATATTCATGTAGATGAATATCAAGATATTAACCCGATACAGCAAAAATGGATTCATTTTTTATATAAAGGAAATAAAAATATATGTTGTGTTGGAGATGATGATCAATCAATATACTCTTGGAGAGGAGCTGATGTAACTAATTTATTAAATTTTGAAAAAAATTTTGATAATGTAAAAATTGTAAGACTAGAACAAAATTATCGATCAACAAGAAATATATTAAGTTGTGCATCAACTCTTATTTCTAAAAATAAAGGAAGATACGGAAAAGAATTATGGAGTAAAAATCAGATTGGTGAAAAAATTACAATTAATGGATTTTGGGAAACAAAAGAGGAGTCTGTTTTTGTAACAGACAAAATAGAAAATATAATCAAAGATAAAATAAATTTGAGTGAAATCTCAATTTTATTTCGAGTTGCTGCTCATACTAGATCGTTTGAAGAAAGATTAATTAACCTAGGACTCCCTTATAAAATAATTGGAGGATTACGATTTTATGAAAGAAAAGAAATTAAAGATATAATTGCGTATTTAAGATTAACAAATAATCTATCTGATGACTTAGCCTTTGAAAGAATAATTAATGTACCTAAAAGAGGAATTGGAAAATCAACAGTTAGTAAGATTAGTAGCTATGCAAGAATGAATAATATTTCTTTATTTGAATCTGCACAACAATTGACATTTAAAAGTAATTCTAAAGCAAAAGGTGAATTATATAATTTTACTGATAACATTTTGAAATGGCAAAAGGTTAAAAAGAAATTTGATCATATTGAATTAGCTAAAGTAATAATAGAAGACTCTGGCTATTTAGATTACTTAAAAAAAGAGGAAGAGAACTTAAATAAACCTGATAGCTTATCAAGAATAGACAATTTAAATGAATTTATTGAGAGTTTAAAAGAATTTGAAAATATAGAAGGTTTTTTAGAACATGTATCTTTGGTTATGGAAAACATAACAAATACTTCAGAGGAAACACTAACTCTTATGACAATGCATGCAGCTAAAGGATTAGAGTTTGATTATGTATTTCTTGCTGGTTGGGAGGAGGGAGTTTTTCCAAGTCAAAGATCAATAGAGGAGTTAGGTAATCAAGGTTTAGAGGAAGAAAGAAGATTGGCTTATGTAGCTTTAACAAGAGCAAGAAAAAAAATTTATATCACCTATGTAAATCAAAATAGATATTCTTTTGCCTCACACGATTATAATTTACCATCAAGATTTATAAGCGAGCTACCAGAAGATAAAGTAGAGATAAATGATTCCAAATATATTCAAGATAATAACTTTTTAGATAATTTTTTAGAAACTGACTCATTTAAAGAAGAAATTATTACACCAGGAAGAAGAAGATTATTAGAAAACTCAAAAAAAAATAATATTGATTGGGATTTTAATCAGGATTTTGAATATGAAGTAAATATTTCTAAAGGAAAAAAAGTATATCATCAAAAATTTGGAAATGGAAAAATTATAAAAATAGATGGTGATAAAGCTTTAATTGATTTTGATAATTTTTCTTCAAAAAAAGTATATTTAAAATTTTTGAAAATTATAGATTAATTTTTTTAAGGAATTCTTTTTCGTTTAAAATCTTAATATCTAATTGTTTTGCTTTATTTATTTTTGCACCTGCTTTTTCTCCAGCTATTAGAAAATCTGTTTTTTTACTTATACTAGACAATATTTTTGCTCCTCTAGTTTTTGCTAAGTACTTAGCTTCATCTCTTGATAATTTAGATAAAGTACCAGTAAAAACTAAATGTTTATTTGAAAAAAAATTATCTAATGGCTCATTCTTTATAAATGTAATGGATAAATGATTTTTTAATTTGTTAATAGTTTCCTTATTTATATCTTTTGAAAAAAAATCTATAATTGAAGCGATTGCTTTTGGACCTAAACCATCTATATTTTCTAACAGGCTTATATTATTTGAAGATGAAATAAATACATCAAGTTTTTTAAACTCGTCTGCTAAAATTTCAGCATTGACTTCTCCAATAAATCTAATCCCTAGTGAATAAATAAATTTATCGAGTGATATTTTTTTCGCATTATTAATTGAATTTATTAGATTAGAAAAAGATAATTTACCCCAGCCGTCTAACTTAATTATTTCTGATTCAAACTTTTCAAGACTAAATATATCTTCTACTTTATTTATATATTTTAAATTAAATAATTGTTTAACTTGTTTCTCACCAAATCCATCAATATTTAAACTTTTCTTACTAACGAAATGAATAATTCTTCCTATTTTCTGCGAACTACAACCATATGTATTTGAACATCTTAGTATTGCTTCATCTTTTTCCTTTAAAACGTCACTCTTACAAATAGGACAATTTCTAGGTGGTTTTATTTTAGTATTTAATTTACTATTTTTTTTAACTAATCTTGTAACATATGGAATAACATCTCCTGCTCTTTCAATTTCAACAAGATCTAAAACATTTATGTTTTTTTTATTTATTTCATCAAAATTATGTAAAGAAGCATTAGATATAATGACGCCGCCTAAATTGACAGGTTGCAATCTAGCTACAGGTGTAATTGCACCAGTTCTTCCAACTTGGAAATCAACAGATTGAATTATAGTATTAGCTTTTTCGGCAGAAAACTTTACGGCTACTGCCCATCTTGGGTTTTTTCCTACATAACCTAATCTTTCTTGTAATTTAAAACTATTTATTTTTACGACTAATCCATCAATATCATAATCAATACCTGATCGTTTTTGATCTATTTGATTATAAAATTTAATTATTTCTTCAACTGAGCCACATTTTTTAATTAGATTATTAGGAATAATGTTCCAACTCTTTAATTGTTTATAATAATTCTCAATTTTATCAAAATTATTAGAACATTTACCAATTCCATGAGGTATGAACTTTAGCGGTCTACTATGACTAATAGAGATATCAAGTTGTCTCAAGCTGCCAGCTGCAGCATTCCTAGGATTTGCAAATTTATATTTATTCTCTAACTTGGAATTAAGTCTTTCAAAATCACTCTTATTTAAGAAAACCTCTCCTCTAATTTCAATAAAGTCTGGAAAGTCTTTTTCTAATTTCACTGGAATATTTTTTATATTCAAAATATTTTCAGTAACATCTTCACCAATATATCCATCTCCTCTTGTGCCTGCTGATACCAAATTTCCATTTTTATAGACAAGATTTAAAGATAGTCCATCAATCTTTGGTTCACAGATATATTGAAAATCATCATCATTATCTAAATTTAAAAATTTTACTGAACGTTTTATAAACTCTTTTATATCATTATTATCAAAAGCATTAGCAAGCGAGTACATTTGAGAGTCATGTTTAATTTTTCTGAAATTATTTTTTACTTTACTCCCATAGGATTTGTTAGGACTATTTTTTAAAATTAAACTTGGATATTTTTTTTCTAAAATATCATTTTCCTTTACTAACTTATCAAATTCTTGATCTGTTATTTTAGGTTTATCTAAAGTATGATAATAATAATTATGTTTTTTAATTAAATCAGTAAGCTCTTTTAATCTTTTTAAAATTAACTCTTTATCCATCAAAAAAATTTCTAATTTTTTTCAAGAATGATTCTTCACTATCAATATTCTCAACTAAATTATAACTATATTTATACCATTTAGATTTAGGATAGTTATATCCTAATAATGCAGCTGTATTATAGCTGTCTTCATACATACCCATTTCATAATAAATCTCTACCATTCTGTGCAACGCCTCAGGGGTAAATTTAGTTATTGCAAATTCATCTACAACTATTTTAAATCTATTTAATGCCGCAATGTATTTTTCATTTTCTAAATAAAATCTTCCTATATCCATATGTTTTGCTGCAATATTTGATTTAACTAATATTATTTTTTGTCTACTATCTTTTGCATATTTGCTTTCTGGAAATCTTGTAATAACTTGATTAAGAGAATTTAATGCTACATCATTATAATATCCATCTAATCCTTCATTCTGAAGTTGTTCATAATTACTTATAGCTATCATATAATAAAAATAATCTAAATTTTTATGAGATGGGTATTTATTGATAATCTTACCATAATTTAAGATGGCACTTTCGTAGTCCATTTTTATATAATCTATAAATGCTATCATTATTTCTGACTGAATTGCTTCATTCGATAATGGAAATAGTTTATTAATTTCTTTGAATTGCTGTCTTGCTAATTCAAAGTTTTGATCATCAAAATTTATTTTTGCTAGTTTATATAAGGTTTCTGGTTCGCTCAATAGATTTGTATTTTTACCAATATTTGAATTAGTTTTATTAGAACAACTAATGCATATGAATAATAATATTAGACAGATAATTTTTTTTATCATAATTTATTTATATATTTTAATTTAGAAATTTGAATGAAATATATTACTAAATATAAATCCCCAAATTATAATTCAAGAAAAAATTCAAAAATAGAACTTATTATAATTCATTATACAGCCTTGAAAAATACCTTAGATGCTGTTTCTTATTTATGTAACAAAGAAAAAAAAGTAAGTTCTCACTATCTAATTTCTCAAAATGGAACTATTTACAACTTAGTAAAAGATAAATTTAGAGCATGGCATGCAGGACAGGGATTCTGGCAAGAAATAACAGATATAAATTCAATTTCTATAGGTATAGAGCTTGATTACAATCCGAATGGAAAAAATAATAAATTCTCAACTAAAATGATATATTCACTAAAAAGACTTATTATTAAATTACAAAAAAATTATAAAATTAATAAAAATAGTATTTTAGCACATTCAGATATCGCTCCTTTTAGAAAAATAGATCCTGGAAAAAACTTTCCATGGAAAGCACTCTCTACTTCAAAGTTAATTTTAAATCTAAAAAAACTAAAAAAGGTAGAAATTAAAATTATGGAAAAATGGTTTAATATCCATAATTTGAAAACAAAAAAACAAAAAATAATTTTAGCACTATCTTTGATTGGATATGATACGCGTGAAGTGTATAAAAATTCTAAACTTTATAATAAGCTTATCACTGCATATAGAATTAGACATTTAAATTATGAAGATAAAATCAAAAATAAATCTATATATAATTATTTAATTGGACACCTATTTAATTATATATTGACTGAAAATTAAATAAATTTATTAGTAACTTAGATGGTGCGATGATCGCTTGAGAAATCAAGAGGAAAGTCCGGGCTCCACTGGAAAAAAAACCAGGTAACACCTGGCAAGTGCAAGCTTAGGGAAAGTGCAGCAGAAAATATACCGCCTGTAAAGGTAAGGGTGAAAAGGTGAGGTAAGAGCTCACCGCTTTTTTGGTAACAAAAAAGGCTTTGCAAACCCTTTTTGGAGCAAGGTCAAATAGGAATGGCAATCAGTTCCAGCTGAGCTATTCGGGTAGACTGCTTGAAACAAATGGTGACATTTGTTCTAGATTAATGATCATCAATTTTAATTAAATTACAGAACCCGGCTTATGCACCATCTTTATCTTTATTGAGAACATACAAAGAACATTTATCGTAATTTCATATACCCATTGACGCCCATATATTCCCATGATAACCCATAATTAATGGATTTATTTGTATCTAAATATATTAATAAAATAGATAAGAAGGGAAGAGTTTCTCTACCTTCTAGCTTTAGAAATGTACTTCCTAAAGCTAATAGAAATGAAATTATATTATACAAATCTATAAAAACACCTTCTATTGAGGGTTGCGGTGTTGGAAGATTAAAAGAAATAGCAAAAAGAATTAATAATTTAGATTTTTTTTCTGAAGATTATGATGATTTTTCAACATCAATTTTTTCTGAAATAGTCACTACTAATGTTGATAAAGAAGGAAGGTTTTTAATACCTGAAGAATTAAAATCATATGCAGGAATAAAAACAGAGGCAGCTTTTTTTGGCCAAGGATATTTTTTTCAGATGTGGGAACCTAAACAAGGTTTAAAAAATACTGAAGATTCAAGAAGACGTCTTTTAAAAGAAAAAAAATCATTAAGAATGATGTTAACACAACAAAAATAATATGGAAAATTTACATAAGTCAGTAATGATTAATGAAATAATATCATTTCTACCATTAAAAAAATCAATAAATGTAATAGATGCAACTTTTGGCGGTGGCGGTTATTCAAAAACTATTCTTGAAAAATTTAATGTAAATCAGTTTTTGGCAATAGATAGAGATCCAATTTCAAAAATATTTGCAAAAGAATTAGAATCAAAATTTTCAAATTTTATCCTAATAAATGATAAATTTAGTAACATTGAAGAAATTGTTAATAATACAAAGTTTGAAGACAAAAAATTTGACATAATTCTTTTTGATATAGGTACTAGCTCAAATCAAATAGACAATGAGCAAAGAGGTTTTTCATTCAACAAATCTGGACCACTTGATATGCGAATGGGTTCTTCAGATAAAAAAGCTTACGATATAATTAATAATTTTGAAGAAAAAAATTTAGCTGATATAATTTATCAATATGGAGAAGAACGATACTCAAGACTTATTGCAAAAGAAATAGTAAAAAACAGAAAAATAAAATTTATAAGTGACACTATAGAATTATCAAACATTATTAAAAAATGTTTACCAAAAAAGAATCAATTAAATAAAAAGATTCACCCAGCAACAAAAACATTTCAGGCAATTAGAATTTATGTAAATGATGAGTTAAATGAACTAAAGACGAGTCTAGAAAAAACTTTAAAAATTTTAAATAAAGATGGTTTGATTTTAGTAGTTTCTTTCCAAAGTCTAGAAGATAGAATTGTGAAAGATTTTTTTAACCACAATAGTGGTAAACGATGGCGTTCCTCCCGCCACTACCCGGAGTTACCTGATAAACTGGCAACTCAACTTAAAATAATCACCAAAAAACCAATATTGCCATCAGCTTCTGAGATTTTAGAAAATCCCAGATCTAGATCAGCAAAACTTCGGGTAGCTCAGAAAATTTAATAATGAAGTATACTAAATCAATTATATTCTTTTTAATTCTTAATTTAATACTGGTTTTTTCAATGATTTTTATTGCTAACAATACAAGAGAAATCGAAAAAAATAATCTTAATCTGAAAATGAATATTTCTAAGATTTCAGAAAACTTAAAAATCAATAAGATTGAACTAGCTGCTCATCAAAATAGCTCATATTTAAAAACACTATATGAATTGTATTTTTATAAAACTCAAAAAAATAATGTCCCTTTTATTGTAAAAATGAAAGAACTTTCAAATCAAGATAAAAATATTAAGCTGGTTAGTTCAAATAATTAATTAATGCTAAGTAAACTAAAATTATTTGATAGTGATTCGTTAAAATTACTTCATAGAAGAGTTTTTTTTTCAATTACAATTTTTATCTTTGTCTATTTTATTTCTATTTATAGAATCTCGTCAATTATGCTCTTTCCTGATCTGAATGATGATACCACTAATTATATAAAAAAAGATATTAGGGGCAGTATTTATGATAGGAATGGAAATATAGTTGCTACTTCAATTGAAAGTATCTCTTTATCAATTAACCCTAATAAGATAAAAAATAAAAAAGAACTAGCCAATAAATTGGGATTAATTCTTGATTTAGATATAAAAAAAATTGAAAAAAAATTATTATCAACAAGTAAATTTATTTGGATAAAAAGAAATATATCTCCAATTGAATATCAAGAAATAATTAATCTTGGTGAAATAAACATCAAAGCTCATAAGGAATTTAAAAGAATTTATCCTTATAAGAATACGTTGTCACATATTCTTGGATATGTAGATATTGATCAAATTGGTCAAAGTGGAATTGAGAGGTATTTTGAAAATGATCTCGCAAAATCACAAGATATAATTATTAGTATTGATACTAATTTACAGCAGTTGGTTAGAGAAAATCTCTTAAAAACAATAAATAATTATAAAGCTGAATCCGGTTTAGCTATAGTTATGGATATTACTAACGGTCAAATCTTATCGTCAGTAAGTTTACCTGATTATAATCCTGAGGACAAATCCTCATATAATAACAATAATTTAATGAATAGAGTATTTCAGTCTAATTATGAAATGGGATCAACTTTCAAACCAATAACTGCCACTATTGGATTTGATTTAGATATTATAGATCCTCAAATGACTTTTGATGTTACAAAAAAATATTTAAATATAAGTGATCATGATAAATACAAAGATAATGGTATTTATGATGTTGAAAAAATAATTGTTGAATCATCCAATATTGGTACAGCTCAGATTGCTACTTTGATTGGAAAAAAAAACCAAATAGAATTTTTTGAAAAAATAGGTTTCAATAAAAAAATAAATATAGAAAATAAAGAAAGCTCAGCTCCTTTAGGAAATAAATATAATTGGGGTAAACTAGAAACAGCAACGATAGGATTTGGTCACGGATTTGCAATTACACCTCTTCATTTAGTTAAAGCTTATGCTTCATTAGCGAATAATGGGAATGAGGTTTTTCCTACACTTCAATTAAACAAACAATTTGAACAAAATCAAATTTTTAATAATAAAGAATCATCTAAATTCTTTATCAATTTATTAAATTCTGTTGTTCTCAAGACCGAATACACTGGTCCTAGAGTAAAAGTAGATGGTTATTCTGTGGGAGGTAAAACAGGAACATCAGAATTACTAAATCCAAATGGTGGATATTATAAGGATAGAAACTTAACGTCCTTTATTGGGATATTCCCAACAAATAATCCAAAATATGTAGTTTACACTGCTATTGAGTATCCAAAAAAGGAAACAGGCACTAAACAAAGAATGACTGGAGCAAGAGTAAATGCACCCTTGGTAAAAGATATTATTATTAATATTATAAGCCTCTTTAATATTTCAAAAGATAAAAATAATGATCTTCTAAAAGTAGACACAAATTTTTTATATAGAAAATTAAATGCTACTGTCTAATTTATCAAAAGTTATAAGAGTAAATAAAACGTACAACTTTAATAAAAATAAATATTTCTCTGCAATTACCTCTAATTCAAAATTTACTAATAACAAAACGTTGTTTGTTTATGACAAAAATACAAAGGTAAAAAAGATTTATTTAGATGAAGTACTTAAGAATAAAACTCCTGCTATAATTTCAAATAAATATATTAAAAACTTAAAAATTCCTCAATTTGTTGTATCTAATATTAATTTTGAGATACATTATTTATTAAATAAGCTTTATACCAATGTTCCCTTTAAAACACTAGCAGTTACAGGTACCAATGGAAAGACATCAGTTGTTTGGTATATTTCAAAAATTCTTAATTCACTAAAATATAATAATACAATGGTTGGTACTTTAGGACATTTTGTAAACGGAAAAAAAATAAATGATATAAATTTAACAACACCTGCCTATGAAGAATTATTTAGATATGGATCTTCGAATAAAAAAGAAAAAAATATTTTCATTTTTGAAGCTTCAAGTCACGCTCTAGAACAAAACAGGTTAAGAAATTATCCAATAAATATTGCAGCTATTACAAACATTTCAAAAGATCATCTTGATTACCATAAAACATTCTCAAATTATAAAAAATCTAAAATTAAACTTTTCTCTAATCATTTAGTAAATTCTGGATTTGCTATAATTAATTCAAGATTAAACATCTTATCTGAATTAAAAAAAACATTGGTAAAAAAAAACGTAAAAATTAAATACTTCGGAAATAAAAATATAAAATTAATAAAAATCAATGATTTTGTATATTTGAATATTAACAATACAAAATATAAACTAGAAAATCTAAAACTTAAAACAAATATAGAATTAGAAAATTTAGAATGCGCAATTACTTGTTGCTTAGCACTTAATATTAGTCAAAGTAAAATTATAAGAGTATTATCAAAAGTTACAAATCCATCAGGTCGTTTGCAAACAATTGAGTATAAGAAAAAAAAAGCAAAAATTATTATTGATTATGCACATACACCAGATGCTTTGAAAAAAATTCTACTTGCTTATAAAATCAAAAAAATGAAACCATCAATTTTATTTGGGTGTGGTGGTGATAGAGATAAAAGTAAGAGAAAATCTATGGCATTAATTGCAAATAAATATGCTGATAAAATTTATATAACGGATGACAATCCTAGAAACGAAAATGCATCTAAAATAAGGAAAAATATTCTAAAGTATTGTTCTAGAGCTATGGAAGTATCTGATAGAAGAAAAGCAATTAAATTAGCTATTAAAGAATTAAAAATGAATGAAATTTTAATAGTAGCAGGTAAAGGGCACGAAAAATTTCAAGTTTTAAAAAATAAAACAATAAAGTTTGATGATTTTACAGTTGTTAAACAATTATTAAATTAATGATCGAATTAAATCAATTAGAGAAATATATAATATCTAAAAAAGATAAAATTCAAATATCAAGTAAAGATATTAAAAGTGGCGATATATTTATTGCTTTAAAAGGTAAAAGATTTCATGGAAACAAGTTTTTAAATGAAGCAATAGATAAAGGTGCAAAATTTTGTGTAACTGATAACAAAAATTTTAAAAAAAATAAAAAAATTTTATATGTAAATAATATTTATAAGTACCTTTCAAAAATAGCAAAAAAGAAACGAGATTTATACAAAGGTAAAGTAATAGGCATTACTGGCAGTGCTGGTAAAACTACTTTAAAAGAAACTTTAGCATTTTTCTTAAAAAAAGATCATACCATTTCTTACTCAAAGAAAAGTTATAATAATCAGTTAGGTGTATTAATTTCTTTACTAAATTTAAATTTAAAATCAAATTATGCAATTTTTGAAATTGGAACAAATAATTTTGGTGAGATAAAATTTCTTAGTAATTTAGTCAAACCATCAGAGGTATTTATTACAAATATACAATCTACTCACCTTGAAAATTTCCAAACAAAAAATAATATTGCCAGAGAAAAAGCTGATATATTTATTTCTAAATATAATAATAATAGGAAAAAGCTATATCTCAATGTTTCTTCTAAATCTGAAAATATTTTAATCACAAAAGCAAAAAAAGAAAAAAATCTTAAAATAATTCGTATTGATAATTCTTCAAAAAAATATTTTATTAAAAAAATATCTCCCTATAAAAAATTGCATAAAGTAACTTTATCAATTAATAAAAAAAAGGTTATCATTGTTACTGATGCAATAGTAATGCATAGATTAAATAACTTATTATTTTGTCTTGCATTTTATAATGAAAATTCTCTGAACATTAAATCAGTTCTAAATCGTTTCAAGTTTTTAAAACCAGTGGAAGGTAGGGGATTAGTTCATAAAATTTCTTTAAATAAAAAAAAAATAAATATTATTGATGAATCTTATAATGCTAATCCTGATACAATGTTGCAAAGCATAAAAAACTTAGAAAATATCAAAGTAAAAAATAATAAAAAAATAATAATTCTAGGAACAATGAATGAATTAGGAAATAATTCTTATAAAATTCATTATAAATTACTACAACAATTAGATGCCACTATTTTTAAATTTGTAATTTTATGTGGCGAATTCTTTGAATTATCTGTAAAAAATTTAAATCCAAATAATGAATTTATCCATTTTAAAAATACAAATAAAATTATGCAATTTTTAAAAGAGAAAGTGCATAATAATGACATTATTTTAATTAAGTGTTCTAATTCGACAAAAATAAATAAGTTTGCAAAAATATTATTAAAACAGGTATCGATTTGATTAAATATTTGGCCTTTGAATACCAATCTTTATTTAGTTTTCTAAATATATTCAGTTATATAACATTTAGGGCTGGCGCCTCTATTCTTACTGGATTATTTTTTTCTCTCATATTTGGAAATTATATTATTAACAAATTATCAAATGTTCAGCCAACTGGCCAGCCAATAAGAGATGATGGTCCAGAGTCACATATAATTGCAAAAAAAGGTACTCCTACAATGGGTGGCCTGTTGATTATTTTAAGTGTTTTTGTTTCAACAATTATCTGGGCTGATTTACAAAATATTTTTATATGGATTTTACTTTCAACTATTTTAATTTTCGGATCTATTGGTTTTGTAGATGACTACAGTAAAATCAAATCAAATACCAGTAAGGGTATTTCATCAAAAATAAGAATTATATTTCAAATCATTTTTTCTTTTTTCATTACATATTTAATTCTTATCAATTTAGATCCAAGTATAAGCAAATCTATGACATTTCCTTTCTTTAAAAATTTAATTATAGATTTTGGAATATTTTATTTTCTAATTTCCATATTTATAATTATTGGATCGGCTAATGCAGTAAACCTAACTGATGGACTTGATGGTTTAGCAATTGTCCCTGTAATGATAGTTGCTATGTCTTTTGCTTTCATAGCTTATGTTTCAGGTAATATAGTTTTTTCTAATTATTTACTTATCCAATATATTCCTGGAACCGGTGAATTAGCAGTTTTTTGTGGTTCTTTAATTGGAGCCGCTTTAGGTTTTCTTTGGTTTAACGCACCACCTGCTAAAGTTTTTATGGGTGATACAGGATCTTTAGCATTAGGCGGCTCTTTAGGATCAGTAGCAATAATATGCAAACATGAAATTCTTCTTGCAATAATAGGAGGTTTATTTGTTCTAGAAACCTTGTCTGTAGTAATCCAAGTATTCATTTTTAAAATGACAGGAAAAAGGGTTTTTTTAATGGCTCCACTACATCATCATTTTGAAAAAAAGGGATGGCCTGAGTCAACAATAGTTATTCGTTTTTGGATAATTACTATTGTATTAGCTTTGATAGGTCTTGCAACTTTAAGAATAAGATAATGTATTTAATTTATGGAATTCAAAAATCAGGACTTTCTATAGTAAATTATTTTGAAAATAAAAAAATAAAATTTAAGATGTGGGATGATAATCCAATAGTAAGAAAGGCTATAAAAAAAAATTACAATAAAGATTATTTTTTCAATATAAAAAAAGATAATTTGAATGATTTTAAAAAAATTTTTGTTAGCCCAGGAATATCTTTAAGACAAAAAAAATTTAAAAGAAAAAATATATCTAAAAAAGTAAATAGAGATTTAAATTTATATATTTCGAATTTAACAAATCAAAAGATTGTAGCTATTACTGGTACAAATGGGAAATCAACAACAACCAAATTAATAGGAGACATTTTAAAAAAAAATAATATTAAAACATTTGTTGGGGGCAATATTGGAGAATCATTATGCAATGCTTTTCTTCTTAAAAAAAAATATAAAGTTCATGTTATCGAATTAAGTTCTTTTCAATTAGAAACAGTTAAGTCTCTTGATAGTAGAATATCAGTAATAACAAATTTATCTGGTGATCATTTAGATAGGTACAAAGGTATTAGTGATTATGTTAGTCAGAAGAAAAATATTATTACTAAAAATGGAATTAATTTGTTATCAATTGATGATATTTATTCAAGAAAGATATTTAATCAAAAAAAAATTAAAAATAAAATTAGTTTTTCTTTAGTCGATAAATCAGCTGATTGTTTCGCTAACAATGATTATATTCTAGATAATTACTTCAAAAAAAACAAAAAATTATTTATAAAAAAAATCTCAAAAGATTTAGAAGGTAATTTTAATATTCAAAATATTTTAATAGCATACATATGTAGCAAAATATTAAAAATTCCAGAATCTAATTTTCTTAAGGTTATTAAGACATTTAAGGGTCTGCCATTTAGATCATCTACAATTTTTACAAATAATAAATTAAAAATAGTAAATAATAGTAAATCTACCAATTTAAATTCAACAATAAATTCAGTTGTAAATTATAATAATATTTACCTAATCTTAGGAGGCATAGCTAAAGAAAAAAATTTTGAAATTCTTCTAAAATATAAAAATAAAATTAGCTGTGTATATACTTACGGAAAATCAGGAAATTTCATTGAAAAAAAATTAAAAAAAGAATTGGTTGTAAAAAAATTGGCAAATTTAAAATCAGTTATCAAAGAAACATTCAAGGATATTAAAAAAAATTCAAATCAATCAACTATACTATTCGCTCCTGCATGTGCCTCTTATGATCAATACAAAAATTTTGAAGAAAGAGGCATACATTTTAATAAATTAATTAAAAATTATATAAATTAACCATGGAATATTTAAAGAATTGGTGGAGTGCAATTGATAGAATTAATATTATATTAATATTATCATTGGGTTTTACGGGATTAATACTTTCATTTTCCATAGATGAAAATTTATCCATAAATAGACACTCTATTTTTTTTCTTTTTTCAGTTTTTTTACTTGTTGCGTTATCAGATTTAGATAGTAAAAATATAAGAAGAATTTCACTATTTTTATTTATTATTTTATTAATAATAATACTGCTAATACTTTTTTTAGATTACGAAGTTAAAGGCGCTAAGAGATGGTTTCAAATATTTAACTTTACACTTCAACCTTCAGAGATAATTAAGCCTATTTTTGTTATATTGACTGCATGGTGTATAAGTAAATCTATTGAAGATAAAAAATTTTATTTACCTTTACTGTTTGTTTTTTTCTTCTTGCTTTTATCTTTAATACTTATGCAGCCTGATTTGGGAATGACAGTTTTACTGTCAGCAACTTTTTTTTGCCAGTTATTCGTTGCTGGTTTATCAATTTTTTTAGTTATAGTTGCATTTTTATTTATATTAGGAATTTCAATTTTTTCTTATTTTATTTTTGATCATGTTCAATCAAGAATTAATTCATTTCTTGGCGGATTAGGTGGGACTGATACATATCAAATAGATTTAAGTATTCAAGCTTTCAAAAATGGCGGGCTACTTGGAAAGGGTCCAGGGCAAGGTATTTTAAAAGAAAAAATTCCTGATGCTAACACTGATTTTATTTTTGCTGTTGCTGGAGAAGAATTAGGATTTATTTTTTGTTTAATAATTATTTTTATAATTCTATCTATTATAATAA
The DNA here is from genome assembly GCA_902572735.1 of uncultured Alphaproteobacteria bacterium. Taxonomy (GTDB): domain Bacteria; phylum Pseudomonadota; class Alphaproteobacteria; order HIMB59; genus CACPNW01. The sequence goes on from CACGGX010000006.1 coordinate 47,378, forward strand.
GAAGCTTATTAAAAGTTCTACAACTTGAAGATCCATATAAAATTATTGCAATTAGTGGTTTAATTTGCTCATTTGGATTACAATGCTTAATTAATATCTTTAGCTCGCTGGGCCTTATACCAACAAAGGGTATGACACTGCCATTTGTAAGTTATGGAGGTTCTTCCATGATATCCATAGCAATTTTATTTGGTTTTTTATTATCTCTTACAAACAAAAAAAATGAAGAATTATGAAAGAAAATTTTTTACTAATTACAGGAGGAACAGGCGGACATGTTATACCAGCAAAAAATTTTGCAAATTATTTATCTAATAAAAATATAAATTGCACAATTATAACTGACAAAAGAGGTTATAAATACTGTGATAATTATAATGGAAAAATTTATATAATTAGCTCGTCAAATTTGAATGGAAACCTAATATTTAAAATCTTTGGCATATTTCAAATTTTATTAGGATTAATTCAATCATTCATTATTATATTTTTATTAAAACCATCCCATTCAATTTCTTTTGGAAGTTATGCTTCGTTTTCTCCAATGTTAACATGTATGTTATTTAAACCAATTTATAAAGTTAAACTTTATATACATGAACAAAATTCAATAATGGGAAGAACGAATAAATTTTTTTTGAATTTTTCAAATAAATTATTTTTAAATTTTGATATTAAATCTAAAATCAATCCAAATTTTAAAGATAAAATATTTGTAGTTGGTTCTCCAGAAAATAATTTTCAAAAAAATAATAACATAAGCAATAAAAATTCTAAGAGTAACTTTACAATTTTTATTTCTGGTGGCAGTCAAGGATCAGAATTTGTATCAAATTTTGCAACAAATCTAATTAAAATTATAGATGACGAAAAAATTATAAAAGCTAAATTTATATTTCAGTGTTCTAAACATTTGATAAAAAAATATGAAGCAGAATTACAAAATATTAAATCGCCAATAATTTTGAAAGATTTTTTTATAAATGTAGATGAAATACTAGCTAATTCTAATTTAGCAATATGCAGAGCTGGAGCAGGAACAATTGTTGATTTAATTAACTTTAAACTTCCCTCGATATTAATTCCTTTACCTTCTTCAAAAGATAATCATCAATTTTTTAATGCTGAAATATTAGCTAAACATGACTTAGCCATAATTTTTGATCAAAATAATGATGAGATAGACAAAGCAAAAAGACATATTTATGAAACATATAGTAATGAAAGTAAATTAGAATCAATGAATAAAAAATTTGATATGATTAAAGTTAAAAACTCTAATACTTTAATTTATAAGTTAATACTAAATGAAAATTAACAGTAAAATTCATTTTATAGGTATTTCAGGAATAGGAATGTCTGGTATTGCAGAATTGATGCTAGATAAAGGATATTCGATCCAGGGTAGTGATATATCAGTAAATGACAATACCAAAAGATTAAAGAAAAAAGGTATAAAATTTTTTTTAGGACATAATAAAAAAAATATTAAAAATGCTCATGCTATTGTTTATTCATCAGCTATTAAAAAAAATAATCCTGAAATAAAAGAGGCATATATTAAAAAAATACCAGTCCTTTCTCGAGCTGATATGCTTTCTGAATTAATGAAAAATAAAAAATCTATTGCCATAGCTGGATCTCACGGAAAAACTACTACTACTAGTTTGGTAGGAAATATTTTTAATGAAGCAGGGTTAGATCCTACTATTGTAAATGGCGGTATTATAAATTCTTTTTCTAATAATAATCGTTATGGAAAAGGTGAATGGATGATTGTTGAAGCAGACGAGAGTGATGGTACCTTTTTAAAGCTTCCACATCAAATATCAATTATTACTAATTTAGATATTGAACACATGGATTTTTATAAATCAAAAAAAAATTTAATTAATGCATTTGAAAAATTTATAAATCTGCTTCCATTTTATGGAACCACAATAATGTGTTATGATGATAAGAATCTTAAATTACTAATTAACAAAATAAAAACTAGAAATATTTTAACTTATTCAATAAAAAATAAAAAAGCAGATGTATTAATCTTTGATATTATACAAAACAAACTAAAAACTTCTTTTAAATTAAAAATTAACAATAAAATTATTCATTCTTCTAATTATAAATTTACTCTCAATGCAATTGGCAATCATAATATTTTAAATGCAACTGCAAGTATTATTGCAGCCAAACTAAATGGAATTAAAAATAAAGATATTAATAATGCTTTGATTAATTATGTAGGTGTAAAAAGAAGGTTCTCATTTATTGGAAAAAAAAATAAGTCCTTTGTGTATGATGATTATGCACATCATCCAACAGAAATTGCAGCTACATTAAGTGCAGCTAAAAGTCTAAAAAATAAAGTAATAGTTGTTTTTCAACCACACAGATACACTAGAACTAAAATACTAATTAGAGAATTTATAAAAGTTTTATCTAAAGTTGATTATTTATTTTTATTAGAAACTTATTCAGCTGGAGAAAAGATTATCAAGGGCGCAACTTCAAAAGACATATATTCTAAAATATTAAAAAAAAATAAAAATGCTATATATTTAAAAAATATAGGTGATTTAAATAAATTAATGAAACCTTATACATTGCATCAAAATACAATTGTTTTTATGGGCGCGGGTTCAATATCAAGTATTGCAAAAAAATATTTGAATAACTAATGTCAAAAAAAATTATAGAATTAGCCGATAAACTTAAAAGCAAAATTTACTCAGATTATAATGCTGGTAAACATACTTGGTTTAGAACAGGAGGTAATGCAAAAATATTTGCAATAATTGAAGATAATTTAGAGTTAGAAATTATATTAAATGAAATAAATAATGAAAATTTTTATATAATAGGCTCAGGCTCAAATCTATTAATTAGAGATAATGGTTATAATGGAACTCTTATAAAATTAGGCAAAGGTTTTAATACTATTAAAATCAATGATAACAAACTTGAAGTTGGCGCCAGTATTTTAGATATTAATTTATCAAATTATGCATTGAGACAAAATATAGAGGGTTTTGAATTTTATAGTGGTATTCCAGGATCAATAGGTGGAGCAGTTAAAATGAATGCCGGATGTTATGGTTCGGAAACTGTAGATGTTATAGATAGCATTGAGATTTGTGATAATTTTGGTCAAAGAAAAATAATTACAAAAGATAAACTAAATCTAAAATATAGATCTTCAGAAATAAACAATACAGATATAGTTACAAAAGCTATATTTAATTTTAATTATGGGGATCAAAATTTAATAAAAGATAAGATTAATAAAATAAAGAATAAACGTTTAGAAACTCAGCCAATAAAAAATAAAACTTCTGGTAGTACTTTTAAAAATCCTAAAAATCTTCATGCGGCAAAACTAATTGAAGAAGCAGGATGTAAAGGTACCAATTTTGGAGATGCATATGTGAGTGATAAACATGCAAATTTTTTAATTAATATGGGAAGTGCTTCAGCAACAGATATAGAAAACCTAGGTAAAAGTATTGTTGAGAAAGTATATGCCAAATTCAATGTAAAATTAGAATGGGAGGTAAAAATAATAGGTGAGTAATAAAAAAATTTTAATTTTAGAAGGTGGCAATAATGAAGAGCATGGTGTATCTTTAGTAACCTCTAGAGAAATTCAAAAAATTCTTAATAAAAATAAATTGAAGTTTAAAATATTAAGAGTTAATCCAAAAAACTTTCATAAAAAAATAACTAATTATAAAAATTTTGTTTGTATTAATGCTTTACACGGGCCCTTTGGTGAAGATGGACAAACTCAAAAAATTTTAAAAAAAAATAAGATTCCCTTTTCTCATTCAAATATAAAATCATCTAATCTATGTTTTAATAAATCTGCCTCCAAGAGAGAAATCATTAAAAATAAATTAATGTCTCCGAAATTTTATCTTTTAAATATAAATGATTTAAATGAGAAGAAATTAATTACTATCAAAAGTAAGTTAAAAAAATTTGTGATTAAGCCCAATAGAAGTGGTTCAAGTTTTGGTATAAAAATAATAAAAAATCAAAAAGAATTTGATAATTTAATTTCTAATATAGAAGAATTTAAAAAGGAACTTAATAATCACAAAGAAATCTTAATAGAAGAGTATATATCTGGCAGGGAGCTTACAGTTTCAACTATTAAATTAGATAAAAAAATTCACGCACTCGCTGTTACAGAGATAAAATCAAAAAATAATTTCTTTGATTATAAAGCGAAATATTCAAAAGGTTACGCTAAACATATTTTGCCAGCTAAGTTAAATAAAATAAATTATGCTAAATGTCTTAAATTTGCTACTAAAGCTCATCAGCTCTTAGGTTGTAATTCAGTTGCAAGGACAGATTTTATTTTTGATCCAAAAAAGAATAAAATTTTCTTTTTAGAAACAAACACTCAACCTGGACTTACTCCTATTTCTCTATTACCTGAACAAGCTAATTATAAAGGTTTATCTTTTTCAGAAATCATTTTTATTTTGATCAAAAATTTAAATTATTAGTATGAACAATATTAATAGAAGAAGATATGTTTTAAGTTTCAGATCATTTACTTATTTATGTATTTTATTATTTTTAATAATTTTTTCTCTTTTTCTATATTTAAACAAAAATAATCTAATTGAGACTTCTAAAAATATAATTCAGAGTTTTTCAGAAAACTTCCAATATCAATTTACAAAGTTTGATATTTCAGGTTTGGAAAATATCGAATTAAAATTTGTAGAGGATAAACTACTAAATCATATAGGATCATCAATTTTTTTGTTACCATTGGATCAAATTAATGATTCAATAAAAGAAAATAATTGGGTCAAAGAAATACATTTAAATACAAATTACAAAGATACTCTATTTATTAGGATTGAAGAATATAAACCAATAGGAATTTATTTTTTTAATGAGAAATACTTTGTATTTGATGAAAATGGAAAAATCATAGATCAAATTTACATTACAGATTTCACTCATCAGTCATTATTAATTTTTAAAGGCAATTCTTCAAACTTAAAAGCTAAATCACTAATTAACTTTTTAAAAAATAATGATTTTGAAAAAAAATATCAAATAGAGAGTTTGGAATTTATTAATAAAAGAAGATGGGATATAAATTTATATAGCGATGTGAAATTAATGCTTTCAGAAGAGGATCCAAATAAATCTATTCAAAATTTTATTATGGTACAAAATAAACTTAGCGAAACGGATATTAATAATATAAAAATATATGATTTAAGAAATTTAAAAAAAACAATCTTAATTAATTTAAATGATTAAAGCTGGTCTGGATATTGGTAATTCAAAAATATCATGTGTCGTTGCTGATTATAAGAATACTGATAATATTAATATCCTATCTATTGCCAGTGTTCCTAATAATAATATTAAAAAAAATATTATTTTAAATTTTGAAAATCTACATGATCAAATTAAATCTTTAGTTATAGATGCCGAAAAACAATCTCAAACTAAATTAAATTCTATCAATCTTAATCTATCTTTACTGAATTCTAATTCTCATTATTACAACTCGGCAATAGAATTAAAAAATGAGAAAATTTCAGAATTACATCTTAAAAAAATAATTAATCAATCAGAATATTTTAATAATCACCGTGAACAATTTGAAATATTTAATAATATAACTTCATACGATATCGATAATAACCTGTATTTTAATGCTCCAATAGGAAATTACTCAGATAATATAAAAATTAACTTTTATAAAATAAATATACAAAAAAAATATACAGATAACATTTCCAGTGTTATCAAAAAATTGAAACTCAATATTGATAATTATATTCCTTCTCCTTTATCTTCGTCCCTATCATCACTAACAAGAGATGAAAAAGAGCTTGGTACTATTTGTATTGATTTAGGCCATTCAACATCTTCTATATCAGTATTTGAAAATAATAAGTTTTTGTATGGAGATGCAATAGGTGTTGGTAGTAATAATGTTACATTAGATATTGCTCGAGGTTTATCTACTAATATTTCCAGTGCTGAAAGATTAAAAACTTTATACGGTTCTCTAGTTTCATCTCCCAGCGATGATCATGAAATAATAGAAATTCCAATAATTTCAGGTGATAAAAATTTATTTAAACAAATAACAAGATCAAGCTTAAATGCTATTATTAGACCGCGTATTGAAGAAACTTTAGAGATGATATGGCAAAAAATTAAAGACAATAATTTAAACAATAAAAAATTAAATAATGTAGTTCTTACAGGTGGTGGGGCAATGATGGATAATATTGAAAAATATGTAGAAACAATTTTTGCAAGTGGTGTGAGAGTATCAAGTCCCTTAGAACAATTAAATTTAGATAATAATTTTAAAAAACCCAATTTTTGCGACATTATTGGATCTATCTTGTATGACCAAGATTTATTTAAAATTGATTTTTTAGCAAATCAATCAAAAAATTCAAAAAAACGTGGAATATCAAGCTTTTTTTCTTGGCTTGATCAGTATATTTAGATAATACTACATATAGTAAATTATATTGACGATTTCGAACATAATTCGTTAAAAACTATAAAAAAACGGCGGAGATTATAATGACTATCAATATTTCAATACAAGATGTAGAGCAAAACTTACATCCCAAAATAACAGTTTTAGGAGTAGGTGGATCTGGCGGAAATGCAGTTAACAACATGATTAATGCTAATTTAGAAGGTGTAGATTTTTTAATAGCTAATACAGATGCACAAGCTTTACAAATTTCAAGTTGTCCAAATAAAATTCAATTAGGATTAAACAGTACCAAAGGATTAGGTGCAGGAATGAGGCCTGATATTGGAAGACAGGCAGCAGAAGAAGCAATTCAAGATCTAAGTGAAAAATTTGATGGTAGTCATATGCTTTTTATAGCAGCTGGAATGGGTGGCGGTACTGGCACAGGAGCTGCACCAGTAATTGCTAAACTAGCAAGAGAAAAAGGAATACTAACTGTAGGTGTAGTAACTAAACCTTTTCATTTTGAAGGCTCTCAAAGGATGAAGTTAGCTGAGAAAGGAATTGAAGAACTGCAGCAGTATGTTGATACATTACTAACAATACCTAATCAAAATTTATTTAGAATTGCTAATGAAAAAACTACTTTTTCTGACGCATTTAAGATGGCAGATGATGTTTTATATGCAGGTGTTAGAGGCGTAACTGATCTTATGGTTCAACCAGGGATGATAAATTTAGATTTCTCAGATATCAAAACTGTAATGTCTGAAATGGGTAAAGCTATGATGGGTACTGGTGAAGCACAAGGTGAAGGTAGAGCAATTGCAGCTGCTGAAGCAGCTATAGCAAACCCATTAATTGATGACGTGTCCTTAAAAGGTGCTAAAGGTCTAATAATTAATATTACCGGTGGTAAAGACATTACATTGTATGAAGTTGATGAGGCTGCAAATAGAATCAAACAAGAAGTTGATGAAGAAGCAAACATTATTTACGGAACTACCTGTGATGATAGACTTGAAGGTGTTGTAAGAGTCAGCATTGTGGCTACAGGTATTGATGCAAACAATAATAAATCAGCTAAACCGATAGAAAGTTTTGCGCCAATAAATATAAATAATGATATTTATAAACAAAATATAGAAAAATCTGAGAAGTTTTCTGAAAGTGCTATCTTGCAGGATAATGATTCACAAGACGGGAGTATTCTAGATGAAGAGATTAATGACATAGCAAATCAAGGAATGCTCAATAATCAAAGTTCTGGTAACATTCATGTAGATGAGCAAACAAATATGAACCAAATAGAGATCTCTAGTTTAGAAGAAAATGTTGATGATAAAGATTTTGCTCAAAACGAAGTTACAGAAACTTTAGATAAAATTGAAACTGATAATGTTTCTGGGGAAGTATTAGGCTCATCTATGGATATAGATAAACCAAATGAAGCAAGTGTAAGAAGGTTAAGTTTATTTGATACTCTCTCTACTGAAAATAAATCTGAAGACATAGCTGTAGAAAATAATATTCTTACAAAAACTGAACCTGTTTTTGCCTCTTCAGAAAAAAAGATTGAAGAAAATGACTCTATGGATAACAGTTCTGAAGATGATAATTTAAGTATCGTTGATAAAGAGGAATTCAGTGCTGAAGAGACTGAGACTTCTCAAATTGATGATGATTTCAATCAGGAAACAGAGGAAGAACTTTTAGATATACCGACTTTCTTAAGAAGACAAGCTAATTAGTTTAAAACTATTATTTGCAATATTCTGAAATATTAGGTTAGTTGTTAAAAGTCGCAAAAATATGTAAAAAAGTACTGAAATCAGTACTTTTTTAATATGATAGATTTATCAAACACATTTAATAATCAACAAACAATAGCTAAACCAGTATCAATAAATGGAATAGGATTACATTCTGGAGTAGATGTAACTATAAAGTTTTATCCTGCTGAAGCTGATTATGGAATAAAGTTTGTACGTAAAGATCTTAATAAAAATAATATCATTGAAGCTATATGGTCAAATGTAACTAATACAAAGTTAAGTACAACTATAAGCAATCAAAATGGTGCAAGTGTCTCAACAATTGAGCATTTAATGAGTGCTTTGTCCGGACTACATATAGATAATATCAAAATTGAAATTGATGGGCCAGAAGTCCCTATAATGGACGGAAGCTCAATAAAGTTTGTTGATCTTATTGATAAAACTTCTGTTCAAAGTTTGAGTAAAAGAAGAAAAATTTTAAAAGTTAAAAAAAATATTAAAGTAGAAAATAATGATTCATCTGCAGAATTAAAACCCAATAATCAGTTTTCAATTGATTTTGAAATTGATTTTCCTAGTAAATTAGTTAGCAAACAAAGCTGTCAATTACAGTTAGTAAATGGAAATTATAAAACTGATATAGCATCAGCTCGTACTTTTGGATTTGAAAGAGATGTTGATATGCTAAGATCAAACGGTTTAGCACTAGGCGGTTCTTTAGACAATGCTGTTGTCGTTGGAGAAAGTAAAATACTTAATTCTGACGGATTACGCTTTAAGGACGAGTTTGTAAGACATAAAATTCTCGATTCTATAGGAGATTTGTATTTAGCAGGTTCCCCAATTCATGGTTATTTTTTTGGTAATAAATCAGGTCATCATTTAAATAACTTGTTATTGAGAAAATTATTTGCTGATAAAGATAATTATGAATATATTTAGTTAAATCATTTTCTTTGGATCAACTATCTTATCAAATTCCTTTTCCGATATTAAATTTAATTTTAATGCTGCCTCTTTAAGAGTCAAATTATCATCAAATGCTTTTTTAGCAATTTTTGCTGCATTATCGTATCCAATACTTTTGTTTAAGGCAGTAACAAGCATTAAAGAATTATTTAAATGATTATCAATCATTATTTTATTTGCCTTTAATCCTTTTAAACAATTCTTATTAAAACTTTTTATTCCATCGTTAATCAGATTAACAGACTGAATTATATTAAATGCAATAACTGGTTTATACGCATTTAATTGAAAGTGACCATTTGAACCTGCAATATCTACAGTTGTACTATTTCCAATTACTTGAACACATACCATACTTAATGCTTCAATTTGTGTCGGATTTATTTTTCCCGGCATTATCGATGATCCTGGTTCGTTTGCAGGTAATATCAATTCTCCTAAGCCTGATCTAGGCCCAGATGCTAAAAACCTAATGTCATTTATTATTTTTAACAATGAAATCGATAAAGTTTTTAAAGAATTTGAAAAATTAATTAGTGGATCATGAGAAGCTAAAGACTCAAATTTATTTTCAGAGGGTTTATAAGTATCCTTAGTAAGTTTATTCAAATATTTACAAAATATTTTATCAAATTTTTTTGGTGCATTAATTCCAGAACCTACAGCTGTCCCTCCCTGAGCAAGATATTTTAATTCTGATTTTGAAACTTCTATTCTTTTTAAACAAGCTTGTAATTGAGTATAAAATGCAGAAAACTCATCACCCAAAGTAATTGGAGTTGCATCTTGAGTATGAGTTCTTCCTATTTTAATTATATTCTGAAATGTTTTTTTCTTTTTTTGAAATTCTTTTATTAGATCTTTAAGAGTTGGTATTAAATTTTTTATTGATAACTCATTAATTGCAATATGCATTATTGTTGGAAAGGTATCATTTGATGATTGAGATAAATTTACATGATCATTAGGATGAATAGGTTTTTTACTTCCAATTCTTCCTTTTAATTTTTTTATAATATGATTACTAATTACTTCATTTGCATTCATATTTGTTTGAGTTCCAGATCCAGTTTGCCATACTGATAATGGAAACTCTTCAATAAGTTTTAAATTAATAATATCATCACAGGCTTTTGATATTAATAATCCCAATTTTTTATCTATAACGCCAAGTTCTATATTAGCCTCTGCTGCTGCTTTCTTTTGCTGCCCCAATGCGATAATTAATTCTGATGGTATTTTTTCAGTGCCAATTTTAAAATTTTCTAAGGATCTTTGAGTTTGTGCACCCCAAAGTTTATTTTGATCAATTTTTTTAGAACCTAAACTATCAAATTCTATTCTTTTTTTATTAGCCATTATTTATTAACAAATACTCTATAACATATTATATAGAACATATGAACAAACTTGTTTTACTAAGACATGGTCAAAGTCAGTGGAATTTAGAGAATAGATTTACTGGCTGGAAAGATGTTCCATTAACTGAAAAAGGTATTAATGAAGCAAATAATGCAGGACATTTATTAAAAAAACATAATATAAAAATTGATAAAGTTTTTAGTAGTGTTTTAGAAAGGGCAAATAAAACAGCAGAAATAGCTATAAAGGCATCAGAGATAGAAAATTTACATAAAAATGGAAAACTTATTTATGAAAAAGATCAAAAACTGAATGAGAGGGATTATGGTGATTTAGTTGGTTTAAATAAAGCTGAAACTGCAGATAAATTTGGAAAAGAACAAGTTCACATATGGAGAAGATCTTATGATACACCGCCTCCAAATGGAGAAAGTCTTAAGGATGTGGTAGACCGAGTTTCTCCATACTTTACTGAAATAATTGAACCTCATATTTTAAATAAAAAAAATATTTTAATTGCAGCACATGGTAATTCCTTAAGAGCAATAATGATTAAAGTTGGTATGTATAAGCCTGAAGAAATATCTTCAATAGAACTTCCAACTGGTAGTCCATTATGTTTAGATTACCAAAATGGTAAATTAATTGAACATTATTACTTAGATTAATTTTTTTTATAATTTGAAAAATTAATTACATTATCCTTCTTTGATATATTGGTTTCTAATTTTTTATTTACCTTCTTCTGAATTTTACTTTTTTGCAAAATTAAACCAAAATTGGCTGAAGGATCTGCAAATGAAACAATAGCATTATAATTAATTTTTAAGTTTGTTTTAATATCACCAAATGAGAGTGTAATAGAAAAATTATTTTTATTTATTTCTAGATCATAATATTCATATTGAATAATAATTGTCATTTCTTGGGGATATTTTTGTTTTAACCAATTAGGTAATTCAACGTATTTATGATTCGTTAAAAATGTAATATAGAGATGATTATTATTTGATAATCCATTATCTTTAATATTTTTAAGAATATCTTTAAGTACATTTAGCATATTTTTATCTAGTATTTTTTGATATTCAATCATTTCAGTTTTATTTTTTTATTAAATATTTAAAGTATTGCAATAAAATTTATGAGTTTGGATAAAAATAATTCGCAATATAGTAAAATAGCAAAATTATTTCATTGGGGATTTGTTCTTTTATTTGTTTATGGTGTAGCAAAGCAAGTAGATGATATTAATCAACTTGAAGACAAAGCATTTTTTAGATTTGAAATTATTTTTGCAGTAATTTTTCTGTTTCTTCTATTAATTCGTCTCATTTATATGAAAACAACACAAAAGACATCCTTACCTGAAGATACTCCTAAAGCTCAAAAATTAGCTGCTCAAATTGTTCACAACGGTATGTATGCTCTATTAATAGGTACTGTGTTATCAGGATTATTGATTGGTTTTTTATTTTGGATAGAGCTTAAAGATGCAATTATAACTGATATTGTTATTATTTTTCACGAATTAAACATTAGTTTACTTTATTGTTTTATAATTATTCATATCTTTGCAGCAACCTATCATCGTTTAAAAAAGGATGGTGTTTGGAGCTCAATGGTGCCTTTTTTGAAAGAAAAAAACCCCAAATAAATTTTTAGTTTAATAAAATTATTTTTTTAATTTTTCCCATTCAGCCATACCGCCAGTAATATTCTTTACATTTTTAATACCCATATCTTTCATTGTTTTAGTTGATAAAGTTCCTTGTCCTCCAACACCACAAAATACAACATATTCTTTATCTGGGTTTTCTTTGAAAAATTTATTTTCTAATGGACTGCCTTCTGCCAAATAAAATTCAAGAAAAGCTCTATCCAAATGAATTGCATTTCCTATTGTTCCTTTAGCAAAACTTTCTTTATCCCTAACATCAATGAATTGTACATTTGGATCATTGATTTTTTCTTTTGCTTCTGATGCAGAAATATCTTCAATTTCATTTTTTACACTCATCAAATCTTCAAATTTTTTCATATTTTCTTTACCTCATTAATATCGGGCGTTCTGTAGAACGACCATAATTTTATTATATACAGAAAATATAGGTTTTTGGAAACTTCTTCGTAGAAACTTCGTAAAAAATTTTCATTATTTATCAGATTACTTGTTTGGGTTATTCGTAGTTTTACATTCTTTATTTAAGGATAATAATTTTTTTGCTAGTCTAGAAACTGCCTTTCTCCTATCTTTTGAAAGTTTTTTAATAATTTTTATATTTTCTTTTATTGTTATATTATCAATTTTATTGAAAGTTATTAGAGCATTCATTGATTGACATAAAACAATCCAATCACTGGAATTATTAAGATAATCAGATACAATTTTTTTTACTTTTTTTTGTTCTTTATTTTCTAATTGATTAACTAATTCTGAAAATAATTGAGCGCAGGTCCATTGTGCAGATGGTTGTTTTATCTTTGAAATTTTGTTTAAGAAAATATGTTTAAAATCTAAAAACCATTCTGGTTTTTGTCTAAAAATTCTTTTAAAAGCATTTGATGTTCTTAATCTTACTATTTGGTCGTTGCTTGAATAACACTTAATTAAAGAATTAATTCTATTTTTTTTAACAATGACATGTTCAACAACTTTTATTGTATTACCTAGTGAATTTGGATTACCACCAGTTAGTTCAGACTCATAATTCATTATAAATTAATTTGTTAAAATAAATCTAACAATTAACATTACCTAATAATAAATTATATATTTTCCTTCGTAGTAACTTCTTAGTAAACTTCGTAGAGAGTTTTCTATAAAAATTATTGATATTACTGGATAATATTTAAAAAGTGGGGCGTTCTGTTGCCCGGTGCCCCTAACCGCGCTTACCTAGAACCTAGGCAGCAAGTGCTAATCTATTATCGTTAGCGTTTATAAAATAGCCCGATAACGGTGGTACAATACCGGATAAAGTCTTTGTCTTTTAATTACCGTCAAACCTATTTCGTCCCCATATTGGTGGAGACGCCGGGTACCGCCCCCGGGTCCGAATAACTTATTGCACAAAGCATTTATTATCTTAGTTGCAAAGCAACTTTTCCATTATACCTTAAACTAATTATACTTGAAAGTTTTGTCTTGAAACCTAGCAATTAAAAAAAAAAATTGTTACTATTCAAGTCATAAAATAAAAAATATGATCAAAGCAATTATGGCAGTAGATGAAAAAGGGGGTATCAGTAAGGGCCAAAGTATGCCCTGGCCAAAAAATTCAATTGACTTAAAATGGTTTAAAGAAAATACTATAAATAATGTCGTTGTAATGGGGAGGAAGACTTGGGAAGATCCTTTTATGCCTACACCTCTAAAATCAAGAATAAATGTTCTAATTACAAGTAAAAATAAAGAATTAATAGAAGGGGCAGATCATTACTTTAGTGGAAACATAAATGACCAAATTCAAAATCTTCAATCAGAATATAAAGATATGGATATTTTTATAATTGGAGGTTCAGAAATAATAAATTTAACTTTTAAAACCATAGAACAATTTTATCTCACTAGAATCTACGGTAATTACAATTGTGAAAAATTTATAGATATTACCTCTATAGAAAATAATATGAAAATGATTAAAAAAATAAATGGCGACTCAACTTGCCATTTTGAGATTTGGGAAAGATGAAACAATACCTAGATGCCTTGAGATATTGTTATAATAATGGCTCTGATGTTGAAAGTAGAGCGGGTGGCGTTAGAAAGTCTTTTGGTTATCAAATGCATTATGATCTATCAAAAGGTTTTCCTGCTATAACGACTAAAAAACTAGCATGGAAATCTGTAGTTTCAGAGTTATTGTGGTTCATCGAAGGTTCAGACGATGAGAGAAGACTCGCTGAAATTTTATATAATGATTCAAGAGAAAATTTAAAAGATAAAAAAACTATTTGGACACAAAATGCTCAAGCTGATTATTGGAAATCACAAGCTCGATTTGAAGGAGATGTTGGTAAAATTTATGGAGTGCAATGGAGAAATTTTAATGGAGAAGATCAAGTCTTAAATCTAATTAAAGGATTAAAAGAAGATCCAAATGGAAGGCGTCATATAATTTCTGCTTGGAACCCTCCAGAGATTAAAAATATGTCATTGCCAGCATGTCATGCATTTTCACAATTTTTTATTTCTAACAACAAATTAAGTTGCCAACTATATCAAAGGTCATGTGACATGTTTTTGGGAGTTCCATTTAATATAGCCAGTTATAGTCTTTTAACTCATATGTTGGCTAGAGAGTGTAAATTAGAAGTAGGAACATTTATTCATTCTTTAGGTGATTTTCACATTTATAAAGAACATTTTGAGCAGGTTAAAATCCAATTAGAAAGAATGCCTAAAAAATTGCCAGAGCTTCAATTCGAAACAAAAGGTTTTTTTCAATACAACGTAAATGATTTTAAATTAATAAACTATCAGCATCATGAAAAAATTGATGCTTTGATGAATGTTTAATTCAGAGATTTTTTTAAGTTATTAGCAATTGATATAAATTTTTTTGAAATTTCACCATCTGGATCATCTATCAAAGTAGGGATTCCATTGTCTGACTGAATTCTTAAATTTGTATCAATAGGAATTTGTCCTAAAAAAGGTATTTTGGAATCTTCAGCTTCTTTTTTCACACCATCTTTTGAAAATATATAATGTTTTTGATTACAATTATCACATATGAAGTAACTCATATTTTCCACAATACCAAGAATATTAACATTAACTTTTTTAAACATATTTATTCCTTTTCTTGCATCAGTAAGAGCTACATCTTGAGGAGTAGAAATTACAATTGATCCAGAAAGTTTTGAACTTTGAGCTAAAGTTAGTTGAGCATCTCCAGTCCCAGGAGGGAGATCAATTATAAGAAAATCTAATTCACCCCACTCAACACCATTAAACATTTGCTCTAAAGCTTTCATTACCATAGGCCCTCTCCAAATTGTTGGAGCCTCTGAGTCTAGAATAAAACCTATAGACATTAATTTTATTCCATAATTTTCTAAGGGTATTAGTTTTTTGTTTTCATTCATTATTGGTTTTTGAGAAATACCCATCATTCTAGGAACACTAGGACCATAAATATCTGCATCAAGTAATCCAACTTTGAGATCTAGTGAGTTTAATGCTGTGGCAAGATTAACTGAAAATGTTGATTTTCCAACTCCGCCCTTACCACTTGCAATTGCTACAATATTTTTTGCATCAATTTTGAATCTTTTCTCATCAGAAATATTTGTTTTATTACTATTTTTATCTGAGTTGATAATTACGTTTACTGAAAGAACCCCAGAAATTTGCTCAACATTATTTTTAAGTAATCTTGCTATGTTTATATATAAGTCTTCTTTTTGCCCCTTCACAAGCAAGGAAATGTTTACATTACCCTCTTTTACAATTGCAGAAATGTTTTGATTTTTTGGATCAAAAGTAAGATTTGTTTCAGGATCACTAAATTTCTTCGAAAATGTATAAATTAAAGATAAAATTTCATCAGACATACTTGATTTTTCCAGATTTACTCAAATATTAGTTATTAATTAATATAATTAGTGTTAGTAGATAGAGCCAATTTTATCAATAATATATGAACTGGAATAAAAATAACAACGACAATAATCCTTGGGGTTCAGGTGGAAATAACAATCCTTGGGGCTCAGGAGGATCTGGAGACGGTCCAAACAGAAGAGATTTTGAAGATTCAATTAGAAAAGCAAAAGATAGATTTGGCAATTTTAAATTTGGTGGCAGACGTAACCTTTCAATATTTATTATAGTAGCTGTTTTATTATGGTTAGCTACTGGTTTTTATAGAGTTGAGCCTGATGAGCAAGGTGTAGAACTTTTATTTGGAAGATGGAATGGTCAAACAACCGATCCAGGATTGCATTACTTTTTTCCAACTCCAATCGGTCAAACTGTTACACCTAAAGTTGAAGTAATTAGAAAAATCAACGTTGGATTTAGAAGTGCAAGTGATCTTGGTTTTGGCTCAAATTCAAATGCGGAGCGAAAAGTAATTGAAGAAAGTTTAATGCTTACGGGCGATCAAAATATTGCAGATGTTGCATTCACGGTACTATTCAAAATAAAAGACGCTGGAAATTTTCTATTCAAGCTTAGAAATCCAGAACTTACCGTCAAAGATATGTCTGAAAGTGTTGTACGTGAAGTTGTTGGTCAAAGAGATCTTCAATTCTTACTTACAGAAGGTCGTCAAGAAGTTGAACAAGTTGTAAGAAATGAATTACAACTAGTTTTAGATTCCTATGAAAGTGGTGTTTTAATTCAGTCAGTACAGCTTCAAAGTGTTGATCCACCCGATCAAGTTATTGATGCTTTTGATGAAGTTCAAAGAGCAAGACAAGATAAAGAAAGATTAGTTAACGAAGCAAACACTTATTTGAATAGAATTGTACCTAATGCTCGTGGTGAAGCAGCCAAACTTGTTGAAGCTGCTACAGCATATAAAGAGCAGGTAGTTAAACAAGCAGAAGGTGTGGCACAAAACTTTATTGATGTTTACAATAGTTATAAAGATGCGAAAGAAGTTACTAAAAGAAGAATTTATTTAGAAACTTTAAGAGAAGTTTTAGAGGGTAAGAACAAAATAATTTTAGATGATACTGGAAATGGACAGGGTGTGGTTCCTTACCTTCCATTAAATGAACTTAAAAAGTCAGGAAGCAATTAAGATGAGATTTAGTGCAAGAAATTTACTTATAGTTTTAGTTTTATTTATTCTTTTCCTTACTTTCACTGGAGCTTTTTTTATTGTAAATGAAACTAAGCAAGCTTTAGTGCTCCAATTTGGTGACCCAAGAAAAGTTGTTACAAAACCTGGCCTTCAATTTAAAATTCCATTTATTCAAGATGCTGTTTTTTTAGATTCTAGATTACTTAATCTCGATCCCCAACCTGAAGAAATGATTCTTTCAGATCAAAAAAGAATTATTGTTGATTCATTTGCCAGATACAACATTGTTGATCCTTTAAAATTTTATCAGACAGTCAGAAATGAAACTACTTTTTCAGATAGATTTGGAAGAATTATAAATGCAGCAGTTAGAGGTGTAATTGCACAATACTCTTTAACATCATTACTGAGTGATGAACGTATTAACATTATGAATGAAATTGAAAAACAAATCAAAGTTAATGAGGAATCTTTTGGTGTTAAAATTGTAGATATTAGAATTGGAAGAACAGATCTAACTGAACAAGTATCTAATAACGTTTATCAAAGAATGCGTTCTGAACGTGAAAAAGAAGCAAATTTATTAAGAGCAGAAGGTGAAGAACTTTCTAAAGAAATTGTTGCATCAGCTGATAGACAACAAACAGTTATTTTAGCTGAAGCTGAAAGAACATCTTCAATACTAAGAGGTGAAGGAGATGCTGCTAAAAATAGAATACTAGGTGATGCTTATAGTCTTGATGAGGAATTTTTTGATTTCCTAAGAACAATGCAAGCTTGTAAAGATACTTTTGGAGATACAGAAATGTCCATGGTAATCGCTCCAGGAGAAGTTTGTGAAAAATTTTTTGGTGAAATAGATATCCAAAATTAATGTTTGAAATATTACTAATAAGCATAGGTCTAGTGCTGATCATTGAAGGCATACTCTATTTTTTCTTAGCGAACAATTTAAAGAAATATCTCGATATACTTTCTCTTATTAATCCACAAACTGTAAAAAATATTAGTTTATTTTTTGCACTTATTGGGCTGTGCCTTATTTATTTCACTTTCAAATACTATGAGAATTAATATGAGAATTAAATTTTTATTCTTAATCTCTATATTATTTTCGAAACCATTACTTGCTGTACCTGAGAGTTTTGCTGATTTAGTAGAAGAATTATCTCCTGCAGTAGTTAGTATTGCATCAACTACTATTGTTGAAAATAATAACCAAAATCAAATACCACAATTTCCAGAGGGATCTCCTTTTGATGATTTTTTTAAAGAATATTTTGATCGTGATCAAAGACGATCGCAACGACCAATGACAGGACTTGGTTCAGGTTTTATAATAAGTGAAGATGGCATAGTTGTTACAAATAATCATGTAATTGAAGGAGCTGATGAAATAACTGTTATACTAAATGATGAAACAGAGTTTACAGCTGAATTACTTGGAAGAGATCCCAAAGCAGACATAGCTGTATTGAAAATTGATCCAAAAAACAAAAAACTTACATATGTTGGTTGGGGAGATTCAGATAAGATGAGAGTTGGAGATTGGTCAATTGCAATTGGAAACCCTCTTGGTTTGGGAGGAACTGTCACTGCAGGAATTATATCAGCAATTTCAAGAGATTTAGGTAGTGGGCCATATGTTAAATTTTTGCAAACAGATGCATCTATTAATCGTGGTAATTCCGGTGGACCATTATTTAATTTAGATGGAGAGGTAATTGGAATTAATACGGCAATTGTTTCGCAAACAGGTGGAAGTATTGGTTTAGGATTTGCAATACCTGCCAACAGTGCCAAAAAAATAGTACAACAATTAAAAGATTTTGGAAAAACTAAGAGAGGTTGGTTAGGTGTACAAATTCAACCTGTTACAAAGGATTTTGCGGAAAGTCTTGGTTTACCTGATCAAAAAGGTGCATTTATATCCAATGTTAATCCTAATGGTCCATCAAAAACTGCTGGATTAGAACCAGGAGATGTAATTTTAAAATTTAATAATATAGAAATTAAAAAGATGCCTGATTTACCCAGAGTTGTTGCAGAGTCAGATGTAGGCTCGACTGCAATATTAGAAGTTTGGAGAAAAAATAAAAAAATTCGTATTGAGGTAATATTAGGAGAATTACCCGGAGAGGTAGTTACGGAAAGAAAAACAAGTACAAATATTGAAAAAAATTTAAAGATTGAATCTTTAGGAATTACTATTGAAGATAATGATAGTGGTGTTAAAGTAATTTCAATTGACGACATTGATAGTAGTTTGCAAAATGGAGACATAATCACAGAAGTTAATAGGGAGGTTATTAACAACATGAATTCATTTGAAGAATTAGTAAATTCTCTAGAAAAGACTGGAAGATCCTCATTATTACTTAAAATAATTAGAGATGATGAGCAAAATTGGGTAACAATTAAATTTAAAAATAATTGAAAACTCAAATCTATTTTGTTTTAGGCCCAACTGCATCAGGAAAATCAAAATTTGCTTTAAGGCTAGCGAACAAACTAAATGGTGAAATTATAAATGCTGATAGTATGCAGATTTATAACGAGTTAAGTATCTTAACTGCCAGACCAACCATCACTGATCAAAAAAAAATCAATCATCATCTTTATGGTTTTGTTAAAGGTGATGTTAGATTTAATGTTCAAAAATGGTGTGAGGAAGCATCAAAAAAAATTGATTATTTAGCTAATAAAAATATAACACCTATTTTAGTTGGAGGTACAGGTCTTTACATAGAATCTTTAATTAATGGAATAGTTTCAATTCCATCTATTCCAGAAAAAGTAAAAATAGAATCAGAAAAAATGATTTTAAAAATTGGTAAGGAAAATTTTTATAATTTAGTTAAAGAGCTTGACAGTGATGCAATTATTAATATTGCGCCTAACGATATTCAAAGAATAAGAAGAATATGGGAAGTAAATTTTTTTACTAAGAAAAAATTTAGTGACTGGAAAAAAAGTAAAAATAAAAATTTTATTAATTTAAAAAATTACAAAATATTATTATTTCTTCCAGATAGAAAAGAAAACTATAGAAGAGTAGATCATAGAACACACTTAATGATGGAAGATGGTGCGATAGAGGAGGTCAAAAATTTGCTTAAATTAAATTATAATAATAGTTTACCAATAATGAAAGCTCACGGAGTTCCTGAAATTCAATCTTATCTTAATAACGAAGTATCAATTGATGAATGTATTTCTAAAATACAGCAAGTAACAAGAAACTATGTAAAAAGACAACATACTTGGTGGAGATCTTCAAATCTTAATATTTTTAAAAAATTTAATCAATTTCCGGATGAAATTGACTTAAAATCCATTAATTTAGAGCAAAATTGAACTAATTTATTGATTTTATTTTATCCACAGCCTATGAGCTAAAATCAATGAATAATGAAATAACAGGCGCTGAAATTGTCTTAAAAAGCTTAGCTGAACAAGGCGTAGAAGTTGTATTTGGATATCCTGGTGGTGCGGTATTACCCATATACGATACTTTATTTAAACAGAATTCAATTAAGCACGTTTTAGTAAGACAAGAGGGTGGTGCGATACATGCAGCTGAAGGTTATGCTAGGTCGACTGGTAAAACTGGAGTAGTTCTTGTTACATCAGGACCTGGTGCAACAAATGTTGTAACCGGTTTAACTGACGCAATGATGGATAGTGTACCTATTGTATGTATAACTGGACAGGTACCTCAACACTTAATTGGCAGTGATGCATTTCAAGAATGTGACACGACAGGTATAACGAGACCTTGTACTAAACATAATTACTTAGTTAAGGATGTTAATAAATTGTCTTCTGTATTTCATGAGGCATTTACCATTGCTCAAAATGGAAGACCAGGTCCTGTATTAATTGATATACCTAAAGATGTTCAATTTGCTTCAGGAACTTATGAAGAAAAAAATAAAATTATTATTCCCTCTCATAGATTGTTTGAACCAAGTCCTGATTTTGAAAAAAATAAAATTGAAGAAGCAGTAGAATTAATTTCAAAAGCTAAAAAACCAATTTTTTATATTGGTGGTGGATGTATTAATTCTGGCCCAAAAGCTTCAAAATTAGTTAGAGAATTTATAAATATGGTTGGGTCGCCAGTAACAATGACATTAATGGGTCTGGGTGTAGTAGGCTCATCAGATAAAAACTCACTTGGCATGCTTGGAATGCACGGAATGTATGAAGCTAATATGGCAATGCATGAATGTGATGTCATGATTAATATCGGAGCAAGATTTGATGATAGAGTTACAGGTAGATTAGATGCGTTCTCTCCAAATTCAAAAAAAATCCATATTGACATCGATGAAAGTAATATTAATAAAACTATAAATGTCGATGTTCCAATAATAGGTGATGTTAAACAAGTAGTCGAAAAAATGATTTCGATCTGGAAAGAGAAAAAATATAAAATAGATAATGATTCGCTTAAATTGTGGTGGGATAAAATAAATAAATGGAAAGAAGTAGATTGTTTAAACTACAATAATGAAGGTACACAGATTAAGCCTCAGTTTGCAGTTCAAAGACTTTATGAGTTAACAAAAAATACCAAAACATTTATTACAACTGAAGTAGGTCAGCATCAAATGTGGGCTGCTCAATTCTATAAATTTGAGGAACCAAATAGATGGCTCACATCAGGTGGTTTGGGAACTATGGGGTACGGATTTCCTGCTGCAATTGGAGCCCAGGTTGGACATCCAGATGCCTTAGTAGTCGATATTGCGGGAGATGCATCTATACTAATGAACATTCAAGAAATGAGTACAGCTGTTCAATATAGATTACCAGTAAAAATATTTATTTTAAACAATGAATACATGGGAATGGTAAGACAGTGGCAAGAACTTCTACATGGCGGAAGATATTCTGAAAGTTATACTGATAGTTTACCTGATTTTGTAAAGTTAGCTGAAAGTTATAAAGCTGTTGGGTTAAGAGCAAAGACAACTGATGAACTTGATGACGTAATAACTGAAATGATTAAAACAAAAAATACAGTTATTGCTGATATTTGGGTTACAAAAGAAGAGAATTGCTTTCCAATGATTCAAAGTGGTTCTGCCCATAATGAAATGATGTTAAGTAAGGATCAAAAACAAGATAAAAGATCAGCTGAAAAAGGAAAAATTTTAGTTTAATGAATAAATCCGTTTATGCTTCTCCTGATCAAGTATCAGAGTCTAAAAGACATATATTAACTGTATTAGTTGATAATGAACCAGGTGTGCTAGCTAGAGTAATAGGAATGTTTTCTGGTAGAGGGTATAATATTGATAGTTTGAATGTAGCTGAAGTTAGTAATGACGAAAATATTTCAAGGATTACTATTGTAACTCATGGTACTTCAGAGGTTGTAAGTCAAATTGAAAAACAGTTACTTAGAATTATCCCAGTTCATAGTGTTACAAATTTAGATCAAGAGGGTAGTTCTGTTGAAGCTGAAGTTGCTCTAGTTTACATTTATATTTCAGAAACAAATAAAAAGAAAGTTTATCAGCTATGTGATTTATACAGAGCTAGAAAAATTGAGAATGAAAATAATACCACGATTTTTGAAATCGCTGGTGCTTCAGAAAGAGTAAATAGATTTATAAAAGAAATTAATGAAATTACTAAAGTTGAAATTGTTAGAAGTGGTCCAGTTGCAATATCATCAATTATAAAAAATGAGGAGGTATAATGAGAGTATATTACGATAGAGATGCAGACTTAAACTTAATAAAAGATAAAAAAATATCAATTATAGGATATGGAAGTCAAGGTCATGCACATGCAATGAACTTGAGAGATTCTGGAATAGAAAATGTTTCAATTGCATTAAGAGAAGGCTCAAATTCAAGAAGTAAAGCAGAACAAGCTAATTTCAAAGTAATGACTCCTGCAGAGGCCGCAAGCTGGGCTGATGTTATTATGATGCTTACACCAGATGAACTTCAATCAGAAATATATAAAAATGACATAGCTGATAATATTAAAGAAGGAACAACAATAGCATTTGCTCATGGATTAAATATTCACTTTGATTTAATTAAACCTAAGGAAGGTATTGATGTAATAATGGTTGCGCCTAAAGGTCCCGGTCATACAGTAAGAGCTGAATATGTAAGAGGTGCAGGAGTGCCTTGTTTAGTTGCAGTAGATAAAAACCCATCAGGTAATGCCTTGGAAATAGGAATTGCCTATGCGTCAGCTATTGGTGGAGGACGAGCAGGAATCATTGAAACAACTTTTAAAGAAGAATGTGAAACAGATCTTTTTGGCGAACAATCTGTTTTATGTGGTGGATTAACACATTTAATTTTAGCAGGTTATGAAACTCTTGTTGAAGCAGGATATGCTCCAGAAATGGCCTACTTTGAATGTCTTCATGAAGTAAAACTTATAGTCGATCTTTTATATGAAGGTGGAATGGCAAACATGAGATACTCAATTTCAAACACAGCCGAGTATGGAGACTATTCAAGAGGCCCAAGACTAATTACTGATGAAACAAAAAAAGAAATGAAAAAAATTCTCTCTGAAATTCAATCTGGTCAATTTGCTAAAGAATGGATGCAAGAACATCAGAGCGGTCAAACTAAATTCAAAGTAATGAGAAAAGAACAAGCCGAACATCCAATTGAAGCAGTTGGTGAAAAATTACGAACTTTAATGCCATGGATTGCTGAGGGAAAAATGGTTGATAAATCAAAAAATTAGATGAAAGTTTAATTAAATCTTGATTAGTATATAAATAGATAAATGACTGAAAAAATTTATATTTTTGACACAACTCTCAGAGATGGGGAACAATCTCCAGGAGCATCAATGAATTTAGATGAAAAGCTTCAAATTGCTGAAGTACTTGATGCTATGAAAGTTGATATTATTGAAGCAGGATTTCCAATTGCTTCAAATGGAGATTTTGAAGCAGTTTCTGAGGTTAGTAAACATGTAAAAAATTCAACGATAGCTGGTTTAGCAAGAGCAAGCTTTAAAGATATTGATCGTGCTTGGGAAGCAGTACAACATGCTAGATCTCCAAGAATTCACACTTTTATCGCAACAAGTCCTCTACATATGAAATATAAATTAAAGAAAACTGAAGAAGAAGTTTTAGAAACTATTCAAAAAACTGTATCTCATGCAAGAAATCTTTGTGACAATATTGAATGGAGTTGTGAAGATGGTGGAAGGTCAGAGTTAGAATTTTTATATAAATGTATTGAACTTGCAATTAATTCAGGCGCTTCTACGATTAATATTCCCGACACTGTTGGTTATACATTGCCAGAAGAATTTGGAAATATTTTTAAAAATGTTAAAAACAATGTCTCAAATATTGATAAAGCAATTCTTTCAACGCACACCCATAATGATTTAGGTTTAGCTACAGCAAATAATGTTGCCGCAATAAAAGAAGGTGCAAGACAGGTTGAGTGCACTATTAATGGTATGGGTGAAAGAGCTGGAAACTCATCTTTGGAAGAAATTGTGATGACTTTAAAAGTAAAAAAAGATCTTATGCCTTATCATACTGATATTAAAACTGAATCAATTATTAAAGCATCTAGGTTAGTATCTTCAATCACAGGTTTTCCAGTCCAACCAAATAAAGCAATAGTTGGTGCTAATGCTTTTGCCCATGAAGCTGGAATTCATCAAGATGGTATGCTTAAACATGCTGGAACATATGAAATTATGACACCTGAATCAATAGGACTTAATAAATCTTCACTTGTTCTTGGTAAACATTCAGGTAAACATGCTTTTTCAGAAAAATTAAAAGAACTTGGTTATGAAGTTGGTGATAACGCTTTGATGGAATTATTTGGGAGGTTTAAAGATTTAGCTGATAAGAAAAAGGAAATATTTGAAGAAGATTTAATTGCATTAGCAGAAGATAGATCATCGTCATATGATGAACACATTAAATTTGTATCTTTAGAAGTAAATGCTGGGTCTGTTGAAAAAGCTGAAGCTAAACTAAAGATAGAAATTAACGAAAAAGTGGAAAATATTAAAATTAATGGTAACGGTCCTGTTGATGCTACATTTAACGCAATAAAAAAACTTACAAATACTGAATTTAAACTTAAACTTTATCAAGTAAATGCTATTACCGCTGGAACTGATGCACAAGGAGAGGTGACTGTTAGATTGGAAGACGAAGATCTTTCATCTCAAGCAAAAGGAAGTGATCCTGATATAATTGTTGCTTCAGCAAAAGCTTATATAAATGCTTTAAACAGATTGATCTTTAAAAAAACTAAATCTATTAAAGAAAATATTGCAAGTTTAAAAATAGAAGGGGTTTAATAGATGGTAATTGATCGTTTTTTTAGTTTATTTTCAAAAGATATGGCTATTGATTTGGGAACTGCGAATACGCTAGTTTATGTAAAAGGAGAAGGTGTTATTCTTAATGAACCTTCAGTTGTTGCAACAATAGAAAATGATGGAAATACACAAGTTTTAGCTGTTGGAAATGAAGCAAAACAAATGCTTGGAAGAACTCCTGGTAAAATTCAGGCCATTCGCCCTATGAAAGATGGAGTAATAGCTGATTTTGATGTTGCCGAACAAATGATCAAGAGTTTTATAAAAAAGGTTCATAAAGGAAGATCTCTATCAAATCCTCAAATTGTTATTTGTGTACCATCTGGTGCTACAAATGTTGAAAGAAGAGCGATAAGAGAGTCAGCTGATGCTGCTGGAGCTAGAAGAGTTTATTTGATTGAAGAACCAGTTGCTGCAGCAATAGGTGCAGGTCTTCCAGTTGCGGAACCAACAGGTTCTATGGTTGTCGATATAGGTGGCGGTACAACAGAGGTGGCAGTTTTATCTCTTGGCGGTGTTGTTAATTCTACTTCAGTTAAAGCCGCAGGAGATCGATTTGATGAAGCTATAATTGAATATATGAGATCAACTCATAAACTTGCAATTGGAGAAACTACTGCTGAAAGAATGAAAAAAGATATAGGCTCTGCATGCCCACCTGATGATGGGGATGGTAAAAGTATGAGTGTAAAAGGTAGAGACTTAATAACAGGTCTTCCAAAAGAAATTTCTATTTCTCAAAGGCAAATTGCCGAAGCCCTTGCTGAACCTGTTGCTCAAATAATTGATACAATTAAAAGAGCTTTAGAGCAAACACCTGCAGAACTGTCTGCTGACATTGTTGAAAGAGGCATAATGTTAACTGGAGGTGGATCCCTTTTATTTAATCTTGATAGGGTTTTAAGAAGATCAACTAGTCTACCTATATCAATAGCAGAAGACCCTCTCTTATGTGTTGTAATGGGAACAGGACAAGCACTTGAAGAAAAATCAAAATTAAGTGATGTCTTTGCCTCTGACTAAAAATTTAAATGGCTCCTAAGTTCCAGATAAAAGTTTTTCAATTATCAAGATTTGTAAAAAAATTTACGATCATTTCTGTTGTAACACTTTCGTTTCTTTTAGTATTTTTTTCTAAAACCGACTACTATCTTATAAGTGGAATTAAAAATTTATCTAGTACTGTGGTTATCCCTATTACAAGATTTATATCAGCACCAGTAAATGTATTTTCAAATTTTATTGATGAATATAATCAATTTAGAAGTTTAAAATTTGAAAATAAAATTCTTCAAGAAGAAATAATTCGTTTAAAAAAATGGCAAACATTAGCAATTCAAAATTCAAGAGAGAATAAAGTTTTAAAAAAATTGTTAAATGCAACTGATAATAATTTAACTTTAGTAAAGACAGCGTCTCTAATTAATAGAAATGATACAATTTATAGTAAATTAATAAATTTAAATGCAGGATACGAAGATAATATTAAAATAAACATGTCAGCTATTAATGAACGAGGATTAATAGGCAAGGTAATTGATACAACTTCAAATAATTCAAGAGTAATTCTTTTGACTGATCCTAATTTATCTATTTCAGTAAAATCTA
Organism: uncultured Alphaproteobacteria bacterium; assembly: GCA_902572735.1. Lineage (GTDB taxonomy): Bacteria > Pseudomonadota > Alphaproteobacteria > HIMB59 > CACPNW01. The sequence goes on from CACGGX010000006.1 coordinate 74,686, forward strand.
TATCTGATGGAATTTTTTCTTTACTTACAGGTACTGGAGATGGAAAATATCTAGTAAGTTCATTTGTTAAAGAAAATAAAATGCCAAGATTGGGAGATATTGTAGTCACAAGTGGTACAGCACAAATCTTTCCCGTAGATCTATTGGTTGGAAAAGTAGCTAAAGTTGAAAAAAATAGATTTATTGTTTTACCATTTGTAGATTTTAAAAATATTGATTATGTACAAATCGTAACTTCAAAATAATGGAGTTTTCTAAATTTTTTAATTCCAGTATTAAATTAAATATCATTTTAATTATAAGTTTTTCAATTTCTGTAAACTCTTTTATTTTAATGCCTAATATAAATAATTCATTTTATGTATTATTTCATTTAACTTTTATTTATCTAATTTTTTACCATTATCATTATTATCTTTATTTAGTTGCCCTGATATTCGGAATTTTATTCGATATATTGCTACTAAATAATATAGGAGCACATATAATAACTTTTTTATCTCTCTTAATGTTATTTGTATTATTAAGAAAATATTTAATTAGATTGTCGTCGTTTCAAATCATTGTTATTTATTTTATAACT